>DPGK01000033.1:0-15031 GCA_003523225.1 Clostridiales bacterium
AGCAATTGTCTTCAGAGAAGCACAGGGTGAGTGCCACAGCAGTCACCCGGCTTTTCAAAAATCTTTGCGGTATCTTTCGGGATAACCGTCGGGCAAGGTCAGCACGGAACGGCAAGATGGGCTACCAAGAAAGAGATCAAGGAAACCTACAAGCACATTCCGTATGAGCCTGACAGATGGAGAACGGATGAAAAAAGCCGTCCGAAAGAGCAAGGCATCGTAGTCGGTTGTGAAACCACTGGGAAGAACACTGTTGGACTTGTTGATACCGGCGACGTTCACTGCATGATGATCGGTGCGGCAGGTGTCGGTAAAACCGCATATTGGCTCTATCCGAATATCGAATACGCCTGTGCTTCGGGAATGTCCTTCCTGTCGACCGATACCAAGGGCGATATCATGAGAAACTACGGCTCCATCGCCTCCAAGTATTACGGATACCACATTTCCGTCATTGACCTGCGGAATCCCATGCGCTCTCACGGCAACAATCTGCTACACCTTGTCAACAAGTATATGGACTTATATGCTATCTTTTGGACACAAATAATTATCAATTGAATCCCGTATAATCTCCGGTAATCGCTGGATTAATGAGTGCAAATGTGATATACTTCATAGTGCCGACAGCGCTATGAAGTCATTTGCCAACCACAATAAAAAGAAAGGAAGATATACATGAAAAGAATAACCGGTCGGCTGACCGAAAAGAACGGCAAATGGTACGCTGTAATCAACTTATACACCGCGGAAGGAAAACGCAAAGAGAAATGGCAAGGCCTTGACCTGGAAGCCAAAAAAGGAAGCAAGACGGAAGCCGGACACCGCTTGAACGAACTACTCTCCAAATACAACTCCGGCGATCTGTACCTAAAAGAATCTTTAACGCATGCAGAGCAGGAACGAATGAGACTGGCGGATCAGAAGGTGGACGAATACATTGTGGAATGGCTTGAAAGCCACAAATGCAATATCTCCGTCCTTACGTATAACAGCTACAAAAGAATGACGGACGGAAGGATCGTACCGTACTTTAAGAAGCTGGGCATTCCCCTCAAAGAACTGACCGGCGATGAGATAAATGCATTCTACATCTCGCTCCGGAATGACGGGCTTACCGGTGCAACCGCACAAAGGTATCATTCGATGATGCACCTTGCATTCAAGCAAGCCGTTAAACGCCGTGTGATCCCGACCAACCCTTGTGACCAAGCAGACAGACCCAAGGCAGTGCAATACATAGGAACGTACTACAACTCTGCAGAGATCAAACAGCTCCTTGAGTGCTTGGAGGGCGATCCTATGAAGATAGCAGTCATACTGACCGCTTATTACGGACTTCGGAGAAGCGAAGTGCTGGGACTGAAATGGGATGCGATAGACCCTGTCGAAGACAAAATCTATATCAGGCACAAGATCATCGAAAACAAGCTGAACGGCAATGAAATCGAAGGTCTTGATGTCATGAAGACAAAATCCTCCTACCGTTCTCTCCCGCTGATGCCATTCATCAAAAAGGCTTTAGAGGAAGAAAAAGCACGGCAAGAGGAAATGCAACGAGTCCTGCGCAAATCGTACAACAGAAAATATCTGGATTATGTGTGCGTAGATGCGATGGGGGATATTCTGAAACCACAGTATGTCACAGAACACTTCAAGGTGATTCTCGAGCGAAACGGACTGAAAAAGATCCGATTCCACGATCTAAGGCACTCCTGTGCCTCGCTTATGCTGGCAAACGATATTTCCATGAAAGAGATTCAGGAATGGCTTGGCCATAGCAATATCAGTACCACGGCAAATATTTATGCGCACGTGGACAGCGAAAGCAAGCGAGAGAGTGCCAAAATCATCGACAAGGTTCTGTCATCAGAAGAAGCCGTATAAGCAAAAAATAGGGTCAGGACTGCCATCCTGACCCCAAAGTGGCGGAGAGTGTGAGATTCGAACTCACGCGCCGTTGCCGGCAAACGGTTTTCAAGACCGCCTCGTTATGACCGCTTCGATAACTCTCCGTGTATCAAACTGACCGCAAGGTCAGCAAATACCAAAGTATGAAATTGAGAAAATTGCGAGAAAACTGCGAGATGCCCATCTCGCAAAGTGCAAGAAAAAATGCGAAAAACCCAATAAAATCAAGGATTTTGGGGAGCTTGCTGTGATCAGAACGATAGTTTTTCAAGACCGCCTCGTTATGACCGCTTCGATACCTCTCCGTATATGAAACTGTCTTTCGACAGAAATCATCAGATATTCAATTGTTTTAGAAATTCTTTTAGAAATGCGCTTTTGTGCTGCTTTCGGAGTGCCGATAAAGTAAGGTGTTGCAAGGCTTTTCACGGTTTTTGCGACCGCTGTGCTCGCAAATTTTCAAGACCGCCTCGTTATGACCGCTTCGATACCTCTCCGTGCTGTTTTAATATATTATCACATTACGGGCGATTTGTCAAGAGCGAACCGCTTTATTTTTGCTGTGTTTTGCTGATTTTGCTCTCCGTTTTCCCTGCGTCCCGGTGTGCGTGCTGCCGCAGATTTTGCGGCAGCACGCATCCTAATTTCTCAATTGCCGCCGTTATTGTAGGACGCAAGGAATGTTCGCAGGCGTTCCGTCCTCGGAGCGTCAAATACCTCGCGCGGGGTTCCCTGCTCTGCGATCACGCCCTCGTCCATAAACAGCACGCGGTCGGAAACATCGCGCGCGAAGCTCATCTCATGCGTTACCACGATCATGGTCATATTTCTCTCGGCAAGCGCCTGAATGACGCGCAGCACCTCTCCGGTCAGCTCGGGGTCGAGCGCGGAGGTAGGCTCGTCAAAGCAGAGTATCTCCGGATCCATCGCCAGCGCGCGGGCTATTGCCACCCGCTGCTGCTGTCCGCCGGAAAGCTGACAGGGATAATTATTCACCTTTTCCGCAAGACCGACCTGTGAGAGCAGCTCAAGCGCGCGGGCGCGGTTTTGCTGCGGAGAAGCGCGTCCGGTAAGATTGGGCGCAAGCGTGACGTTCTCGAGCGCCGTATACTGCGGAAACAGGTTGAATGACTGGAAGACCAGACCGAAATGCAGTCTGCGGCGGCGCAGCTCCGCTTCGCTGACTGTCACATGGCTGTCCCCGTCAAACATAAGCTCCCCCGCCACCGAAATAGTGCCTCCGTCGGCAAATTCAAGCGAATTGAGGCAGCGCAGCAGCGTGGTCTTTCCGCTTCCCGACGAACCGATAACGGAAAGCACCTCCCCCGCCTCAAGGCTGAAGGAAACGCCCTTAAGCACCTCGGTCTTGCCGAACCGCTTGGTTAAACCTTTGACTTCAAGAATTGACATATCCCACTCCCGGATGATCTGATTTTTTCACGCTTTGAAATAGCCGAGCTTCTTTTCCGCATATCCGAACAGAACGGTAAGCAGACCGGAAAACAGCAGGTAAAACACCCCCGTCATAAGTAGCGGCCACAAAAGTCCGGCGCTTTTTATGTATGCCTCGCCGCTCCAGATAAGCTCGTAGACTGATATCACGCGTGCAAGGGAGGTATCCTTTACGAGCGTAATGATCTCATTGCTCATGGGAGGAATTATCCGCTTTATGACCTGAAGCAGTATTACCTTGAAGAATATCTGCGAGCGCGTCATGCCCAGCACCTGCCCCGCCTCATACTGACCGGCAGCGATGCTTTCAATTCCCCCGCGGTAAATTTCGGAAAAATAGCACGCGTAGTTGAAAATAAACGCCACCGCCACGGCAATGAATCTTCCGCGGTTTCCGGTACCCCAGATATTATTGCCTAAAAACAGCCCCGGACCGTAGTAAATGACGATAAGCTGGAGCATCAGCGGAGTACCGCGCACGACCCAGACTATCGCCTTGATCACCGCCTTCACCGGACGAAGGCGGCTCATTGAGCCGAATGCGATCAGAAGTCCCAGCGGGAGCGCTCCGGCAAGTGTGAGTGCAAATATTTCGAGTGTTTTCAGAAATCCGTCGCAAAGGGACAGAAGAACATCTCCGATCATAGCTTTTCAGCCTTGCGGCATCCTTTCGGGTATTATTTTACACAAATACCGGGGCTGCCGCAAAGACAGCAGCCCCGAATGACAAAGCCTTGGATCAGCTCTTGATAACGGCTTCCTGCACGCCGTATTTCTCGGCGGCGGCGTCAAGTGTACCGTCGGCGGATACCTTTTTCCAGAATTCGTTGAATTTCTCCACAAGCGAGGAATTCTGACGGAAGCCGACGACGAAGTATTCAAGCTCGTTGAGCTTTATACCGATGGAAAGTCCGGCATACGAGGTGCCCTCGCCCACAAGGTTGCCCGCAAGCAGCAGATCCACCACTGCGGCGTCGGCAGTCTTTGCGGCTACCTCCATGACGGCTTTGGTCTGGTCGGAGACGGCAACGGTCTCGCAACCCAGCGCCTTTGCCTGCTTTTCGCCCTCGGAACCGCCTTCAACCGCAATCTTCAGCCCCTTGAGGCTGTCAAGCGTCTGATAATCATTTACCTTGTCGGCGGGAAGTATAACGACCTGCGCGTTTTTGCAGTATTCCTTGGAAACGCCCATTCCGGCGGCGACCTCGTCGTTAAGGGTCATGCCGTTCCACACGCAGTCAATGGTCTTGCCCTTGAGAGCGGCGATCTTTGTTCCCCAGTCGATGACGACGAACTCCGCCTTGACGCCCAGGCTTTCGGCAAACGCCTTTGCCATGTCCGCATCAAAGCCGACCCATTCGTCAGAGCCGGATTCCTGATAGTCCATAGGAGGGTATTCGGTGATGCCGATGACGAGCTTGCCGTTTTTCTTCACGTAGTCAAGATCGTCCTCCGAGTTTGAGCAGCCGGCGATGGCAAAGCTCATTATGGCAAGCAGTACGGCGAGCGCCGCGGTAATTGATCTTTTAAGAATTGACTTTACTGAGTTTTTCATTTTTGTCCTCTTTCTGCCGCGCAAGATACTTTGGCGCGGTCAAATTATCCGGGAGAGCATAAATTCACGTGCGCCGGACGTCATTTCCGACCGTTTTGTGCCGCTCCACTTTAGTACGCTAATATGATAGCACAACAGCAGAGACTTGTCAAGAGGTAAAAACAAAAAAACCGCGTTTTTTAAAAAAAGTGCGTTCAGTAATCATATCACCCTGCGCATAACACATGTCCGCAAAACGCCGGGAACAAAAAACTCCCCGCCTGACAGATCGGTATAAGACCCTTCATAATACAAGCGAGGATATTCGGCAAACTGAGATGATGGCGGCAATTATCCGGCATCATTCGTTCAGCATATTGCCAAAATGAAGTAAATGTTGTATAATAGTCTGTGCCTTAAAAAACACGCCGGATGCCGCAGCTGAGCGGTTCTGCTTTCAGAGAAGTATGCGGCTTTGAGGAAAGGAGCTTTTTACATGAAAAAATACAGACTCCGGGTCGGACTTGACGTTGACGACACGCTTTACGAGTGCAACGCATATGCTCTTTCGATCATAAACGCCCGGCATCCCGACGAAGAGCCGGTAAGCATCAACGAGATCACCGGGTGGGGACACTACGGCAGACATTCCGACGAGAGAATGGCGCTGTATTCCGACCCCGAATTCGTCCGCACCCAGCCGATACTGCCCGGAGCGCAGGAATTTGTGCGCGAGCTTTCCACACTTGCGGACATATTCTTCATTACAGCCGTCTCTCCCAGGTGCATGACCGCGCGCGCCGAGCGGCTGATGCGGGATTTTCCCGAAATTCCTTCCGAAAATATAATTATCGGCACGCGCAAGGATGTTGTGGCGGTGGATATTCTGCTTGACGACGCCGCGCACAATATCTCAAACTCACGCGCCGCGTATCCCGTGCTTTTCCGCAAGCCGTGGAACACGGATATGTCGGGACTTCTGTCTGTCAACAGCTATGATGATTTTCTGCACCTTTGCCAGATGGTGCGCAGCTCCTTTACCGAAAAAGCTCCCGACCTGACGCACGGCGGGGTCGTATGCCTTGTAGGTCCTTCCGGCTCGCTTAAAAACGATATCGCGCACGAGCTGATGCGGCAGGAGCGGTTTGAAAAGCCGCTGACCTCCACCACGCGCCCCCGCCGCCCGGGGGAAAGCGCCGACGCGTACCGCTTTATCAGCGAGGAAAAATTCCTGCGGGAAAAGGACGCGGGTAAGTTCATTGAGACCACCGTTTACAGCAAATATTATTTCGGCACCTCCGACGATGAGATAGCTCCCATCGTCGAGCGCGGGCACTGCGCCGTGATACCCATCGACATCTGCGGCGCGCTGACGATAAAGAATTTTTACCGCACACGCGCCATGCTCGTCTTTACCAACCGCGAAAAAAGCTCCGTACTGCTTGATATAATAGGAAGAAACACCACGCCCGAGGACAAAATGCGCCGCATTATGTCGCTTGATTTTGAATACCGCAACGCCGAAATATGCGACGTGGAGCTTTCGGTGGGCAACGATGCCGCCGCCGCGGCTGAAACACTGCGCCGGCTGATAGAGCACCGCTGACCGCCTCATGAAAAAACTGCTTCTTGTTGACGGCAGCAACCTGCTGTTCCAGATGTTTTTCGGAATGCCGTCACGGATAGTGAACGCCGCAGGCAAGCCCATTCACGGCACGCTCGGCTTTGTCGGCGCACTGCTGAAAATAATGCGCATGGTCGAGCCGACGCACGCCGCCGTGCTGTTTGACGGAGAGCACGGCACGGAGCGGAACATTCTCAGCGCCGACTACAAGGCAAACAGGCAGGATCTTTCGGCGGTCGCGGAGGAGGATTCTCCCTTTTCACAGCTTGCCGACATATACGCGGCGCTTGACTACCTCGGACTGCGGCACACCGAGGTCGAGGAGTTTGAGACCGACGACGTAATAGCCTCGTATGCCATCCGGCTTGCCGGGGAATACGATATCGTCATTTCCTCCTTTGACAGCGACTTTTTCCAGCTTGCGGGCGAGCACGTAAGCGTGCTGCGCTACCGAGGCGACCGCACGGTGCTGTGCGGACCTGACTATGTGCGTGAAAAATTCGGAGTCGGACCGGAAAGATACGCCGACTTCAAGGCGCTCGTCGGGGACAGCGCGGACAACCTGCGCGGAGCCGCCGGAGTAGGTCCTAAGACAGCCGCGGCGCTGATAGGTCAGTTCGGCAGTCTTGGCGAGCTGCTGGGGCGCAAAGCGGAAATACAAAAGCCCTCCGTCCGCGCATCGGTAAGCGAAAGCGCCGCACGGATTGCGCTCAATTACCGTCTGATAAAGCTCGACGACCGCGCGCGCCTGCCCTTTGAGCCGGACTATCTTGCCTGCGATATCGGCGGAATTACCACCTCGGAGGTGCTGCGCGGCATCGGCTTGAAATGAAAGCAATCGCTTTCATCCTCTGCGGGAGATATATTCCTCACGGGTAAGTATGTACTCAAGGTCGTCAAAATCGCGCTCAAGCTGGTCGGAATGGTATATTCCGCTTTTTACAAACCGGAATCCGCATTTTTCGATCACGCGGCGGGAGCGGTCGTTCTCCCGGAAGTGGCAGACCGTCAGCGCGTCAAGCCCCAGCACATCAAAGCCGTAGCCGATCGCCCATTCCACCGCCTCCGGCATAAGCCCCTGACCACAGTAGTCCTTTGAAAGAACATACCCTATCTCCCTCAGGCGAAGTCCGGCATAAGCCGGGTCGTCCTCAGCCCGTGAGCGGTGAAAGCCCAGCGAGCCTATTGCCTTGCCGTTTGCCTTGTATACAATGGCAAGAACATTCCTTTCCGCGATAAACGCGTCAAGTATGCGCTCCGATTCCCCGACCGAGGCGTGATGCCGCCAGCCCGCCGCCTCTCCGACGCCGGGGGCTGAGGCGTATTCGTAAAAGTCGGCAATATCCTCTTTGCGCCACGGTCGCAGTATCAGCCGCGCGGTCTCAAGATACGCCCCGCTTATATCAATTTCCACATTCATCTTTTTGGGAAGCCTCCTTTGCTATCTCAAGCGCGACAAAGAAATGCTTCAGCCGCTCGTCTGCGGGCAGGGAGGACAGCACTCCCTCTTCCCATTTGAAGGAATCAAGGTTGTCGGCGCGGTAAAGGAAGCTGTAAAGCTCAACACCGCACCAGTCGGCGACTGCCTGACAGGCGCTCAGCTCCATCTCAACGGCGATGCAGCCCTCGCTTTTCCGCGCATTGCAGCGTTTTTCGGTCTCCCGGTAAAAGGCGTCTGTCGTCCATGTCCTGCCGATAACGTATTCTATACCGAGCGCATCAAGCACTCCGCACACTGCGGGGTGATTTTTTATTTCTATGTAATCGGCGGGCGGGGCGTAGTGATAGCTTGTCCCCTCGTCGCGGTAGGCGTGCGTGGGAACGATCAGCTTTCCGGGCGGGATAGTCCTGTCAAGCCCGCCGCATGAGCCGAACAGCACAAAGCGGCGGCACGAAAAGATATGCCCTATCTCCTGAAGCAGGACCGCCGTCACCGGAGCGCCGACCGTGGTCTGCACCATGCCGATATTCGTCCCCTTGTAAAGATAAACGGGATAGTCGCACGAAACGCTTTTTATAGTGTCGGGTGCAAGCTCCTCAATAAGCCCGTCCTCAAGCAGTGCGTCCGTGATCTTGCGGGAAAAGTTTATTATGCAGGCGTCAAGCCGCTCCGCTCTTTTTTCATATACGTCCTCAACGCCGATAATGGGTCTGTCCTGCGGGTCAAAGGAATCAATAATGCTCATAAAAAACTCCTTGGAGAAAAAATCAAAGCGCCGGCAAAGAAACGTAACAGCGCCGCACCTGCGGATTTCCAGTATGATATCATACCTTATCTGTTTTGTCAAGAAAAAACTGCCGCTTGTACGGTAACAATAACAATATTTCAAGTTCCGCAATTTTATTTGTGCAAAAAAACTTGCGGTTTTCTGAAAAACATGATATACTATACTTGGCATTTTTTCGCGGAACGTTCCGTGAGTTGCCGAATTTATTTCAAGGAGAAAGAAAATGTCCTCTCTAAAACGCTATGTTGCTATGGCGCTTGCCGCACTGCTGATCTTTGCCGCCGTCGGCTGCACCAAGGATACCGGTACACAAAACGGTACTGACAGCAGCTCTGATCCACTGTCAGAGACCGACGCCCCTGTTACAACGGATAACATACCAGACGCTCCCGTTACTACCGAAAACGTGACCGATGCTCCGGAAACCACCGCCGAGCCTCAGACCGGACCCGCAACTCCGCCGAAGTCGCTCAAGGTGCTTGCCATCGGCAACAGCTTCAGCACCGACGCCATGCAGTATCTGGCTCAGATATCAAAGAACCTCGGCGTTGAGGAGATAGTACTTGGCAACCTTTACATAGGCGGCTGCTCACTTGACACGCATTATTCCCACGCGCGCGCGGGTGACGGTGCGTACACCTATTACAAGACTACAAACGGAACCTGGACAAACACCAAAAACACAACGATGCTTAAGGGCATCAAAGACGAGGAGTGGGATATAATCACGCTCCAGCAGACGAGCAAGACCTGCGGTCTGCCCGCAAGCTACAGCAATCTTGCCGCACTTGTCGCTTATGTTGAGGCGAACAAACCCGCCTCCGCCCGCATAGTATGGCATATGACCTGGGCATATCAGCAGGATTCGACGCATTCCTCCTTCCCGAACTACAACAAAGACCAGATGACCATGTACAACATGATCATCTCAACGACTGCGCAGTGCGTCGATACCATATCCTCGATAAGCTCTGTAATTCCAGTCGGTACGGCGATACAGAATGCGCGCACCGGCTTCCTCGGCGATACTCTTACCCGCGACGGCTATCACCTCAGCTACAATATAGGACGTATGCTTGCAGGCATGACATGGTTCGCCTCGCTTACCGGCTGCTCGGTAGAGGAATTGACCTTTAACCCTTCTCCCGCCGAGATAACCGCCGATGTAATGGCGCTGCTCAAGGAGTCGGTAGCCTCCGCAATAGCCAACCCGCGCGCCGTGACCGAGTCTTCTATGAAGACAGGTGACTCCGGACATACCGGAACCACTCCCTCCGATGTGACACTTGAGCCTGAGGACTTCTTTGAAGCGGACAAGATACTTGCTGCGGCAAGCAACGTCGATCTTTCGGGATACACGCTCTTCAACTGGGAGCGCGTTGATAACGCATACTGGTACTGCACCAAAGGCTCAAGCCTTGTTTACCCAAGCGCCAGCGCGTCGACCTACAACCGGCACGTCTGCACCGCCGAGCTTTACAGCCGCACTCAGATCCCGGTGGGTTCTGTGATCATCTGCGACCCCGGATGGCAGTACCGCCCCGAAAAATGGCTTGAAAGCAAAGCGGCAGCATCCTCCCGCCCGGGAATGGTGTCAAGCGGTGTGGTCATTATTGACGAAGCCTGGTGGGGAAGCAACGCATGGTGCGCCTTTAACGTCTCCTCCTCGCCCAAGACCGATATTTCAGCAAACTTCGCCAACGCCGCAGCGCATCTGCGCATCTACGTACCCAAAAGCTGAGAACACCTGACAGCCACCCCGACAGCATAAGCTGTCAATGAAATAAAACTCCCCTCTGTTTTCGGAGCGTTAAGACTCCGGAAGCAGAGGGGGCGTTTCTTATGAGAATGGCTCGCGCTTATTCTTCGCTTTCATTCGCGCCAGGGTTTTCCGGCTCGTGTGCCGCCGCCTCCCGCGAGATATCCTCAAGCAGGGAAGCGATGTGTGCTCCGTTTGCCGCACTGCTGTCGGCAACAAAGGTCAGCTCAGGTGTGATGCGCAGATTCAGCTTCTCGGCAAGCCCGCGGCGCAGATATCCCGACGCCGAGCGCAGTCCCTTGGCTATGCCCTTCATCTTCTCGCTGTCATTCTCGCCGCCCAGCACCGAGTAGTAGATCTTCGCATATTTGAGGTCGGGAGTCACCTCTGCCGCCGTCACGCTGATAAAAGCCTCCGAAACGCGCGGGTCCTTGACTCCGCGCAGAAGCTCCGCCATGACGCGCACCGTTTCATCATTGATCCTCCCGCGTCTGTAATTAGCCATATTTTTTGATCTCCATTTTCAGAATTGTCTCAGCTCCCGCTCGGAGCCACCGCAACGATCTTTCCGTTTTCAAAATACCCCGAGTAGGACGCCCGTCCGTCCGGCCATGTGTACGTGCCGTATCCGTGCATATTGTTTTTGTAGAAGCCGCCCGTGTAGCACTCGCCGCTTTCAGCCCAGATGTAAGTACCCTCGCCCTGGCGCATATCGTCCTCAAAATCGCCTACATAGGTGTCTCCGTTTGAATAGGTATAGCTTCCTTTTCCGCTTTTCAGACCGAAAACAAAGCTGCCCTCATATTTTGAGCCGTCGCTCCAGCTCATGACTCCCTCGCCGTGGCGCAGATCTCCAAGAAAGCCTCCCTCGTAAACGTCGCCGTTCGCATAGGTGTATTTTCCCGTGCCTTCCTTGACTCCGGCAATAAAATCGCCCTCGTAAACATCGCCGCCCGAGAATTTATACACTCCCCTGCCGGTTATTACGTCGCCCTTGAACTCCCCGGTGTACTCGTCGCCGTTTTTAAGCGTCAGCGTGCCGACGCCATCGCGGTAAAAATCAACAAGATCTCCCGAATATGTGGCTCCGTTTGAGTATTCAATGCGTCCTGCGGCGGTATTGATCTTTGCCTTGATCCCGCTGGAATAGTAGAGCCTGCCCGCATACGGCGTTCCGGTCGCATCGACTCTGCCGACAAAGCGTACCAGCTCGCCGTCCTCGCGCTCAATGCAGATATACCGGTAGCCGCAATAATATGCAACCACTACCGCCAGCAGGAATGCCAGCAATGCGCACATCAGGGCAATAAATACTCTGACGCCAAGCGTGAGCCTGTGCGGGCGGCGGTAGTATTTCTTTTTCGCCGGGGCGTTTCCGCCCCGCGTTCCGCTCTGATCTTTGCGCGGAGCGGCGGCGCGCGTCGATTCGTTTTTCATACTGAACAACCCCTTTGTCTTTCGGTCTTGCAGTTTTTATGCGCCGAAGTCCTTTGTCATGCCCACAAAGTTGTCAATCAACTGAAAAATATCCGGCAAAAGGACAAGCAGCAGGACAAGCACGACTATTGAAGCTATGATTCCAAGCACAAGAGAGACCCAGTTGGTGCCTTTTTTGTTAAATCTTATCTCGGCGCTGCCCGCTTTTTGCTCCGGAATGTAAAAATGCGCGGTATTCAGGTCGCGCTTGTAAGGCAGCTCCCTGAACGGCGGCAGACCGTCCTCCGATTCGGCGGAGCGCAGCTCGTATATTCCGCGCTTGCGCACCACTGCGATATTGTGCGCGTCCTCCTCAACACAGCTTACAGCCTTTCCGAGCACACCGCCCGAACGGAGGGAGGAACGTATCGCCGTGTTCTTGAGGAACCCAAGCTCCGCTAAGGTCTTTGCCTTATCGGGAGAGGTGCAGCCCTCAGATATCAGCGCGCGGACAAAATCCCCAAGCACCCGCTTGTTGAACACCGAGGAGCACGCCGCAAAGATCGCCCCCAGAAAGAGCGCGATTATCAGCCCGCGAAGCCCGGTGAGTATCCCCGTACCGAAATTCAGATTCTCATATCCGCTGACGTCAAAAGCAAACAGCTCCTTTATCAGCTCAAGCAAAGTGGGCATTTCCTCTTCGCTTGAAAGCCCTACCGGCAGCAACACTGCCGCAAGATAAATAATCCGGTTCATTTTATCCCTATCCGATCAATTTTCGACAAAAAACCGCAAAAATCCGCTCATTCGCTGAACAGCTCCGGACCGCACAGCTTTGTAAGCAGCTCGGCAAGATCGTCCGTGCTTTCGTAATCCAGCTCAAGGCGGCGGCGACCCTCGCCTCCGTCGCTGATCTTTACCCGACGACCGAGTATCTTCATGGTTTTGCGCTCAAGCTCGGCATAATACGCCGCGCTCTGCTCGTCCCGCACAGGGGCGGGCTTTTTTTCCTTTTTCGGGGCGTTCAGCCGCTTGACAAGCTGCTCGGTCTCGCGCACCGAAAGATCCTCGACGGCAACTTTCGACGCAAGAGCTGCGCGGGCTTCCTCTGATCTATCCGTAAGCCCCAATATTGCGCGGGCGTGTCCCATTGATATTTTTCCCGCTGAAACCATTTCAAGCACAGAGGAGGGAAGCTCAAGCAGACGAAGCGAATTCGTGACCGAAGGACGGCTTCTGCCCACCTTGTCGGCGACCTCCTCCTGGGTAAGCCCGAAGCGCTCGATAAGGTCACGGTAGGCAAACGCCTCCTCGACCGCCGAAAGATCGCGCCGCTGGATGTTCTCGACCAGCGACACCTGCGCGGCGGCAAGCTCGTCCCCGCTGAAAACAATTGCGGGAATTTCACTAAGACCCGCCATTCTTGCGGCACGCCAGCGGCGTTCACCGGCGACGATGCGGTATGTACCCGATCCGTCGGCGTTTTCGGTGACTATTATCGGCTGGAGCAGACCGTACTGCGAGATCGAAGCCGCTAAGGTCGAAAGCGCCTCCTCGTCAAAATCCTTCCGCGGCTGTGCGCGGTTCGGTTCAATATCGCAGATGTGCAGTGTCTGCACCGCTCCCTTTGGAGTCTCTATCATATTATCCTCGAGCATTGAGAAAAAGGAACGCCCGAGTGCATTGCGCTGTGCCATCAGAATTACCTGCCTTTCTTCGAATTTTCGGGGCGCACAGGGCGGCAAGACCCTGCCGGATGCGCGCTTTATATATTCTTTTCTTCCTTATTATATATAGTAATCGCCGTTTATATACGCTCGATAAGCTCACGCGCCACATCAAGATATTCAGCCGCGCCCTTGCTGCTCTTGTCGTGATAATAGACCGGCATACCGAAGGAGGGCGCCTCCGACAGTCTCACTCCGCGCGAGATCGCGGTGGAAAAGAGCTTTTCGTAATAATGCTTTTTAAGCTCGCTTATGACCTGCGAGGTCAGAAGCAGCCTGCCGTTATACATCGTTATGAGTATTCCGGTCACACTGAGAGAGCGATTGTAGCGCTGTTTGATGCGTCCGATGGTTATCATAAGCTGAGAAAGCCCCTCAAGCGCGTAAAACTCGCACTGCATGGGAATCACCACGCCGTCGGCGGCGGCAAGCGCGTTAACGGTCAGCATACCGAGGGATGGCGGGCAGTCGATAACGATATAATCATACTCGTCGCGCACCTCGGCGAGAGAGTTTTTCAGAGAATATTCGCTTTCATCGAGCGAAAAAAGGTCAAATTCCGCTCCGGCAAGGGCGATCGTGGACGGAATGACCGAAAGATTGCGGAATTTCGTCTCTATCGTAGCATTTTTTGCGGCTCCTGCGGCTGCCGTTGAGCAGCTGCCGTCGGCATTGTCGCTGAGGAGAAGATCACGGACGGTATGCTTAAGCGACTTTTTCATAATTCCGACGCCGCTGGTGCTGTTGCCCTGCGGGTCAAGATCGACAAGCAGCACGCGCTTGCCGAGCACTCCGAGCGATGCGGCTATATTAACGGCGGAGGTCGTCTTGCCGACGCCGCCCTTCTGATTGGCGAATGCGATGATCTTGCTCATAAAATTGCCATACCTTTCTTTTAAGCGGTCGTTCGTGAAGCACTTGCAGTCAGCGACGGTTCAAATAAGATAACCTCTGCCCCCGCACGCCCCGACGTCACCGCCCATGCGTCCATGTATTAATATTATATCATCGAGCGGACGTTTTTTCAATAGCCGAGGGGTATTTAATTGAAAGTTTACAAAGATCAGCTTCAAAACGCTTTTACAAATACCTCTGCAATTGTTCCACGCCGTATGTTTCACGTGAAACATACGGCGTGGAACAAAGCGTGCCGACAATATATAAAAATGTTATGGATTTGCAAAGGACAATCCCTCAGTCAGCTGCGCTGACAGCTCCCTTTACACAAGGGAGCCTTGGTTTGCGGTAATTCGTCAGTGAAAACAGCACACCGATAAAACGCACTTGGTTGATAGCTACTTTTTAAAAACAGAGTCACGAAAGCTTTGAAAAAGAAGCGCGAAACACGCAGTTTCCTATAAACATTAAGTATAATTTTCG
>DPGK01000033.1:15252-15523 GCA_003523225.1 Clostridiales bacterium
AGGTCTGCATAACCAGTCTCCATTTGTTGCGGAGAGCACCTGAGGATACGTTCGTAAATGCACTGGTTTAACGAAAAACAATCCCTCAGTCAGCTGCGCTGACTGCTCCCTTTACACAAGGGAGCCTGAGTTTGCGGTAATTCGTCAGTGAAAACAGCACACCGATAAAACGCACTTGGTTGATAGCTACTTTTTAAAAACAAAGTCACGAAAGCTTTGAAAAAGAAGCGCGAAACACGCAGTTTCCCATAAACATTAAGTATAATTTTCG
>DPGK01000033.1:15770-63077 GCA_003523225.1 Clostridiales bacterium
AGGTCTGCATAACCAGTCTCCATCTGTTGCGGAGAGCGCCTGAGGATACGTTCGTAAATGCACTGGTTTAACGAAAAACAATCCCTCAGTCAGCTACGCTGACTGCTCCCTTTACACAAGGGAGCTTGAGTTTGCGGTAAGCCGTAAGTGAAATGGCATACAGTTAAAAACACCGATTCAACATTGATTTTTCGTTAACAATAAAGCTATCGAAAAGCCTCCCTCTTGAGGGACGGAAGGAGTTTGCGACATTTTGAAATCAAATCTTACTTTGTCGCACACGCGCACTCCATAAGTCGCCTGCCGCGACAGTTTCCTTGCGAAGTAAGCCATCCTATTGGAGAACATATGGGACTGTCAAAACAAAAAAACATTGATTTTCGTCCGAGAGAGGCGATTTTGTTCGGATCAAATAAGCCTCCCTTGTGTAAAGGGAGGTGGCACGGCGCAGCCGTGATGGAGGGATTGCAACACAAATAATATATTGTTTGTTTGTCACCAATACAGACTTTATGCCCCACCGTGTTCCACGCCGTATGTTTCACGTGAAACATACGGCGTGGAACAAAGCTTGCCGCATATGTATGTGAGCGTCGTCGACGTGATGTTTCACGTGAAACATACCCAATATCGAAAAAACACACACTACGGTAAATTCGCTGGATCAAAGCGGCTTATTTTTTATCTTTCCGTATGCGCGCGGATAGCATTCCGGGGTGGGCGAAACCTTATTTATAAGGATAAGCATCCGCTCAAGGACGTCTCCGCCCGCAGGAGGTATGAGAGACAGCTTTTTTGCGGAGCAGACCGCACCGCCGAGCTTCCGGACCGCATTTTTTGACGCGGCAAGCTCCTCCGCGCCGCGCGGACCTTTCATTGCACAGAATGTCCCTCCGTTTTTCAGATAAGGCAGGCACAGCTCGCAAAGCACGGGAAGCGCGCTGACTGCGCGCGCAGTGACAAAATCAAAGCTCTCGCGCATAAGCGGATCGTTTGCGCCGTCCTCGGCGCGTATGCAAAGCGGGGTGATATTGCGCAGTCCCAGCTCATTTGCCGCAGATGACACAAAATTCAGCTTTTTCTGTGTGCTGTCGATGGCATGGATCTTTATATCCGGACGTACAATGGCGAGCGGGATGGTGGGGAAGCCACCGCCGCAGCCGATATCGGCAACAGACGCTCCCCTCGGTATAAGCGGCGCAACGGTCAGGCAGTCCACAAAATGAGCAAGTATCAATCCCTTGGTATCCGTGATCGCGGTTATGTTCGTGTGAGAATTAAAGTCAAGCAGTAGACGGGCAAGGGTATAAAAGTCGGATTCCGCTTTTTCCGTGCTCAGAACTTCCTCAAGACCGTTCATTTCAAGGGCTTTACGAAACAATTTGGAAAATTCCGCCGCAGAAAGCTCCGGGGACACATTTTTATCAGTCATTTTATCTCCTTATTGATTTGATCTTCTTCTCATTTAAGTCCCAGACGTATCAGCAGTACCGAAATGTCGGCTGGGCTGACTCCGCTGATGCGCGACGCCTGTCCGAGAGTAAGCGGACGTATGGCGGATAGCTTCTGCATTGCTTCGATTCGAAGCCCCTTGACTTCGTTGTAATCCATGTCAGGCGGCAGAATGTAGCTCTCAAGCCGTTCACTGCGGCGCACCTCAGCAAGCTGCCTTTTGATGTACCCCGCGTATTTTACGTTTGCCTCCACCGTCCGAACCACGGCAGGGGGCGGAACAGGTGTATTTTCACCCGGTGCAAGCGGGGCGACGTCATAATAATCAAGTCCCGGACGGCGAAGCAGGTCGGCAAGACTCAAGCCTCCGGCTGACGGCGGCATATCGTGCGCGTCAAGGAAGCTGTCAAGAGCTGATTTTTGGGGGTACGTCGTCTCAAGACGGCGTATTTCCGCGTCAATTTCCGCTTTTTTCGCCAAAAAAGCCGCATATCTTTCATCGCTGACAAGTCCCACACGGTGTCCCATGGGAGTCAGACGCTCATCGGCGTTGTCCTGACGCAGCAAAAGCCGAAATTCGGAGCGTGAGGTCATCATTCGGTAGGGCTCGTTTGTTCCCTTGGTGATCAGGTCGTCAATGAGTGTGCCGATATAGCCGTCGGAACGGCGCAAAATAAGCGACGGCTCTCCCTTCAGCTTCAGCGCGGCGTTTATTCCGGCAACAAGCCCCTGAGCGGCTGCCTCCTCATAGCCCGAAGTGCCGTTGAACTGTCCCGCGCCGTAAAGCCCTGAGATATTCCGGAATTCCAGCGTGGCAAGCAGCTGCATAGGGTCGGCGCAGTCATATTCAATGGCGTATGCGTAGCGGGAGATCACCGCATTTTCAAAGCCCGGAAGCGTGCGGAGCATCGCGTCCTGCACTTCGGGCGGCAAGGATGTGGAAAATCCCTGCAGATACATCTCCTCGGTGTCGGGTCCCAAGGGTTCAAGAAAGAGCTGATGGCGTTCTTTATCGGCAAAACGGACGATCTTATCCTCAATAGACGGACAATATCTGGGTCCGGTTCCATGTATCTGACCGGAATACATTGCCGAGCGATGCAGATTTTCCCTGATTATCCGATGAGTTTCGGCATTTGTGTATACGATATGACAGGGGATCTGACGGATCTTCTGAATTTCATCCTCGTCGGTAAGGACTGAAAAAGGGGTAATATGCTCCTCGCCGGGCTGTTCCTCAAGGCAGGAGAAATCAACGGAGGAGCGCAGTATACGCGGCGGCGTGCCGGTCTTGAAGCGTCGCACGGAAACACCCGCCCGTGCAAGTGACCGCGTCAGCGCGGCGGCAGGCAAAAAGCCGTCGGGACCTGCGGGATAGTTGTGCTCCCCCACAAATATCCGGCTGTCAAGATATGTACCGGTGGCGACTATTACAGCCTCACACTCCCATTCCTCGCCGATGGCGGTGGTAACTCCGGTAACACGCCTGCCACTGCCGAATTCCTCGGTCGTTATTCCGACGATCTCCGCCTGCATCGGGTGCAGGTGCGGCGTAGTTTCAAGCGTGTGCTTCATTATGCGCTGGTAAAGGCGGCGATCCGCCTGAATGCGCTTCGATTGCACTGCCGCGCCTTTTCCGGTGTTCAGCGTGCGGGACTGAAGCGTCACAAGATCTGCGGCGCGACCCATCTCGCCCCCAAGCGCGTCAATTTCAAATACCAGATGTCCCTTTGCCGTTCCGCCTATCGACGGATTGCAGGGCATATTTGCCACTCCATCCATAGAAATGGTAAAAAGAACGGTGTCAATGCCCATTCTTGCGGCGGCAAGCGCGGCTTCAATTCCTGCGTGTCCACCGCCGATAACGGCAAGCTGTGTTTTCTTTTTCATTGATCTTACTTCCGTATAATATATAAAATGTTTATTATTTTCAGTTTTATGTCTGATCCGCCGCAGGCGTACACAAAAATCCGTCGGCGCACCTGCGTATCTTCTCTTTTACCGACCCTTTGCCGCCGAAGCGTCTCAGCATAAGTGCCGCGCCGAGAGCAAGGACAGCACAGTAAATTCCAAGACCGGCGACTCCGCTTGCGAGGAAACGCAGAATCGGAGAAATGCCCGAAAGCAGTTCTCTGCAGCGGCAGACAGCGCCGAAGCAGTAAGCTCCTCCGATTGCGAGAAAGGGCAAAAACGGCAACAGCGGACGAAGAGAGAGCGCGCGGTTGTGCCTTTGTGAGGTCATAAGGTTCAGCCCGCCGACGACAAAAGCGGATAGGCTGTATGCAAGTGTGATCCCCGCCACGCCGAGCCGGCGGGAAAGCAGGATGCTGAGTACGATGCCGCAGACAATAGATGTGACGCTGTTAAGCATCGGACGGCGCGCGTCGCCGTAGCCGTACTGCACTCTGCCGTATACCTCTCCGACGGCAAACGGGATAAAGGAAAGAGAGTATCCCGCCAGCGCCATGGCGGTAGAGGCGACATTTTTGTCGCTGAACTGACCTCTGCCGAATGCAATGCGAGAAATATCGGGGGCAAGGACTCCGGCAATTACCGAAACGGGCATAAAAACCGCAATAAGCAGTACCGCTGTCAGATTTGCGGTGCGCGCGGCGGAAAGGTGGCTTCCGCAGGCAATTTTTGCGGTCACATAGGAAAACATGATCGAACAAAAGGCGGTTATAAATGCGGTAACAAGATTAAAGAGCACCGTACCGCAGCCAAGCTCGGTAACGGCTCCCGCCCCAAGACCCGACGCAAGACTTTTATTTATCTGCTGACCGACGTAATATGCCGAATATCCGGCAAGCAGCGGTCCTGACATACCGATAAGCCGCCTCACAAGCGGATCGCGGAAACAATCAAAAGGTCGGCGCGGCGGGGAGTCCGGCAAAGCCACACCGGGCGCGCGCAGATAACGCGCCGAAAGCAGATAAAACCACACGGTGTTGACGGCGGTGCAAAGGATAGATCCCACGACCAGCGCGTCGGCTCCCAGCCGACCGCCAAGCAAAGCAATAGCGGCGATTATGATAACGCTCTGAGTGATCCCGCGCGCCTCCACTGCGGCAAAGCGCTTGTTTGCGCTAAGCAGAGCCTGACTTGCCGCGCTCATTGCAAAAAGGAGCAGCAGGGGCGTGTAGATCCTGAGATACCGCGCAAGGCGCGCCGTGTCCTGCGGGGAATACGAGGGCGCAAGCAGGCGGGAAAGCGGATACGCCCCTGCCAAAAACAGAACGGAGGCTCCGGCGGACAGAAGCAGAAACGCGCGCACGGCGTTCCCGGCGAACAGCGCGCCGCGCCCGTCCTCCGCGGAGGCGTTGAGGTAAACCGTGATAAAAGAGGTCATAAGCACATGAGAGAGCAGATATTCAAGGTCGCCAATGACAGTCTGCGCGATATTTATGATATCGGTGTCAAGGGTAGCCCCAAAAGCTCCGGAAACAAATATCTGCTTTACAAAGCCCAAAAGCTTTGCCGCCGTTATCACACCGATAACAGAAAAAATCACTTTGTCTATTCTGGTTTTTTTCGTCTGTGCGGTCATGAGACTCCTTTCGGGCGTTTATCCGGAGCTTTGTCCGCTCCTCCGCGCACTCCTCGGCGGCAGCGCGAAAAGGGCAAGCCCCGATCCCAGCGCCGCCGCGAGCGGTACAGACTGCCAGATGCTGTTGCTGATATTTCCCCGCACAAAATACGCGCCAAGCAACAGAAGTATCTCCGCCATTCCCCGGCTTACGCGCGCCGCGCGGAAGATACCGACGGCAGCTAAAGTCATCAGCGCAAGCAGTGGCAGCGTGCCGCAGATGCCGGTCTCGCAGAGCATTTCAAGGAAGATATTGTGCGGATAGACCCCGTATTTTGCCTCAAAAGCACCGGGACCCATGCCGCTTATCGGCGAGCGCAGAAATTCGGCAGCGGCGAGCTTGTAGATCGAGGCGCGGTCACTTACGCGGAAGCCGGGTTCAAGCTCAAACTCGCTTCCGGTATCACCGTGCAGGATATTGTCAAAAACCTCGTCAATTTTATCCGAAACGGCGGGGTCTTCGGTATCGGTGGTAGTAAAATCCCCGTTCTGAAGTCCGGAAAAAAAGATGTCTATGCGGTCAACGCCGTGCATTCCCGGCGGAGCGTAGATAAATACATTGAAAATTATCACCGCAGCCATCACCGCCGACATAACAAAGCTGGAACGAAACCTCTGTCTGCTCGCAAGCCGCCACAAAAAGACGGCAATACAGCAGAGTGCGGAACAAAGATACGCTCCGCGCGTGCCCGACGCTATGATATCGACCCAAAAGATCAGTATCATCGCACCGCGCCATAGCTGCGGATGCGGCAGCGGGCGCGCACCGGGAAAGGGCAGGCGCAGCTCGGCGGCGTCGTAAAAGCGGAAAAGCGCGCAAAGCATCACCGGCATCAGAGTGTAGGCAAAGCTCATATAATTGATAAGCCCGAGATACGTGCCGTCGGTAAAGATACTGCAATCAAAAAGCGCGCACACAAGATAGATCAGGGCGGCGGGCAGTGCAATAAAGCCAAGGCTCTCAAAAGTGCCGGAAAAGCCGTCCTCTCCGCCAAGCAGCGCAAGGGTGACTCCCGCAAAGAGGGCGGGCAGACAGCGAAGGATAAAAAGGCACAGGCTGTAAGCCGGACCGGAATCAAGAGCGCCGCGCATAAAGCCCCAAAGGAACGCAATTGCAAAGAACAAAAGTGCTCCGACAGGAAGCGCAAGAGTTACCGCGGCAGGGCGTTCTCTTTTAAGCACCGAAAGAAAAACAAGTCCGCAGATGAGCGCAAACAGCGCGCACCCCGCCAAATAGATCAGGGTGTACGCCGCATTTTCCCGGTAAGCAAAGCCAAGGTAAAAAAGGACAAGCTTATAAAGATCACTAAAGACAAAGCAAAGCGGGAAAAAAAGCCGACGGCTGAATATGTCCGCCGCGCGGTAAAGACCGGAGCGGAGAGAATTTTTGGTCAGCATGAAGATCACCGCGCCTCCCTCATGGTTGCCGCCGACACAAGACCCTCAAGGCTGCCAAATCCATAGCAAAGGTGAAAGGCAGGAAACAAAAACATAAGACGGAGTGCCTCGGCAACCGTCACAGCGGAGCTTAGCGAGAAAAACAGGTCGAGAAGCAGATAAGAGGCAAGCTCCACGGCGAGCAGCCGCCAAAATCCGCTCCAGAGCAGACCCATGACCGGAAGTAAAATGAGGGAGAGCGCGAAGACAAACGGTATAAAATGCCGCGCTCTCATTGCTCCCGGGCAAAGCCTTGCAGTAATGATGTTCCATTTGCCGTTTTGCCGCGCCATTTTTGCAATTCCGGCGACCGAGTCGCGGCAGTAATAGGAGAGCTTTATTTCGTGGCTCAGATATATCCTGCCGCCCGCGCGGATTATGCGGTGATTCAGCTCGCTGTCCTGATTGCGGGTCAGCCTTTCGTCGTAAAGCCCCACACGGTCGAATATCTCTCGGCGGAAAGCACCGAAGGGTACCGTGTCGGTAAATCCGTCCGGCGCGTCGGTACGGAAGCCGGAATTTCCCACCCCGAAAGGGGAGGAAAGCAATTTTGCGATCGTGCGCCCGATTTTGGTGCGCGATACCGTTTTGATCGCTCCGCCCACGTTGTCGGCTCCGGTGCGCCGAAGTACCGAAACACAGCTTGAAAAATAGCTGCGGGCATACTCGGCGTGCGCGTCAAGCCGGATTATATACTCGCCGCGCGAGGCGCGTATACCGATATTCATGGCATACGGCACAGTGCGGTCGGGGTTTTCAAATACCTGGATAAGCGCGGGAAAGCGCGCGCGGTATTCCGCGAGAATTGCCATGGTGCGGTCAGAGGACATTCCGTCCACAAATATCCACTCCATCGACTCCCGGGGATAATCCTGCGCAAGCATTGAGGCAAGACACGCACCGAGGTACTTTTCCTCATTGTACACAGGAACGATAACGGAAATAAAAGGGATATCCTGCATTTTATCCTTTCCTTGTCCGCCTCCTTTTTGCGGGATCGTTCCGGACACGCCCGGAATGATCCCTGCCCGCCACGGCAAGCAGCGTCCGCAAAAGCGTCCGCGCCTCCCCGGCAAGGCTGAAATTCCTTATCGCTTCAAGGTTATATTCCATTTTCCGGGGCAGAAGAATATTCACATAATCCTCCTCGGGGTCGGCGGAAGCGTCAAAAAGCCTTCCCTCGTCCTTAAAGAGTATGCTTGCCTCGGAGGTTATCCCTGCGGGAAGCAGGAGAGTGGCATACATCTGCGGCGTGTACCGGGCAACAAATCCGGGGAGCTCGGGTCTTGCGCCGACAAAGGTCATCTCCCCGCGCAGAACATTGAAGAGCTGCGGCAGCTCGTCCAGTCTGAGATCGCGAAGCGCCCTCCCCACGCGCGTTATGCGTCGGTCGCCGCCGCAGGTCACGGCGGGACCTGCAAGCTCGGCGCCGCTTCGCATGGTGCGGAATTTCAGTATCCGGAATGTCCTGCCCCCGGCGGTCACCCGCGGCTGCCTGAAAAGCACTCCTCCAGGAGAGTCGAGCGCCACTGCTACGGCAGTGCCAAGCATGAGCGGGGAAAGTATGACTAACAGGAGCAAGGACGCCGACACATCAAACGCGCGCTTCAGCGCCAACGCCGGGCGGCGGCGATCCAGAATGTCAAAATAGGGTCTTACCTCGGGAGTCCGCAGCCTCGGCGGAAGCTCCTCCCATCTTTTAAGCATCATCTGATCTTGACTTCCGTGGCTTTTTTCAGCGGCAAGCGGAAAAGGCGTGCGCCCGTTCCAGCTCCCGCGCAAAGTAGGAGGAAACATAATCAACGTCGCCGTCGGAAAGACAGGTATGAAGCGGCAGTGATATCTCATTTTCGTACTGCCGCCATGCAAACGGGTAATCCCCCATGCTGAAGCCGAGGTTTTTGTAAGCCGTAAGCATGGGCAGCGGCTTGTAGTGAACATTGCAGGCGACGCCCGCGTCTGCCATTCCGTCGATAATGCGGCGGCGGCAGGTGTCGTCGATTCCCGGCACGCGGACAAGATAAAGATGCAGGCTGGTATCCGCACCCGGCTCAAAATGCTCAAGCCGGCGGATACCGAGCGGCAGGAGCGCGCGGTCGTAACGCTTTACTATCTCACGGCGACGCCGCAAGAGAGCCGGGTATCTCTCGAGCTGTCCAAGTCCTACCGCGGCGTGGATGTCGGTCATATTGCACTTGTATCCCGGCATCATCACGTCATATTCCCACGCGCCGGGGCCGCTCTTGTGCCGCGCGTCCTTGCTCTGACCGTGCAGCGACATAAGCATATACTGCCGGTAAAGCTCGTCATCGTCAAGACCCGGGCGGGAAAGCCAGGTAACGGCGCCGCCCTCTCCGGTCGTCAGACATTTGACGGCGTGAAAGGAAAAGGTGGTAAAATCGGCAAAGCCCCCGCTCATCACACCGCCGCGCGAAGCGCCAAGTCCGTGAGCCGAGTCTGCGACCACTACCGGGCGGTCCCAAAGCATCTGCATATCCGTGCGGGGACGGTAAAGACCCTTTTTCGAATCAAGCACCGCAAAAATGCGGTCGTAATCGCAAAGCCTGCCGCCGATATCCACCGGAATGACCGCTTTCGTGCGCTCGGTAAGAGCGGCGGCAAGGGCGTCACAGTCCATTTCATAGCTTTCCGGAGCGCAATCGACCATAACGATGCGTGCGCCGACATGAGCAACTACCTCCGCAGTGGCGGTGTAGGTGTAAGCGGGAAGCACTACCTCGTCTCCCTCTCCCACACCGAGCAGCCGGAGCGTCAGCTCTGCGGCGGCAGTCTGTGAGGAAAGGCAAACCACACGTCTGCGTCCGAGATATGCGGCAAGACGGCGTTCAAACAGCTTGGTACGCTCACCGGTGGTTATCCAGCCGGAACGCAGCGCGCCGACTACCTCGCTTATCTCGGTATCCGAGATATCGGGAGGTGAAAAAGGAACGGTTTTTATTTCGGTATTCATATTTTCCCTGAACATGCGAAAGATTTTCTTTCTTAGTTTATACCGTTCGGAGAAAATATATACGAAACGAAGGTAATTCCGCTTGCGGGAGGGGTCAAGTATGCCGCCTGCGGGGCAAACCTCCGTCGGTACCGGAGCATACCTCCGCCATTGCAAACATAGCAACCACCATAAGCTCATACGGCACCGGAACGAACTCGCCGGGGTTGAAGCAGGACATGATAAGCACCGCAAGATAGCCAAGTCCCAGCGCGGCGGTGGAGCAGTCAAGTCTGCGCGTCACCGTAAGCATCCGCAAAAGCGCCTGAAAAAAGTACGCCGCCGTGCCAAAAATGCCAAGACTGCCGATAAGCTGGAGCGGCATCGAATGATACCAGTAAAACGCTCCCTTTTTGGGGGAATAGATATCGGTGTTCGCGGTGCTTCCCAGCCCCGCACCGAAAAGTGGGTTATCCCTGAATGCCTGAAGGGCGCGTCTTATCAGCCGGTATCTCGGCTCATCGCAGGTAATAAAGCCGCCGTTTCCAAGGTCAAAAAACCGTATGACCGCACAAACCGCGGCAATTCCCACCGCCGCCGTGACCGCGGCAATGATAAGATTGCTCTTTTTCCGCGCCGGAGTCCCCGATGTAAGCACAAGGTAGACAAGCAAAAATGGCAGCATAACGACGGCGCTTACAAGCCCGCCGCGTGAGCCTGAAATAAAAAGGCAGAAAAGCATCAGCACCTCGGCGACAAGGTGCAACCGTCTTTGGCGGGCAAAATAAAGGGGATAGGGCAACGCAAAAAGCAGAAAGGTTGAAAAATTGCTGTGCTGCTGAATTTCCGGAACCCGTCCGGATGACAGGATAACGTCAAACCTGATAAGGCAGTTCCAAAGCACCTCAAGACAGACGAACATCCCCATGGCGTACATGATCTCGGCAAATTTGGCAAATCTGTCGTACTCCACCTGCCGCTCAAGCTGGGAGCGCAGGGCAAGATACGCCACGATCATTCCAAAGCTCAGCGAGAGGGTGTAGTAAAGCGTCACCGGGGCAAAATATTCCTCCGCCGTGATGCTGCCAAGTCCCCCAAGCAGAACCGCCGCACCCACGGCGGCAATGCCCCATATACTGCTGCCGGCGCGAGGCGGCATCCGATAACGGATAAAGTGAAAGGCAAGCGAGAGCGCGGCGGGAATGGCAAGCCACCAGTATCCGATGAATACATCAAAGGAATTGTAGCAGTCGCAGGCAAAAACGCAAAGAATGAGAAAAGGACAGAAAACGGCGGTAATGTCGTCGCTGACGACAAGGATGACACATATGAGCAGCACAAAAAACACCACGCCTGCGACCTGCACGGACGCTACGCGGGGTCCGTCATAAATGTCGGAGGGCGGAATGCCCAGCATCACCGAGCCCAGGACAAACACGGCAGATCCCAAAAGAATAAGTATCAGGAAAAACCGCCTGCTCAGCAGAAAACGCCGGACGTCCGACAAAGCTTTACCCATAGACATGACAGTGATCAAGCCCACATCAGGCTGTTGGCGTTATGCGAAAATATTTTATCATAAAAACCCCTTCAAGGCAACGCTTTTTATAAAAAAGTTGAAAAACCGGACGCCCCTCACGCCTCGATCCGCCGCTGTTTTCCAGCTGCCCGCGCGGGAATAACGTCCAAGCTCTCCGGCATAGAATATTCCGGCAGGATATAATAAATCCGCCGGAAATATGCCGGGGAGGTCATTCAATGCTTACATATCTTATGAATATTTTCTCACGTTTTCTGCATCTTATGCTCGGAATCGGAACGCCGCGCGGTTTCCCTCCGCCGCTTTCCGCCGACGAGGAAAGAAAATGCTTCCGCCTTGCGGCGGCGGGGGATGCGGACGCGCGCGAGAAGCTGATAGTACACAATCTCAGGCTGGTATCTCACATCGTGCGGAAGTACTATTCCTCAAGCCGGATGCAGGAGGATCTGGTTTCTGTCGGCTCGCTGGGACTTATCAAGGCGGTAGACAGCTTCGACATTGAAAACGGCGCCCGCTTTGCCACCTATGCGGCTAAATGTATTCAGAATGAAATACTCATGTATTTCCGCCAGCAGAGGAAGCTGCAGGCGGAGGTCTCGATAAACGACGCCATTGACGTTGACCGCGACGGGAATCCGCTGACCTACATTGATGTGATAAGCTGCGAGGAAAATCTTGCGGATGATCTTGACCTGCGGCTCGACGGCGCGAAAGTCCGCACGTATGTCGATACGGTGCTCGGAGAGCGCGAACGCCAGATAGTCAAGCTCAGATACGGTCTTGACGGCAGGGACACGCTGACCCAGCGCGAGGTCGCGGCACTGCTCGGCATTTCCCGCTCATACGTCAGCCGCATTGAAAAATCCGCGCTTGAAAAGCTGCGCTCCGCGTTCGGAAGATAAAAGCCTGCCGAAGTCCTGCGGGCAAAGAGCTGGCAGACGACAAAAAAGTGCGGCATATATCCTTATTATAATTGACTCTTTTGCGATTTTATAGTATAATAAGAACAATAAAAAATCACCGGCATATAACATACAAAGCATGTATGCCGGCACTCTGAAGGATAGCCCCCAGAAATCGGAAAAACAAAGGAGATCACAGGTATGGAACAGAAATTTTACGTTTGTGAGCATTGCGGAAAGATAATGGCGCTTGTAAAGGACAGCCGCGCGCCGGTAATGTGTTGCGGTCAGAAAATGAAGGAGCTGCTTCCCGGAACGACCGAGGCAGCGTCGGAAAAGCATATTCCCGTTATCAGCGTTGAAAACAACAAGGTGACCGTAACCGTCGGCGAGGTCGAGCATCCCATGCTCCCCGAGCATTACATTGAATGGGTGTCTCTCGAGACAAAGCAGGGAAATCAAAGAAAATTGCTGAAGCCGGGCGACAAGCCGCAGGCGTACTTTGCCCTCTGCGAGGACGATGAGGTCGTAGCCGCATACGCCTTTTGCAATCTTCATAAGCTCTGGAAGGGAGAGCCGGAAAAGGTATGCGAGCTGGAGCCTGTCGATACCAAGGCAAACAAAAACTTTATCGTCTGCAAGTGCAATCAGGTCAGCTATTTTGATATTCTCGACCAGGTACACAAGCACAGCAATATGGATGATCTTCTCAAGGTCTTTGAGGATGTAAAGAACACCACCCGCTGCTCCACCGGCTGCGGAGGCTGCTACGATAAGGTAATAGCCATTATTTCCGACGAAATAATGGGCAGTCACTGAGGCGTACCGATACGCTGAATGCTGTATTACGGAGAATAAAAGCCATAAACCCCGGCGTCTGCGCTTTTTGCAGCCGCCGGGGCAATCATTTTCACTGTCCTTCCCTCTGCACATCCAATGCTGCCATCAAGGCGCAAAAGTGCCATTTCTCCATATTACAGTTCCATTCCTCTCTTTACAGGCGTATGGCGGGAAGATATAATAAAAAGTAAGCTTCAGGCATTTGTAAAGCATCTGCGGTATTCGGTCGGCGACATTCCGACGCACTGGTGAAACATCTTTGAAAACCAAAGGCTGTCAGCATATCCCACCGACGCCGCCACCTCGGTGACGTTGAGAGAAAGATCGCGCAGCAGCGCCTGCGCATGGTCGATCCTTGTCCGCACCAGATACTGCTGCGGCGAAATACCCATCTCTTTTGCAAATATGTTGGAAAGATAATGCCTGTCTATACCGATAAAGGCTGCTATATCCGCCACGCGAAGCTCGCGGTGATAAAAATTATTCTTTATATACTGAACTGCCATTGAAACATACTGCTGACTGCCTGTCTTTGTATGCAGTCCCTCATGGCGGCTCTGCGTCATATGGTACGAAAGCAGTATGTGAAACCAACCAAGCAGATATTCTGCGGCGGCTGTAGCCGGCGGCTGTTCGGCTACGATCTGTGAGATCCATTTTTCTGTTTTATCCGCCCAGCCGTACTCAAAAACGTGATTACGGGCAGTGATATTTGCGGCGGCAAGCTGCTCCTCTGCTTTTTCTCCGGCAAAGGATATCCACGCGTACCGCATAGGATCCTTCTCGTCGCTGTGGTATTCATGCTTTTGATTCGGGCATATCAGAATACCGCAGCGTCCGTCAAGCGGCTGCCCGCAAAAGCTTCCGCGACCGGACAGAACGTAAAGCAGGATATATTTATTCCGCACACAGGGTCCGACCTGTTTTCCCGGCACCGTCTGCTCGTATCCTATCGACAGCACGGAAAGAGCATTGTCCGGTCTTGGCAGGTTGTTGATTATCCGTCGTTGAAATGCTTGCATAATGATCCTCCTTTTGCGTCTGCTTTCATTTTACTATACTTTCCCGCCTGCGTCAAGCAGTAAGCGGCAATTCATATCTTTGCATCAGGAATACACATCAAAAAAAGAAAGGAAAAACCATGCAGATCATTCCAGACTCCGGCAGACCCTCGGGCAGCTACTGGTGCTCATGGCGCACACAGCGTCTCTCCGTCTCGGATTCAATTATCCGTTCCAAGCTCCAGGAAAGGGGATATCACAGTTTATACGACCGCTCATTGCGCGAGACCATAAGCGACGAATGGCTTTTCGGCTCTCCCGGTGTAGTGAGCAACTATATGGAGCGCATTCGCGGCGACCTTATCGTCCTGCTCGACGACGGATGGGATATTCCGCTTGAGCGGAATGATGACCGCAGCTACAGCGAATTCGGCTCACTTGAGGCAAATCCCCGCCGTTTTCCGTACGGGGACACGCCAAAGGAAAGGCTTGCCGTCATCTCCGACAAGGTAAAGTCGCTCGGATATGCCGGGCTTGGGCTGTGGATACCTTTGCAGGCGGTCGGCGAACGCAAAAACGAGCTTCTGCCGCTTGAGGAGTTTACAGAATACTGGGCAGAACGGGCGCGCTGGTGTCAGTATGCCGGAGTACGTTACGTAAAAGTGGACTGGGGCTTCCACAACAACAACCGCCTCGGTAACAACAAAGCCGCCTTTGACCATTGCGTTTCATACCGCACAGGCCTTACCCGCGCGTTCCGCGAAAACGCGCCCGACGTCATGATGGAGCATACCATGGTTCAAGGCACCTTTTTCACCCCGCTTGACAATGACGGCTCCGACTTTGTAAACCGTCTTACCGATATTTCGGATGTATACAGGCTTTACGACATCTCCCCCTCGTTCAATACCGTTACAACGCTGGCGCGCGCGGCGGAGATCATGGCGCTTCACACCTCCGGGTGCGGTGACGGCTGCCTTGTAAATACCGGAGAAGAACCGTACGTTGCCGCAACGCTCGGCATGACAATGGGCATGATGTCACATCCGTTCATTTCGGGAACTGCCCTGTCCGCACGCCCCGCCGGAATGGTCAACGGAATAATGCAGACCAGCCTTTTGCGCGCCGACTTTTACGATTACGACTGGTATGAGCGCGCCCTGCTCTGGCAGCGCATCTGCCCGCCCGTCCCGCTCGGCGGCTGCAAGGTAAATATTTCGGATAAAAAGCTGACCGACAGCTGGACTTTTTCGCGCGAACCGTACCCGTATTATCCTCAAAAGCTTATCGGCAGTACAATGACCCAGACCGCTCCGGCTGCCATTGCGCGCGGTACGCGCCTGCCGAAGGCTGTGTCCGACGGATATCTGCCGTATCTGACCGCATTTCAGCACCCCACGTCCGCCGCATACGCCGTCGGTATGCTGGCGCGGACCGTCGACGGAGTCATGAACAATACCGTACCGCTTGCATCCGTTACCGCATATCCGGGGAACGCCGATCAGACCATCGGCATATTCGGTCCGTGCCGGCAGATCGACCTTGTTTTTGACACCCCCGTAGTCGACCGCCGCGTATTCCTCGGCGGTATGCTGGAAGCAGAAGCCGCCGACGTTACATCCGGAGTCAGCTTCCCCTCTACTAACGTCTTGCGCATTCCGGGCAGTCTGCTCGGAGAGGTCGGAATTACAGGTCAGTCGGCAGACGATTATTCAGAGCCTGCATCGGTCGTACGGCTGATCGGCGACTGACGCCCCGCCACCGCATTCCCCGAAGCCTTTAATTACCGTTTCCCCGCGAGCCGATACTTCTTTGGCTCTGCATTAAAAAAAATTTCAGAATAACGAAAGGAACACCCGTCATGAAGAACCACCCCGCAAATGCGAAAGTAATTTCGCTTGTATCCTTTTTACTTATGCTCGCGCTGCTTCTGTGCATGACCTCAGCCTGTGCGCAGGATAAGCCGGATGAGAAGGAAAGCACCACTGCGGAAATTCCCGTTGCAACCACAAGCGAAGACACCGGAAATTATGATGCCAACGGATTCCTGAAGGACTCGCTCCCCGAACAGACCAACCTCGGCGTCGACATTGTAATGCTTTACTGGTCAGACGTTGAAAACGTTGAATTTGAGGTAGAAGACGCGGGAGCCGGCATGGTGGAGGAATCCATCTACCGCCGCAACAAAAAGGTCGAGAGCAGAATGGGCGTCAACATAGTCTTCCAGGGCACTCCCGGCAACGCCTCAAAGAGAAACGAATATGTTGCAAAGATACGCGCCGCATACGACGCGGGAAATACATACGATATCTACGCAGGATATACCCTTGCAATGGCTACCGCGGCTACAAGCGGCTTCTGCTCGAACCTGCTTGATTACGAAAGCCTTGATTTCACCGCTCCCTGGTGGCCTGAAAAGCTGATAGCAGAGGCGACCATAAACAACAAGCTCTTCTTTGCCACGGGCGACCTCTCCACCAATCTGCTTTACATGATGTACGTCATGTACTTCAATAAGGATATCATGAGCGCGTATGCGCTGGAAAGCCCGTATGACTGCATGAACAGCAATACCTGGACATATGACAAGATGTTCGAAATGGCTCATGCGCTGGACGGAAGACAAAGTGAGTCCGACCCCACATACGGATTTGTTGCCAACACCATGCACACCGACCCCTTCTTCTACGGCGCCGGACTGCGCACTATTGACCGCGACGCCGACGGAGCGCCGGTAATATCAGATAAATTCAACAGTGAGCGCACTCAGGACGTTGTAACGCTTGTAGCCGGCTTCCTTGCCGACCCGGTGTGCGATATCGGCAAAAAATGCAATACCGAATTCGAGAGTAGCAGAGCGATGTTCCTTATGAGCCGCGCAAGATACGCCAGCCGCGACCTCGGTGACGCCTCCTTCAATTACGGTATTGCGCCCATACCGAAGTACACTGCCGATCAGGAGGGCTATTCGACCTGCCTTGGAATGCCGTGCAGCTACTATGCAGTGTCCGGCGCTGCTCCGCACGCCGAAGAAGCTGCCATGGTGCTTGAGTGCCTCTCCTCCGAGGGCTACCGCATCATAACCCCGGTGCTGTTTGAGGTCACAATGAAGACCCGCTACACCACCGATCCCATCGCTGCCAATACCTTTGACATTGCCCGTGCCGGAGTCAGCTTTGACCTTGGCAGAATATACAGCGACGCGCTGGGCAACTTTACATACTCCATTTTCCGCAACTGCATTTGTAAAAATGACCCCAACTTCTCACGTAGCTATAAAATTAACGCGGGAGTATTGCAGACAAAGCTTGCGGAAATGATAAAGGCGTTTGAATAATAAAAAACAGACCGTAACCTTTTGGGAGGCTAGCTCAAATGCAGAAAAATGCGTTTGGGCTAGTTTCTTTTTTTGAATTTTTGCGGCAAGAAATAGAATCGAAATAAAAAAACCTCAAAATGAGGCAAAAAAGAGTACACCAAAAAGAGGATCGGCAAGATCCTCATTTTTGAAAGTTATACAAATCTTCGTATGCACCGTTTTCCTTTGTAATACCGATGATTTCGGGAACATTTTGCGTTTGCTGGAGAAGCCCCCTCATGGTTGATAATCCCTTGTCGGCAATTTTGTCGATTACAGAATGAATCTCATGATCAGCAAGCTCGTCCACGGATTTTTCCGCAGAGGAGGCATAGGCTTCAAGCTCTTTGGAAAGCGGTTCTTCTATAGCGGTGAAGAAAATATCGAAAACGTTATTGAACGCTATCGTCTTCTATGATTTCTATAATTGTTCCGGCTATGTAGTTTCCCTCATTATTTGTGAGAAGTTTTATCGGATAATCATCAGAATAGCTACGCAAGGGATGCTTATACCCGGTATCCTTTAACTTCTTCACCCAAAACTCGTTGAAACATTTACGGATCATCATATATATTTTTGCGTGCTAATTATCGGCTCTGGCGACATTGTACGGCGAAGCCGATGCCGACCAATCATCTCGGTGGAATTGGTCTTTTAAGTCCTCAAAAATTATGAGCGAGGTTTTGTCGAGCAAAGCTGCTTCTTTTTACGGCATTGGTTCTCCTTGGTGTAAAGCAAATCTCGCTGTCTTCATTTCTCCACATCTCCATTGAGAACCCAATTTGCATCATACCCAAATTCGTAAGCAATCACTTTTGCAAGCATGGGAGAAATCACCTTGTTCTGATTGTTCCCCGGACGGCTGTTTCCGGTCAATATGTAGACATAATTCATAGATACGCCGATCCGTCTTGCGAATTCGGCTTTTGAGATCCCCTGTTCTTTGATTATCTGATTCAAACGATCCCCCAGTGTCAAGTTACGTCCTCCTCTTTCTGATTCCGCATGACCTCTGCGTACCGCAGCATCTGTTTGCGCGATGATACGCCGAGCTTGCCCAGAATGTTGTGGTTGTGGTATTTCAGCGTACTTTCCTTAATGCCGGTCAGTGCAAGAATTTCTTTTGCGCTTTTTCCGGCGAGGTAATACTCAAAAACATTTCGCTCGGCTTCCGTCAGTGTTTGAAGCCCTGCGAGGAAATATTGGTAATCCGCCGGATCGATCTCATTCTTGCGTGAATAGGCAAGCCGCTCAAGCTCCATCTGTATCCGGTTAAGTTCACTTTGCGCACTGCAGTATTCCGTCTCGATCCTATTAAAATCGTTCAATGCCGCTTCATATTCCGCTTGCAAGCGGATTTTTTCATTTTCAGCCGTCTGATGCTTCTGGGTAAGGGCACTCACCGTCTCTCCGTGGGCTTTTTCCTGACGGTCAAGATATTCAATGAGGTCGAGAATCTCTGGAATGTCAGAGCCTGCCTCATCCCGCTTATCTGACTTGATCTGCTCGAGCGCAGAAAGCAGCGGAGACAGAAAACGCCTGCTGAAATAGCGGCAGAAGCTCACCGTGAAAAACAGCAGCAGAACAAGAAGCAGGATAGTCTGGGCGATACTTTCAAACCGAGCGCGGTCATAATCTGCCTTCGGAACCATAACGGCAAGAAGATGCTCGCCGGAACCGGCTGAAATTGAGAGCTTTTTGGTTAGTCCGATATAAATATATGTATCTGACTTAAAATCGGTAAGTCCGTTGTCAAGCCGAGTGACCGCGTAATCCTCAGTAAGTGCATGAAAATACCCATTTGATCCGCCGCAGACAAGCGACTCCGATGTGATCAGGACATTTTCATGTGCAGTTGTCAGAAGACAACTGAGATGTTCGAGCTTTGAGGGCTGTACATGATAGGTCATGAAATAACTGGCGCTGATTTCATATCCGCAAAGGCCATAAAAGGTTCCATCTGCTCCAAGCATGGGAACGGTCAATAGAAGTGCATTTTCAGAGGTTCCCGGCAGGGTGAACAGATCGGTGATCCGATACGCCGAGTCAAGCGGAAACGCCGCACCGGAAGATATCTCGGCATAATCGGGAAACATATCTGTCCGGAATTCCAGCCTCCATTTCCGATGCGGCATGATCCCGTGCGCTTTGGCAATATCGGCAGATCCGCGATACATCAGTACATCGGCACCCGTTGGGTGATAGCCGTTGATCTGCAAATACAGGCCGGTTCGGGAAAAAGCCGATTCAGGGAGAGATGTGTTGACGGTGGCATTCAGCATTACAAATGCACCGGAACAGTTTGCCGCAAAGAGCTTCTGACGCAACGGTTCGATCATTGCTTCCTGTATGTCTGCAGTACCGGATTTTGAATCGTTAAGAGCAGCAAACGAAAGGTCATTTTTCTGCAAATACTCCTCCAGAATAGCGGTCATATCCTCTGACAGCGTGATCGCAGAAGCGGCAAGATGATCGAAGTGGGTGCAGATGTCCTTCTCAAAAACCTCCATCTGAATGTCCAGCGCCTCGAAAAATGTTTCTTCCGTACTTGTCGTGCGTCCGAATACGATCAGTCCCACGGTCAGTATCAGAAGAAGCAGAAGCGTCAGAAGAAGCATATAAACAAATAATTTGCTTTTAAGAGACCATGCGGTATATCGGGATGTGGAAGTTTTTCGCATATTCCCGCCTCTTTCAATCGATCCCGCAGAAGAATTCCCAAAGCTCCTCGGTCAGTGCAGCGATGCTCTCACCTTTTTCGGCGCGTTCCGTGAGAGAAGGCTGCATTTTCCGAAGCCCTGCGTACAATGCGTTTGTTTTGTCAAAAAAACCCGCAAAATCCGGACGGACAACGGGAATATATTCGTCGTACATCGTTTTGATGGCTGTGTAGAGACTTTCATAACCGGCATCGGTAAAGTCTTAGGCTTCGATCGCGTCAAACGCGCCGTTTGTCACCGGCATATAGCCAGTACTGACGACAAAATCAAGATTCCGTTTACTTTCAGTGAACCATTTGACAAATTCATATGCGGCTTCCGCTTTTTGATCGGTCGTTCTGAAAGCGCTCAGACCAACGCCGGTCTGGGGCATATATTCGTTTTCACCGCCTGATTTCGGCAGAGGAAGTACTTTCAGCTCCATCGCTTCAGAAGTATTGTCGGGATAGGTGACGGTATCGTTGTAATATCCCACAGCTGCTGAGGAACCGATGCCCGAAAGCACCTCGCCGGTCATGACCTGCGTATTTGCATACAGATCTGATACAACGACAAGTCCCTTTGCAAGAGCTTTTGCGAACATAGAGAAGGACTCTTTTATAGCGGGATCGTTCTCGTCATACCAACCGCTTTCGGTATATTCCAGCTCTCCGTAGCGGGACAGAATATCCAGTTCCATGTGACGGATCAGGTAGTCAAAGGCACAGAATGCTTTGCCGTCCGACCATTCATAGTATTTTTCGGCAGCAGTAAAGAAGGAGTTCCAGTCGGATAGGCTGTCATATGTTACGCCTGTATCTGCGGAAAAGCGTGCAAACTGCGAACCGTTGATAAAGAATGCGTAAGTGGATTTAGACACGGGAAAGACGATGAGCTTTTCATCGATCCTGCCGCTGTCAATAAACTCCGGCACATAAGCATCCAGCTCCTTGTCCGAAAACCACTCACTCCAGTCAAGCAGATTTTCGATGCCGAGCGACGGCACATGCTGTGTATAACAGGAAAAGAGATCGGGCAGTTCCGGAGTTCCCGGCTTGCCTGCCTGCGCATCAAGAAGCTGCGCCAAAATTTTGGATGTGCTCGTTACATTGGTGACCTGAATCCGTATACCTTTATCATGTCCGACCGTTTCATTGAATTCTTCGATCAGCAGATTCATGGGAGCGTCTGCCTGCTCACCGTAAACGTGCCAGACCGTAAGCGTGACCGGATCGCCCGGATCCAGCAATGACTTGTCAGAGTCTATGCTCATGCAGCCGCTCATAGAGATGCAAAATCCTCCGAGCACAAAGGTCAGTAAAAGAATTTTCGATAAAATGTGTGCAAGTGTGTTTTTCATGATTTTTTTCTCCGCTTTTCGTAATTTTATCGAAAAAACATAAAATATTTTTTCTTTTCCCCACCTTTTGCCCATTTGGGTGGGGGACAAAACTCCGAAAATCTGTAAAATAATACTTGAGGTAGGTTCAAGGAGGGTATAAATCTTGCCTTCGGCTTAAAGAAGTTATGGGGTATCCTATGTCAAGTCTCCGCAAACGCGCCAATGAATTCGGAGACCGCCCCAACTGTTTTGATTATAATATAGCATATCCTTCAGATTGATTACTCATCAAAGGAAGGATATGCTTGAATTCGCTACGCTCATTATAGCACAAAATATTGAAACAGTCAATGGTGTATGGCTGTTTGTAATAGGAGTATTAGAAATCCATATCAGCATCACAATGAAGGAGGTAAATTTTTTATGCCGAAAAAGAAAACCGCAGCGTATAAAATCATCACCGATTCCGGTGGGAATAGGTATAAGTTCTACTGCGACCTGACCGGGGCACTTTTATGTACTACGAAGTCATATCATGCGGACACACCCGAAAGAGAACTTGAACTTGCATGGAATACTGAAGGCAAAGCACATTTTAATTTGTGCCACAAGTGCGGGAAATGGGTCATCGAAGCGATGTTCAACGCAGATGCGTTGGAATGTGTAGCTTGCGCCCCATGGGAAAATACACCGGAATATTGCAAGTTTTGCGGGACAAAAGTATCTGCCTCCGACGATGTATGTCCAAAGTGCGGAAAGCAGCTTATTTACGGAGGATGCTTCGATGATTGATACCACAAGAAGTCAAAAATATATCCGTCTGGAAGCCTTCGGTATGGGGCCGTATGCTATGAAAAAGCTCAAGATATGTAAAAAATGCGGTCAGATCGCCGGAGCATGGAGTTTCTTCTGCCCTGCCTGCAAAAGTATAATATCCGGCGGAACATTGTTCGATACATACAAAAGAATGCACGTCCACTGTCCGCATTGTAAAACAGTTCTCGCTTCGGATACGCAGTATTGTCCGCATTGCGGAAGAAAAGTTTTGCTGAACACGAATGAACAAAGCTTAAAATAATAAAGGAGTATTTCTAAAAATGAAAAAGAGCTTTTTGGTCTATCGAGTATGTACATTTATGCTCTGCCTTGTGCTAATGCTCGTTATATTCCCGATATCGGTGTTTGCGGCGAAGGATATGTTCACCACATATCAGATCGACGACGTTACAATTACCGGAATTGATACACCGACGGCAGGAAAAACATTCGACTTCACAGCGGAAGAAGCCTCCCAGAAGTACAATATCATCAAGGTGGCATGGAGAGAGCAGAACGGAAGCAATTACATAACAAGCACCTCGTCGACCGCTTCTGCTGGGAAAAACTATACAGTTTACGTGGTTCTGGAGGTTGCTACCGCCAATCACTATTTCAATACCGACAGCTCAAGAAGGCCGGCAGTTTCGAGCGTCACCGTAAACGGTAATACTGCAAGCGCAAGCAATACGCAGGATTACAGCCTTTTCTCTATAGACGCATCCAAATATGAGCACGATACCACGTATCAGAAATATCTGGTCGTTATGTATACCTTCCCGACGGTTGAGGCGGCTCCCATCGAAAGCGTGGAGTTTGACGTTCCTGCACTTGTACCGGGTGAGCGCGTTCCCACCACGTGGCAAGCCTCGGGAATAAGCATTGACGCCATAAACGGAAACGCGAACAACGGTCAGGTCAGTGTCAACAAGGTTGAATGGACTTTGCAGGACGGTACTGCTCTGGCAGGAAATGCAGTCTTCGAATTCGGCAAGAAATACACGCTGACTCTTACGCTCGGCACGGTCTACGGTGCAAGCTTTGCCACGGACCCGAATCACTTTTTAGCACAACCCGGAAAACCGTTCCCCACTGTTACGGTTAAAATGAACGGAAAAACAGCCACTGTGCTTCCGACGTACGACAGCTATTCCAATCTGTACGTGGTTGCAGCCTGCGTATTCGACTGTGATACTGCCGCGCAAATAAAGACGATTGAGCTTACCGGCATTGATGCACCCGTCTCCGGCAAAGCACCCGACTATACCTTCACCGTCGGTGCGGGATATGAGAATAACGGCAGAAATGATGCTTACTACAAAAATGGTATGTGCTGGTCTGAAGTTGGCAGTTCGTACATCCTCTCTGACGGCACGCAGGCATTCTTACCAGGCAAGGCTTATCAGGTAGATATCCGCATCAAGGCAAAGGAAGGGTATGAATTTGCCACCAATTCTTACGGTAATGTTTCTATGACTGCCACCGTCAACGGCAAGAGCGCAACTGTTTCCGGAAACAGGAACGAAATACTCGTTACATATGCATTCCCCGCTACCGGAAACATTGCCATCAGCAAGGTTGGTGTCACGGACATTGATGCGCCCGTTACCGGCCAATCTCCCGACTACACCGCGGTGTACAGCAATGTCAACTACGGTGCCGCTGATTATAACAATAAATCCACCCAAAACGGCATTTCCTGGTACAACGAAACCGATAAGAAAACTATGTCCACCTTGGACAAATTCGAAGAAGGCAAAACCTATTCCGTTCAGATTATGATCTGGACAAACGACGGCTATGAGTTCCAGTATAAATCCGGCTCTGTGAACGTGGTCGCTACCGTCAACGGCAAGAACGCCGAGGTAAGCTCACGCACCAATGAGGAAGTTACGCTTTATTACACCTTCCCCAAGATAGCGGAACACAAGCATTCTCCGCTGAAGGTGGACGAGGTCAATGCTACCTGCAAGGAAGCAGGCAAAAAGGCATACTACTTCTGTCCAGAATGCGGCAAAAATTTTGAGGATGCCAAGTGCACTAAGGAAATTGCCGACATAAACTCTTGGGGTAAGATCGAAAAGCTCGAGCATACTGGCGGCAAGGCAACCTGCGAAAACCGCGCGATCTGCAAGAACTGCGGTGAATACTACGGCGAGCTTGCCGAGCACAGCTTTGGAAGTGCGTGGGATTATAAGGATGCATCCGGTCACGCGCACAAGTGTAAGGTTTGCGGCATCAACGATACCATTATTTCTCACAGCGGAGGGACCGCAAAGTGCGGAGGATTGGCAAAATGCGCCGAATGCAAGGCTGAATACGGCGAAGTGATGCAGCATCAGTGGAGCGAAACGCCGAATTACACCGACAAGAACGGTCATGCGCATAAGTGTACGATCTGCGGTGAGCACGATACGGTAGTTAAGCACACCCCCGGTGCAGAGGCAACAGAGACGAGCGCTCAGCTGTGTACTGTCTGCGGCTACATGATCAAGCCGAAGCTTTCGCACGAGCATAGCCTCGCGAAGATGGATGAAGTAGATGCAACCTGCACGACAAGCGGCAAAAAGGCTTACTACTACTGCGAATCCTGCAACGCTATTTTCAGCGACAGCAAGGGCAACAACGAGATAGTTGACGGCTCCGAAATTATCATTGAGGCGACGGGACACAAGGAATCCAAGTGGAAGTCGGATGAGGATACACACTGGAAGGAGTGCACTGTAAAGGGCTGCGGCGAGATTGTCGTAGGAAAAGAAGCGCACGACTTTAGCAAGTCGGGCAAGTGCACCGTTTGCTCGTACAGACAGGAAAGCGGAGATGATTCCGAGCAGGTATCGGACACTGATGATAAGTCAGACACAACTCCTGACGGTGAGAAGGTTGACGATGTAGCTCCTGCTTCCGATAATACGGCAATGTGGATCGCAGTGATCGCCTGTGGTATCGTTGCACTTGCCTGCATCATAGTGGTTGCGGTGGTGCTTACAAAAAAGAATAAGAAAAACTGATGATACAGCGAGGTGAACGTATGAAATGGCCGTTCATCGGGCTTGTAGCCGTGTTTGCCGCCGCGATTGTCGGCGGCGGCATTGCGGCACTTTGCCGCAGACGTCCGAACATAGAAACGGATGATATAGACGGCGGCGTTGTAAAGCGATACTGGGCTGATGTGCCGAAGGTGATCAAATCCACCGAAATCGTGACGTTTCACTTTGAGATCTCGCTGTTTGCGGCTTGTAAAACAGATGGTTTAGGTCACCGTGTCTACACACTGGATGCCGCTCTGAAAGCCGGCGAGGTGCTTGTAAAATACGATTGGTATGACCGCCAGGGCGGGCGTGACAAGGGCGAGTATAAGGCAGACGCGGATTTTATGACACGCCTGCAGGAGATAGTCGCAGCACACAATTTTGCACAGCACAACGGATATTACCATACTGTCAGCGGGCTGCCTGATATGTACGGAGAAAGTCTGGATATCATATATGCAAGCGGCGAGCGGATTTACGTCCATGACAATCAGAGCTGTTTCCTGCCGCATGAAGCAGAAAAAGCACTTATTATGCTGTTCGGTGCGGCGACGAAACTTGAACATTAATGAATTGAGGAGGAATCTATCATGTCAATCTTTGATAAACTGAAGAAAAACGCACAGACTGCGGTGAAGTCTGCCGCGGCATCTGCCTTTGCAAGCGAGGAAACCTTTACGTTTGCGGCATTGCCCGAGAGTCTTGCCGAGATGAAAGCTTTGCCTGAAGCATCGCTTGCCAGTCCCTTTGCGACGGCGGCTCTTACTGTATGCGCACTGTGCGTCTTTGCTGCCGACAAGCAGATCGGCACTGAAATGCTCAATTTCCTGCGCGGTCCCCGTCCGCTGTCCAATCACGATATCTCGTTTTTGAACGATCGCTTCAGTGACGGTCATCATGTACCGTTCTCCTATTTCAAGGGCGCGGTTCCCGCAAACGATTACACGCCGGACACGCCGTTTATTATAACCGTTACAAGCGGTCTTTATTCCGATGCAAACGAAGGCTATAAGAAGTTATACATCAAGAGCGGCGGCGCGGACAGTCCGCGTGAGATCGTCCTGAGAAGGCTCGGTGACGGCAGATGGATGCTGTGGGATCAGTTCCTGCTTCTGAGCATCCGTAAGGCGAAATCCGACGATCCGTGGATGTAAGAATCCGTATACTGATAACCGTTATGGTATTTACAATGCTGCTTGGATCGTTTGGATGCGGTAGAGAAATGCAAAAAAACGTCACATCGGCAGGGACAATGACACTTACTTTACGCGGAATGCGCGGCAGCTATGTGTATAAATTCGAGGGTGATGTGACGGAAGTGCGGCGTTATCGGGAAGCCTACCGTGATGGAGAAGACGAGCTTGTGCTTGAGTCGACCGCACCCTGCGGTGTGCAGACTATGATCGAACTTATGAACACCTGCGGCATCCTTCGTTGGGACGGCTTCCACGGCAAACATCCCAAAAATGTATCTGACGGAATCATGTTCTGCTTTGAGGCGACGGTAAACGGCGGACAGATGATCCGTGCTGAAGGTTCTGCGAATTTTCCGAAAGGTTACCACAAATTTGTGCGCGTTCTGGATGCAATGCTCGCAGAGCACGAAAAGACAGAATAACAGAACAGGAGAGATACATATGGGACTTATTGAAGCGATTACCGGGTCAGCAGGCGGCGTGCTGGCTGACCAATGGAAAGAGTTTTGCTACTGTGGTTCCATTGCCAACGATATCCTGATCGTCAAGGGACAGAAACGAATCAGCGGACGTTCCTCCAATATAAAACGATTGCAAAGCAAGAAAAATCGGACAGCTCCGGTTCTTCATCGACACATATCGCGGGCTCCGGCACCACAGTCGGCGGCGGTGGCGGGAAATTCTAAGGGGTGTTATGGAAGGAGTATAGCGTGAAAAATAAAGCATGTTTAAAATCGAACTGCACCTGTTTCACGCCCAAATTGCTCTCAAAATGGGTCCCAACCCATTTTGATTTGCTTTGCAAATACGAGCAATTTTAATTAAAATATATTTGAGCCCCCTGTGGCGGCATGGAGATTAAAATGAATCAGAAAATGAAAAGAATATGGGGTATACTGCTCTGCTTTTTGCTGTTGATCGGAACGAATTCGGGATATATACGGTCTAACCAGATACATAGTCATGCCGGGCAGGAATTATCGTACGACGATCACGACCATGACGAACATGATTCTCAATATGCAATCGATCTGCTATCGGTTTGTGAGAATATTCTTGAGTTCTCACTGTCACTCTTTGCGATGCCGGTATATGCCGCCTACGAGGATGGTGTAGAATGCGAGCATTGCGGTAGTTGGCGGTATGACGACTGGAAATGCGATAACGGCGATCACTGCGGTGAAGGCTCGGGCACGTCCTGCTACGAGGAGCATCATTGCGGCTACTGCGGCGCGTGTGACGATGACCACGAGCTGTGCGACGACTGCGGGAACTGTCTCGACGAATGCTGCGAGTGCGACGAAAAATGCCGCGGCTGCTATTCGACGAGCGGGGACGTCTGCGACTTGTGCAACGAGCACTGTACGGAGTGCGTCGATTTCATCTGCGACGACTGCGGCATCTGCACCGAATGTGCGGGTAACGAGCTGTACTGCTCCCAGTGCATGCTGTGCATCGGCTGTGCGGACTGGATCTGCTACTGCGGCGAGGGCTGCTCGGAATGCACCACCGGCTGCGAACAATGCTATGAAAAGTGCTTGAACTGTGCAGAAGATGAGCTTTGTACCGACTGCGGAACCTGCTTTGACTGTCTCGGCGGCGAGGGCAACTACTGCTCTGAATGCCTGCTGTGTAAATTCTGTACGGAATACATATGTGAATGCGGCAGGGGCTGTAGCGAGTGTGTCCTGATCTGCGAACAATGCAAAGAAAAGTGCGAGGAGTGCGCCGACGGCGGTATCTGCGAGGACTGCGGAACCTGCTATGACTGTGTGGGCGGAGACGGCAACTACTGTCTGAACTGTAATCTTTGCAAATTCTGCGTTGATTACGTCTGCGTCGGATGTGGTGAGGGCTGCTCGGAATGTGCCATAATCTGTCCGGAATGCGGCGAGAAGTGTGAAAACTGCGCGGACGATGAGCTGTGCGGCGACTGTGAGGTGTGCTTTACTTGTCGCGGCGGCGAGGGTAATTACTGCTCCGATTGCGGAGTGTGCAAAATGTGCGTTGAATATGTCTGTGCCTGTGGAAACGGCTGCTCGGAGTGCGCATACATATGTGCCGAGTGCGGCGAAAAGTGTACAAACTGTGCCGAGGATGAGCTTTGCATAGAGTGCGGAATATGCTTTGATTGCGTCGGCGGAGAGGGCAATTACTGCTCCAGCTGCGGATATTGTAAAAACTGCGTGGATTATGTCTGCTACTGCGGAAACGGATGCTCGGAATGCTCCGTAATCTGTGTGGCTTGCAGCGAAAAATGTGAAAATTGTGCTGACGATGAGCTGTGCGCCGAGTGCGAGCGCTGCTTTGACTGTGCAGGCGGCGAATTCTGTGCCGAATGCGGAGAATGCGGTGAATGCGTTGAAGTTCTGTGTTCCTGTGGCAACGGATGTAATCAGTGCGCCGATGTGATATGCGAGAGCTGCGGTGAAAAATGCTCAAACTGTGCACCGGATGAGTTGTGCACGGAATGCGGCACCTGCCTTGAATGTGTAGGCGGTGAAGGTGACTTCTGCACTAATTGCAGTATCTGTAAATACTGTGTGGATCACGTCTGCGTCGGATGCAGCGGGGGCTGCTCAAACTGCGCCGACATATGCGAGGAATGCGGTGAAAAATGCTCCAACTGTGCGGGCGATGAGCTTTGTACCGATTGCGGTGTCTGCCGCGATTGTGTGGGCGGCGACGGTAACTTCTGCGACACCTGCGCTATCTGTAAAAACTGCGTGGACTACATCTGCTTTAGTTGCAGTCAGGGTTGCTCGAACTGCGCGGAGATATGTCCTGAGTGCGGCGAAAAGTGTAGCGAATGCTCGGACGGCGAGCTATGCACCGATTGTGGAAACTGTATAAACTGCGTTGGCGCGGAGGATTTCTGCGCGGTGTGCTCGCTCTGCCTTGAATGTGTGGAAGCGGTGTGCGCCTGCGGAGAGGGCTGCTCCAACTGTGCCACCGTCTGCGCGGAGTGTAACGAGAAATGCTCTAACTGCTCCGTTGGAGAGGTGTGCACGGAATGCGGCACGTGCGTTGACTGTGCCGGTGCGGACAGCTTCTGCATAACATGCGGACTCTGCACGGACTGCGGCGTCGTCTGCCCTTGCGGTGAGGGATGCGAAAACTGTGCGGATATCTGTCCGGACTGTGGTGAAAAATGCTCAAACTGCACGGATGAATTCTGTGCGTCCTGCGATATATGTCGGGAATGTGCGGATGATCTCTTCTGCGAGGACTGCTATCAGTGCGGCGAATGTACGGAGATCTGCGAGGACTGCGGCACCGTCTGTGCAGACTGTGCTGAGAGCGTGTGCGAGGAGTGCGGTAAGTGCTCCGGATGTATTGATGAATTCTGTCCCGACTGCGGCATCTGTATCGACTGTGCCGACAGAATGTGCCGCGACTGCTATTACTGCGGCGACTGTGCCAACAACATCTGTGTCGACTGCGGTGAATACTGCTCCGACTGCACCGGATTCTGTACGGAGTGCGGAAAATGCGAAAGCTGCGTGGAAATCTGCCCCGATTGTGAGCTGTGTGAGGATTGCTGCGCAGAAAGTGCAGAGAATTTCGGCTGCAACCACGGTATCTGCCCCGAAAGTGCCGCGTGGAAAAACCATTACTGCTCCAAGGGCGGTCACTGCGTCGGCAAATCAAGTAAAATTGAGCACGATGAGGATGAGCACTGGACGGTCTGCGGCAACGGATGTGATATCATACTGAATTCTGAACTGCATACTTTCGGTGAAAGTACGGTTACAAAGGAAGCAACGAAAACGACTGACGGTGTGATGAAATTCACCTGTTCTGTTTGCGGCTTTGTAAAGGAAGAAGCTATTCCGAAGCTGACCGACGGACATACACATGAGTATACCGCTGTTGTAACCAAACCGACGTGTGAATCGGGAGGATATACAACGCATGCCTGCGAGTGCGGTCATACGTATACGGATATGCAGACACCTGCTGTAAAGCACAATTACGTTCATAAGCATACCGAATCCGAGCACTGGCGGGAATGTGAATACTGCCACACGACCACGGAAAAATCCGCTCATAAGATGGGTGCGTGGACAACGGTTTTGAAAGCGGGATACACTTTCGAGGGAGAAAAGCAGAGTGAATGTAAGATCTGTGAATACACAGTCAAGGAGATTATTCCTGTACTGGGCGTTCCCGACGGCAAATTGGTCGTCGTCATCCCGGACTATGAAAAGTATATTTCGACTGGGTCCGTGTCTTCAAGCGAAACACCTTCGTCCGATATTTCGGGCAAAACCGAATCGTCCGGTTCGACAACAACTCCGAGCGGCAGCGAAGCAGCAACGCCTCCGAGCTCCGAAATTCAACCGTCAGGAAAAAATCACCATGCGACAAAAGAGCTCGTAACAAAGGGTACGGATAACACCGTTCCGGCACTGCCTGTGCTTCCGCCGACGGAAGCCGGCAATCAGTTTGACGGCTGGGTAAATAAGGCAACCGGAGAACCGGTGAAAAAAGGCGATACGCTGACCGAAAATATTGAGATTGAACCTGTCTGGAAAGATTGCGGAGAAGATAAGCACACCGATATAGACGAAGACAATCACTGCGACAAATGCGGATATATCATGGTGAATGAAGTCAAGCCTGAAGATACAGCGGCATCAACAGATGAAACCACTGAGGACTCCGGGCATGAAGATGAAAAAGCACCGAAGGATAACAGCGATGGTGTACCAAGCTGGTTTATAATTGTGATTTCGTGCTTCGGCGGAGTGATTGCTATCTGTGGTGTTGTTTTGGCAGTTGTTCTGCGGAAAAAGAAATAATAGGTATCCTGCTTATATCTGTAATTGACAGTGATGCCTAAATATGAAACCGTCCGGAACTCCAAAGAAGAATTCCGGACGGTTTTGGCTTTCCCCAATTACCTCATTTGAGCCATTCATCCTCTGTCTGCGATGTCGTTGCTTCGATGATGATCCTCGCAACATGCGTGAATTCTATTCAAAAAATTCTGCAATGTGGTCTTGCTGACCTACCGTGCACCGATTACAAGATTTTTCTTGTAAGATCCGTTCAATTTCAAGAAATTTTACTTAACCTCACGGGTAATACATGCCATAATTTTACCCTTAAATCAATTAAAAGTATGCTTTGCCTATTAAAAAAGTACATATTGTCAAGGTGAATGCCAGATATATATTTTGTGTCCCACCGGAAGTCTGTATGTATACCACACTTACACAGCGTTGCCACTTGCAACAGGCTTTTACACTTGAAACACACAGTTCGTACAGATTCATAATGCTGAAATTCTTCTAATGCCGTTCAAGAATATCGAATACATCACAGACAAGTGTCTCACAAAAACGAAATAACTGCATAATATCAACATGCAGTCATTTCTCCTATTCGGTTTGTTAGATTTCTTCGTTAAGGATATTTCGCTTTGACCGTACCGCCATTAAAAAAGCGGGCGAAAGCTTTCATCAAACTGACGAAAGCCCTTACTTTGGTCTACAGTCTGAATGGGCTGCTGCGCCAAAGGCGCAGCAGCCCATAATTTGATGAACGGCAGTTTTTTGAATATATCCGGAGCGATGACCGTCGCACGCAGCGGAGAGAAAGGACAAAGGCGAGCCGTCCCCGCGTTGCGCGGCAGGTGCGTGTTATTTGCGCTGTCTCTTTCCGGTGCTTTCAAGGTACTGCCTCATTGCAAGCACCCAGTCGGTCTGGATTATGTCATATCCGCGGTCGGCAAGCCAGCCCCAGCCGAGGTCGGGGTCTACCGTCAGCGAGGTATCGTCGGAATGTCCCGCGGCAAGCTGAGCCTTGTAGTTGTAGATTATTGCGTTTGCCCACACAAGCTTTCCGGCGCTGTGCAGCTTTTCAATGAAATCGGTCGTGCCGACATAGTTTTCTTCGCTGTTGAAGACGACTTCCGCACCGACATAGTTTATGTTGCGGCGCATAAGCTCCTCGTGTACGCCGTTGTCGTTCTTGAGGATGGGCAGATACTGAATTTCCGGCGCGTACTCCTCGATAATGTCGAAAAGCTCCGCCTTGGGGGAGGTCTTTACGATTATCTGGTTTTCCATTCCGTGGGCGCGGATAGCGTCGGAGATCTCGCGGGGGTTCTCCCAGAATTTATCCACGTTTATGTAGCAGCGCCCTTTGAAGCGGTCAAGCACTTCGTCGAAGGTGCAAAGACCGAACTGCGTGTAGTCGCGGTCATAGTTTACATAGCGCAGGCGGCGTATTTCCTCGTCGGTAAGCTCGGAAAGGCTTGTCTTGCCCTCTGTGCCGAGGTAGTTGAGGTGTCTGTATTCCATCTTGGGATGCAGGATCCACAGCGTGCCGTCGGCGCTTTTGTTTACGTCGACCTCGATCATGTCCGCGCCGTGCGATACCGCGATACCGTACGAGGCAAGGGTGTTGCAGGGAATATTCCCGCCGCAGGAGCCGCGGTGAGCGACGATTATTATCCGCTCGGCGGCGTCTTTTTTAATGTCGAATGTCATTTTTTATCCTTTCATCTGGAAATTTATTTGTTCCGGACATGCCGGTCAGTTCTTTATCTGCTGCTTGTTGAAGGAAACAAAGGACAGAACAAGCATCAGCGCTGAGAAGAAGAGCATCCATGCAATGCCTATCCATATGTTGTATATCGAGCTTGAGAGTGTGGCGTAACCGCCTGTCATGCTTGAAATAATTTCGTTGAGGCTGAAATAGCTTGATTCCGCATAGGCTTCCGCCGCGTTTCCTACCATAGACGTAAGGTCGAGGTAGGGGAATGGGGAGTATTCAAAATGAATATGCGGGAATGTCATGTTCAGCACCACTGACAGCATTATCACGACGGATGTGGCGAAGCGCCCCATCATTGAAAGCGCGATAGGAAGCGCGGCTTTCTTTATCAGAGTGGATATGAGCAGTGCGAACAGCACTATCGGAGACGCAGAGAGCACCGTAAGCAGTATCCTTATGATAAGTGTGATCGCGGAGGGGATCTGCGCGACGCTTCCGCCGATAATGAACAGGTCGGGCTTGAAAAGATCCTTTATTCCGAACAGGAGCATACATTCGCCGCCAAGCAGCAGTGCGCCGGCTCCCGCGGCGGCAAGCCACCATACATAGAGAGATACGAGCTTTGAGGTAAGTATCTTCGAGCGGCTCTGCGGACGGATAAGCAGAAGTCTTATCGTGCCGGAGGTGTACTCGTTGGAAAGCGTCATGCCCGCAAGGATTATCATGAATATCACAAGATTTCCGAGCATTGAGCTGACCTCGGAGGTGAGCATCTCCTTTGACGAGCTGCTCATCGTCCCGCGCAGCGGAATACCGTGCTCAAGGCTGTAAAGCACCAGCGCTTTTGATTCGTCCCATTGCTTGCCGCAACTGCGCATTTCCTTTTCGTACTGTTTGTATGTTCCGTATGAATGCTGGAGGCTTTCGCCGTATTCGCGGGAATTGAACAGCTCCTCGGACATTGCGACTCGGAAATCTCCTGAGCCGTACATGCGTGTGAGCATTCTGTTTACCGTGTTGTACTGCCAGCTGCCGTATTCGTACAGATTTTCCGTGAGCTGCTGCCAGCCCCATACGGAAAGCTCCGCCGCCTCAAGGGCGCGTTCCGCATTCTCGCGTATATACTTTGCGTATTCCGCGTCAAGCTGAGAGTTGCCGCTTAATCCCGAATCAATGGTGCCGTTTTCATACGCCTTAAGCGTTGCCGCGCACCTGTCGCGCTCCGCTTCCGCATCGGCAAGGCGGGAGGCGTAATAATCGCCGAGCGTAAAGCTCAGTATGTCGTTTTCAAGCTCCGCAAGCTCCTTGCGCGCGTCGGCAAGAGTGCGGCTGATATTTTCCGGGTCAAGTTCGCTCAGTGAGTCATCCTCTCTCATGCGCTCGTAGATGAAATCCATAAGCATGGAGTTGGTTATATCCTCTTTGGTGAAACCGCCGGGAGCCACTGTCTCGACAACCGTGAGCCAACCGAGCGCCTGTGCATAGTTGTCCCGGAAAAAGTATATCTGCCACTCGGAATCAATGCTGTTTTCGGTGAAGAAATTCACGGTGCTTTCATAAACGCGCCAGTATTTTTCCCGCAGGACATCCTCGCTCTCCTGTGCGTAACCGATCTGATTCTGTATGTTGTCGGGGTCGTACATATAATTGCCGTACCCTTCATAGGTCAGCGCTCTTGAAGTCAGAAAGTTGAATACAGGCGAGAGGGCGGTAAGCGCGGCTATAATGATAAGTATCACGCGCAGTCCGGTCTGCTTCCAGACCTTTTTGTTTTCGTTTCCGATAAGTCTGCCAAGACCTTTCATTGTGCCGAGCCCTCCTTTCCGGAATCGTTGCCCGCAAGGGGAGGGGTAACAGTGCTTGCCGCCTGCGGCGGAGTGGGAGGCGCATATGCGATATTTGTGGTTTCAAGGAAAACGTCCTCAAGGGAATGAGTCACGGGGGTGAGGGCGGAAATATCGCATCCGGCGGCGACCAGCGCGCGCACAAGGTCAGGCTCAGAGCCGCGGCAAAGGGTAACGCGCAGTCTGCCGTTTACGATATTGGCGGTCACGTCCTCGCCAAGCGTTCTTGCGGCGTCGGCGGCGAGCTGCTGCTGTTTTTCGGGAACGTCTATTTCCACCACGTCCCTGCCGCCGCTTCCGGAGCGCCGCACCTCATCGATCGACAGCGTGCGCATAAGCACGCCGCGGTCGATGATGCCGACGCGGTCGCACATCAGGTCAAGCTCGGCAAGCTGATGGCTTGACACGAACACGGACACGTTTTCGGTGTGAGACAGCTCCTTCAGAATGTCGCGCAGCTCCTTGATGCCCGTTGGGTCAAGCCCGTTTGTCGGCTCGTCAAGCACCAAAAGCCGAGGATGATTCAGCAATGCCTGCGCGATGCCGAGGCGCTGACGCATACCGAGGGAGTATTTTGATATCTTATCCCCGGCGCGCGCTTCAAGACGGACGAGCCTCAGCAGTTCATCTGTCCTTTCCGGCGGCACGCCGTCATACATCCTCCGGTAAAGCTCCAGATTTTCTCTGCCGGAAAGATATTTGTACATTTCGGGGTTTTCGATTATCCCGCCGACGCAGGACATGGCGGCTTCAAAGTCCGAGGCAACGTTGTATCCGCAGATGCTTATCTCTCCGGAATCAATGTGCAGAAGTCCCAGCATCAGCTTGATGGTAGTGGTCTTGCCCGAACCGTTCGGACCGAGAAAGCCGAATATCTCCCCCGGCGTCACATCAAGGTTTATGTCCGTGAGTATCCTGCGCGAACCGAAGCTCTTTGAAAGATGCCTTATCGAAAGCACAGGCTGAACGGCGGGTGCGCTTTGAGCGTTCATTGTGTTACCGTCCTTTCATATATGATAGTGGGTTTAAAATGGGCGATGTGAGGCGATACGGTTTATAGTTTCAACGTGTGAAATAAAATGCCCGCAACTGCATTAATTATATCAAATTTTCGGTGTTTGTCAATGAAATCATATGATATTGAAAAATATTTAGCTGCAAAGCGCCAATGCGACAAACATTTTGACGGCAGGCGCGCGGGGTGTCTCCGATATGTCTTTTTTGCCGCGTGTGCCTTAATATTCAAGGCATAAGGATAACACCTGCGCGAATATTATATATGTAGAATTTTGCACATATGCGGGGGCGTTCATGAAAAGCAAAAAAACGCGGGAAGAGGTAAAGCTTGCCGATATTTTTCCCGGCGAGCCGCCGGTGTACGGAATAAAGCGCCAGAGGCGCACCGTAAGCGGAGAGGTGCCGCTGCTTTGTGCCGAGATCGAATATCCGGAGTTTTTGGTTTCGTCGGACGAGGAGGCGGGACTTGAAAAGCTGAATGCGTTTTATGCCGGCATCGCGGAGAGTTTTTCCGCTTGGGCGGAGACGGCGGGCAGGGAGCTGGCTGAGGTCTTATATGCCGCCGACACTGACCCGCGCAAGCGCTTTCGCTTTTCTCGCATAAGATGTGTGGCGTCATTTCTTCCGGGCTTCTGCTCTCCGGGACTTATCTCGGTGTCCGGAAGCGCGATCGTCTGCCGCGGCAGACAGCCGCTCGGCGGACAGCTTCTGTCCCGCCTGTGGCGGCCGTCGGACGGCAGAATGCTGCCTTTTGGGGCGGCGGGAATTCCTCGCGGCGCGGATATTTATTTTTCCCGCGAGGGTGGGTTGATATGCCGCCGGATAAGCGGCGGCGTTATCAGTGACGAAACTGCACATATTGATAAAGTGTATACCGTTTCAAAAATAATTTCAAATTTTTTTGAAACAAGATCGAAAGATGTCGACTTGAGGAGTGTTTTGTGATATAATACTATAAATACATCGTTGCATATACGGTCGCTTGAACTCATTACGCGCAGAGATGGCGCGAAGTGCTTCTGATATGACCGAAAATGAAAAAACATGGCAGACGCGACGGGAAGGCGGTGATGGATAAATGACGATGGATGTACTGAGAGAGATCAAGATCGCCGAGGAAAAGGCGGAGAAGATACGTTCCGATGCCGGACGCGAGGCAAAGAAAAGAACCGACGCGGCAAGAGCCGAGGCGGAAAAGCTGATTGCCGAGGCCGAGGAGGAGGCGCGCCGTGAAGCCACGGATACGGTGGCAGAGGTAAGCCGCCGCGCCGGAGAGCTTGTCGCCGCGGAGGCGGAGACGGCGCGAGGTGAGGCTGCGGAGCTTGAAAAGTCGGCGGCGGCGAACACCGACGAGGCAGTCAAAATGATTTACTGGGAGATAGTTGAGAAATGTCAACGTGCGTAATGAAGCGTATGACGGTGTGGGCGTGCAAAGAGGATGCCGACACGATAGCGGGGCGTCTTGTGCGTCTGCGGTGCGTCGATGTTGACGTTGCCAGCCCGGATGCGGACAAGTCCCTTGTCCGTTACGACCCTTCGGCGCGCATACGCGAATGCGAGACACAGCTTTCCCGCATAGATGAAGCTATGAAGCCACTCTACCCGTACAGTCATAAAAAGGGCGGACTGGTTCGGGAAAAGCTGAAGGTCAACCGCGAGGCAATTGCAAAAGACGTCGGCGGTATACGCACCGACATTGAGGCGTGCGTGGAAAAGATCAATTCAATAAAGCGGAGGCAGGAAGCGATAGAGCGCGAGCTTGCCGACGCTGAATCCGAAATTTCGGCGGCAAAGCCATGGCTTGGCTGCGGCTTTGAGCTTGATACCCCGGGAACGGCGAACACACGTCTCTGCTTTGGAAGTCTGCCTTCGTCGACGGACGGCGAGCTGCTTGAAGCAAGGCTTGACGGGCTTGCCGCGGCGTGGCGCATCATCGGTAAAGACGCGCTGGCAGTATATGCCGTTTTCGTTGCCGAAAAGACGGACTATGAAGAGCTTTTGCGGCGCTTGTCGTCGGCGGGCTTTGTACGCGCCGTATTTCCGGAGGGCTGCGGCTGTGCGGAGGAGATCTGCGCGGCGGCCACCGAGCGGCGGGATGCGCTGCTTGCGGAGCGCGACGGGCTTAAGGATACACTTGAGAGTCTTGCCCCAAGGCTTGACGATCTGCAGGTGCTGTGGGATACCGTTTCCACCGAGCTTGTCGGAGAACGGATAAAGGAAAAGCTGTTGTCCTCCGGAAGCTGTGTACTGCTTCAGGGCTGGATACCTGCTAAAAACGAGGAAAAGGTCGCGCAGGTCCTTGACGCAGTTGAGTGCGCCTATTCGTTTACAGACCCCGAAAAGGGGGACGATGTTCCGGTAAAGCTGGAGAACAACCGTTTTGCCTCGAACTTCGAATGGGTGGTGGCGATGTATTCGCTTCCCGCCTACGGCACGTACGATCCCACCTTCTTCATGAGCTTTTTCTATATCCTTTTCTTTGCCATGATGTTTGCCGATGTGGGCTACGGTCTGCTGCTTGTTCTCGGCGGTTTCCTTGCTCCGCGCATTCTGCATATGAAGCCGGACAAAGCCAAGCCGTTTTATATGTTCGGCTACTGCGGCATAGGAAGTATGATCACGGGCGTGCTGTTCGGCGGTTATTTCGGAGATATGCCGCTTGCAATTGCAAGGGCGATAAACCCGGACGCCGTGCTGCCCGAAACTCTTGCCCTTGTCGTTGACCCCATTATTGACCCCATGACCTTCTTGGTGATCGGACTTGCGCTCGGCGCTGTCCATCTTATCGCCGGGCAGGCGATCAAATTTGCACTGGTGTGGAAGACCTCGCCGCTTGACGCGATATGCGACTATGCGTTCTTCTGGGTGCTTTACGCGGGACTTATAATGCTTTTTGCCCTGCCGTCGGTCGGAAAATGGGTGACTATTGCCGCCGTGGTTGCGATAGTCCTTACCGGAGGACGCAAGGAAAAAAATATCCTTATGCGTATTCCCAAGGGATTTCTCGCGCTTTACGGACTTGTCAACTTCGGTTCTGACGTCCTTTCCTACTCAAGAATACTTGCTCTGGCTCTGTCCGGAACGGTGCTGGCGCAGGTCATGAATATTCTCGGCACTATGGGCTCAAGCCCGTTTGCCATTATTATCGGTATGCTCATTTGCTTCCTCATAGGACACATCCTTAACCTTGTGCTGAGCGTGCTCAGCGCATTCGTGCATACCAGCCGCCTCCAGTACATTGAGTTCTTCGGCAAGTTCTACGAGGACGGAGGCAGACCCTACGCTCCCGCCGAGCCTTCGGAAAAGTATTCCGAGAATCTTGGCGGAAATGCCTGAGATCAAAATCAAATTCAATTCAAATTCATAACACAATCAAGGAGAAACAAAAACAATGAACTTCACTGAATTCTTAAGCAGTATGACCACGGGTGAGGGACTTGCTCTCATCGGCGCGGCGCTTGCCGCTATTCTTCCCGGTATCGGAAGCGCGAAGGCGGTAGGCTCTGTCGGTGAGTCTCTGACCGGGCTTCTGTCCGAGGATCCTTCAAAGTTCGGTAAAGCCTTCCTGCTTGAAGCGCTTCCCGCAACTCAGGGTATATACGGCTTTATCATTGCGTTTATGGTAATGGTAAAGGTCGGAGTCGTCGGCGGAGACGTTGTCGGCTCGCTGGGTCTTGGAATGTATTATCTGTTTGCCTGCCTGCCCGTCGCCATATGCGGCTATTATTCCGCAATACGTCAGGGCCGCGTCGCTTCCGCCGGTGTTGCAATGGTTGCAAAGCGTCCCGAGGCTTCCGGTAAGGCTGTTACCGCTACCGCTATGGTAGAGCTTTACGCACTGCTTTCCCTTATCGTTTCCTTCCTGCTCGTCATGTTTGCTCCTGCCATGTAAGGCGACGGACAGGTCGATAATATGAGAGGCAGCTTTGAGAAATGGTTGGACTCGAAAAAGTAACAAATAAGATACTTTCCGCTGCCGAGGCGGACGCCGCCTCTGTGCTTTCCGCCGCTGACGAAGAATGCCGCGGTATTCTTGCCGACGCTGAGGAGAGGGCTGCGGAGATACGCAGAGAAGCCGAGGACGCAGCCGAGGCTGAGGGCACAGGCGTGGTCTCACGCGCCCGCGCCACTGCGTCTACCGAGCGTCGCAATATCCTGCTTGCAGGAAGATGCCGCGCCGTTGACGCTGCGTTTGAGGCTGCGGAAAAAAAGATATGCGGAATGCCGCGGGAGAATTATCTTGCTTTCCTTCTGGCGCTTGCACGCGGAGCGGCGGAAGGGCAGAAGGGCGGGGAGGCTGTGATCACACTTAACCGCGCCGACCGCGAAAACGTGGGCGCGGAGCTTCTTGAGCGGCTTTCCGAAGGCTCTGACGGGATAGTGTGGAAAATTGCCGAAAACGACGCGCGCATCGACGGCGGTTTTCTGCTTGATATCGGGCTGACACGGGTGGACTGCTCGGTCATGGCACTGATAAACCAGGTTCGTCCGTCCCTTGAGGCGGATGTCTGCCGGATACTGTTTGACTCCTCCCGGAAGGATAAAGAAAATGGCTGAGGCGGTAAAGACAAGGCGGGGCAGATACCGTGAGGAGGACTATCGGTATGCCGCGGCAAAGGTTGCGGCGCTTTCCGTCGGGCTTATTCCTCCGCAGAAAATGCACGAGCTGACTGACGCGCCGGATGCTTCCGCCGTTATGGCGCGCGTGGCGGAATACGGCTTTGAGTCGGCGGGCGACGGTAGCGATGAGGCGGTTCTGACGGCATATCTTGCCGGAAAGTACGACGCTTTGCTTTCATTTTGTCCCAGCACGCCGCTTGCAAGGCTTTGCCGACTGAGATATGACTGCAATAACCTCAAGTCGGCAATAAAATGCCGCGCCTCCGGCAGGGACGCAGCTCCGCTGATGATAGAATGCGGCTGTATACCTGCGGACGAGGTGCTTGATGCAGCTTCGAAAAACGATTTTTCGGGACTTGCGGCTCTTTTGCCCAATATGTCGGAAGCCGCAAGGCAGGCTTCCGAGGCACTCAGGAAAAGCGGCAGCTCGCGCACGGTGGATTCACTGCTTGACCGCGCCTGCTTTGCGGATATGCGGCGAGCTGCGGCAGAAACCGGGATCCCCGAGGTGGTTTCGCTGCTTCGAATGAAAACAGACTACACAAATTTTATGACCGCTCTCCGTTCGCTTCGCCTGCGCGACCGCGAGCTGCGACGCGCCGTGTTTGACGATTCGGTGATATCCGGCGGCTCGGTGGGTATGCGCGAGCTGCGCGACGCCGCCGATGCGGAAGCGGTTGCAACGCTTGCGCGTAATGCGGGGTATTCCGACGCCGCAAAGGCAATATCGCGCTCCGGTGGCGACGCTGCGGCGCTTGAAGGCGTATCCCTTGCGCTTGACAATTCCTTTGCCGCGGAGATAAACCGGGTAACGGGCTTCCGCCTTCTCGGGGCGTACCCCGTGATAGCATATATTGCGGCGCTTGAATATGAGGTAAAGGACCTGCGGATAATTCTGTCCGGTCTGCGGGCAGGGGACAGCCGTGCGGTCATCGGGGAGAGGCTGAGAGATTATTATGTATAAAGTAGCAGTAATCGGAGAAAGACAGGATATTCTCGGCTTCACGGCACTTGGCTTTACCGTGCTTGAAGCGGCAGACACTGACGCCGCGCGCGATGCGTTGCGCCTTGCGACCTCCGGAGCGGACGCCGATGGCGTCGCCGACGGAGGGTATGCGGTGATATTTATCACCGAGGGCTACGCCGCAGCGCTTGCCGATGAAATTTCAAAATTTGACAATACCCCTACCCCGGCAATTCTGCCGATTCCCTCCGCCACTGCCGACGGCGGTTTCGGTATGCAGGCGCTTCACGAGCGGGTGAAGCGCGCCGTGGGAAGCGACATCCTCTGACGATCCCGGATGTCGGCACAAATGCAGAGAAAGGCATAGATCAATATGGAAGTAATAGAAGGAAAAATCCTCAAGGTCTCCGGTCCTCTTGTGATTGCCGAGGGCATGAGACGCGCCGATATGTTTGACGTTGTGCACGTGGGTGAAGGAAAGCTCATCGGCGAGATAATCGAAATGCACGGCGACCGTGCTTCGGTTCAGGTTTATGAGGAGACAGCAGGTATAGGACGCGGCGACCCGGTCGTATCTACCGGCGCTCCGCTGTCCGTCGAGCTGGGTCCCGGGCTTATCGGGAACATATACGACGGAATACAGCGTCCGCTTGAGAAGCTGCGCGAGATGGCAGGCTCAAACCTGACGCGCGGTATCGTGTCCCCGGCGCTCGACCGCGACCGCGTGTGGCACTTTGAAGCCACCGCACAGCGCGGCAACCGCGTAAGCGGAGGCGATATCCTCGGCGTGGTTCAGGAGAGCGAGGCGCTGACTCACAAAATAATGGTGCCTCCGAAGATGAAGGGAACGATCATCTCCATACGCTCGGGGGATTTCCGCGTTACCGACAAGATAGGCGTTCTTGAGGATGACGACGGAAACGTGCACGAGCTGACGCTTATGCAGAAATGGCCGGTACGTGTGGCGCGTCCCTATGCCGGAAAGCTGCCGCCCGCCGATCCTATGGTAACGGGTCAGCGCAGCATCGACGCGCTTTTCCCGATAGCCCGCGGCGGAACTGCCTGCGTCCCCGGACCTTTCGGTTCCGGCAAGACGGTGGTTCAGCACCAGCTTGCAAAATGGAGCAATGTTGACCTTGTGGTATATATCGGCTGTGGCGAGCGCGGAAACGAGATGACTGACGTTCTGCGTGAGTTCCCTGAGCTGCGCGACCCGCGCACCGGGCGCTCGCTGATGGAGCGCACCGTGCTTATTGCCAACACCTCGGATATGCCGGTTGCGGCGCGTGAGGCTTCGATATACACCGGGATCACGATTGCGGAGTATTTCCGCGACATGGGCTACACCGTAGCCGTAATAGCCGACTCCACCTCGCGCTGGGCAGAGGCTCTGCGTGAGATGTCGGGCAGACTTGAAGAAATGCCGGGTGAGGAGGGATATCCCGCCTACCTTACCTCACGTCTTGCTCAGTTCTATGAGCGCGCGGGACGTGTCGTATGTCTCGGTTCAGACGGACGCGAGGGCGCGCTGTCTGCCATCGGGGCGGTATCTCCCGCCGGCGGAGACATTTCCGAGCCGGTAACTCAGGCGACGTTGCGTATAGTCAAGGTATTCTGGGGACTTGATTCCTCGCTTGCATACAGCCGTCACTTCCCGGCTATCAACTGGCTGACGTCCTATTCGCTTTACCGCGAAAGACTTTCTGACTGGTTTACCGAAAATGTATCCCGCGACTGGATACCGCTTACCCGCCGTTGCCTTAAAACCCTTCAGACCGAATCGGAGCTTAAGGAGATAGTACAGCTCATCGGAGCCGACGCGCTTTCGCCCGACGACCGTCTGACCCTTGAGGCGGCGCGCTCGCTGAGAGAGGATTTCCTGCAGCAGAACGCCTTTGAGGATGGGGACAGCTACACTCCGCTTAACAAACAGTGCGCACTTCTTAGACTTATCTTCAGCTTTGAGGACAAATGCCGCCGTGCGATAGCGCGCGGAGCGTCGGTGGATGAGATAGCCGACCTGCCGGTAAGAGAAAAGATAGGCAGAGCCAAGTCGGCTCCGGCTGACAGCTTTGAGGCGGATTACACCGAGATAGAAGCCGAGCTTGACCGTGAGCTTGAAGCGGCGATACCGAAGAAATAAGGAGAGGACAGATGATAAAGGAATATAAGACCATAGAAGAAGTCGCCGGTCCTCTTATGCTCATTAAAAGCGTTGAGGGCGTAAAGTACGACGAGCTGGGCGAGATAGTGATGCCCGACGGCTCGCTGCGCCGCTGCCGCGTGCTTGAAATAAACGGAAGCGACGTGCTGGTTCAGCTGTTTGAATCCGCCGCCGGAATAAATATTTCCGAAAGCCGCGTGCGTTTTACCGGACACGGCGTCCGCCTTGCCGTTTCTCCCGATATGATGGGCAGAGTTTTTAACGGTATGGGCGAGCCGATAGACGGCGGAGTGCGCATAATCCCGGAAAAATACTGTGACATAAACGGTACGCCTATCAATCCGGCTGCAAGATACTACCCCTCCGAGTTCATCCAGACGGGTATTTCCACAATTGACGGACTCAACACGCTGGTAAGAGGGCAAAAGCTGCCTATCTTTTCCGGTTCGGGTCTGCCTCACGCCGAGCTTGCGGCGCAGATAGCGCGTCAGGCAAAGGTGCTGGGCGACGGAAACGGTGAAAACTCAAACTTTGCCGTTGTATTTGCGGCAGTAGGTATCACCTTTGAGGAGGCGGACTTCTTCATCAACGATTTCAAGCGCACCGGAGCTATCGGACGCACGGTGATGTTCGTCAACCTTGCCTCCGACCCTGCTATCGAGCGTATTTCAACGCCCCGTATGGCGCTTACCGCCGCCGAATACCTTGCCTTTGACCTTGGCATGCATGTGCTTGTCATCATCACCGACATCACAAACTATGCCGAGGCACTGCGTGAGGTCTCAGCCGCGCGCCGCGAAGTCCCCGGACGTCGCGGATACCCCGGGTATATGTACACCGACCTTGCCACCATGTACGAGAGGGCGGGGCGCAAGATGGGCTCGGACGGTTCTATCACGATGATACCGATACTCTCGATGCCCGAGGACGACAAGACACACCCCATCCCCGACCTTACCGGATATATCACCGAGGGTCAGATAATACTTTCGCGCGAAATGTACCGCAAGGGCTATATGCCGCCTGTGGACGTTCTGCCGTCGCTCTCGCGTCTTAAGGACAAGGGAATAGGCGTCGGACGCACGCGCGAGGATCACGCCGGAGTAATGAACCAGCTCTTTTCAAGCTACGCCCGCGGGCGCGACGCAAAGGAGCTTATGGTGGTTCTGGGCGAGTCGGCGCTGACTCCGATGGATCGGCTTTACGCCAAATTTGCCGATGCGTTTGAGGAGCGGTATATCAATCAGGGCTTTAATGAGAACCGCTCGATAATCGAGACGCTCGACCTCGGCTGGGAGCTGCTTTCTATCCTTCCGAGAAGCGAAATGAAGCGTATCAAGCCCGAGCTGGTCGAAAAATACTGGCCGAAGGGCGACAAGGCAAAAAAGCAGTAATTCATGCGAGAAAGGAGGTGCGCCCGATAAATGGCGGGAATCAATGTAAGCCCCACTCGTATGGAGCTGAAAAAACTTAAAAACCGGTACGCCGCGGCGCGCCGCGGACATAAGCTGCTCAAGGATAAGAGAGACGAGCTTATGAAGCATTTTCTTGACACGGTCAGGGAAAACGAGGAGCTTCGTGAAAAGGTGGAAAAGAAGCTGCGCGCTTATTACAGATCCTTTACCGCGGCGGGTGCGGTCGGTAACCCCCGGATGCTGGAGGAGGCTCTGATAACGTCGAGCGGAGAAAATCTCATCAGCATGGAGCTTTCCCGCACGATGGGAGTGACAGTTCCGGTGCTTGAGGGCGGAGACATCACCGTGGGGATCGGATACGGCATGGCGTTTACACCTGCCGGGCTTGACGCCGCGCTTGAGGAGCTGTCACAGCTGTCCGCCGACATGATAAAGCTTGCCGAGCTTGAAAAAACGGCGCAGCTTCTGGCAGGAGAGATCGAGCGCACACGCCGACGCGTGAACGCGCTTGAATATATCCTCATGCCGAGATACCTTGAGTCGATAAAGATAATTTCAATGAAGCTTGACGAGGATGAAAGAGGCAGCCGCGCGCGACTTATGAAGGTCAAGGAAATGGCTGCCGAGACGGAGAGAAAGCAGAAAAGAGCCGAAATGTTCGGCGAGGATGCGGGATAAAATCTTTCCTGCAAGCCGCCTCTTTCCGGATGTATTCCTGAATCATAACCGCCGTGAAAGCGCGGAGATGGATATGAGCCAATACGGGTCCACAAAGGTTTTGCCTTGCGTCGGACCCGTATTTTTTGTGCTCATGGAAAAATGCAAAAGTCTTTTCTGTGTTTTTATTATGCCCGGTTAAGACTAAAGACGCTTCCCGGCGGAGCTGCAAGCGGTTCTGACGGCATTTTTTTGCGGTATTTTCGGATATTCGCTTGACTATTCCCGGCGGTGGGGGTATAATTATAACGTGAAAAATTGTTTATCCGGCGAAGTTATAAGCCGGAAGGTCAAGAAAGGACAGATCAAAATGGCACAAAGCAAAGTTATTGTTTTTTCATGCGACGCAATGGTCTATGAGGATATCGAATATCTGCTTGAGACCAGTCCGCGCTTCCGTGAGCTTTACAAAAAAGGCTCGATAGTAAAGCGCACCCGCACTATATGGCCGTCTGTTACATACCCCTGCCATACATCAATGTCGACCGGTTGCTATCCCGACAAGCACGGCGTGACAAACAACTCGGAATTCCGTCCCGGTCAGCTTAAAAACGTACCCTGGACATGGTTTGCCGACAATATTAAATGCCCCGATATCTTTACTGCGGCAAAGCGGGCGGGACTCACCACCGCGGCGGTGTTCTGGCCTGTTACCGGATGCCACCCAGACATTGACTATCTTGTCGCCGAATACTGGCCGCAGTCTCCCGACGACACCAAAAAGGCGGCGTTTCTGCGCGCCGGAACCTCCGAGGAGCTTTACGACGAGTGCTGCGCCCCGTATCTTGAGGACGTAAAGATACGCACCCATCCCGCGACAGATGAGTTCCTTGTCAGATGCGTCTGCGACATCATAAGAAAGCACCAGCCCGACCTGCTCATGCTTCACACCGGCGACGTTGACAGCTACCGTCACGGTACAGGTCTGTTCACCGAAAAGGTGCGCGGCGGAGTGCGCGACACTGAGCGCTGGCTCAATGAGATAATCGACGCTACAAAGGAAGCGGGCGTGTTCGAGCAGACAAACTTCTTCCTTGTCAGCGACCACGGGCAGCTTGAGATCGTCCGCAACATCAAACCAAATGTCGTATTTGCCGACCACGGACTCATTACCACCGATGCGGAGGGCAATCTGGTTGACTGGACTGCGTACTGCCATTCGACCGGGCTTTCGGCTCAGATAAGACTTAAAGATCCCGACGACCGTGAGGCATGGCAGAAGACATACGACCTGCTTAAATTCATGCGCGACGAGGGAATATACGGTATCAGCGAGGTGCTTACCACCGAGGAGGCGGAAGAAAAGGAGCATCTGGGCGGTCCGTTCTCCTTTGTCATCGAATCCGACGGCTACACCTCCTTCTCGGAGGACTGGAAGCGTCCTATGGTAAAGCCTATGGATCTTTCCGACTACCGCTTCGGACGCGCCACGCACGGACACAATCCGGACAAAGGACCTCAGCCCGTTTTCTTCGGCTTCGGACCGGATATCCGCGAGGGCGTTGAGATCGAGCGTCGCCCGACCGTTGACGAAGCGCCGACCTATGCAAAAATTCTCGGTGCTGAAATGCCCTGGGCGGACGGTCACGCAATTGATGAAATGCTGAAATAAATCGCATTGACCTGCGCGCTTTGCGCGAGCCCGGGAAGTTCGCACAGCGAGAATTTGAGCCTCAGCGCATTCCCGGGAAGCGAATGCGGAGCAGGACTTCACCAACACCCACAAACTTCCGGCGGATCCTCATCCACATTGCCATGTGCCAAAAGAAAGCAGGCACATGAGGTCGGGAATCGAACCTTCACCTCGCGCTTTGCGCGAGCCCGGGAAGTTCGCACAGCGAGAATTTGAGCCTCAGCGCATTCCCGGGAAGCGAGTGCGAGACATAGCTTCACCTACATCCACAAAC
>DPGK01000033.1:63348-63657 GCA_003523225.1 Clostridiales bacterium
GAGCAGGTAACGGGAATCGAACCTCCACCTCGCGCTTTGCGCGAGCCCGGGAAGTTCGCACAGCGAGAATTTGAGCCTCAGCGCATTCCCGGGAAGCGAGTACGAGACATAGCTTCACCTACACCCACAAACTTCCGGCGGGTTCTCATCCACATTGCCATGTGCCAAAAGAAAGCAGGCACATGGGCGGGAATCGAACGCACACCTCGCGCTTTGCGCGAGCTGAGGAAGTTCGCACAGCGAGAATTTGAGCCTCAGTGCATTCCCGGGAAGCGAGTGAGAGACGTAGCTTCACCTACATCCACAAAC
>DPGK01000033.1:63937-89702 GCA_003523225.1 Clostridiales bacterium
AGCAGGTAACGGGAATCGAACCCGCATAACCAGCTTGGGAAGCTGGAGTTTTGCCATTAGACTATACCTGCGTATGCATATATTCTATCTCAAATCGGACTGTTTGTCAACCCCAAAAATAATTTTTCTTGCATCATATCCAATCAGGTCATCGCCGCGTATTCAGCGGCACTGTATCAAAGTATCTGTATGAAAGGAAATGTCAACCTGCAATGAAACTTGCAACCTCAACCTGTATTTTTCCCGGTAAGCGCGGCGGCGGCAGAACCTCCCTTGAGGAATCTATCCGTCTTTGCTATGATTGCGGCTTCCGTGTCATCGACCTCAACTTCTGCTCCGCTTCAAATCCCAACAGCGGAAGCGAGCTGGTAGGAGACGACTGGGAGCGTAATGTTGACCGTCTTGGCGATCTTGCCGCTGAGCTTGGCATTACATACAATCAGTCGCACGCTCCGTTTGATTCAAACCTTTACCGTCCGGAGATCAAGCTCTCCGACGAGTACCGCGCCTGGTATGCCGAAAGTGTACGCCGCTCAATTATCGCCAGCGGCAGGCTCGGAGTGCGCTTTGTGACCACGCACGCGCAGACAGCCACCGAGAACGACGAGATGAACATGGAGGAAAATATCCGGGCAAATCTTGATTTTTATCTTCCTCTTGTTGAGCTTGCCAAAAAGCACGGCACGGGAATTTCAATTGAAAATATGGCTGAATTCCACCCGCTCAAGACCAAGCACCGCTTTACCGCTACGGTTGAGGAGCAGATAGCCGTTATCGACGCCATCGGCGATCCTGTTTCCTGCCGCGCTACATGGGATTTCGGTCACGCGGAGCTTGTGTACCGCGACCAGGCGGCTCAGCTTAAAAAGCTCGGCTCGCGCCTTTGCTCGACTCACGTGCAGGAAAATCGCGGGCTTAACGACGACCATTTTCTTCCCTTTGTGCGCGGAAATACCGCGTGGGAGGTGCTTATGCCTCTGCTCAAGGAAATGAATTACGACGGCGATTTTACATATGAGGTGCACGGCTTTTATGCCTCCATTCCTCAGGAGCTTCGCCCTGCTGCCGGGCGTCTTGGCTTCAAGATAGGCACATATCTTGTCGACCTTTACAATAAGGCGTGAGTTTTTGCCGATTGGCGGCTGGTTGGGCGTATGAATCCGCCGCGCGTTGCATAAACTCACTATATGAATGATGCTTTGAAAGGAACCTGAAAATGACAGCATATGAAATCTATGCTCATTGGCTTGGATGCGAAAGTATGGACTCATCGCTCCGCGACGAGCTTGAGCGTATAAAGGATGATCCGGCACAGATAGAGGACTGCTTCGGCAGAGAGCTGGAGTTCGGAACAGCCGGACTTCGCGGTGTGCTCGGACCGGGCCCGGGAAGGATGAACGTCTGCACCGTCAGCCGTGTCAGCGCGGGATATGCCGCATATATCGCTTCGTCGGGTAATGACGCCTGCCGCCGCGGTGTGGTAATAGCGCACGACAACCGCCGTATGTCCCGCGAATTTGCGCTTACTGCGGCAGGTGTATTCGCTGCCGCCGGGGTGCATGCGTATCTTTTTGACTCGCTTCGTCCGACCCCGGAGCTTTCCTTTGCCGTCCGGCATCTCGGTGCTGCCGGAGGCGTAATGATAACCGCGTCGCACAATCCTCCGGAATACAATGGGTATAAAATTTACAATTCCGAGGGCTGTCAGCAGGGACTTGACGAGACCGAGCGGGTGAAAAAATTCATCGGTGAGATCGGGGATTATCTTAAAGTGCCTTGCCTTGATATCGACAGCGCTGACGGTCTGATCTCAGTCCTCGGCAATGATGTGGACGAGGCATATTACCGCGCGGTGAAGTCAATATCCCTCCGTCCGGTAAACGCCGCGGGGTTGCGCGTCGTTTATTCGCCCCAGCACGGCACCGGCAATGTCCCGGTGCGCCGCGTTCTTGCCGATCTCGGCTATGACGTTGTTCCGGTAGAGGAGCAGTGCGTACCCGATCCTGATTTTTCCGCTACCGCCAGCCCGAACCCCGAATCCCCGGCGGCATATGAAAAGGCTCTCGCGCTTGCCGACCGCGCACGCGCCGATATCGTTATCACTACCGACCCGGACTGCGACCGTCTCGGAGTGGCGGCGCGCGCGGATGACGGCTCTATGACGCTTATGACGGGCAACCAGTCGGCGGCGGTGCTGCTTGAATATATACTTTCCACCCACCGCGCGGCGGGAACGATGCCGGAAAAGCCGCTGATGATAAACACCATAGTCACCTCTGACCTTGGCGACCGGGTGTGCGCTTCCTACGGCGTTAAAGTTGAGAAAACGCTAACGGGATTTAAATTTATCGGCGACAGGATCGCCCGTCATCTTGAGCGCCGCGACGCCGGATATGTTTTCGGCTATGAGGAAAGCTACGGCTGCCTTATCGGAGACTTTGTCCGCGACAAGGACGCGGTTCAGGCGTCGTTGATGCTTTGCGAGGCTGCGGCGTATTACAAGGAGCAGGGAAAGACCCTTATCAACGTGCTTGATGAGCTTTATTCAAGATTCGGATTTTACCTTGACACTCAGTCTAATTTCTTCTTCCGCGGTGCGGCGGGGCAGAAAAAAATTGCCGCTCTCACGGCGGGATTGCGCCGGGAGCATCCGACCGAGGTCACAGGGGCAAGACTTGTTCGTATGGAGGACTACCTTTCTGCCGAAACGCAGGCTGAAGGCTTCCCGGAGTCCGATGTGCTGAGATTCGTATTCAGCGACGGCTGCTGGGTGGCTGTCCGTCCCTCCGGAACCGAGCCTAAATGCAAGTTCTATTACTGTGTACGCGCCAATGACAGAGCCGCCGCAGAGAATAAGCTCGCGGCGTTTAAAGAGGCGTTCGAGCCGAAGGTGTGAAATAACCGGTCTCCCTTGCGGACTTTTTGCCGTTGCTTCCTGCCTTGACGCGGATATTGACCGCGCCGGGGACTTGACGACGACCCGCGAGGAGTTATCCTGGGGGTCGAGTGTGGCAACAGATCCCGCCTTAGTCATAGCTGTACCGAAAAACGCCCGTATTTTGCGGGCGTTTTTGGCTTTTTTTATAGTGAATTACCGATATCAGAGCTCACTGAACACATTGCCGTGTCCTGACGATCACTGTTCCGATATTTTATAAAGCATACATGGCCTGCCGCCCGTTTCGTAATACATCTCGGCGGTAACCTTGCCGGTTTCCGAAAGGTAGTTCATATACCGTCTTACCGTAACCCCGGTAAGACCTGTTTTTTCGGCTATATCGTCGCCAGTCAGCCACGAGTCTTTGCACTCTTTCATGTTTTCAACGATGAGCCACAGTGTTTTTTCCTGAATTCCTTTCGGATACATATCCTCACTCTTCCTGTGTGAATTTTCAATTATATGATCTATATTCTTTTGGTTAAGCGTTTCAAGGTTCATCAGCGCGTTTGTCTGAGCAATGAATTTGTCGAGTGCTACGCGAAATCTGTCATATGTAAATGGTTTCACCAAATAATCCACTGCACCGAGATGAAGGGCTTCCTGCAAAGAATCACGGTCGTTTGCCGCCGTTACCATGATAACATCCACCGGTATCTGCCTTCTTCTTATCTGGCGCAGGGTTTCAAATCCGTCGGTCAGCGGCATAAACACATCAAGGACGATCAGATCAACAGGATTGCTTTCAATAAAATCAAGCGCGCTTTTGCCGTCCCTGCACTTTTCCACGACCCTAAAATCCCTGTTTCGATTTATATACTGTTCGTTTATCATTGCGACCATCGGGTCATCTTCCACAATTAAAACCTTGTACATACATAGTCTCCCCCGTTATTGGCTTTTGGAAAAGCTGACAGTGAATGAGGTGCCTACACCCTTCTGTGATTCCGTTGTAATTGTTCCGCCAAGTTCATCGACCATTGTTTTTACCTGATAAAGACCCGTTCCTCTGCTGGTACCCTTGGTGGAGAATCCGTTTTCAAATATTCTGTCAATGTCTGCCGGGTCGATTCCGACGCCTGTATCATCGGTCGTTATAAGAAGTGCGCCGGGCTTGGAGTAAATGCCGAACATCAATTCCTTGGGCTTGTCGAATACCGCTTTGTTATCGTTCATTGCATCAAATGCGTTGTCGATCAGGTTGCCTATTACGGTTACAAGCATTGAGTCAGGCAGCGGATAATCGCTTTTGGAGTAGTTGCAGCCTTCCCTGAGAACAAATTTTATGTTCAGCTCTGAGGCTCTGGCAGCTTTTCCGATCAGTAGCGCGGCAACGGCAGGCTCACTTACAGCAGACATTATTTTGCTTATGGTCGTTCTCTGCACAATAGTTATATTTTCAATGTAAGAAGTAGCTTTATCGTACATTCCCATTTGAATAAGACCGAGAATTACATGCAGCTTGTTTGTAAAGTCATGGTTGTTCGCACGCATGGCATCGACAAGATACCGTGTACCTGTCAGATCCTCCATCAGCTTTGTGTACTCGGCGCGGTCATGAAGAATACCTACAGCGCCGACCGTACCGTTGTCATCCTTGATAGGTATCCGGTCTATCAGTATATCAGACCTTCCAAGCCGCGGCTCCCGGATATTGAATTCTTTTTCCCCGCTTTTTAGTGTGTGATCGAAAAGCGTGCCATCGCAGATATTGCCAAGCGGAGCGCCGACAATATTTTTTACGCCTGTATTTTGTCCGCCGCCGAGCATTGAAACGGCAGCATTGTTTACAAATTGAACAGATCCGGTCTTGTCGATTGCAATTATTCCTTCATCAAGTGATTCAAGAATATTATCCCTGACCTGATACATGGCTGAAAAAACATCCGGCTCATATCCGTGGAGACTCTTTTTTATACTGCTTGAAAGCTCGGCGGAAAGAATTAGCTCTATTAAAACAGCCGCTAAAGTTATCAAAGCATAAAATGTAAGCGTCTGGAATGTCTCGGCTTTTATATTTTCCATAAGCATGATAGCCATGACAAAGCCTATATAGTTGCCCTCGCTGTCGTAAATAGCCGAATAAGCCCTGCGCTGTGTTCCGGAAGGTCCGCTGTCGTATGCTGTATAGAATTCCCGGTTGTTTTCCTTGAATTCAGGTATGGTTCCGTCATATATTGTACCAATCAGTTCGTGGGTTGAGTGATACAGTCGGATATTGTCACAGCTCACGACAGAGATGACGTCTATATCGTCAAGCGTATCCTTAAGAGAATCAAGATACCCCATCAGAATGTCCTTATGCGCCTCTTCCTCTCCGCTCACTTTTTCCATATTCAGAATAGGAGAATGCGCAATGGCTTCCGCAACATTCTGTAGATTCTGATCGCGTTTCTGCATTTCGAAATGAATATTGATCATTGTACCCGAAATGCCGAGAAAAAGAGCGAGCGAAATTATAAGGATCAGCTGTGTTGCAAAAATCTTTTTCTGTATGTGCTTGGCGGAGGACTTTTTTGGGCCGCCTGTTTTATTTTCGTCCATGACATTATTTCTCACTTTCAGAAATCCGGATACCTTTGGTATTGGTTCAAGAACATTATATCATATGTTCAGGCTGTTTTCAATTTCGTTGCTTACTTAAATGGCTTTTGAAAGTAAAATAAATGACATGTCAGCAAAAAAAGTGTTTGTTTTTTTCATATGATTGTTTTTGCCGGGGAAGTGTGATATCATATGGTCAAAATAAAGGAGATTCAACTATGGGTTCTGTACTGGAAACAATTATGCTTATTTGCTTTGGCTTTTCTTGGCCGCTCAATCTCATTAAGACTTACAAATCTAAAACATCCCACAGCACAAGTCTTGCTTTTATACTGCTCATAATCGCCGGTTATATTGCCGGAATAACTGCGAAGATCGTAACGCATCAGATCAGCTATGTACTGATTGCTTATCTGCTGAATCTTGCAATCGTACTTCTGAATCTTATGGTTTATTTCAGAAACATGTCTTTTGACAAAAAGACCGACAGTAAATCGGCGCAGGTGACACCGAAAAAATGTCAGACACGATAAGCACAATGAGAGAAACATCTTTGAATATGAACGGAGGCAAACAAAAATGTTTGAAAACGAAATAACAAAATACAAGGCTCTTAATGAACTTGCCGAACATGGAGGCAGCGTAATTTTCGGAGGCAGTGACGATATTGAAATCCCTCTGTGCGAATTAAAGCAGGCATTTTCTCTTGGTTCAAACCTTTATAACAGGAGCTTCCCGGAGATATCAGTATCTTGCGCAAAGGAAATATACGATATATGTGTCGCTGACTTGTGTCCTGACAATGTGTTGCTGCATATCGGTGCAGCAGATATAAAGTTATTCGGTGAGAACAAGCAGCAGTTTGATTCAGAGTACCGTGAGCTTATCGCGGGTATCAGAAAACACGATAAAAAATGTAATATAGTTATTGTGTCTTTGAAAAACAGTTCGGACAGCGCAGTTATTTCTGATATGAATCAACACCTTCGTTATATCGCCGAAACAGAGCATTGTGAGTTCGTGGACATTGGAGTCAAGCATATTCAGAGACTCCGGGAAAACAAGGATGTCCTTTCATTCGTTTACTCAGCGGGGTTTGTGCACCCGCTGTCCAATAAACTCCCGCTTTACGATCTTGCTGACGTCTTATTCTGCTGTGGATAATAATTCACCGATGTGAGTTAGGTAATATTATTTTTTCATTGGTTTGAACATTGGAACAGTATCAAACGAGTTGTTTGGTCGATGAATTTTCAATATTTGTTTTACACCGGGCTGTTGCATTTAGCGACAGTCCGGTGTTTTTATATCTTTGTGCTGTCGTAGCTTTCGGTCTCTTATCATTGCCGCAAAGAGGGCGAAAATAAAGATAAGGGAAATGCGCAGTAGCGTCACGATAAATGTAAGCGGTATATAAGCCGCTTTGGTTGCGGGGAGCAGATTTGCCACTGCAATCAGACATAGCCACAGCACTGCGGCGGAGCTGAGAGCCGCGATCCTTGATTTTGACGGCGGAAACGCCTTTATGAGGCGAAAGAAAGATACCGTTGCCGCCGAAAAAGCCAAAAGGCACAGTATATTTGTCAGTTGGGAAATTCTCGCAAGGATCAACCAAAGCTCGTAGCCTTCGATCGGAATTTCACCGGACATTGGGCTTTTTATAGGTATTATAACATTTGTAAGAAGCAACGCCGAATAGACCGTCATAGAAACGGCGAATTCCGCAATTACCCGTTTTTTGCTTCCGGTTTTTTCGCGGAAGGAAAAGAACGAGGCAAATATAATCAGCAAAGCGCTAAGGGATAAGAAAACATCGAATAATATGCTGAAAGTGATACCTGTTTGCGCGATCAGGCGTATATGCTTTGGCAACAGCAAAAGAGAGTTGTGCGACGCGCCTCCGATCGCCACTGCAATGTGAATATAGACAAGGAAGAAAAAATACCATGTGCAGAAAAGCAGAGGACGGCGGGAAAAAATACAGATAAGCTCTGCCACGATAAGCTCGGCGGTGAAAACCAGAAATGCCGGTGCGCTCAGGTATATTGCTGCTATTGCCGATATGAGCGCAACGGCAAAGAATATGTACGCAAATATCTTCCTGCCGTCGCGCATATCTATCAGCGGAGTCCTTGCGCACTCCTGCGGTTTATTACGGGCGTCGACGTTTGATTGGTGGGTCGCATACTCGCTTTCCGCCTCAAGCGGAGTCGCTGAGCCTTCATTACCGCATCCGTTTACAAGGCAGTCAAGGCTGACTCCGAATATCTCGCAAAGGCGTTGCAGCTTGTCAAGCTCCGGCACTGCCGTTCCGGTCTCCCATTTTGAGACCGACTGGCGCGAAACTCCGGCAAGCCCGGCAAGCTCCTCCTGCGAAAGCTGCTTTTCGCTTCTCAGCCGGTATATATTCTGACCGAGTATGAGGTTGGTTGGGTTCATTTTTTCCTCCGTGTTCTGACCTGTGGGTCGTATTTCACTGAGATTATACCACGTGGGCACATGCGGGGTCAACATACCGGACTTTGAATGTTGTCAACTCACGGTTGCACCGTCAAAAAACGCCGCGCAAAATGACACTCTTACGCCATGACTGTCGCTTTTGGAGCGTGAGGTTCAAGTTTTTCTTGACGGACGGGGAAATATGTGATATCATTATAATGAAGTAGTATGAAATAATTCCGGTTTGATTTATTATGAAGATAAAAAATATAGACCTGCCGCACGGGCTGATGCTCTGCCCGATGGCGGGAGTTACCGACCGTGCTTTCCGTATCATCTGCGCGGAGCACGGAGCGGAGTACGCCGTTACCGAGATGGTTTCGGCAAAGGCGCTGGTATATGAGCAGCGGGGCAGGGCGGGAACGCCCATACGCACTGCACCGCTGTGCCGGGTCGATGCGGCAGGCTCTGCTGACAATGACGCTCCTGACGCTCCGGTCTACCGCGGCATACCCACTGCCGTTCAGCTTTTCGGCGCGGAGCCGGAGTTTATCGCGGCGGCGGCAAAGCTGCTTTGCACCGGGAATTACCGTGGCTTTGCGGGGAGCCTCCCTGCCGCTATCGACATAAATATGGGCTGTCCGGTGCGCAAGGTCACATCAAACGGTGAGGGCTCGGCGCTTATGCGCGACCCCGGACTTGCCGCCGCGGTTGCCGCCGCGGCTGTTGAGGGCGCGGGCGGCTCTATTCCGGTGACGGTAAAGCTGCGCACGGGATGGGACAGCGCGCACATCAATGCCGTCGAGGTGGCGCGTGCAGTTGAGCGAGAGGGAGTTTCGGCGGTGTGCGTACACGCCCGAACACGTGAGCAGATGTACGCGCCGGGAATAGATCTTTCCGTGATAACCCGTGTGCGCGAGGCGATCGGTGTGCCAGTTTTCGGCAACGGAGACATATCATCCGCGACCGACGCGCTGGATATGCTGAGGATGACAGGCTGCAGCGGAGTGGGCATTGCACGCGGGGCTATCGGAAACCCGTGGCTGTTTGCCGAGATCGCGGCGGCACTTGAAGGTGTTGAGTTTATTCCTCCGACTTCAGAGGAGCTGGTCGCCACCGCCGTGCGTCACGCCCGTCTTACCGTGGAATTCAAGGGCGAGGCGCGTGGATTTGCCGAGGCAAAGCCTCAGATAGCAAGATACATCCGCGGAATTCCGGGAGCTGTGAAGCTCCGTGACGGGATAATCCGCGCGACGACCTTATCCGAGGTGGAGGAAAAGCTCGGCGCTCTGCTTGACTGACTATCCGGGAGGAAGTATGAACGGACGGGAACAGGATCTGACTGCCGCATTTGAAAAGACGGTCCTTGAATACGAAAAGCCGGTATATAACTATGCTTTCTCGATCCTTGAAAAATGCGAGGACGCAGAGGATGCGGTGCAGGAGACCTTTCTGCGGCTGTGGCGTATTTTCTGCCGCGGCTCTGAAATTTCGGCGGCATATGTTTTCCGGACTGCGCGAAGCTGTGCATACGACATTGCCCGGCGCAGAAGCCGTGTGCGACGAACAGAGGCTTTTTCCCTGACCGACGCAGAGGGGGACGAAATTGACATTGCAGACACGTCTCCAGATTCAGACCCCAGGGAATATTCCGAGCGCCGCCTACGCGCGGCAAGGGTGTGGGCAGCCATTGAAAGTATGTCGCCGTCCGACCGCGAGATAGTGGTGTTAAGGGACATAAACTGTCTTACATATTCCGAGATCTGTGCTGTCATGAAGCTGAACGCGGGGACGGTCAAAAGCCGTCTGCACCGCGCCCGTGAGCGGCTGGCGGTTCTTCTGCGTGACGAAAAAGATCAATAATATTCGCTCCAATGCGGAACTTTTTCCGCCGATCTGCGTTGTTTATAAATGGACGGGTGCGACCCTGAAATTTTCCGGAAAATGAGTGTAGTCAGATGATAGATAAGATAGGTAAAGAAAATTCAGGCGGGAACGAAGCGCCGCTTGAACAGTTTGCCCGTGAGCTTCCGCCGGGCTTGCATGAACGGGTAATGGCTTCGGTCAGAGCCGACGTCGCGCGTATGGGCATTTACCGCCGACTGCGGCTTACCGCGCTGTTTGCGGCAGCTATGCTTTGTATATTCATTGTGTCATCGACGATGTGGGTATTGCCGACACTTGTGCGGAAAGATACAACAGACGGAGAGAGCTGCGAGCAGACAAGTGTTTCTTCCGAAGCGGAAAATGAGGAGGGTATCTGCGGCTCCTCCGGCGAAAAGCAGGAGAGCTACGCCTCGGAGGCTGTGAGCGATCCGCAGGACACCGCGCAGGCGGGGAATGAAACGCTTAAGGATCAGGCTGATGGCAATGAAACACACTCCGTAGATCAGTCGTCACAATGCTACGCCACCGCAGACAGCCCTAAAATCGGTGCGGCGGCAAGGGTGACAGCCGCCATATCCGGAGTCTTTGCGGCAGCTGCCGTGATACTTGTTGCCGTACAGCGCAAAAAAATGAAATCTTACAAAGAAAGCAAAAAGGGATAAAAATGATGAGTGTATCCGGAAATTCAAATAGCGGCAGGCTGACTGCCGCAGTGCCGGGCGGGCGTTCGTCGGCGCTTCTTGTATATACTCTTTCACACGCCGCAGTGGATCTTGCCTGCGGGTACATACTTTACGCCATGTGCAGGACGGGCGCTGTAAGCGCGGGCAATGCGGCGGCGCTTTTCCTGCTTTATAACACGCTGGCATTCGGATTGCAATTCATTATCGGCGCAGTCTGCGACCGCCGCGACTGCTGCCGCGCGACAGCGGTGGTGGGCTGTCTGCTTACCGCCGCCGGAGTGCTTGTCGGTTCGTCAGCTTCGGTCGCTACGGTGATACTTGTCGGCATAGGTAACGCCGCTTTCCATTCCGGCGGCGGGTGCGACACTCTGCGGCACACCGAAGGAATGTCGGGCAGCGGGATATTTGTTTCCTCGGGCGCGCTGGGGCTGGCGCTTGGGACGAAGCTCGGAGAGAGCGGAAAGCTTCCGGTCCATGCGGTGTTTGTGATAATGCTTTTTGCCGCAGCCGCCGTATTCCTTTTCTGCGGAGAAAAATATGCCGACGGCTCGGCGGTACCCTTCCGCGGTATGCCGCCGCTCGATTTTGAAAATACCCCACGGCGGCTGCTCCCGCTGATACGCGGAGAGATCGCGGCGGTATTTATCTGCCTTTTTGCTATCGTTGTGCGCTCATATACCGGATTTGCGGCGGTCTCGCCCGGCTTTGACGGTAAATTTGCATTCCTTTATGTCGCCTTCTGCGCCTTTGCGGGCAAGCTGGCGGGTGGAGTGCTTGCCGACCTTCTCGGTGCGCGGCGCGTGGGTGTGGCGTCTCTTGTTCTGTCCGTCCCGCTGTTCTGGCTGGGGGCGGAGAGAGGTATATTTTATCTTGCCGCCGTATTCCTTTTCAATATTGCCATGCCGATAACCCTTTGCACAGTTGCGCGCCGGCTTCCGGGGCATGAGGGCTTTGCTTTCGGACTCAACACCCTTGCCCTGCTTATAGGCTATATTGCCTCGCGCGCAGAGGTGTCCGCTCCGACAGCACGGATACTCACGCTCGTGCTTACGCTGATCGCCGCAGTGGTGGTCCTGCTTACAGTCTCTGACGAGCGTCCGGCAGCAGTCGCGAAGCCCGAAGAAAACAGCGCGGAATGAGCGGCGCGTGGAGAATACTCGGCATTTTCAGCCGTGCGCTGGCACTGACTGTCGCCATAGAGCTTCCGCTTTGTCTGTTGTTTTTTCGCAAGCCGGGCAGGCTCTGCCTCAGGGCGGCGCTTACGGTACTGCTTATGAATATTGTCACAAATCCGATACTTAACCTTGCACTGCTTCTGATATATCAGGCGTCCGGCAGCAGCCTCGCGGCATATTATGCGGCGCTGGCTGTTGGTGAGGTCGCGGTCGTTGCCGTAGAGGCGACAATAATGCGCGCCGCTCTCGGAGCTTCCCGCCGCCGCGCCGCTATGGCTTCCGTCACGCTGAATGCCGCGTCGTTCTTGCTCGGGCTTCTTATCTGAATAAGCCTATGATGTGTTTTGCAGGTGCATATTCATGTCGCTATCAGCCGCGTAAGATCCGCAGTGCTGATAAAATAAATTCCAATGAATCGTGAAAGGGGGGACAGAAAATGAAGCTGTTTTCAGCGCTTATTCCTTCAAGGCTTGACGTTGTCTCAGGCCCTCTTGGCGGAGACATAGTTGTAGATACCATGATCTGCATAATTGCCGCCGTGGTCGTGCTTGCCGCCGCTGCTGCGGTCGGAATCGTACTTATATCCCGCAAAAAGAAGTCACAGGAAAAAACCGTTGCTTCCGATTCACAGTCGGTTGACGAAAAAACAAAAACAGAAAATTCAGGTGAGGAAAGAAAATGAAACTGTTGTCTGCACTTCTGCCCGCGCGGCTTGACATTGCGCTTGAACCGTGGGAAACATATGACGAGGTAACACGTGTCGTCCAGGAGGTAGATCCCTCCGGGAACACGACAACGATCATTGTCGCGGCAGTGGTTCTGCTGCTTGCACTCGCTGCCGCCGCAGGTATAATATTTTCAGTTAAAAAGAGGAAAAACAAAAATGTCAGTAAAGCTTAAGGTATGCACTTTCAATCTCAGAGTTGAGGCGGCGTCGGACGGCATAAATACCTTTTCCAACCGTCGCGGACGGGTACTTGATACGATACGCGAGTATTCTCCCGATATCATCGGCTTTCAGGAGGCAAGCGACAATATGCGCGCGTGGCTTATTGATTCGCTTTCCGATTACACCGTCGTCGGCTGTGGCAGACTCTCCGACTGGAGAGGTGAATCGACAGTTCTTGCCTTCAAAAAGCATGAGTTTGAGCTTATCTCCCTTGAAAACCGCTGGCTTTCCGCCACGCCGGACATTCCCGGCTCGACATTTGGCGGAGATCAGAGCCGCTGTCCGAGAATACTGACCGCCGCCTGCCTCAAGCACGCAGACGCGGAAAAGCCTTTTATCTTTCTCAATACCCACCTTGACCACAAGGGCTCTACCGCACGGTTGCTTGGCGCGGTCGAGATAATGCAGTATCTTTCCGAGCGCGGATATCACTTTGTCATTACCGGGGATATGAACGCAAAGCCCGACGCCCGCGAGATCGCCGCTTTCTGCGAGTTTGCTCCCTGCGGCAGTCCCGTAATCGACGCGACCTCCGGACTTGGCGCGACCTTCCACGCCTTCGGTAAGCTCGCCGATCCGATAAAGATCGACTACATATTCACCGATATGAAGTGCGATCCCTCCGAGTCCTTCGTTGTTCCCAACGAGCCTGTGGACGGCGTGTACATCACCGACCATAATCCGGTCTGCGCTTATATTACTGCGGAATAATGAAAGAACCGTCAAAATGCTCTTGCCGATGCGGGAAAAAGCGTTTGCTTGCCTCTGCGCTCATGCTCGGCGTTGCCGCACTGGCGATAGTTGCGGTTATTATTGCCGCAGTTGCCGCTTCGGATGCTGACAGCCGACCATACCGTGCGGAATTTTCCCGCCGGACGGACGTATTCACCGAGGAGACCACCAGCCGCTCCTCCGTAACGACCTCCGTGTCTGACAGCGAGACCGAGGCTGTGACCGAAAAGGTCCCCGCGGGACTTACCGAGGGCGCGTTTGTCTGCACACTTACGATGGAAAAGACCGCGTGGGAGGTGTCCGAAACTCCCAAGATCACACTTGAATTCGGTCTTACCGACGACAGCTACGGAGAGGGAAGCCTGAGGCTGCGCCTTTATTGCGCTGATTTTTATCTTTCCGACAGTATCTTCATTGAGGAATACACCTTTGACCTTCACGGCTTTGAAGGCAAAAATGCGCCGGACAGCGCGGAGCTTTCACTTATGCGCGGCAGTTTTACGGAGAAGGGAGCGGAGGACGAGACATCTGCCTCAGATGTACCGTCGGAATTTGCCTTCGGCAAGCTGTATCTTTCCTTTGAATTTATTCCTGACGAAGGGAATACCGTTTTCGGGTACGACGACTGGTATGAGGACGAGGATGACGACATGATCGACGAGGCGGATACCGAGGGGTTCTGGGTAGGAGGCTTCTGGTGCGCCTATTCGGTCACTCCCAACGAGATCGCCTTTGCGCGTCGGGACGTGGATTCCGGGGATTTCTTTGCCGAGCGGGTGATAAAGCAGTACCGCAGCGGAACGCTCGACGATGCGGAGCTTTGCCGGGCATATTACTTCCTGGCTTTTGGTGACTGCACATACATCAGCGCCACCTCTCCGATATCCACCGGCAGCACTCTTCTCGGATATTACAGCAAGACTTTACGCGCCATTGCCCGCGAGCCGGTGAGCGACGAGGAAATACTTGCACTGGTGGCAAAGACCGGACCGTATCCTACCGAGCATGACGACAGCCTCGGCGTAAGTCAGACGCGCGCGCGGGAGCTTGCCATGCTGATACTCGGAGTCCTGAGGGATCAGGAGGTCGTTTCCGCCGACGAGTACGAGCGTGAGCTTGACAGCCTGAAGAATGAGGGAAATTTTGTGACCTCTCCGCCTGAATTCAACAGTGCTTTCAGAAAATATCGCAAACTTATAGAGGAAAACGTTTTTACACATGGATAAAGAAGAACTTACCGAAGAATACGAACGCAGTCGCTCCTACGATGTTCATGCCGGAATGGCAATGTACGGTCCGGACGGCACAATAACACCATCAGGACTGCAGAAGCTGGTCGTCGATATGATAGAGTCACATCTCGAAGGCATAGAAATGGGTGAGCAGGCACTGATCGACCGTCTCGGAATGTCATGGGTACTGCTTTCAACTCATATTGAGCTGAACAGATCCATAAGCCCCGGAGAGCATCTGATTGGGCACACATGGAACTCCGGCATTAATCCCCCGATATTCCGCCGAGATTTTGTGTTTCTTGACGCGACGGGAGAGCGCGCGGCGCTGGGTGCGACATATTCAACGCTTCTGTCGGTAAGCGACAGAAGGTTCTGCACCGACCGCGCGATAATAGGCAGCTTCAAGCTGCCCGCTGGTGAGAAGATCGCCGCCGCTCCGCGCCGTGCCCCAAGGCTTGACGGCTTTGAGGCGGTCGAGGTGCGCCGTGCGCGCCCCTCAATGACCGACGCGATGGGACACGTCAATAACACACGCTACGGTGAGTTTGTGTACGATGCCATGACTGCCGACGAGCGCGCGCGGATGAGATCACTCAGGGCGCTTGACGTGTGGTTTGCAGCCGAAATGCGAGAGGGGGACGAATTCAGGGTCGAAAAGGCAATGACTCCTGACGGACTTGCTGTGCGCGGAGTTCTGTTGCCCGGTGGCGCACAGTCCTTTCTCATGAAGCTGACATTTTCCGATTGAAACAGGCAATTCTGAATTATTTATGACATGGCATTTCATATCCGGACTGGCGTTTTGCGCGACAGCCCGGATATGTTCGTTATAATACACAAATACGTCCAACTTATGTGGTGATATATGCGCCGATGCGACAAAATAATAAAAATGTTCTAAAAGAAGATGCAGGATTGCTTGACTTGACACTGCAAAAGTAATATAATATTAGAGATAATATTTTTTACAAAGGAGTTTATATCATGAACCGTATATATAATTTCTCGGCTGGTCCTTCCATGCTTCCGCTTCCCGTGCTTGAGCGCGCCGCAAGCGAGCTTGTCTGCTATGGTGACAGCGGTATGTCCGTTATGGAGATGTCCCACCGCTCACCCGATTTTGAGCCGATAATTCAGTCTGCCGAAGCCTCTCTGCGCAAGCTGATGAACATTCCCGACAATTACGCCGTGCTCTTCCTACAGGGCGGAGCCTCTACTCAGTTTGCTGCTGTCCCGCTTAATCTTCTTCCTGAGGGCGGCAAGGCTGACTATATAGTTTCCGGTCAGTTTTCCGGCAAGGCTTACACCGAGGCTCAGAAATACGGCGATGTGGCTCTGGCGGCAACCTCAAAGCCGGATAACTTTACATACATTCCTGCAACTACCCGTGAATCCTTCCGTCCCGACGCCTCATATGTTCACATCTGCTTCAACAATACAATCTACGGCACAAAATACAATTACATTCCCGACACCGGGGATATTCCGCTTGTAGCCGATATGTCCTCCTGCATACTTTCCGAGCCTGTGGATGTCACCCGCTTCGGTGTTATCTATGCCGGCGCGCAGAAGAATGTTGCTCCTGCGGGACTTACGATCGTAATTGTTCGCCGCGACCTGCTGGGACACGCTCGCCCGGTATGTCCTACCATGCTTGACTGGAAGCCGATGGCGGAAAACGGCTCGATGTACAACACTCCTCCCTGCTACAATATTTATATGGCGGGGCTGGTGTTTGACTATCTGCTTGGCGAGGGCGGTCTTGAGGAGATGAAGCGCCGCAACGAGCGCAAGGCGGCATTGCTTTACGATTATCTTGATTCCCAGAGCTACTATATCGCCCCCGTGCGTCCCGACTGCCGTTCGATGATGAACGTCACCTTCGTTACGGGAGATGCGGCGCTTGACAAGAAATTTGCCGCCGAGGCGGGAGACGCCGGACTCAAGAATATCAAGGGACACCGTTCGGTCGGCGGTATGAGAGCCTCTATTTACAACGCCATGCCCTATGAGGGAGTGGAAAAGCTCGTGAGCTTCATGCGTGAGTTTGCCGCGAACAATCCCAAAACCGTCTGAACATCTGATTGGAGTAATATTGAAATGAAAAATATTAAACTGATGAACAAGATCGCTGCGGTCGGCACTGATATTTTTGACCGCGCGGAATACACCGTAGACGCGGAGCTTCCGCTTGAATCGGCGGATGCGCTGATGGTGCGCTCTGCGGCGCTTCACGACGTCGAGCTTCCCGCGCGTGTGCTGGCTATTGCCCGCTGTGGCGCGGGTGTGAACAATATCCCGGTTGAAAAATGCGCCGAGCAGGGCGTGGTCGTCTTCAACACTCCCGGAGCCAACGCCAACGGCGTTAAGGAGCTTACCGTGTGCGCGCTGGCGCTTGCTTCCCGCGATATTGCCGGCGGCATCGAATGGGCGTCCTCCCTTGAGGGCGACGTTGCGGCGCAGGTCGAAAAGGGCAAGTCTGCCTTCGGCGGGGTTGAATTTTCCGGCAAGACGCTCGGTGTTATCGGACTTGGCGCTATCGGCGGTCAGGTTGCAAACACAGCACTGAATCTCGGCATGAAGGTGCTGGGGTACGACCCGTATCTTACCGTTGACGCAGCGTGGAATCTTTCCGGCGGCATCGGACACGCGAAAACTCTTGATGAGATCTTCGAGGCGGCGGACTATATCACGCTGCACGTTCCTGCAGTTGCGGCGAATAAGGGAATGATAAATGCCGCAAGCATCGCAAAGATGAAGGACGGAGTGCGCATTATCAACCTGGCGCGCGCCGACCTCGCGGTTGCGGCGGACGTCAAAGCGGCGCTTGCCTCCGGAAAGGTTGCAAGCTATGTCACCGATTTCCCCACTGCCGAAACCGTCGGGGTAAAGGGGATCGTAAATATTCCGCACCTTGGCGCGTCTACCGAGGAATCCGAGGACAATTGCGCCGTCATGGCTGCCCGTCAGCTTGACGCTTATCTTAAGACCGGAAACATCCGCAACTCCGTCAACTATCCGACGGTCGAGATGCCGATGGGCGCGGGTACGCGTATCTGCGTGCTTCACGCCAACATTCCGGCGGTCATTGCAAATATCTCGGGCGTGCTTTCCGAGCGCGGAATAAACATTGAAAACCTCACCAACAAGTCAAAGGGCGACAACGCCTACACGCTGGTTGAGACTACCGGAGCGCTTGACGCCGCAGTCGCCGCCACGGTAAAGAGTGAGATCGAAGCGCTTGAGGGTATCCACCGCGTAAGAGTTATCTGAGCAGAACGGATGACCCGATAGATCCGATAAAGGATAAAATATGGCTGCCGCGTGGCTGATCTGGGTCAGTCCCTGCGGCAGTCTTTTTTGCGCTTTCGATCCCGTATAAAAAGCAGATTTTTTCTCTTTTGCGGCAATAAAAGCTGAAAAACTAATTTGATTTCAGCCGGAAATATGGTATAATATATTGTAATGTTGAATTTGACCGAGGTACGGCATGAGTAGTAAAAAAGATCCCGCCGATATTCGCGGCGAGCTTGAAGCACTGCGCCGAGAGGTGGCATACCACGCGCGTAAATATTATGTTGACGATGCGCCGGAGATATCCGATTACGATTATGATATGCTCTATCGCCGTCTTGAGGAGCTTGAGGCGGCGCACCCTGAGTTTTTTGACCCTGAATCCCCGACTCAGCGCGTCGGGGGCGCTCCGCTTGAGCGATTTGAAAAGGTCACGCACCGGGTTCCGCTTAATTCCCTTACCGATGTTTTTTCCTTTGAAGAGCTGAAAGAATATCTCAGGAGCGCCGAGGCGCAGCTGAGAGAGGCAAATATCACTCCCGAGTGGTCGGTAGAGCCGAAGATAGACGGGCTTTCGGTAGCACTGACCTACGCGAACGGTGTGTTTGTGCGCGGAGCGACACGCGGCGACGGCAACGTAGGAGAGGACGTTACTCAAAATATACGCACGATCTTCTCGCTTCCTATGACGCTGCCGGAGCCGCTTAACATCACCATACGCGGTGAGGTCTATATGCCGCGCGCGGTTTTTGAGTCGATAAACGCAAAGCGAGAGGCGGCGGGGCAGACGCTTATGGCAAATCCCCGGAATGCTGCGGCGGGATCATTGCGTCAGCTCGACCCAAAGATCGCCGCGGAAAGACGGCTTGACGTATTTATTTTCAATCTTCAGGAGGGAAGCCTCTGGGCTGACGGTCATGAGCCTGTGTCGCACGCCGGGACGCTTGATCGGCTTTGCGAGCTTGGCTTGCCCGTGATAGGCGAAAGAATAATTGCGCGCACGCATGAGGAAATTTTTTCACATATCGGGCGGCTTGGCGAGCTTCGGGACGGGCTTGCCTACGATATCGACGGAGTGGTGATAAAGCTCGACTCACTTGCCGGGCGGCGCGTGCTCGGTGAGGGCACAAAAACTCCGAAATGGGCGGTGGCGTACAAATTCCCGCCGGAGACGAAATTTACAAGGCTTACCGACATCACCGTGGCTGTCGGGCGCACCGGAGTCCTGACCCCGGCGGCGGTGCTTGAGCCTGTCCGGCTTGCCGGAACAACGGTCAGCCGTGCAACTCTGCACAACATTGATTTCATCCGCGAGCGCGGGATAATGATAGGCGATACCGTCGCGGTCCGCAAGGCGGGGGATATAATTCCGGAGATCGTGGAAGCCTGTCCCGAAAAGAGGGACGGAAGCGAGCGTCCATTTTCAATGCCCGAGAGGTGTCCCTCCTGCGGCGAGCCTGTCACGCGCGACGAGACCGGCAGCGGGGAAGGTGCGGCGTATCGCTGCACAAACTCGGCGTGCCCGGCACAGCTTTCACGCAGTCTTGAGCATTTTGCGTCAAAGGACGCAATGAATATCGAGGGGCTGGGTCCTCAGATCATCGAGCTGCTTATTTCAGCCGGACTTGTAAGGACAGCGCCCGACCTTTACGAGCTGAAGCCAGAGCAGCTTGTTTCCCTTGAGCGTATGGGCGAGCTTTCGGCAAGAAATCTGACCGACGCGATATCCCGCTCAAAGACTGCAGGTCTTGAGCGGCTGATATACGCGCTGGGCATCCGCAACATCGGAGAGGTTGCGGCGGCGGCAATGGCGGCGCGCTTTGGAACTCTTGATGGCTGTATTGCGGCAACGTATGACGAGCTGTGTTCAATTGAGGATTTTGGCGATATTACGGCGAGGTGCGTGCTGAATTTCTTCTCGCATCCACAGAATATTGAGCTTTGCAGGCGGCTGACTGCGGCGGGACTTGTAACCGAGTCAACGGCAAAAAAAGCGGATGACTCGCTTGCGGGGCAGACCTTCGTCCTGACCGGGACACTGCCGAACATGACCCGCGACGAGGCGTCGGCTCTGATAAAAGCTCACGGAGGCAAGGTGTCGGGGTCTGTTTCAAAAAAGACCTCATATGTTGTGGCGGGAGAAGAGGCAGGCTCAAAGCTGACAAAGGCGCGCGAGCTTGGGGTCGCCGTTATCGACGAGGCGGCACTTCTTTCAATGCTTGGTGGCTGAATACAATTATTTTGGGTGTACCTTTTGAGGGTACACCCTTTTTTTGAAAAAATATTGCGCCTTGCGAGTGGCAAATCCCGGCTTTCCACTTGACCCGTGGACATAGATGTGATATACTGAGTTGCGGGCGCTTGATTTGCGGCTGTAAACACGAAATTTTGTCGGTAAATTTAATTTACTGCGATATGGAATAATGTGTAAACTTGTGTCCGATTTTTTGCTGTTTACGCAACATCGCCGAAGATTAGATTTCAGTGAACGATAATCGGCTAAATTAGTTAGATATACGTATAACAAATTAGACGAAAATCTATAATAAAAGGGATATTGAATCGAATATCGCTTTGACGGAAGATGCCGTCCAAATCACAAAAGTCCGAGATATTCAAGCAGTCCGTTGTATATTGCCTCGGCAAAAAGCTCCGGCTCGTCATGCATAAGTCTTGCGTCGTTGGGGTTGGTGATAAACCCAAGCTCAAGCAGTACCGCCGGCATACGTGTTTTTCTAAGCACATAAAGACCGCTGCGGGTAACAACACCGCGGTTGCGCAGTCCTGTCAGACGGTTGAGCCACTCAAGAATATCCGCGCCAAGCGAAGCCGCCGCCGAGGGCTGTGAGAATACGAGCGCCTCGCTTCCGCTGGGCGTCGGGCTGTCGGAAGCATTTGTGTGTAGGCTGATAAAGTAGTCAGCTCCCCATGCGTTTGCCTCGTTTACCCGCGCGGCAAGGCTTGTGGTGTTGCTTGTTCCGAGCTGTGTTGTGGGCGTCGGGCGGGAGAGCTTCACTTCAAAATTCCCGTTTGCCTCAAGAAGCCGGGCAAGCTCCTGCCCTATCGTGTACACAAGGTCCTGCTCGCGGTATCCGTTGCCCTCGGAGCCTGCGTTGGGATTGACGGGATTGTGTCCCTGATCTATGTAAATTTTATATGCCATAAAAACCTCCCCGAACCGTTTGCTTGGGTTCGTTATCCATTGTATTATATGCGGATCTCCAAGGCATGGTGAGGGGGGCAAGGAAAGGATAACTCTGAATGGAAACTTCAAAGAAAAATCAGCTTGCTGCGGATGAGGTCATCAGTCCGGCTCACGAGGCGGGCGTTTGCGATGGTGGATCATATAATTATGAAGACGGTGAGCGCGAGCATAACCGTGTTGAGGGCGGGACGCTTTATCTTGTGGCGACCCCGATCGGAAACCTTGCGGATATGACCTACCGCGCGGTAAAGGTGCTTTCGGAAGTGGATTTTGTCGCCGCCGAGGACACCCGCAACTCCGGCAGACTGCTTGCAAGATACGGTATTTCAAAGCCGATGGTGTCATATCATGAGCATAACAAGGCGTCGCGCGGCGCAGAGATAGCCGACCGCCTTGCCGCCGGAGAGAGCTGCGCCCTTGTCACCGACGCGGGGACTCCCGGCATATCCGACCCCGGAGAGGACCTTGTGAGTCTGTGTGCCGGTCGGGGAATACCCGTGGTGCCTCTGCCGGGAGCCTGCGCGGGAATTTCGGCGCTTATTGTGTCGGGGCTTCCCACATCCCGATTTTGCTTTGAGGGCTTCATTCCCGCGTCGGGCAGGGAACGCCGGGAAAGGCTTGCGGAGGTCGCTGCGGAGCGGCGCACCGTGATACTCCATGAAGCACCGCACCGTCTGCGCGCTACTCTTTCCGATCTTCGCGAGGCGACATGCGGAGAGCGCAGGATCTCGATATGCCGTGAGCTTACAAAGCTCAATGAGCAGATACTTCGGCTGACGCTTGACGGCGCGGTGGAATATTATGATAAGTGTGAGCCGCGCGGAGAATACGTGCTTGTGCTTGAAGGAGCGGCAAAGTCAGCGGAGACAGAATTCTGGCGGGGGCTTGACATTGCCGCCCATGTGAGGCATTACATCGAATCCGGAATGCCGGAGCGAGACGCTGTAAAAGCGGCGGCGCGCGACCGCGGAGTGCCGAAAAATGCGGTGTATAACGAATACGTGCGGCTGAAAAACGAAGAAAAATGAATTTTTCCGGCTTTTGACTTGCAAATTGTGCCTTTGGACTTGATTTAGATTTGAGTTTGTGCTATAATATTAGAAATTGTTTTTTGGAGTCGAATATGAGCAATAAGTTATCCTGCTGTGTGGTCGGAGCCACCGGAATGGTGGGTCAGCGTTTTCTGACCCTGCTTGAAAATCATCCTTATTTTGAAGTCACCTGCCTTGCTGCCTCGGCGCGTTCGGCGGGAAAGACCTACCGTGAGGCGGTTGGCGGACGCTGGAAAATGACCACGCCTATGCCGGAGAAGTTTGCCTCCATGCCCGTGGTTGACGCTTCCGACGCTGATATGATCGCGGCGCGCGCTTCATTTGTTTTTTGCGCGGTAAATATGTCAAAGGACGAAACCAAGGCACTTGAGGAGAATCTTGCGCGCCACGAGCTGCCCGTTATTTCCAACAATTCGGCAAACCGCTGGACGCCGGATGTGCCTATGATAATTCCGGAAATCAACGCCTCGCACGCGGAGGTCATAGCTCACCAGCGTGCGCGTCTTGGCACCCGCCGTGGATTTATCGCGGTGAAGCCCAACTGCTCTATCCAGTCGTATGTTCCCATGCTGACACCTTTGCGCGAGTTCGGCATTACAAATGTGGTCGCCACTACCTATCAGGCGATCTCGGGAGCGGGCAAGACCTTTGCCGAGTGGCCTGAAATGGTGGATAACGTGATACCCTTCATCTCCGGCGAGGAGGAAAAGAGCGAAAAAGAGCCGCTGCGCATCTGGGGCAATGTGGTCGGAGGGGAGATAGTACCCGCCGCCGCGCCGCTTATCACCACACAGTGCATTCGCGTTCCGGTGACGGACGGTCATACCGCCGCGGTGTTTGTCAGCTTTGAAAAGAAGCCGACCAAGGAGGAAATACTTGAGCGTTGGAGAAATTTCCGCGGTCTGCCGCAGGAATTGGGACTTCCCAGCGCGCCGGAGCATTTCATCACATATTTTGAGGAAGATAACCGTCCTCAGACCGTGCTTGACCGCGGTCTTTACGGCGGCATGGGAGTGTCGGCGGGAAGACTGCGCCCCGACACGTTGTTCGACTGGAAGTTTGTCGGGCTTTCCCATAACACACTGCGCGGCGCCGCAGGCGGTGCCGTGCTCAACGCCGAGCTGCTTTACCGGCTGGGGTATCTTGACTGAAACATCACTTAATAAAAATAAATTCCGCAGGCTGTTGCGCATTGGCGCGGCAGTCTGCGGGATTTTTTCAGTGTCGATAACGTCTGCAACGGGGGCAAAATGATGAAAAATTCTTCAATACATCTTCTTGGCGTTACGATCCCTCCGTCACGGCTGCGCCGTGCCACCTCCCTTTACACAAGGGAGGCTTATCTGACTCAAACGATTTTTCCTCTTTCGGAGGAAGATCAATATACTTTTATTAGTTTCGAAATTGCCGATATCCTCGTCAACATAATGGCTCCCTCGGTGAAGGAGGTCGATCATGCAGACACTATCCTCACTCCCGCAGTTTTTTCGATAGCCTCATTGCACCTGAAAAACACTGTCGACTATGAATGCTTTAACGATGTTTTGCAGTCACTTACAGTTTACCGCAAACTCAGGCTCCCTTGTGTAAAGGGAGCTGTCAGCGCAGCTGACTGAGGGATCGTTTATTCTGTAAAACCGTGAATAATGGATGTATGAACGCATCCTAATATTATCTCAAGGAGAGCGGCTGGTTACGTGATCTTCTTCCGTCACTCGACGATGGAGCCTTTGTTACTCAAAATGCAGAACGATATATATTTTCACAAAATACCAAAAACGCCACAAAAAGCCTTGACCTGACCTTAACTATGTGCTATAATCAATTTGCGATCGCAATACTAATACTTTGAATCGGAGGATGTTATGGAATTACATCTAAAAAGAAATATAAGTGTATTACTTATTTCCTTGCTTATGTTTTCTGTTTTGTTTATAACTGCCTGTAATCCGCTGTCTGATATCCATGAAGATTCCGGAAACATCACACAGGAGGAAGCAACGAGCTCCCCTGCTGTTCTTGAAACTTGGCAGGACAAATGGAACGCGGCTTTGGTGAACAAAAGTGTAGATATATCGAGTCTCAGACTTTACAGTTTGATAGACGGTATTATTTCTACAAGTCCGCCATATGCCTATGCGTCTGATAAGGAAACTATCGGCAGATTCATTGGTTTGTTTGGTGATATCGATCTGAATTTTCAACAGCGTTCCGATGAGGAATATAATACATTGCTGACTACGACTGCAAACGTTATTGATTTTCTGATAAAAATCAATGACGATGAGAATAGTATTGAATTCAGAATGTATGACAACGGACGTTTGGAATATGAGGAAAACGGTATTACGTACATATCAGATAAGTCGCTGAACTACGACGGATTCAAAGTTTTTTACGAGGAAATTAAAAAAAACCGGACAGAGCTGAAGTAACAGCAGCTATCGGCTGAAAAAGCATATTTTTCGGGCGATGATTTTCATATTCTTTTAACATGAAATAGCTCGTAAAAAGTGGATGAAGTTTGACAGATAACTCCATATCTATGCGCTTTTTATATTTATTTGTTATTACATGACTTTTTTATATATTACAAAAATAAACCAATAAAAACTCTTGACATGACCTTAACAATGTTCTATAATCAATTTGCGGTCTCAATAACAATACTTCGAAACGGAGGATATTATGGAATCACAACTAAAAGTAAATACAATTGTCTCACTTATTGCCTTGCTTATGTTTTTATTTTTGTTTATCACTGCTTGTAAGCCGCAGACTGAAAGCACGGATACAACTACGGTTGATACATATAATGAAACAACTGACATCGACGAGCATTATGCAATATGTCTAAAAAAATGGAAAGATGCTGTCACAGAGCAAAACATCAAAGTATCAAATATTAGAATAGTTAAGAGAGGTGTTGCGTTTGCAAGCTCAACATCTGCCCCAGTAGAGGTAAAGGATGGCAAAGTCATATATTTATCAAATACAGGGCGTGAGATAAGTCAAGAAAAAATTAAGGATTTTCTTGACCTTTTGAAATTATATAATCTTGAATTCAGCGCCGACAATACAGTTCAAGAATCAACTTTTGATTTAAGTGCCATAAGCATTAGTATAGAAGCAGACGGTGACGGTGCGTATATCGTGCTTAACATTTTTGAAGACGGTCATGTTGAATGCTGCTTTGAAAACGGCAAAGAGAATCAAGTGTATTATATAGCTAACTCACAGGTTGACTATGATCAATTCAAAGTGAATGAATGGAGATGAATTAAATATGGCTGGAAAGTGAAAACAGCTATCAGTGCATAAAATGCAGAGTGATTACACAGTACATACCGATAATTGATGATAGTATACCAGAAGAAATACTTCTTAGAATTAATGCAAGATATTCAGGACTTGATGAATTTGCATTGATGTTGAGCGATAATGTGGCACTGTGCTATATCAGCGGGCAGTATTACATGGTTAAGCAGAGTGCAGAAGCAGTAGAAGCTGACGCATTGCAAACTGTCAAAAATGCAATTATGGCTTCCGTTACCCACTAAAACAAATAAGCTTTTAATGCTGCGGCAATTCTGCCGCAGCATCACTTTTCGCAACAGTTCGGGCTGCCGCTT
>DPGK01000033.1:89999-95167 GCA_003523225.1 Clostridiales bacterium
CTGCGGCAGCGCCGCAATACGGGCAGAAGCCGTTACCGTCGTAAGTGTTCTTCTTTTCCTCCGGCTTGTTTTCAGGCTTATTCCCAAACAGTTCATTAAGTGGGTCAGGCTCTTCGTCGCCGTCGGTTATATCGTACATCGACGGTCGGTTGCGGCGGGTAGCTCCGATAAAATTATATATCGTGATAGCAAGCGCCATCAGCGTCCATATCACGCCGAACATTGCAAACAGGAAGTCGGCTCTCATGGCGATCGACGTCCATACGATGCCGATAAGCACCATGAATATTCCCATTATCCCGCCAAGCAGGGAGGGTCCTCTGCCTTGTTTTATGCTTTTCATATGGCGATATCCTCCAAAAATGTGCCGGTATCGGGCTGTTTCCGAAACGTCAGACTTTGGGAAGCTGTTTTTTGGTCACCTTGTTCCAGATTGCTCCGACAATGAAGAAGGCTGCGACGGAAAAGCCGATGCCGAGTATCATACCTCCGATAACATCGGTCGGGTAGTGAATGTAAAAATAAAGTCGTGAAAACGCGATGAGCACGGCAAGCACCAGTGCGGGTGCGCCCCATTTTTTGTTGCAGAGGAAGATCCCGAACGCGCCCTCAAAGGAGGCGAGGGTGTGACCGGAGGGGAAGGAATAGTCGGATGGCGGGGAGATAAGGAGCGTGGCGCGTGTAACAGCCGGCGACCACGCGGCGTTGTCGTACGGGCGCACACGGTGGATAAGGGGCTTAAGTATCCCGTTGCCGAAGATAACGCCCATAAGCAGCGCCGCGCCCATAACGCAGCCGGTCTTGCGCGTCTTTTTGAAGCACAGAAGCAGGGCGGCAAGGGCTATCCAGAACCAGCCTGCGTCGGCAAGGTGGGTTATGATACTGAAAAAACCGTCAAAAAACGCGTTGTGAAAATGCTCGTTTATGTAGTTGAGTATCGAATAGTCAAAGCTGTATATTGCGTCCATGTATTTTGTCCTTTCTGGATTTGTACGTAATACCCGGTATGCGCGGGAGCGGCTTGCGGTCAGTCGTTACGGATATCGTAAATAAGCCACTTGCCGTCAACAAGATGCAGGCGCACTGTTACGTTGATATCGTTTTTCCACTCCGGATAGTTCTTGTCGCCGTACGGGTCGGTGCATTCGATAAGCACCTGCGTAAAGCTGATGTGCGCGGCTACGGCGGTTTTGTCGTCCGACTCGTAGCGATAGTTTTCGTCGACCACATCGTCAAATCGGTAGCTCTTGTGCCACATTATGTAGGACTGGCTTATCAGCTTGTCAAGCGAGTTGAAAAAATCCGATGAGGTATCAAAATACTTGTTCCGCTCCGCCTTGGTGGCGTCGTCCTGCATCCAGCGTGCGTACGTCTGTACCGCCGTCACAACATACTCGCCGATCTCGGCGCGTATTGCGTCGCTCTCCTGTTTTTTACGCTCCGCCTCAAGTCTTTCTTCCTCCTGACGGCGCGCTTCTTCATCCGCTATCTTCTGGTTGTACGCGCTGACAAGACCGTCAATATATGCGCTGTCGGCGCGGTATACCACGGTTTCGGGGTCAAAGCTCAGTTCGTAATCCACGCTTCCGTCCGCCGCAGACACCGTTACCGTCGGCTGGATGAACAGCCCGTCAATGAAGTAATTCTGCATGGTGCGAGCCGCTTCGTCCCCCTCGGGGAAGTAAACAGCCTCGTCAAGCACCACGGGGTCGCCGTATTTGTATTCGTCGCCAAGGGTCATGCCGTTCACCTTTACCACTGCTCCGGCAGGTGCGTATATGTTTGCTCCGCAAAGCGGGGTAAGGCTTATCTCGGTTTCTCCGAGCGTGTAAAGCTCAAGCTGCAGCTTTTCGCTTTTCTGCCCGCTCTTTACAAGGGTAAAGCTGCCGACGTGATTTTTGCCTACCGAAACGGAATATTTCAGTACATCCGGGTCGTCGGAGGAGGTCTGGGTGTAGTGCCACTCGCTGTCCTGACTTCCGAACAGCCCGCGGGCATAGTCGGTCACGACCGCAAGATCCTCGGCAGGGGATATTTTAATATCCGTGCTGTGAGCAACAAGGTAATCGTAGTCGCACGAGCGGAAGTATTTTTCAAAAACCTCCTCGGCAACGTATTTGGGCTGGCTCTGCTCGTATTCCACAAGCAGACCCGAAACCCGGTTAAGCACAACGATCCATGCGATGGCGATCACAAGAATTATCGCCAGCCACACTATCCAGAAAACCGGACCGAAGCCCACGCGCGGCTTGCCGTTTTTGTTTCTGCCGGAAAGTGGTATCCGCTTGTCCTCCGGCACGCGACGCTCTATCGGTCTGCGCTCGACAGAGGCGTTATTTGACTTGTCGGTCATTGCGCACCTCCTACTGCAAAGTATGTGGGAATGCGGCGGGGAGTCGTAAACGCCTTGTAGATATTTACAAGCCCCATCTTCTGGTATGTATCGAGCTTTGACATATCATAATTATAAAGATTGTAATAGTCGCGGTAATACATTATGGCAGAGGAGCCGCCGTCAAGCATACCCGCGTTCACCGCGCCGAAGCGCAGCATAAGGTCTATCATATCATTGTATGACGCTCCGGGGCTTGCTCCGGTCCTGCCGTCGGTGACTATCATGACTATGGCGCCGTCCTCGCGCTGACCTATTGCCGTGCGCTGTGAGACAGCGGTGTCCCCGCGGCGCTTGACGGAGATAGTGTCTCCTGTCTGCTGTATCAGTATGTTGTTTCTCTGGAAGCAGACGCCGTCGCGGATGCCAAGCGCGTCAGCCTCCTTGCGGGTAAGACCCTCGCGCAGTATCATTTGGTTGTTCTTGTCAAAGCCGATAAAGGTGCGGGTAAGACCGTCGTCCCAGACGCAGTTACCCTGCGAATATGTGATGCCCATCGGGATGCTGCCGTTTCCGCCGCCGCCGTTATCGGGGTACTCTCCTGCGTTTATCATCAGTGTGACTTTGTCGCGCTCGGCAAGGTCCCAGAAGCGGATACCCGGCTGATTGCTTTTGAAATCACTGGAGGTCGCGGTGTAGACGCGGGTGGGGTCCTTGATTATCGCAACATATGCGCGGCAGTGGGGGGCGTTTACCACCTTGAAGATGATACCGTCGATAGCCTTTGACCAATCGACCTCCGGTTCGGGAGTGTTTTCCTGATGTTTTTCTGTGGTCACGGGTTCAATGTGCTGACCCTCAGAGTCGGTCCTGACACGCTGAACGCCATCGGTTTTGCCGCCGATGTCAATTATCTCCTCGTTTGACGCTTTGGCGGAGGCAAGGATCGCGTCCACCTTGTCGGAGGAAAGCACAAGACCCGGTATCCATTTTGTGGCGCTTGCCTGCATCGCCATGTTCACAAGCGTGTCGCGCATGGTGCTGCTCGGACCGTTTGCCACGGCGTACGCAAGACTGTAGATCATTGCGATCAGAAGTACAAGTATCAGCCCTATGGATATGAATATCCTGCCGACTATCCGTCCTGCTGAGCCTTTACGGGATTTTGCCGTTGATTTCATTTTGGATGCTTGCTCCTTAAGATTTACTTTGACTTGGACTCTTTTGACGCGACCTTTGCCGGTCTGAACACCCATTCGCGCTGGAGACGGAAGCCGACAAAGTAAAGTATCGTGTCAATTATCATTTTGAACAGCGTTTTGAGTCCCGCCGCCTCGGCGTGGAAGATGTAGCCGAGAAGCGCGACGCCTCCGGCAGAGGCGAGCATTATCGGGACTGCGATAGTGTAGTATTTGAGAATTGTCTTGGCAAGGTTGTTTTTATTGTGAAAGACTACCTTACGGTTGATGCAGAAATTCACAAGCGAGGAGACGATACGCGCCGTTACCGTTGCTCCAAGCGTGGTAAAGCCGCAGAATATCTGCGATGCAAAGCGCGTGAGAAGATAAAACAAAAGCAGGTCTACCAGAGTTGCGGCTCCGGAGGAGAAAAGATATTTGATTATAAGCGCGTAAATGCGCAGCGAGTCGCGCACCGGGCGGAAGTGCGAGGTCTGGTTTTCCTCTATGTAAACGGTTTCTATCCCGCGTTCGTGGTAGCGTATGCCAAGACCTTTAAGCGCCAGAAGCATATTTGTTTCGTATTCGTAGCGTTCGCCGTCCACCGTTGAGAGGGCGGGAAGCGCAAAGGAGGGAATGGCGCGCAGTCCCGTTTGCGTGTCGGACACGCGCAGCCCGCACAGCACCAGAAATACGGCGGAGGTTATGCGGTTGCCCATGCGGCTGCGGGGCGGAACGTCTGGCAAAGAAAAGTCGCGCACGCCGAGAACAAGGTCGCTACTCTCAAGCATTTCTTCGGCACAGCCGAGAATGTCGCAAACGCGGTGCTGCGCGTCGCCGTCGGCAGTCACGACCCCTTCACGCTCCGGGCGGTTCTCAATGAACCATGAGAATGCGGTCTTGAGCGCCGCGCCCTTGCCGCGGTTGACTTCATGCGTCAGCAGCGTCATTGAAGGGTGAAGCTTGGGGTCGGGAAAGAATTTAAGACAGTCCTCGCGGCTGCCATCGTTTACTACAATAATGTCATCAAAGCCTGCGTCCTCAAGTCCGGATATCACGGTTTCAAGCTTTTCGTCCGGATTGTAGGACGGGACGATCACAGATACGCGTTTTGTCGCTGATGCTGCTTCATTTTGGGTGGTCATAAGTAAGTCATTCCTTTCGGAGTGCATAATATACTATTGTAATTATAGCATATAATTCGAAAAAACACAACTCCCTTTATGGATTAACAGGTCACGAAAACAGAAAAAGTTAAAAAATTCTGTCAATTTATCCACCGCTCAATAAAAAAAGCGTAACAGCCTGCTCCTGCGCTATCGGCTGATTGCCCCGCCGTCTCGGGATATGGCGATAAAAACACAAGAAAAATCAGAAAAAATTATTTTTTTCCGAAAAAGGTATTGCAAAGCGCACGGGTTTGTGCTATAATAATCGAGCACGGTCAAGGAGGCATAGCTCAGTTGGTTAGAGCGCACGGTTCACATCCGTGAGGTCGAGAGTTCGAGTCTCCCTGTCTCCACCATTTTCAAAAATATCCCATGGGGCATTAGCGCAGTTGGGAGCGCACAACACTGGCAGTGTTGGGGTCAGGGGTTCGAATCCCCTATGCTCCACCAAAAAATAAAGGATGGCACACGCCATCCTTTATTTTTTGA
>DPGK01000033.1:95424-95695 GCA_003523225.1 Clostridiales bacterium
AACTGGCGGTTATCACCGGCAGGCGCGCAAAGCCGGGTTCAGAATCCCCTATGCTCCACCAAAAAATAAAGGATGGCACACGCCATCCTTTATTTTTTGATGAAACTTCAACGATTCGAACCCCCTGAAGCCCGGCAATGCCGGGTCTTGATCATGCTTTGCGCCAAGCAGAACTGGCGGTTATCACCGGCAGGCGCGCAAAGCGGGGTTCAGAATCCCCTATGCTCCACCAAAAAATAAAGGATGGGACACGCCATCCTTTATTTTTTGA
>DPGK01000033.1:95931-131130 GCA_003523225.1 Clostridiales bacterium
AACTGGCGGTTATCACCGGCAGGAGTGCAAAGCCGGGTTCCGATTTCTTTTGCCACTGCCAAAATAAAATGGCGGCTTTGTCGTTTTTTGTGTGAAATTCATTCCTTGCGGAATTGCAGGGGCGGATTTCATATCCGATTTTACGGTGTTTTTCATGCGATCATTCCGTTTGACATATGATACCCAATGTCTGCTTCTGCCGCGATATCCTCAGAATGAGTTACAACTATAACGCATTTGTCTCTTTCATGGGCAAGAGATTTAAGAAGACCTATTATGTTTTCGCTGTTCTCATTGTCAAGGTTTCCGGTCGGTTCATCTGCAAGAATCATCTGTGAATCCGCCGCAATCGCCCTTGCTATCGCCACGCGCTGCTGTTCCCCTCCCGAAAGGGTCAGAGGTCGTTTGTCGAACAGCTCATCCTTGATGCCGACCCGCCTGAGAATTTCCCGGGCGGTGTTTTTTCTGTTTTTGGGGTCGCTGTGTGTTATTTCAAGGGAAAGCATCACGTTTTCAAGCGCGGTGAGATGATGAATAAGATTGTATGACTGAAATATCATCCCGATATTCTTCCGGCGGTACACCGAGGGCTTTTCGGAAGATATTGATACTCCATTGTACAGTATTTCTCCGCTCAGCGGAACGTCAAATGCGGCGATAAGGGAAAGAAGCGTGGTTTTTCCCGACCCGCTGCGCCCCGTGACGGCATACATCTTCCCGGCGTCGAATTCCGCGGTCACATTTTTCAGAGCGTGAACCTTCCCGGATCTCAGCTCATAGTCGTATGAAACATCTTTTATCTCAAGTAAAGCCATTGTTATTTCTCCTTTTTCATCAGGCTTCCGCCGACAGCCGCCCATGATGAGAGCAGAGCACAGCCGGATAAGCCGAGCCACGATATAAACAGCAGGCAGATGAGCTGCCACGGCATTATGAACCGGATGGATGTATCGGTTTGCAGATACCTTCCGACCGCCCCCTCAAGCTGGGCTTTTACGCTTTCGCTGTTTTGCATAAGCTCGGCTACTCTTGACATGTTTTCCGCCGTGCTTACGGTGGAGCGATATGCGGCGTCGTTTATACGTGCGCAAATACCGCTGCCGAACACATATCCTAACGCTATTCCGGTAAGGATGGCAGCAAGCAGCACAAGCGATATCTCAAAGCAGACCGAAAGCGCGATACCGCCCTCGTTTTTTCCGAGCGTGCGCAGCGTGTAAATTTCGCTGTGACGTCTTTTTACCGAATATAAAACGAGCAGAACGGTAGCAGCAATGCCGAAAATCACGGAAAGCAGGAAAATTCCCGATGCAAAGCCGCGTATTCCGTTTATCTGTGAAACGGCGAATTTGTAGTCATAGTCGTCCGCCTCAATCAAATAATCCTCCGCTCCGATACCGGAGTCAATAAGTGAGCGTATCACATCAGGCGCATCCGCCGGGGAGTCGAGCGCCATTTTAAGCTGAACGATTCCGACCTCGTCAATGGCACTTATGTTATCCCGGTATTTGTTCAGGGCATTGCTATTGCTTTGGTAATAATCCTGTGCGCGGTAGACCGTTTCCCAAAGCTCCGGAGGGCATATTATACGGCTTTCCATCATTTCGGCGCTGAAATATCCAGCAACAGGGACTGACGTCCTCGGCTCGCTCTGCCCGTCTTTCTGCTTAAGTGCAAGATCAAGGATATCGTTTGATATCTGATATTTCCCGTCGACAACTGAGAAATGATTGCTGAGCCCGCTTGTCTTTACTGCGTACCAGCCTATTACGATATTTTCGGGCGACTCGAGAAAATCGTATATTTCCTTGGAAAGGAGCACGCCGTCGCCGTACGACATTCCGTCGCGATATGTAACGCTGATATCCGCCGGGGCGTTGCCCAACGCGATGGGAAGCTGTGATTCATCGGTACATCCGACCGAGGAAATATTCCATACCGTTCTGTGTGGCAGTATCAGCCGAGACGGAGCCGTGTGAAACGGCTTTCCGCTTGCAACTTCCGCTTCGATCCCCGAAAGCTGCTTATCGGTTCGGATAAGCTCCAGCTGAAATAAATACGGGTTTGTTGTGTATTCGGAGATGGTCAGCCTGCTTTCGGCTTTTATGATGTCCAGAATATCAAGGTCGATAAGCGCGGTGTTTACGTCCATTAACAGGTATTTGCCTTTATCGGTCAGTACGTGGTCATACTTTTTCTTTACGGTGAGGGTAAGCGTTGCGTCATACGAGTTTTCAATACGTTCAAGCGCTTCGTCGCAGGAGCGCGTTACCGAAAAGCAAAGTAAGATCAGAACGACTGCAAGGACAGCCGACAAAAACAGCGGAAGAAAAGCACCGGGCAGACGGATAATGTTTTTTATCATTCTTTTCATTTACATCCTGCCCTCCTATTCCTGATTTGTGAGGAGCTTCATGGTGCTTATTCTGAATATCCCGGCAAATGCGCAGATAACAGCAATAACGGCGCAGGGGAGTATCAGAATAAGTGCCTTGCCGATGCTGTCGGCAACAAACGCACTGTCTGTCAGACTGTACACTGCGGCGATCTCGTCAGACAGGCTCATAACCGAATCGGAGGTGGTGATGGCAAGCGATTCCGCGGAAATATTGCCAAGAGACCCCGCAAGCAGAGAATTTGAAATATCTGATCCGCATATCATCACAGCCGCAAAAGCAAGCAGTATCCCCACAGTCATTGTAAGCCCCAGCTCCACAGAGAGTGCGCCTGCAATGCCCGCCTTGCCGTTTCCCATTGCAAGATAAATTCCGTATTCTTTTTTTCTTGAGCTTACAAGCGAAAATACTATTATCATGCAAAGAATTGCCGCTGTTGCCGCAAATATAAGCTGAGTCACCTCAAATACGCGCTCCAGCGAGCGCACACCGCGGTTGTTGGCTTCAAATATATCTCCGACGCGTATGAAATAAGCCGGAAAGCCCCCGCCCATTGCATATTTGTTAACCAGCTCCTCAACCTGACCGATAAGCGAGGCGTCGTCAAGCTTGATCTGATAATTGTAGCATCCGAGGCAATATGCCCGCTCAAATGTTGAGAGCGGAACGAATATTCGGTTTTCGGGGAGATTATAGCTGATACGTATTCCGTCTTTGCTGTATGCAGTATTTATCCTGTAAATACCTACAACGGTAAACGGCTCATAGACTTCCTTAGACATACGGATATCTATACTGTCTCCGACCGATATATCGTTAAGGGACGCTACCTCCTCGCTCAGCATACATACATTGCTTTTATTGTATCTGTCGTCCGGAACAAGGAGTCGCCCCGCAGTAAGTGTCAGCTCGCCGCGGGTGAATTCGGTCAGCTCTGTACATTTTGTGATACCGTAAAGGAGAAAAATGCCGCTGTCATTCAGCCACTCCGGCAGCAGTGGGTCAATGCTTGCCGTTGTCTGCCCGTATGCCTCGGCAGTAAAATCGGTTATGTTGTAAAAATAGTCGTTTATTTCTTTTATGCTGCCCCAGCTGCCGCTGTACATCTTGTTTGTTGAGGCATATCCGGTATATCCGGTAATGGCGTAAATGTCATCTGATCTTCTGTCAACAAGCAGTCTGTAATAGTCGGAGTAGGGGTTTTCGTTTCTCGATCTGTAAAGATCGCAAACGCCTACGATGAGGGAGGAAAGCATAAGAGCAAGTGAGATAAAGAAAAACAGCGCGGAGATAAGTATTGATGTTCCGCGCCGCCGCCAGAAGCTTTTTGCGCCATATATCAGACAGTTCATTGCGCCACCGTCCCTTCCGACGTGTCGTACGGAACATATTCGTAGTCAAAAACAGCGCGGCACTTGCTGCAGCGGCTCTCAATTACGACGAACAGCTTGCCGTCAATAATGGCATAGCCGCCTGCTTGGGCGGACTTAAGTATGTGCGGTTCTTCCGGCTTGAGTATCATCAAGCATCTTTGGCAGTACTCGACATGACCCGAGCCGACGTCCTTTACACCCGGCACATGTCCGTTATCGCAGTTCTCGCCCCCAAATGGGAAGAACTGCCCCGTCCCGTGCTCTCGGGATTCAAGCATTTCCTGCATATCCGGGTTGGTGGAAAGCTCCTTTGACTTTTCACACGATGCGCAGAAAAGCAGTAAAATGCAAATTACAATCAAAAATACCGTTTTCTTCATTCTGCTACCTTTTGACTGATATCTGTAACATCCGTTACATCTGTCGCATCTGTAAAATCCACTACATCCGTTACATCTGTCACAAAATAAAATAAGGTATAATAATAGCTTTTGCTTGGGTCATACTTCTTGCCGAGTAGTTCTTTTATTTCATTAATGGAATTGAATGTAGCGTCATCCTGGAACATCTTCTTTGTATATTGCTTCACAACATATTTGAAAGTCCCGTCCTCCTGCTTTTCGCCGTTAAGTCCGATAAACAATTCGTCTGCGGGTGTCTTCAGTATAGCGGATAATAGGTCAAAGCAGTATCTTGTTTCGCTTGTGTAAAAAATAATTTTTTCTCCGTTTCTTTCTGCGGAATTGACAATAAGTGAATATCCTTTTTTACTGTCATTATAAAGTTCAAACGCTGGCTCGTATACTATCTTTTGACCGTCCTCAGGAAGCAGGATTTCCTTTATCTCAATTGGTTCACCCTCATGCACATTTTTCGGATCATAGGTTATAATATTATTCACTGACGTGCTGATTGTTGCATCGTCTGAGGTTTCCGGCGTATTTGTGTCAACGGGAGTTTCTTGAGGTTTATTACATGATATCAATCCAAACGCAAGAAGCAAATATAATGTTATAATAATTATTTTTTTCATTTATATTTCTCCTTATTTCGATATTGCTTGCCGCAGTAAAAACTGCGGCAAGCATAGGTCAAAATAACTTATTGATCAGGATCCCATGCCATATAATACGGATATGCCATTTGACAGTATTGGCAGTTATTTTCTTCATCAAAGTAATTAGGATGGTTGGAAGGATAAAAATATCCTATCGTATAATGATAACCGCACACGGTACAATCCCGCGTCAGATAATGACCTTTGTTAGGCATAAATCCTCTCCAAATAACAGTAGGTGTAAGAGAACATTCAACGGAATCACCAGATGTTTTTCCGCACATGAATTCCTCATATTCATCAGTATTTGTGCATGTTAAAATATGATAATAATCACCATTATACAAATGATGATAAGGTTCATAATTGTGAATATAAATCGTACCATGTCCACATCTTTCGCATGGCAGAGTTTCCACATCCTGATGATTTGTACAATTATCCCAGTTGTAACATTCTTCGACTATATATGCTGAGCATCCATCACTTGAACAAAAAAAGTATGCTGATTATTTCCGCTATGATATACTCCGAAAATAATAAAGTCGTGATTACGGCATGTTCCTTTAATTTCTGCATTTGTTTGGGTGCTTAAATTGGAAGCATATGCCGGAATTAGACATACTGAGAGCAAAAGAACAGCGGTAAGTACAAAGCTGATAATTTTTTCATTTTTTATGGTCCTTTCTTTGAAAGCACATTTTTTATTGTTTGTTAATAATGTTTTCGACAATCCATTCTGACTGAATAATTGTTACTGCTAAAGAATTACAGACTCATAGGGCGCATAAACATACCGTAATGGGTTCATGCGCGATTTGTCAGTAAGATCATCCTTTGGTAATCAATGCACAGGGTGCGTGACGGCGGGATCTGAAGGCGTAAATGGAACATATTAGCTTTATGGATGCCGTTGCTGTTCATTTGCTTTTCTCCTTTCTGTTTGTAAATTATTTCTGTTTTTATTGTAGCACATCCATGTGAAAAAATCAATATAAAAAACAGCTTTTTCTAAAAAATATATCGTATACATTAAAATAAAAAATTTCGTTTTTTGTCCCGCTGTAATGCTTGTTTTGCAATATCGTGTATAAAAATTCATGAAGTAGGTATGGTCAACGGTCGGATATGAAATCTGCGGATGCGGTGTGCCATTTCAAGGGAAAGCACCGTATTTTCAAGCGCGGAAAATCTTTTTTTGGGCACAAAACCGGGAAAAACGCAAAAAAACGACTTGCGCGATCGGTATAGTACTTGCTTTTTTTCTTTAGTAATTGTATAATATACTATGGACTTACTTACGAAAATGTATCCGTCAGCCCGGGGATTTTTCGTACGCGGGAATATAATGCTCCGGAATGCGTCTGCATCCGGCAGAAAGACAAAAGAGGCTGTAACTATGGGCAGTGAAAAAAGGATATATCTTTCCTCACCCACCATGCACGGTGAGGAGCAGCAGTACATAAAGGAGGCGTTTGACACCAACTGGGTAGCTCCGCTCGGGGCGAATGTTACGGGATTTGAAAAAGAAACGGCTGAATACATAGGCGCTGCGGCAGCTGCCGCACTGTCCTCCGGAACTGCGGCGCTGCATCTTGCAGTAAAGCTTGCGGGAGTAAAGCCGGGGGATGTTGTCATATGCTCCGACCTTACATTTTCGGCGACGGTGAACCCCGTCAGCTACGAGGGCGGGCGTCAGGTCTTTGTCGATTCCGAGCGCGAAAGCTGGAATATGGATCCGCGCGCGCTTGAGGCGGCGTTCCGGAAGTACCCCGACTGCCGCTGTGTTATAGTTGTGAATCTTTACGGCACACCGGCAAAGCTCGACGAGATCGACGAGATATGCCGCGCTCACGGCGCGGTGCTGATAGAGGACGCCGCCGAGAGCCTTTCCGCCTCATACCGCGGAAAAAAGACCGGCACATTCGGCAAGTATGCCGCGCTTTCCTTCAACGGGAACAAGATAATCACCACCTCGGGAGGAGGAATGCTTCTCACCGACAGCGAGGAGGCGGCGGCGAAGGCGCGCTTCTGGGCTACTCAGTCCCGCGAGCCGGTTCAGTGGTACGAACATAAGGAGCTGGGGTACAACTACCGTATGAGCAATATCGTCGCGGGTATCGGACGGGGGCAGCTGAAGCATCTGGACGAGCACCGCGCGCTGAAGCGGAAAATATACAACACATATGCTGCGGCTTTTGCCGACATTCCTGCGATAAGCATGAATCCGTATCTGCCGGATTCCGAACCGAACCATTGGCTCAGCTGCATCACTCTCGACCCGGCAAAGACCGACGTCACGCCCGCACAGGTTATCGGCGCGCTTGCCGAGGAGAACATAGAGAGCCGGCCTATCTGGAAGCCGATGCACATGCAGCCCTTTTTCGCCGACCGCGACTTTATTTCGGTCGATGGGGACGTAGGCGGTGAGATATTTGCCCGCGGGCTTTGTCTGCCGAGCGATATCAAGAATACCGACGAGGATATGGAGCGTATAATCGGGACCGTCAGGAGGCTGTTCTCTTGAAAACGGTGTACTCAAAATACATAAAGCGGGTGCTTGATTTTATAATTTCGCTTCTGGCGCTGACCGTTCTTTCGCCGTTGCTGCTTGTTCTGACGCTTGTGGGCGCGGTAAAAATGCGGGGGAATCCCTTTTTCGTGCAGGAGCGCCCCGGCAGGAACGGAAGGGTATTCAGACTGATAAAGCTCCGCTCGATGACAAATGAAAAGAAAAACGGCGAGCTGCTGCCGGACGAAGAAAGGCTTACGGGGTACGGCAGATTCCTGCGCCGCACCTCGCTTGACGAGCTTCCCGAACTTTTGAACATACTCGTCGGACATATGTCGATAGTCGGTCCAAGACCCTTGCTTGTGAAATATCTGCCGCTTTATAACGAACATCAGGCACGTCGGCACGAGGTGCGTCCGGGGCTTACCGGATGGGCGCAGGTGAACGGGCGCAACAGCATCACATGGGAGCAGAAATTTGACTATGACGTGTGGTATGTCGATCATGTCAGCTTTGCGCTTGATGTCAGGATAGTTATGATGACCGTCCGCAGCGTGCTGAAGCGCGAGGGCATCAGCGGAGAAAATAACGCCACGATGGCGGAATTTGAAGGTAGCCGGGAAAAGACAAATGTTTAAGAGGCTGATTATTATCGGAGCGGGCGGACACGCCCGCGTGGTCGCCGATATTGCAATGAAGTCGGGGCGGACCGACATTGCGTTCCTTGACGATGCCGTGTCCGGAGAGGTGATGGGCTTTCCGGTGATCGGAAAGCTCGCCGACGCTGCCATGCTGGCTGATCCGGATACCGAATTTGTTGCGGCTGTCGGGAGCTGCCAGATGCGCCGCTCAATAACCGAGGCTTTGCACCTTCCGTGGGCGACGCTCATTCACCCATCGGCGCAGATAGGCGCGGATGTATCGATCGGAGAGGGAACGGTCGTTATGGCTAATGCCGTTATCAATCCGTGCGCGTCCGTAGGAAGGCACTGCATAATCAATACTGCGGCGGTGGTTGAACACAACGATCGTCTGGGCGACTGGGTACATATATCCCCGCGCGCCGCGCTCGGCGGCACCGTTACGGTTGGAGACATGACGCATATCGGCATCGGTGCGGCGGTGAGAAATAATACGGATATCTGCGGAGGATGCGTTATCGGAGCGGGAGCCGCGGTAGTCAAGAGTATTACCGAGGTCGGAACATATGCTGGCGTTCCGGCGCGAAGGATCAAATGAAAATTCTGATTTTTGCCAATTTTGATGTCGGCTTGTATCAGTTCCGCCGTGAGCTGATAGCTGAACTGCTTAGGACAAATGAGGTGCTGATATCCCTGCCGGACGGTGAGCTGATCCGCCCGCTTGAGGAAATGGGCTGCCGGTTTATCCCTACGCCGGTCGACCGCCGCGGAGTCGACCCGGTAAAGGATATCGGTCTTTTTATGAGGTATGTTAAAATACTGCGGCGGGAAAAGCCGGAGCTTGTCATCACATACACGATCAAACCGAACATATACGGCGGTGCGGCGTGCCGGATGCTCGGTATCCCGTATGCTTCAAATATCACCGGGCTTGGCACGGCGTTTCAGAAAAAAGGTGCGCTGCGTCTGCTGGTCACCAAGATGTACCGCACGGCATTGAAACGCGCCCGGGTCGTTTTCTTTGAAAATGCGGAAAACATGCAGACGCTGCTTGACGAGCGCGCGGTGCGCCGCGAGCAGTGCTGCCTTCTCGACGGCGCGGGTGTAAATCTTGAGCATTACGCATATGCGCCGTACCCCCGCGAGGAGACGCCGGTGCGGTTTCTATTTGTGGGGAGAGTTATGCGCGAAAAGGGCGTAGACGAGCTTCTCGGTGCCATGCGCCGTCTGCGCGACGGAGGTATTGACTGCACGCTGGACATTCTCGGGAGCTGTGAGGAGGATTACACCGCCGAGCTTGACCGATGCGCCGGTGAGGGATGGCTTAACTATCGCGGTTATGTGAAGGATGTGCGCCCGTACATTGCCGCCTCGCACTGTTTTGTGCTTCCGTCGTGGCATGAGGGAATGGCAAATACTAATCTTGAATGCGCGGCAATGGGGCGTCCGGTGATCACGAGCCGCATTCACGGCTGCATGGAGTCGGTCGTCGACGGAGAAAGCGGATTCCTGTGCGAGGCACGGGACGCAGACAGCCTTTACGGAGCAATGCTTCACTTCTGTTACATGACGAGCGCGGAGAGAGAAGCCATGGGATCATCCGGCAGAGCGCACATGAAAGAAGTGTTTGATAAGAAAAAAGTAGTTGGGGAAACGCTTGGGAGACTTTATGGGGGATATTGAGCTTTCACGCACGGAAAAAATCTTCCGGCATATGGTACAGCATTATAATCATGAAAAATACTGGCGTTACCGCGCCATCGTTACAGACCCGCAAAGGGGCGGTAAGATAGGCGATATGCTGCGGCTTTGGTATATAAAGCGCGCCGACGCATTCAACAATGCGTCAATGGGAACTCACCGGAATTTCGGAGCGCGGTTTGCCTCCCCGCCCAATCTGCCTCACGGACTGAATGGAATTATTGTATCGCACAACGCTGTTATCGGCAGTAATGTCACAATATTTCATCAGGTTACGATAGGTGAGGGAAAAGGCGGCGCTCCTGTTATCGGTGACAATGTGATGATAGGCGCCGGGGCGAAGATCATTGGCGCAGTGAAGGTGGGCAACGGGGTAAAGATCGGTGCAAACTGTGTTGTTGTCCATGATGTGCCGGATAATGCGGTCATTGCCGCGCCGGAAGCTATAAGAATCAGGTAAACGGGCAAATGAGCGTGAAAATAACTGTCATTATGGGGATATATAACTGCGCGGGGACTCTTTCCGAGGCGCTTGATTCGCTGCTCGCACAGACATATTCCGACTGGAACGCCGTTCTTTGCGACGACGGCTCGTCAGACGATACCTACCGTATAGCGTCCGGATATGCCGAAAAATTTCCGGACAGATTCATACTCATAAAAAATGAGCATAACATGGGGCTTAATCATACGCTGAACCGTTGCCTTGAGCTTGCGCGCGGAGAGTATATTGCCCGTATGGACGGCGACGATATATCGCTTCCGGCAAGATTTGAAGCCGAAGCCGGGTTTCTTGACGCGCATCCGCAGTATTCTGTTGTCAGTACCCCTATGATCTATTTCAACGAAAACGGTGAATGGGGACGCGGCACGGCGGGCGGCGAGGTAACAGCAAGGGATTTTGTTCACGGTTCGCCCTTCTGTCATGCACCGTGCATGGTAAGAAGCGGCGCTTATGCCGCGGTCGGCGGATACTCCACCGACCGCCGGACTCTCCGGGCGGAGGACTATGACTTATGGTTCCGGATGTATGAACTGGGGTATAAGGGTTATAATCTTGACGTTCCGCTGTATAAAATGAGGGATGATGAAAATGCTTATCATCGCCGCAAGCTGAAATATTGCTTCAATGAAGCGTTTGTCCGCGCCAAAGGCTTTAAAAGATTAAAGCTGCCGATTTATGATTATGTTTTTGTGCTTCGCCCTTTGATAGTCGGTTTGCTTCCCAAAAGGCTGTATATGTTTTTGCACCACCGTAAGAAGAGATAAGATCCAGAGGATTATTATATGCTGATTTATTTGATTGTAATGCTGCTTTCCGTCTGTATTTGCTGGCGGATGCAGGTGATACGCAGCAACGGTGATACTTTGTCTGTTGATGTGCGTAAATATCATGCGTTCTATTGCGTGCTGCTTATAGCGCTCCTCGGTATTGTGGTCGGCTTCAGGAGCGGAGTCGGAACAGACTACGGTAACTATATTGACGTATATATGCTGACAGGTCACAAGTCAGTGGCGCAGATATTTTCCGAAGAAGAGCCGCTGTTCGGTCTTGTAAATATGCTGTCCGCAAAATTATTTGACAGCTATATTCCGATGTTTGTCTTTATGGCACTCGTGTCGGTTGCACTGATAGTTTACGGAATATACAAGAACTCCGATAACTATGCGCTGTCGGCGTTTCTGCTGATAGCGGGAATGTATTATTTTGACCTGTTCAACGGTATGCGTCAGATGATGGCGGCGGCAATCATGTTTGCGGCATTTCCGCTTGTAAAGAAGAAAAAGTGGATTCCCGTCATTTTGCTGACCGTAATTGCAGCAGGCTTTCACTCATCGGTGTACATTGTGCTGTTTGCTTTTTTGTATTCGGCTTATGTGAACCCGCGTTCGTGGTATAATATTATTCTTATCGGAGCATTTTTTGCTGCATTTGTTTTTTTCAATTCCTTTTCGGATATACTGATAGACCTGCTTGTGTCTTCGGAAAGCCGGTATGCAACATTTGAATCAACGCTTCAGCAATCGGGGTTGGGTGCAAACGTACTCCGCTTTGGGCTTACGGCGGTTCCGGTTATTTTTTCCTTGGTTTTATGGTGCTACCTTTCTCAGAGGGGCAAGGACGCAGGTATTCTTGTAAATTTGTCTCTCATCAACTCCGGATTTATGCTTGTAGCAACGCGCAACTGGATATTTGCGCGGTTCTGTATGTTCTTCGGTATATTCAATATCCTGCTGTGGCCAAAAATTCTGAGCTGCTTTGAGGGCAAAAGCAGGAGGTTTATGACGTTTGGCGTGATTTGCGTTTATTTTGTGTATTTCTGGCTCATCGTACACACCGACTCCAACCTTCTGCCGTACCGTTCGTGGATCTTCGGAGGCGTTTATGGCTAAAAAGGTTCTGTTTCTGATCCCAAGCCTCGGACATGGCGGGGCGGAGCGGGTGCTTGTAAATCTTGCAAACAATCTTGACGCGAAAAAATTTGAGGTTACGGTACAGACGCTTTTCGATACCGGAGTAAACAGGCAGTATCTTTTGCCGCACATCAGGTATATTCCGGGCTATAAGCGTCAATTCCGCGGAAACACTACGCTTATGAAGCTCTTCACGCCGCGCGCTCTTTACCGGTACGTTGTGCGCGATACATACGATATTCTGGTTTCATATCTTGAGGGACCGACCTCGCGCATTATTGCGGGGTGTCCGGATAAGAACGTAAAAAAGGCGGCGTGGCTGCATATCGAGCTTAACTCACCCAAGCAGGCAGCGATAGGCTTCCGGTCGCCCGCCGAGGCGCAAAGACTGTATGATTCATATGACAGACTTATTGCTGTGGCGGATTCGGTAAGAAGGGTATTTCTTGAGTCATTGCCGGTAAGCGTTCCGGTTTCGGTTCTTTACAACACAAACGAGACCGGGCAGATCGTGGAAAAAGCCAAGTGCCCGCCGGATGACGTGAGCTTTGGGGGAGGTGCTTTTACGGTTTGTTCCGTCGCCAAGCTGATCCCCACCAAGGGCTTCGACCGTTTGCTGAACGCACACAAGCGGCTTATTGACGAGGGACTTGTGCACACGGTGTACATCCTCGGCATAGGCGAGGAGGAAAAAAGCCTGCGTCAGAAAATCAGGGAGTACGGCGTGGAGGATTCTTTTATTCTTCTTGGCTTCAGGGACAACCCATATCAGTATGTTTCCCGCTGCGACCTGTATGTCTGCTCCTCCCGCCGCGAGGGCTTTTCCACCGCCGTGACCGAGGCGCTGATCGTGGGGACCCCGGTCGTCAGCACCGACTGCTCCGGCGCGCGGGAGCTGCTCGGCGAGCATGACGAGTACGGGCTAGTGGTTGAAAACAGCGAGGAAGGAATTTATCAGGGAATGAAGCGGATGCTGTCCGAGCCCGGGACGCTGGCGCACTACCGCAGTATGTCTGCGGAGCGCGGCAAGGATTTCAGCAAGGAAAAGACGGTCAGGGCAGTGGAAGATATGCTTGACAGCCTGTGAGGTGTGTATGAATCTTCTGTTTCTTGAAGGCGATATGTCCCGCAAGGGCGGCACGGAGCGCATGACGGCGCTTATCGCCAATGCTTTGTCAGCGCGTCATTCGGTTTTTGTCATCAGTCTCAGAATGGTCGGCGGCGGAGTGTTCTTCCCGCTTAACGGCTGCGTGCAGCACAGTGTGCTTGACAACGGCGCGGGAAAAACCGGGGCGGCGGCTCAGATCCGCATGATCCGTCGGTTTATCAAGGAGAATAAGATCGACTGCGTGATAAATGTCGATGTGGGGATGGGCTTTTACGGTATTATCGCCGCGCGCGGGACAGGCGCAAAGGTGATAACCTGGGAGCACGGCAATTATTTCAACAACTGGGGTTCGCGGTGGTTCCCATATTTCAGACGCTTTGCCGCACGGCACAGCGATGCGATGGTGGTGCTGACCGAACGTGATAAGCAAAATTACATGACCAATATCAGTCGGTGCCGTCCGGTGACGGTCATAGGCAATCCGGTGGAAAAGCATCCGGTCGATTATAGATCCGACTCGCGCACTATCCTTTCAGCCGGACATCTTGCGCCGGTCAAACGGTTTACGCTGATACCCGAGGTGGGCAGGACTGTATTTGCACGGCATACCGACTGGCAATGGAGAATATGCGGCGAAGGTCCGGAGCGGGCGGAGATTGAGCGGAAGATCGCCGAATACGGTCTTGGTAAAAACATTATCCTTGCGGGGTCGGTTTCGGATATGGAGACGGAATACAGAGCCGCCGCGATGTATGTAATGACCTCCGGGATGGAGGGGCTGCCGATGGTACTTCTGGAAGCCAAATCATACGGATTGCCGCTTGTCAGCTTTGACATTATGACAGGCCCCGGCGAGATAATACGCGACGGTGTGAACGGGTATCTTGTCCCGTCCGGGGATACCTCCGCGCTTGCGGAGAAGATATGCCGCCTTATTGAAAACGAAGAGCTGCGCCGGGACTTCTCGGAAAATTCGCAGGTCGATATTGAGAGATTTGATTCAGTGGAGATTATTGAACAATGGGAAAAGCTGATACAATGACTGAAATAGCACAGCCGCTTGTCACTGTTATAGTTCCGGTTTACAAGGTTGAGCCTTATCTTCGCCGGTGTATCGACTCGATCATATCTCAGACGTATCATAATCTTGAGATCATTCTGGTGGATGATGGATCGCCGGATGGATGCCCGGAAATTTGCGATGAGTACGCTAAGCGGGATTCTCGTATTAAGGTTATTCACAAGAAAAACGGAGGGTTGTCAGATGCCCGCAACGTAGGATTGGGATCCTCATCAGGCAAATATGTAACGTTTGTTGACAGCGATGACTGGTTGGAAAATGCTGCTGTTGATTATATGTACCAACTTATTATAAAGTATGATGCGGGTCTTGTCATTGGTGGCATGCAGCGAGTTGAGAACATCACAGATTACATTCTAAAAAGTGATTGGAATGGAAAACTGCAAGAAGCGTGTATGACAAATGTTCAGGCAATGCAGCATTTTTTTCAGAATGGCTGTGCCGCATGGGCAAGATTGTATAGACGGAGTATTTTCAATGATATTATGTTTCCGATTGGTGAGATTAATGAAGATGAGGCTATTGTTCTGCCGATTCTGGAACGTTGCGGCACTGTTGTGCTGACAAATCATGTTATTTATAACTACCGGTGTCGCCCAGAAAGTATTACAACCGCTTCATTTTCTGCAACTAAGCTCGCGTGGCAGCGGCACTGTGCCGACAACCTGCGATTTATTCAGGAAAAATATCCGGAGCTTGAAGCTGACGCTGCGGCACGTTATCGCGGGAGTCTGCTATGGTCGCTGACCGAGATCGCGCTGTCGGACGGAGACTGGTCGGAGCAGGTCAGGGAATTGCGCTTCGCTCTCAGAAAATATCATGCACTGTTCAAGGCTGCCCCGTTTACATATTCTCAGGATAAGATACGTCTTGAGGTGCTGACATGGCTTCCGTTCCCAGTGTACAGGACGCTTATTCGCCTAAAACGGAGAAAATAGTTTGTTGAGGTATCGGTAATGACCAATGATTACGGAAATCTTGAATTGCATGAGGTTTTACTCTCCGCAATGAAGGATATTGATAAAATATGCCGCGAAAATAATCTGAGATATTTTCTTCACGCCGGTACGCTTCTGGGAGCAATGAATCATAAAGGATTCATTCCGTGGGATGACGATGTGGATATTTCGATGTTCCGCGAGGATTATGAAAAATTTCTCTCCATTGTCCATGAGAAGATGGGTGACAGATATTTCGTGCAGACATATAAAACCGATTCGGAATATCCGAATAACCGTGCAGTGCTTCGTGTACTTGGGACAGAGGTAATTCACTTCCATGAGGATGACACCAGTAGCCGCAAAGAAATTGCCGTTGATATTGTTCCGTTGGATTCTGTGCCTGATCTGAGGATCGTTCAACGGTTTCAGCAGGGATTAGTGTGGGTGTTGGACGCGGCTGTGCAGATCAAGCAGGGAAGTATCATTCCAAGGTCTGTGTTTACAAAGTGTATTGGATTGCTTGCCAAGGTTGACCGCGTCCGGCTTGGCAGATGGATCGATAATGTAACATGTATTTGCAAAAGTAAAAAGACCAAATTGGTTGGTTTACTTAGCTATACCGGTAAGAATCCCTATACCGGGGTCAGCGGCTATTACAACGATTTGCTGAAAAGGGAATGGTATGACAGTCCTGAGTACGTTCCGTTTGAAGACACACAGTTTATGACCATCGGTGAGCCGGAAGCAGATTTGCTCCACCGTTACGGTCCCCACTGGGCTGAGCCGTATCCGGAGGAAAAGCGTGTGACCAAGCATGACGTAAAAAGCTACCGGATCGAGCCGTGGGTGCTCGACAGGGTCAGGAAATGACCCCGATGGTAGGATACGGGGAATAATAAGTATATTCAGCAGCCACGGCGGGCAGCATACGCGGCTTGCCGGACGGCAAAACCGAACCTGTAATCAATGAAAGGACGGCTATGCTCAAAAAAATAATGGCGGTTTTCGGTACAAGACCGGAAGCCATAAAAATGTGTCCGCTGGTGCTTGAGCTTCGACGTCGTCCAGGCTTCCGTACCGTCGTATGTGTTACCGGTCAGCACCGCGAAATGCTTGACGATGTGCTTGAGGCTTTCGGTATCGTACCGGACTGCGACCTTGACGTCGTGCGTGAGAGGCAGACGCTTTTTGATATCACCGGGGACGTGCTTGAGCGCATAAAGCCGGTGCTCGAGGCGGAAGCCCCGGATATCGTTCTTGTACACGGCGATACCACCACCGCCTTTGCCGCCTCGCTTGCCGCCTTCTACCTCGGCATCCCGGTGGGTCACGTTGAGGCGGGCTTGAGGACGCACGATATCACATCCCCATTCCCGGAGGAATTCAACCGTCGGGCGGTCGGAATTATCAGTCGATTCAATTTTGCGCCCACCGAGACAGCGCGGCGGAATCTTATTGCCGAAGGCAAAGACCCGGACTCGGTCTTTGTCACCGGGAATACGGCGATCGACGCGCTGAACGCCACGCTCCGCGCGAATTTCACACACCCGGAGCTTGACTGGGTCGGGAGCGACAGGCTTATACTCGTAACGGCGCACCGACGCGAAAATCTCGGCGAGCCGATGCGCGGAATGTTCCGCGCCATACGCCGTGTAATAGCCGGGCATCCCGGCACAAAGGCGGTGTTTCCCGTCCATCTTAACCCGGAGGTGCGCAGGGTCGCGGAGGAGATACTCGGCGACGCTCCGCGCATACATCTCACAAATCCTCTCGGCGTGCTTGATTTTCACAATTTCCTTAGCCGCAGCTATCTTATCCTGACCGATTCGGGCGGGATTCAGGAGGAGGCTTCGGCGCTTGGCAAGCCGGTGCTTGTCATGCGGGACACCACCGAGCGCCCGGAGGGTATTTCTTCCGGGACGCTGAAGCTCGTGGGGACGGACGAGGAAGCGATATACGAGAGCTTTTCCCGTCTTCTTGACGACCCGCGGGAGTATGAAAGAATGAGCCGTGCCGCCAATCCGTACGGTGACGGTCATGCCTCCCGGCGTATTGCGGATATCCTTGCCGAACGGCTTTGAGCCGCCGGCGGTGCGTAATTTTTAATGCAAAGATCGTATTTTGATTTTATTTGAAAGCGTGAGGAGCCTCAGATGACATTGAGCCGCGACAGAATTTTGTTTCTTGAAGCGCTTCGGCGCTTTATACAGTCGGGCAAAGACGGCTATGCGGAGGGCGACCGGAGCGGTGAGTCCGTCACGGTTGACTACGATACCCTCGCTGCCGTTTGGCGGCTTTCATATATTCACGCGGTGCTGCCTATGGCATATGATGCGGCAGCCGTCCTTTCACGCGGGATAACGGATCCCGACGCGGAGCGGCTTATGTCAGTCTGGAAACAGCAGGCGATCCGCTCTGTGGCGGCGCAGACCATACGCTCGTCGGCGCTTTTGCAGCTTTGCAAAAAGTTTGACGCCGCGGGGCTTCATGTTCTTGTGGTGAAGGGGATAATCTGCCGCCGTCTTTATCCCAAGCCTGATTACCGCACGTCTGCCGATGAGGATATTTACGTGCTGGAGGAGGAGCTGGGGGATGTTCGGGCGATCCTTGAGAAGGAAGGGCTGACACCCGTTGACCCCGACGAGTTTACGGACGATGAGACGGATGTGGCGACATATGTTTCGCGTGCGACCGGGCTGAAGATCGAACTGCACCGTCATCTTTTTGAGCGGGAATTTGCCGTGTGTATCGGGGCTGACGGGCTTTTTGAGCATGCTCACGAGCGGGCGCTGGCAACAGAGCTTGACGGTGTTCCGGTGCTTTCAATGTGCCGTACCGACCATATGATATTTCTTTTGCTGCACGCCTGCAAGCATTTTGTGCATTCCGGCTTCGGCATAAGGCAGGTGTGCGATATCTGCCGCTTTGCGGAAGCCATGAACGACGAGATAGACTGGCAGGAGGTCCGCCGGGCGCTCGAGCGCTGCCACGCCGAGACGTTTGCCGCGTCGCTGTTCAGGATCGGTAGCGAGTATCTTGGCTTCCCTGACGCCGACTATATCGGCACCGAATGCCCCGACCTCACGGAGCTGCTTGACGATATTCTTGACGGCGGAGTTTACGGCTCGGTCAGCGAGGACAGGATACACAGCGGGCTTATTACCCTTAATGCCGTTTCCTCTCCGGAGCGCGGGAGAGGCAGCCACATCCTGCGCACGGTTTTTCCTCCGGCGCGGGAGCTGCGCGGAAGCTACCGCTACCTCCGCACAAAGCCGTGGCTTTTGCCGGCAGCATGGGTCCAGCGGATATTTTCATACCTCGGAAAGGGGAAAAGGGTTTCCGCAGAGGAAAGTCTGCGCATCGGAAAACGCCGAGTGGGGCTTTTACGCCGTTACGGTCTTGTGCGGGCTGAGGAAGCTGACGGGCAAACTGATCCATGTGATCCGGACAGCCTATAATCCGTTTCATTAGGGGCTGACAATAACAGGCTCTGCAATAAATGCCGGGGTGAATCCGAAATTATTACAGAGCCGATATAAATCAGGATAATTATAGTAAAAACAAATCCGAACCGGTTTCGACTTGCGAAACAGTTCGGATTTGTTACGTTTGGTGAAGCGGTCGGAGATAAATCCGAACCGCACCACCGCGGTATTTAGTTTGTCATATCTATGCACACCCCCGATAATCGGGAGCGGCAACTTGCCGCTGGTGACCCGTACGGGAATCAGAACCCGTGCATGCGGATGGTGTTTGCGCAATAATAAAATTGAGCGGACCGCATGCCATGGATAGTTTTGCATAGCAAAACTATCGGGGTTCAGATTCATGAAGAAACAGCATAAAGAAGCAGGACACACGCGATGCGTGTACCCTGCTTCTTTATGGTGACCCGTACGGGAATCAGAACCCGTGCATGCGGATGGCGTTTGTGCGATAATGAAATTGGGCGGACCGCATGCCATGGATAGTTTTGCATAGCAAAACTATCGGGGTTCAGATTCGGCTAAGGATAGCAATAAGAAAGCACCGAAGCAGTGCTTCGGTGCTTTCTTATTGGTGACCCGTACGGGAATCGAACCCATGTTTCCAGCGTGAGAGGCTAGCGTCTTGACCGCTTGACCAACGGGCCATTATCTCACGACTTGTTTATTATACCACAATGAAATCAAAAATGCAATACCTTTTTTCAAAAAAGTTTCGATTTATAGCTTTTCAGAATGATTTTTTGTTCGTGGATGCGTTTTCGGGGCGGCGTTGAGGCTGACGTGGGGATATTCGGCAAGGCATGAGAGGGAAAAGGACTGAACCGTATCAGCTCAGGCCTTCATATATTGCGTGTTTTTTTATTTTTATTCGCCGCTGCCGCCGTAGTTTGACAGCACGCGGGCGGAGGGATCGTTTACATTGCAGCCATCCCATTCGCGGTTTGGCATCCAGAAATCCACTATCATTTCTGCCTGACCGGGGTAGTATTTTTCAAACAGCTCACGGTAAAGCAGCGATTCCTTAGTGAAGGGTGTGGCAAAGGTATATTTTGCGCGCAGAGTCTCGTATTCTTCGTCCGAATACTGCTCCTCAGCGTATTCCTTGAGGTCGTCTACCATTGAATGTCCCACAGCGTCGCTGAAAGCCGCTTTTTCGCGCATAAGTATGCTTTGCGGCAGCCAGTCTCCCTCAAAGGCGTGGCGGAGCAGGTATTTACCCTTGCCGTAGCGGTTCAGCTTCATTTCCGGGTCAAGGCTCATGACGTACTGCACAAAATCCAAATCTCCGAACGGCACGCGCGCCTCAAGCGAGTTTACCGAAATGCAGCGGTCGGCGCGAAGCACGTCATACATATAAAGCTCGCGCACACGTTTTTCGGCTTCCTTCTGAAATTCTGCGGCGGAGGGTGCGAAGTCCGTGTATTTATATCCGAACAGCTCGTCGGATATCTCTCCGGTCAGGAGCACACGCAGGTCGGTGTTGCGATGAATATAGCGGCAGACCAGATACATTCCGATCGAGGCGCGGATGGTGGTGATGTCGTAGGTCCCAAGCAATGCCACGACCTCGGGCAGGGCGGCAAGCACATCTTCGCGGCTGATGATGACCTCGGTATGCGCAGCTCCGATGTAGTCCGCAACCTGACGAGCGTATTTAAGGTCAATGGCGTCGATATCCATGCCGATGGCAAAGGTCTTTATGGGGTGAGAACTCAGCCTTGCGGCGACTGCGCAGACAAGAGAGGAGTCAAGTCCGCCCGACAGCAGGAATCCGACCGGAACATCCGAATCAAGACGCTTTTCGATCCCGGCGATGAGCTTTTCGCGGATCTTGCCGCAGGCAGTCTCGATATCGTCGTGGCATACGGAGGTCGGGCGGCTGATGTCGCGGTAGCAGACAAAGCTGCCGTCCTTGTAGTAATGTCCGGGCGGGAAGGGAATGACCCGACTGCAAAGACCGACAAGGTTTTTGGCTTCGCTTGCGAACAGTATAACGCCGTTTTTGTCATATCCGTAAAACAGCGGTCGGATGCCGATGGGATCGCGCGCGGCAATAAATCCGCCGCTTTCGGCGTCGTAAATTATCAGCGCGAACTCGGCGTCCAGCTTTTCGAACATTCCCACGCCGTATTCACGGTAAAGCGGAAGCAAAAGCTCGCAGTCGGAGCCGCTCTTGAAGGTGTAGCCGCGTTCCTCAAGCTCGGTCTTGAGCTTGCGGAAGCCGTAAAGCTCGCCGTTGCAGACAACATAACTGCCGTCAAGAGAGAAGGGCTGCATTCCGCTTTCGTCCGTTCCCATGATCGAAAGCCGGTGAAAGCCGAGAATGCCCGCGCCGGTGTCGATAACGCGCGACATATCCGGTCCGCGCGAGAGGGTCATGTCAAACCCTTTTTTGAATTCGGTGAATTCCTCTTCTGAAATGCCGGTACCGCAGTACCCGATAATTGAACACATGGTTTGTACCTCCGGAATAAAATGCTTTGCACATTTACAACCGGGACGGGCTGTGCTGCCCGCGGTACCACCCGCTTTACCCCCTTGGGGTCACTTTAACGGCTCTGACAAGCCTTCCCGGATAACGCGCGGGATCGGCGGCGCACCTACTGCCATACGGGTTCGGATTGCAGCTCTTGAGTGTTCTTCACCCGGAATCCGGCACGCGGTTCTCATTGTCCCGCGCTCACTGTGGTCAGACCCTCCGGGGTACTTTTCTCAGTCACGGCTTTTTGAATGTCTGAAAAGAAAAAACGACATGGTTCGGCTGCGGATAATACCGCAACGACTCCCTTGTCGTTTTGATGGTGGAATTATACCACTGTTTTGCCCCCGTGTCAAGAGCTTTTTTGAAAAAAACTCAAAAAATCCGCCTTGACGCCTGTGCTTCCGGGCATTCCGGACAGCCCCTTGGCGGCAAGGCGGATATGTGAAGCGCCCGGCGTTTACCCGCGCTTTCTCATGGAGCTTATCTTTTCTGGGTCTGGCGTTACATACGCCGTTTGATTTGTATGGTATATCACATACCCGGGACGCGCTCCGGCGGGCTTCTTTATGTTCCGCACCTGAGTGTAATCGACGGCGATATTATCCCCGCCCGCCGCTTTTGAGTTCAGCGCGGCAATTTCCGCCGCTTCGGTCATGTCTGTGTCCGGGGCAGAACCGCCGCAGACCAGCACCACGTGCGAGCCGGGTACGCCTTTGGCGTGAAACCAGATATCCGAGCGGTCGGCGCGGCGGAAGGTAAGCTCATCGTTCTGAAGATTATTCCTGCCGCAAAGCACAGTGTACCCTCCGGAGGTCAGATATTCCGCAGGCGCGCTTTTTATTTTGCGCGGGGGCGGAGTCTTCTGCTTACCGGTATATCCCGCGCGCCACAGCTCCTCACGTATTTCGGCAAGCTCCGCTCCGGATTCCGCGCGGGACAGCGCGTCAAGCACCGAGCGGACATATTCAAGCTCCGCTTCTCCAAGCGCTATTTGTTTTGTCAGCTCGCGTTTGGCGGTTTTTGATTTGTTGTATTTCTTATACAGCCTTTGTGCGTTTGCCGACGGCGAGAGCCGACCGTCAAGCGCGACAGTGCGCTCGGCAAAGCCGCCGTCCGGCGTCGGTTCGGAATAGTCGGTAAGCCTTGCGGCGGTATCGCCGCGCTTTATGCGGTAGAGATTGGCAACTATCAGATCTGCGTCGCGGCGGTATTCCTCACCGTGCTCGCAGTCGGCAAGCTCTCCGCGCTGGGCGTCCAGCTTGCGGCAAAGCCGCGCCGCCGCACCGTTCATGGTTCTTTGCAGGTCGTCGGCGCGTGATTTTATCAGCGCGCGGCGGTCACGCTCGCCGTAAAAGGTGTCAAGCAGCTCGCCGAAGCTACCGAAGGTGCAAAGATTTTCCTCTCCGTATTGCAAAAGCGTAATGAAGGAGTATTCCGCCGGTGACCCGCCCGCGCTTGCCATGACAGGGGTAAAGCGCCTTTCGCGTATGGCTTCGATGACCGCCGAAAACTCACGCCAGAGCAGATATCCCGGAACTCCGCTGACACCTGCGTCGGTGCTTCCGCAGGCGCGGAAGACGATCTCCCTTGCCACTACCGGGCTGATGCCGAGATAGACGGTGTTTATATGCTTGGCAGCTGACCTTTCGGGAATGCAGGCTTCAAGCTGCGCAAGAAAGCCCTCCCGCGTTTCGGTAAGCGGGTCTTTTTTATCCTGCGCGGGCGGCAGCTCGTACTGCATTCCTGGCAGGACCTGCCGCAGACGCGAGGTGGTGAAGTCCACCTGCCGCATGGCTCCGATGATCTTTCCGCCGCCGTCGGTGAATATGAGGTTTGAGTTTTTGCCCATCACCTCGGCGTATATGATTTTTTTACTGTCGTAGCCCATTTCGTCGCGCCCCTCAAATTCAAGACGCGCCACGCGCTCAAAGCCCATCTGTACCGCTCCGGTAAAAACAGAGCCGACAAAATGCTTGCGCATGAGCATACAGAGCGTTGGGGGAACGGCGGGGTTATCCGCCGGCTCGGTGGTGTAAGCCATGCGAGGATCGTTTGCTCCGCAGCGCATAAGCAACCGACGCGCTCCGTCGCGGGTTCGTATCCCCAGTATTATAGTATCGTTCTGCGGCTGGTATACCTTGTCCACCCTGCCGCCGGACGAATAGCGGTTCAGCTCGTCGATCACAGCGGCGAGCATTCCGGCGTCGTATGCCATAATTGCTTCCTTATTATTTTATTGGTTTATCCGTCGCACGATCAGCCGAACATTACGTGGTCGACCTCGTCAAGAGAGGGGAACACATAGTCGGGCTTTTCCGCAGGGGACGCCGCATCAACGTCCTCGGGAGTCGTTTCGCCGGAAAGCACCAGTACTGCGGTGACGCCGTGCTTCTTTCCGAGTGCGATGTCGGTGTAGAGGCGGTCGCCGAAGATGCACATTTTATCTCTGGAAATCCCCGTCGCCTCGCTTATCATTTCAACCGTTTCGCGGTAGGGCTTGCCGAAATAGGTGGGAACTTTTCCGGTCGAGGCGGTCACAAATGCCGCAATAGCTCCGCTGTCCGGGATGAAGCCGGTTTCGGTGGGGCAGTTGAAGTCGGGGTGAGTTGAAAGATATTCCGCTCCGCCGCGGATAAGGCGGCAGGCGTTGTCGAGCTTTTTGTAGGTGAGGGTGGTGTCAAAGCTGGTTATCACGATGTCGGCTTTTTCCTCGTCTCCGTTGAGCATATTAATTCCCGCCGCACGGAAGTTTTCAACCAGCTCGTCAGTGCCGACAAGGTAAACGCTCTTGCCGGGACGGTGGCGAAGCAGAAATTCTATCGTAACGTCGCCGGAGGTCATTATTTCCTCCTTTGTGGGCGAAAATCCCAGGCGCGTCAGCTTGCCGACATAAAAATCAGTGGTGTGTGAGGCGTTGTTGGTGAAAAAGAGCACTCTTTTTCCGTTCTTGCGCAGATTGTTTATGAAGCGTATTGCAAAGGGGAATACATTGTAGCCGAGGTAGATAGTGCCGTCCATGTCGAAAATGTAAAGCTCTTTTTCGTTAAGAGCGCCGGTGTCCGGGTTTTTGAAGTCCATTTGAGTTCCTTTCTTTTTGCCGTCGCATATTATTACATTATAATTATACCACTGTCTTGACTTTTTTGCAAGATGATGATACAATATTGTACATCTATATTTGAACGGAGCGAAAAAATGGCGGAAATATCAGGCAGAGCAAAGATAAAAAATAACTCCGGAAGGACCATTGTCGGTATCGACGTAGGCGGAAGCACGACTAAAATTGTCGGCTTCGGACCGGACGGCGGGCTTATCTCGCCTATTTTTGTCCGTGCCACCGACCCGGTTACGTCGGCTTACGGTGCGTTCGGTCGCTTTACCTCGGAGAACGGGCTGTCTCTTGGGGATATCGACAGGGTGATGATGACGGGGGCAGGCTCCGGCTTTGTGACCTCGCCTATTTTTTCGCTTGAATGCCGCAGCGTTACCGAATTCAAATGTATAGGGCTTGGCGGGCTGTATCTTTCCGGGCTTGACGAGGCAATTGTGGTCAGCATGGGAACCGGTACGGCGATCATTCACGCACGGCGCACACCGGACGGAGCGGTTACCGACTATCTCGGCGGTACCGGAGTCGGCGGAGGCACGCTGGTGGGACTTTCCCGCAAGCTCATCAATATCGACAATATCGCGCATATCGAGCAGCTTTGCGAGGGCGGAGACCTTTCAAAGGTCGACCTGCGCGTGCGCGACATCTCGCGGGAGGGGCAGTTTACCGGGCTTAACGACAACCTGACCGCCTCAAACTTCGGCAACCTCAGCGACCTTGCCTCAAGAAGCGATATAGCGCTGGGTATCGTCAATATGGTCTCCGAGACAGTGGCGATGATGGCTATATTCGCCGCCCGGAATTTCGGGCTTAAAAATATAGTGCTGACCGGAAATCTGACTACCATGAATCCGGTGAGGCGCACATTTGAGGGACTGCAAAAGCCCTTCGGTGTGAATTTCATTATCCCGGAGCTTTCGCAGTACGGAACAGTGATAGGCGCCGCACTTCAGTGACGGCAAAATAACAAAGGGGCTGTTAAAAACATCGAGTTTTTAACAGCCCTGCTATTTTTGATGAAGAATTATGATTTGGGCTTGCTTCCGGTGATGCAGGCGGCGATAAAGCCGAAGATCAGCGCGGCGGAGGTTCCCCCGGAGGCGGCGGTAAGCGCTCCGGTAAGCACGCCGAGAAGCCCGCGTTCATCGACTGCTTTTTTTATTCCCTTTGAGATAAGAAAGCCGAAGCCGGTCAGCGGGGTGGTAGCTCCCGCTCCGGCAAATTCGGCAAGTGGGGCGTAAAGCCCGACAGCTCCCAGAAGCACTCCCGCCACGACATAGGCGACAAGTATGCGCGCCGGGGTCAGCTTAGTCTTGTCGATCAGTATCTGCGCTATTACGCAGAACGCGCCGCCGATCACGAACGCCCAAAAAAGATCCGATAAAAACGCCATTTTTAATTGCCATTCCTTTTCTGATTTTGAGCGGCTTCAGCGCTTACCCGCCGCTGGAGAGCACAGGTGCACCAGATGCGCCACGGCGGGTATCGCCTCGCCCTGCTTGGTGCTTGACGGACTCATCATTGCGCCTGTGCCGATAAACAGAATGTCGCGCAGGCTTCCTTTTTGCAGCCGCGGAAGCAGATGTGCGGCAAGTGTTACCGCCGAGCAGCCGCAGCCGGAGCCGCCCGCGTGAACGTCCTGCGCCGACGTGTCGTATATAAGTCTGCCGCAGTCCTCAAGCAGACCCTCGCGGTTTACGTCAAGACCTGAGACGGTGAGCAGTTCGCCAAGGATCGACAGCCCCTCGCTGCCGAGGTCGCCGGTGATTATCATGTCGAAATCGTCCGGCTTTTTGTTGTTTTCCTCAAGATAGCGCAGGATCGTGTCGGCGGCGGCGGGAGCCATTGCCGCCCCCATGTTTGACGCGTCCTTTATGCCTTTTTCAACCACGACACCGGGCATTACATCAGCAATCAGTGCGCCGGGAGTGTCATCGGAGGCTTTGCCGACTATAAATGCTCCCGCTCCCGTGACCGTCCACTGCGCTGTGGGGGGACGCTGACCGCCGTACTCAAGCGGCATACGGTACTGACGCTCGGCAGAGGCGTTGTGAGAGGAGGTGACTGCGGCGCATTTTTTGTAAAGTCCGGCGCTGACCGTCATTGCGGAGAGCATAAGCCCCTCCGCCGCCGTGGAGCAAGCCCCGTACAGACCGAAATAGGGAACGTCAAATTCAAGCAGACCGTATGCCGAGCCGACGCACTGATTGAGCAGGTCTCCCGCGAAGATCGCGTCGATGACGCGCTCGTTCAGCCCCAGCTTATCCATAGCGCCGGAAAGGGCGATGCGCTGCATTTCGCTTTCGGATTTTTCCCACGTCTTCTGACCGAAGCGGTCGTTGATATCAAAAAAATCAAATCCGCCGCCAAGCGGTCCTTCATGCTCTTTTTTCCCGACCGCGCTGGCTGCGGCAAGTATCGCCGCGCCCGGCGTCCTTACTATTCCGCCCTTTTTTCTGCTCACGTCAATTAAAGTTCCTTTTTTCTCCGCCGGCAGACCGGCTTTTGATATCCGAGGATATTTTTTGCTTTCAGTGCTTGATTTATACCGTCATAAATGGTAAAATTAAAGCAGAATGCGGTTTTATTCCGACATTCGAATCTTTGCGCCCATATGTGGCGTTCCGAGAAAGGAAATTTTAATTAAGTGGAAAATTTAATGATTGAAAACGGCGTGCTTCGCGCCGGAATATCCCCGCTCGGCGGCGAGCTTTGCTCGTTCGGCAGGACCGAGAAGGGCGGCTTTGTTGAATATCTGTGGCAGGGACTGCCGGAATATTGGGCACGTCGTGCGCCTCTGCTTTTCCCGATAGTGGGCAGACTGCGCGGGGGAAAATATACATTCCGAGGCAACTGCTATGAAATGAGATGTCACGGCTTTGCCGCAAATCTTGAACACCGGCTTACCAGGACCTCTGCCGGCAGTGCGCGAGCAGAGCTTGAGGACAGCCCCGAAACGCGCGCGCAGTATCCCTTCGGCTTCCGGCTGACGCAGGATTTTGTCCTTGACGGTAACACAATGCACATTACGGCGTGCGCCGAGGCAAAGGATGAGCTGTGGTGCGCCTTCGGGGGGCATCCCGGCTTTGTGTTGCCGGACGCAGACGGCAGGGCGGCGGATTTTGAAAGCCTTTATGTCAGGATAAACGACAAAAAAGCGCCCGAGCGGCAGCTGCTTTCAAAGACCTGCTTTGTGCTGCCCGAACGGGCGCCCTTCTCCCTTGACAGCCGCGGCTGCTTTGGGCTTGAGCATAAATTGTTTGACGATGACGCGATAATTTTGCACGGAGTTCATTCCGCCACGCTTGCCTCGGTAAGCTCGCCGCGCTCGGTAACGGTGTCAAGTCCCGATGCGGAATATTTCGGGTTCTGGCAGACAAGATACAGCGCCGACGCGCCTTTTCTCTGCCTTGAGCCGTGGCAGGGGATCCCATCCTTTGACGGCGACGCCGATATACCCGACGAGCTGTCCCGTCGCGCTGGTATGCACCACCTGATGCCGGGCGAGAGGGCATATTTCCGTTTCGATATACAGCTTGACTGACCCGCGCGGTCACAAAAGCGGAAGTATCAGCTCGGCGACAAAGACTACGGAGCAACAGGTGAGAGCGACGGGGAACAGCCCCGCGCCGAGCCACGCGGCAATGATTCCCGCCGCGAGCGCGAGGATCCCGGATATCGGGCTTTGCGTTGCGTTTATGATGGCGGGGAAGGTCATTACCGAAAGAGTGACATACGGAACATAATACAGGAACGAGCGCAGAAAACGGCTTTTTATCTGACGGCGGATAAGCGTCATGGGCAGGACGCGCACGGCAAAGGTGACCGATGCCATAATAAAAATGTAAAGATAGATATTGTGCGTCATGCGGATGCAGCCTCCTCTTTATCTTCCTTGCGAGGGAAGAGCAACGCGGCGGCGGATGAGATGACGACGGTAAGAATGACTGTACGCGTTCCTTCGGACACGGTGCTGATATATGGCAGCTTTGACGCGGCAAAGCTGAGCGCAAAACAGACGGCAACAATGAGACATATCACGCGGTCGCGGTGCGCGGGCGGAATTATTACGGCGAGGAACATTCCGTAGAGGGCGACGCTGAAGGCGCTGACAAGGCTCAGCGGCAGGATGTTTCCGGCGGCAGTGCCGATGGCAGTTCCTGCCGCCCACATGGGAATTGAGACCAGCATAGCCCCGTAGGTATAGTACGGGTTGAGCGAGCCGGGGCGCGCCATGGCGATCCCGAACAGCTCGTCGGTGATGTCAAATCCCATGATGATGCGGTGGAATGACCCGGTGGAGGGACTCATGCGCTGACTCATGGCACAGCTCATAAGTATGTATCTTGCGTTTGCAATAAGGGTTAGGAACGCCATCTCAATGTACGACGCGTTGGCGGCTATAACGGTAAAGCCCGCGTACTCTCCTGCCGAGGCGTTGCAAAGCAGACTTGCAAGGCACGCCTGCGCGGCGTTGAGTCCTGCATTGCGGGCGGCGATGCCGAGGGAAAAGGCGACGGCAAGATAGCCCCAGCCTATGGGGATGCCGTCACGCATGCCGTCACGTAAGGCTGTTTTGTTTTCGCTGATGCTTAATGCTTTCATTGTAAATTGCTGCTTCCTGCGTTTTGTGATGTCTTATTATTATAGCACAAACGTCGCATTATGTAAATCCGCTGCGCAAATGTCATGCCTGCTTTTTTGCGAAAAAGAGCGGTGCGCTTTGTAACGTTATAATGGATCAGATAAACCCAAATTTGCAGAGGATAATACAGAAAAATGCTACATCAAATGAAACTTGCCCCGGCTTCATTCAGCAAGATACGTAACAGGACAAAAACTATAGAATTGCGTTTATATGACGGTAAGAGGCGAAAAATTCAAATCGGCGATAAGATAGTATTCGTCAACACAGGCAATTCTCTTGAAACGCTTGAAGCAGAAGTTATAGACTTATATATTTTTGATTCTTTCAAGACATTATACGGGGAGCTTCCGCTTTTGGAGTGCGGGTATGACGAAAGTGATGTTACAACAGCTTCGCCGGATGATATGAATGTGTATTACACGAAAGAAGCCCAAGAAAAATATGGCGTTGTCGGTATTAAAATAAAGCTTGTCTGACTTCCCCAAGGTCGGGCAGATAACAAAAAGCGTTTTCGATCAAGTCAAAGACGCCTTTGAGCATTTCGGGTAAGGTCATTATTTGAATTGAGTAAAGATCGGAATTTGTGGAGGAAACGGAATATGTGGAAATGCCCAAAATGCGGGAGAGAATTTATAAGAACGAATCAAGGTCATTACTGTGGCAAAGCGCCCAAAACAGTATTAGAATACATTGATTTACAACCTATAGAAACGCACACCCACTTGACAGAAATGATGACTATATTAAAAACCAGTGTTCCGAATGTAAAAGAGTGTATATTATGGAGTATGCCGTATTATGAGAAAGAAGGAAAATCCATCTCTTTTTCTGCTTGTAAAAAACACCTAAGCTTTTATGCAGGGGTTGAAGCTATTGAAAAGTTTGAAATAGACTTGAAGGAATTTGCTACTAAGAAGAATGCAATATATTTCCCATATGATAAAGCATTACCTGCAAATTTGATTGAAAGTATTGCTAAATGGTGTTTAGATTGATTTGAAAAAATAAGATTTACTGAGGTATAAAGATGACAACAGCAACAATTCTGGCTCAGATTATATTGTTTGGTTGGTTTTTTGGGTGTGTCTGCACGTACAAATTCGGAAAATATGTTTTAGTTGATGGAATGGGCATAAAAAGCGCGGAATTTGTTATGTTATGCTTATTCAGCGTTGGATGTATCACCTTTTGGGCAGTACCTTTTATGGGGAAGTGGTTACTTTTGGGTGTGTTGCTTTTTTGGTTTATTGTTCAGTTTTTTTGCCACTGGTATTATACTATTTTCGGTGCTTCGGAGAAGAAGCTGAAAGGATATAATTACTGCTTCAGAAATACCGTCCGTATTATTCCCGCCAGCAAGACGAGGCTGATCCCGGATCTGTATCATATGATCCTGCATTTGCTCATCTTATTGAATATTGGTTTGGTTATATGCAATATTTTGATGTAGAAAAATGATTACGGTTTTATTTAGTTATTAAAAGCTCCTCCCGTGTATTGAAGCTTTTACGGTGGATGGTCTTGCAGAATAATATAAAAAATGTAATTAAAAAAGTAGATCCCGGCGGATATACGGCGGGAAAATGGAGGTCATTATGGAAACACGATCGATAAACAGCGGACTTTTTGATTTCATAAGCTCCGCGCCTACGGCATTTCAGGCGGTCGAAACAACTGCCCGTATGCTTGACGCTGCCGGATACCGGCGACTTTGTGAGAGCGACGCGTGGCAGCCTGAGGGTGGGCGCGGCTACTATGTTACCCGCAACGGCTCATCTTTAATTGCTTTCCGCTTTCCGCGGGGGGATTTTTCCGGATTCATGATGAGCGCGGCGCACGGCGACAGTCCCGCCTTCAAGATAAAGGAGAAGGCGGAGATCTTCGGCGGCAATTATGTCCGGCTCTCAACCGAAAAATACGGCGGTATGCTTTGCTCAAGCTGGATGGACAGACCGCTTTCGGTCGCGGGACGCATCACAGTCGATACCGGAAGCGGTATTGAGGTGAAAAACGTATGCCTTGGCGAGCCGTCGGTGATAATTCCCAATGTTGCGATACATATGAACCGCAACGCAAACGACGGCGCGTCCTTCAATGCCGCAGTGGATATGCTCCCGCTTTACAGCACCGACATAGACGGGGCGACTCTTATGGAGAGGGTCTCCGCCGCCGCGGGAGTTGAGGAGGAAAAGATCATCACAACCGACCTTTTCGTATTCAATCCTCAGCCCGGCGTCGAGTGGCACGAAATGATATCAGCCCCGAGGCTTGACGACCTGCAGTGCGCTTATGCCTCGCTTACCGCCTTCATTGATTCCGGGAAATCCGGGGAGTCAGGCGGTTCTGTTCCGGTCTTTTGCCTCTTTGACAACGAGGAGGTGGGAAGCCAGACCAAGCAGGGGGCGGCTTCGACCTTCCTTTGCGATGTTCTGGAGCGGATAAGCAGTGCCGCGGGGCTTGACATGGGCGAGCACCGCCGCCGCATTGCAAACAGCTTTCTTGTCTCCTGCGACAATGCCCATGCCGTGCATCCCAATCACTCCGAACTTGCAGACCGCAACCACTCGGTATACATGAATCAGGGCATCGTTATCAAGTACAATGCAAACCAGCGCTACACCTCGGATGCGGTCTCGGCGGCGCTGTTCCGGCTTATATGCGAGGAGGCGGACGTGCCATTCCAGTATTATGCAAACCGCGCGGATATGCCCGGCGGCTCGACGCTTGGCAACATTGCAAACACGCAGGTGTCGCTCAACACGGTGGATATCGGACTTGCACAGCTTGCCATGCATTCCGCCTTTGAGACGGCGGGGGCTAAGGATACCGACTTCCTTTGCCGCGCGCTGACCGTCTTTTTCGGCAAGTCTATTGTCGCCGACGGTGACGGAAGGTATATTTTCAAATAACGGTTCGGTGCAGAGCGCATTTTTAACGCCGCGTGCCAATACTGAAAAAGGCTCCGAAAAAATGCAAAAAAATCGGAAATTTGCGGATAAATCTTGTGCTTGCGCGTTTTTTGTGATACAATATTCAAGTGTTTTGATTTTTGCCCGCGCGTCGGCGCACCGGCGCTTGTGCGGCGCAAAATGAAACATTCAAATTATAAAAATGCATATTTGAAGGGATGTGAGCTTTTTGACCAAGTACATTTTTGTGACCGGGGGAGTTGTCTCCGGACTCGGGAAGGGGATAACGGCGGCGTCTATCGGACGTTTGCTTAAGGAGCGCGGGCTCAAGGTTGCGGCTCAGAAGCTCGATCCGTATATCAACGTTGACCCGGGTACGATGAGCCCTTATCAGCACGGCGAGGTGTTCGTTACCGAGGACGGTGCGGAGACAGACCTCGACCTCGGACATTATGAGAGATTCATAGACGAGGATCTGAACAAATACTCAAACCTCACGACCGGAAAGGTCTACTCGAACGTTCTTTCCAAAGAGCGCCGCGGGGAGTATCTGGGCAGCACGGTGCAGGTCATTCCGCACATTACAAACGAAATAAAGGATTTCATCTACCGCGTAGGTAAAAAGACCGGCGCGGATGTGGTCATCACCGAGGTCGGAGGAACGACCGGCGATATCGAAAGCCGCCCGTTCCTTGAAGCGATACGTCAGGTGGGCAGAGAAGTGGGAAGGGAAAATTCCCTTTACATACACGTGACGCTTGTTCCGTATCTGCGCGCCTCCGGAGAGCATAAGACCAAGCCTACTCAGCACTCGGTTCAGGAGCTTCAGGGAATGGGAATATCCCCCGATATCATCGTACTGCGCTGCGACGAGCATATTGAGGACGAGGGCGTGTTTGCAAAGATAGCGCTTTTCTGCAATGTAAGTCCCGACTGCGTTATTGAAAACGTGACGATACCGGTGCTTTACGAAGCTCCGCTTATGCTTGAAAAATCAAATATTTCCGATATCGTCTGCCGCGAGCTTCATATCGACGCTAAAAAGCCGGACCTTTCGGAATGGGAGGAGCTTGTCGAGCGCATACGTGGATGCAGCGGCGAGGTAAAGATCGCGCTGGTCGGAAAGTACGTTCAGCTTCACGATGCTTATCTTTCGGTCGCCGAGGCACTGCGCCATGCGGGATACAGCTTCGGCAGCAAGGTGAAGATCGACTGGATCGACTCCGAAACGCTGACAGACGAAAACGTACGCGAAAAGCTCGGCAATGCCGACGGTATCATTGTACCCGGCGGCTTTGGCGGACGCGGGATCGAGGGAATGATAAGCGCCGCAAGATATGCGCGTGAAAATGACGTTCCGTACTTCGGTATCTGCCTCGGTATGCAGATAGCGGTCATTGAATTTGCCCGCCATGTGCTGGGGTGGCAGGACGCCGATTCGCGTGAGTTCAACGAAGGCTCAAAGCACCGTGTGATCGACTTCATGCCCGGTCAGAACGATGAAATAGACAAGGGCGGCACGCTCCGTCTTGGCAGCTATCCCTGCAAGGTAATGCCGGGGACTCAGATGTCAGAGTGCTACGGAGCGGAAACGATAAACGAGCGGCACAGACACAGATACGAGTTCAACAACCTGTATCGGAGTGAGCTTGAAGCGGCGGGACTGGTCATTTCCGGAACCTCGCCGGACGGCAGACTTGTCGAAACGGTGGAGATCCCCGGTGAGTTCTTCCGTGTGGGCGTTCAGTTCCATCCCGAATTCAAGAGCCGCCCCAACCGACCGCACCCCCTGTTTGTCGGATTTGTCGGGTCGGCGCTTAAGCACAGCGGCAAAACCAAGTGATATAATGATAAAAAATAAAATAAAAAGAGGATTTTGAAATGTTAACAGCAATTGTGGGCATCAACTGGGGCGACGAGGGCAAGGGACGCATGGTCGACCTGCTCTCCGCCGATTACGATGTTGTCGTGCGCTATCAGGGCGGTAACAACGCGGGACACACCGTCGTGAATGAGCGCGGCAAGTTCATTCTCAACCTGCTGCCCTCCGGGATACTCCGTGAGGGAACGGTCAATGTCATGGGCAACGGTATGGTCATCGACCTTGAGCACCTTTTCGGCGAGGTCGGACGTCTGCGTGAGGCGGGGATCTCCATCACTCCCGAAAACCTCAGGATAAGCGACCGCGCGACCGTCTGCCTTCCCTATCACAAGCAGCTGGACATTCTTGAGGAGGACAGGCTTGGGGACGCAAAGTTCGGCTCGACCCGCCGTGGTATCGGACCGGTGTACGGCGACAAGTATATGAAAAAGACCGTCCGCATCGGCGACCTCAGACACCCCGAAACGCTTAAAAAGAAGCTTGTCGGTCTTTGCGAGTGGAAGAATTTGCTGGTAAACAAGGGCTACGGCGCAGATCCGATCGATCCCGACGCGATCTACGCATGGCTTGAAAAGTACGGTATGCCCTTTGTCGATCATATCACCGACACCACTACGTACCTCAATAACGCCATTGACGCGGGCAAGTCCGTCATGTTCGAGGCTCAGCTCGGCGCCCTCAGAGATATTGACTTCGGCATTTTCCCCTACACTTCATCATCTTCGACCATCGCCGCCTACGCACCCATCGGCGCGGGTATTCCCGCTCGTCGGCTTGACAATGTGCTGGGAATTATGAAGGCGTATTCCACCTGCGTGGGCGCGGGACCCTTTACCTGTGAGCTGTTCGGCGAGGAAGGCGAGGAGCTTCGCCGAGCCGGAAACGAGTACGGAGCTGCTACCGGGCGTCCCCGCCGCGTCGGAGGCTTTGACGTGGTTGCCTCCAAATACGGCATAATGATGCAGGGCGCGACCGAGATAGCACTGACAAAGCTTGATGTGCTTTCATACCTTGACCGCATTCCGGTATGCGTCAAGTACGATGTAAACGGCAGACTGATGACAGATTTCCCGACCGGCGAGGAGCTTGACGCCGCAAAGCCGGTGTATGAATATCTGCCCGGCTGGAAGACCGATATTTCCCACTGCCGCAGCTTCGGCGACCTTCCCGAGGCGGCTCAGAGATACGTGCTGTATATTTCCAAGATGACAGGCAGCCGCATCAAATACGTTTCCGTCGGCGCAGGACGCGACGAATACTTTACAATAGAATAACGGCTGTTCCGCATATCGCGGAAATACGGATGGGCAGCTGCACCTCGGTGCAGCTGCCCATCGTCAGACTGTAGAGCCAAGCAAGGGCTTTCGTCAGTTTTCAAAAAGTTTTCGCCCGCCTTTTTCAAAAGGCGGTGCGGTCAAGGGCGCATAGCCCTTGTCGCCGCCCGCAGGCGGCGAAA
>DPGK01000022.1:0-29177 GCA_003523225.1 Clostridiales bacterium
ATTACCGTAACACTTCTCGTTACACCTGAACAGGCAGAGCTGCTCTCTCAGTATGAAAGCGTGACATCCATGCATTTTGTCCTTGTTTACAGAGGAGATAAGGCAACAGCCGACGAGTATATAAAGGTGCAGGACGATTGCGGGTGAAACGAATGTGGACACCGAGAACCGTCTAATCTGTTATGATATTCACGACCTCGGCAAGCAGCTCATGCCTATCGGTATGCTTGTAGTTCTCGATAATATCCTCAATCGTATTACGGCGAACAAAGCAAAAGGTCGTAAAACCTATATCTTCATTGACGAGATCTATCTGCTTTTCAAGCACGAATATTCTGCAAACTTCCTCTTTACCCTTTGGAAGCGTGTCCGTAAGTACGGAGCTTTCATCACGGGAATAACTCAAAATGTGGAAGACCTGTTGCAGAGCCACACCGCAAGAACCATGCTTGCAAACTCCGAGCTTGTTGTCATGCTCAATCAGGCGGCAACCGACAGAGCAGAGCTGGCTGACCTCATGGGTATCTCCGATTTGCAAATGTCCTATATCACGGGTGTGGAAGCTGGGCACGGACTTGTGAAAATAGGCAGCGCTCTCGTTCCTTTCGTCAATAGAGTCCCGAAGGATACCATGCTTTTCAAACTTATCTCCAACAACCACCCGGCAATCGTATCAAGAGAGGTGTTCCAGGCGGTTCAATCCGAGATGGCACGGCGCACAAGTAAGCATAAGATTTCTGATCTGAACATTACCGAACAGGCAAAATACAGCGGGAAGTATGCGCTTTCTGAAAAGTTGTACTGCGGTGACTGTGGTAGTGCATATAGACGCAGGGTTTGGGTGAGGAAAGATGGAAACAAGGTTGTATGGCGCTGCATCAGCAGACTTGAGCATGGAAGCCAGTATTGCCACAGTTCCATTACTGTTGAAGAACCCAAGTTGCATCAGGCAATCTGCAATGCTTTGAACCAAGTGGCAAGCGTTAAGGATAAAGCGTTTGATTTACTTTCTGCCAATCTGATGTATGCCGTCACGGGTGATAACAAAGTGCTTGATGCCTATTCGATAGAGCAGAGCATTGAACGAGTGAAGGCTGAAATGGATAACGCCGTCGAGAAGTGCGCGAAGACCGAAGGTGATGTGTCTCGCTTTCTTGATGGAATCTCTCAATTAAATCAGCAACTCATAGCTTTGAGAGAACAGCTTGAGATTGCAAAGAAGCAGAGTGCTGCGAGTGAAGCAGTCTGCGCAGATGTCGAGAGAATAAAAAAGATGCTATCTGATGATAGCCTCCGGTTCGATGAATATGATGATAAGTATGTCAGAGTTCTGATTGACTGCATTAAGGTAAATACGGACTCAACGCTGACCGTGATTATCAAGGGCGGAGTTCCGATAACGGTGGATATTCCTACATAAGAACAAGCTCCCACTTCGGGGGCTTTTCTTATGGAAAAACAACTGATTAAGGGTTTTTGAGAGCAAATAAAACTGGTCACTTTAGGTTTCTGAAAAATCCATTTCGTCAACTAAAGACAAACTTACGAAATCCGAAACTAAGCCTATCGGCGATGGTTTCGGATTTCTTTTGCTTTTCGGAGACTTGCCATGATCCGTCACTGTGTGTGGCATCTTGCAAGATCACCACCGATATGTCCTTTTGATATTGATGCCAATACTTAAATCGAAGGGATATATGAAATGAAATGCTATACTGTAAGTAGAGTCGACAAACACCCTAAGATAAAGAAAACGACTGTGGCGCTCTTATAATATCGTCTTGGCAATGTCAATGCTCCGTACGAAAATAATACGATCTGGAGTATTACCTCCAAGCTGTTGGATCTGGATCATTCAAATTCAGAGTATAATCCGCTGAAGGACGAGATAATATTAGCAAAACTCAAATTTTACGGAATGGAATGGTCTACTTACAGTATATCATTCCATTCCATATATATAAACGTGCTTTGCGGATAAAAGTTTCGCAAATTTGCGTTCCGACGCAATTTTTTTGGAAGTCGAGGTGACGAATGTGATTGCAAAAAACAGCGGTTTAATGTTTGGGGACGTATTTTTACATGAATAAGGCAGATTCCACACGAATTTTTAATAAAAATCATAGTTATTGAAAAAAATCATAATTTACCCTTGACAGCACAGAGAAGTTATGGTAAAATGCCTTTGTAACGTAATGCAATAGGATGCGTTTTGTTATATTGGCTCAAGCGGTCAAAAATGCGCAAGCGCACAGTTCTTACGTGTCGCGGCGCAAAATACACAGTGGGGAATAGCGTGAAAATAAAGAATGACTGAAATCAAAGTGCAGCTGTTTCACGCCCAAATAGCTCTCAAAATGGGGCTCGACCTATTTTGATCAGCTTTGAAAATACGAGCAATTTAATTAAATTTATTTGAGCCGCCCCGGGCGGCATGGAGATTATTATGAAAAAGCTGTTGGCTTTTGTGCTTGCTATTGTGTTAATGGTGATACTCCCCGCCTGCGGTGAGAGGGTTCAGGGGAATAGCAGTGTCTGCACCGACAGCACGACGGAAACGTGCGACGCAACGACGAAATACCTCAGGATGGAGGACGCCGCCGAATGTGTTGTGCGCGCGGTCGTGGTTTCCACCGAAATGGCAACGCCCTTTGAGCAGACAGCTACGCTTGATGTGATAAAGGTCTATAAGGGGGAGACGGCGGACAGGATAAAGCTGTATCAGAGCTCGGATTCTCCGCTTGTCGAGACGGGCAAGGACTACATTGTGTTTGCCAATGCCATGTATCCTGACGACCCGGACAGTCAGACCTATTGCACGGTCGATATGTTCGACGGGCTTATGTTGGTGCTGAACAGTACGGGAAATATTCTGACGCCCGACGACAGAATAACGTTTTTGGAGCTTAGCTCACTGGCAAAAAATAACGCGATCTCCGTCGCCGGTTATGCGCATGAGATCTCCGCCGCCGGCGACTGAGCTGAATTTCCTATTATATAACCGGGGCTGACGCGTTATGGCGCGTCAGCCCCGGTGGTCTTTATTTGTGCGCGTCAGCTCCCGGCTTCTGAATTTTTTCTTTTGCGGGGTGGCTTTTTGCGCTTTTTTATGATATACTGTGTCTGGTAAACGGCGCGTGCGGCGCAAAAGGCAAATTGCAACCGCCGGTTGACAGATTTCAAGCCGCCGTTTGGTGGTATTGCGGCGCAAAAAAGGATATAATCATACCGTTCTACGGCGCAAAGCCGTACGTAATTTCAAACGGAGGACAACAAAATGATATTGGCTGATAAGATAATCAGACTCAGAAAAAAGAACGGCTGGTCGCAGGAGGAGCTTGCGGAAAAAATGAACGTGTCGCGACAGGCGGTTTCAAAGTGGGAGAGTGCGCAGACGGTTCCGGATCTTGAAAAGATACTTCAGCTTAGCGGGCTTTTCGGTGTTACCACCGACTATCTGCTTAAGGATGAGCTTGAGAGCGAGGAGTATACCGACAGTGCGGCAGAATCCGGCGTAAAGCGCGTCACACTTGCCGAGGCAAACGAATTTATTGATTGGAGAAGATCCGCCGCTGTAAGGATCGCCGTCGCGGTGTTCCTTTGCATTGCGTCCGTGATCCCGCTTCTGCTCTTGGCAGCCGCGTCGGAGGCAAATATGCTTGGAATGACCGCGGAGTTTGCCGGAGCCGTCGGAATGGTGATCTTTTTGGTTACGGTCACGGTAGCGGTTGTGATTTTTGTTTACTGCGGCTTCAGAAACGCTCCTTACGCATATCTTGACAAAGAAGTATTTGAGACCGAATACGGCGTAAAGGGAATGGTCAGGGAAAAGCAGAAGGCGTACCGCAACGCATATGTCAGAAGCAATATGATCGGCGTTGGCATTTGCGTGCTGTCTCCGGTGGCTCTGTTTGTCGGAGCGTTTTCCGGGGACGAATTCTTTACCGTACTTATGCTGACGGTTACGCTCCTTGCGGTTGGCGTTGGTGTGATCTTCTTTATAACCGCGGGCGTGCGTTGGGCAAGTATGCAGAAGCTGCTTCGTGAAGGGGATTTTTCCGACCGCGAAAAAAAGAGAAGTGGGCTTAAGGAGTCGGTGGGGACGATATACTGGCTTCTTGCTGTGGCAATTTATCTTGGCTGGAGCTTTGCCACGGACAACTGGACGATAAGCTGGATCGTGTGGCCGATAGCGGGAGTTTTGTTTGCGGCAGTAATGCAGATATGCAGTCTCTGGGCGGAAAGAGAGGACAAATAAGGCTTATATTCCGTATTTGATTTTTATCCTTTCGATCTTTTCGCGGTAAGTGTCGGCAAAAAGGGCAAGAAAAATTATATTTGACGCCGCGTAAAGCAGGGTGTGCGGCAGTGCGGATGCGATTGCCGAAAGATAAAGTGTAAGGCTCAGACCTTCGTTGTACCACAGCACCGTCCAGATATCCATTATAAAGGAAAAAGCCGCGCCGGCGAGCACGCCCCATGTGAGCAGTGCCGCGCGGCTTTTTTTAAGCGGCGCGGCAAAAAAGCCGGAAAAAAGCCCGATTGCTCCCCACGCAAGCATCTGAAACGGCGTCCAAGGTCCCTGACCGAAATAAAAGTTGGATATTACCGCTGACATTGAGCCGACAAGAAACCCCGCTTCTCCGCCAAGGTGGATCCCGGTCAGCACCGTAAGCGCCGTTATCGGCTTGAAAAACGGAATGAATCTCCCGGCGACGGACAAAGCCACTGTGACCGACACGAGCACCAGCCGTCGCGTGCCGGTCTTTTTTTCCTCAAATCCGGTCATGAAGAAGAGCAGCGATAAAAGCGTAACGGCAAGTGAGACAAAAGCGTGCTTGTCTGTGTCGATCAGCAGTGCTCCGGCGGCGACAGCCGAGGGGATAAGAAGAAATGGAAGAATTATCTTCAGCGTCCGGCGCAGCGCCGCGCTTTTTATTACCCTCATTCTCAGCCTCCCTTTTTGCCGTTGGCAAGGCAGATACGCGCGGCGTCGTCAACCGTGGCGACAAGGTCGTAATATCCGCGGCATATGCGGTTGGCGGCGGTGGTGTAAAAGCTGTTGCCGGAGAAAAAACGGCGCGGCACGTCGTCGGCGACGATCTCTCCCCGGAAAAACAGCGCGCATCGGTCAGAAATTTCGGCGGCAAGCTCGGCGTCGTGCGTTACAAGCACCACCGTCATTCCGCCGTCCCGCAGCTTGCGCAGAACGCTGACAAATTCCGCTTTTGCTCCGGCGTCAAGCCCGCGAGTCGGCTCGTCAAGCAGTAAAAGACGTGGGCGGGCGGCAAGCGCTTTGGCAAGCGCCAAAAGCTGCTGCTGACCTCCCGAAAGATCGTATGGGTGGCGATCCATAAGGCGGTTAAGATCCTGAGTCAGCACTCCTTCCGTGACATTTGCATCCGCAAGCTCCGCCCTTACGGTGCTTTTGAGAAATACAGTCTGAACATCCTGCGGCAGCAGTGTCAGAAGTCCCGCACGGGCAAATTCCCGGTCGGTCACCTTTTTTCCGAAGACGCGGATATTCCCGGCGTAGGGCTTTATAAGTCCTGCGGCGGCGGCGAGAGCGGTGGACTTGCCCGAACCGTTTCCGCCGAGAAGGCAGAATATTTCATTTTCATATACCTTCAGCTCAAGCCCGCGCAGTACGTCCTCCTGCTCGCGCGAATATCTGAAATATACACCGGAAAATTCAAGGGCGACATTTTTGCTGTGTACATATTCCTCCGGCGGAAGTGTGCGGACGGAGCTTCCGAAGTTATGCTCGATAAGGTCGCGTCCTTCCCTCACCGTCAGCGGACACTCGCAGTCCGCTCCGAGCCTTGAGTACAGTCTCGCCGCCGCAGGCAACGCTCCGGCAAGAGAGGGGATATTTTTTATTTTTCCGACAGCCTTGCGTGTTTCACCGTACTCAGCCACGCGCCCGTCCTCAAGCGCAAGCACGCGGTTTGCCACGGGAAGCACGTCCTCAAGGCAGTGTGATATCATTATGACGGTCAGCGACAGCTCGCGGTTGAGCCGCTCAACGGCATTTATAAAGTCCCCGGCGGCGATGGGGTCAAGGCGGGCGGTCGGCTCGTCAAGCAAAAGCAGCTCCGGCTGCATGACCATCACCGAGGCAAGGGAGAGAAGCTGCTTCTGACCGCCGGAAAGTTCGTCCGTGCTTTTATCAAACCACTCCTCGATCCCGAAAAAGCAGGCGGTCTCCGCCACCCGCCGCCGTATGACTCCGGTGGGAAGTCCGAGGTTTTCAAGCCCGAATGCCAGCTCGTGCCACACGCGGTCGGTGACTATCTGTTCCTCGGGGCGCTGAGCCACATATCCTATCTTCTGCGCAGCTTTGCGGTCGTCAAGCTCGCAGAGCGGTTTGCCGCAGAACAAAATTTCGCCCTCGGCTTTTCCACGCGGGGCAAGCTCGCGCTTGATGAGTCGCAAAAGGGTGGATTTACCGCTTCCGGTCGCTCCGCAGACCGCTAAAAAATCGCCCCGCTCCACCGAAAAGCTAACCCCCGAGATCGCCGCGGAGTCGGAACCGGCATATCTGAAGCTCATATCTTTGATTGCAAGCAATTCCATCGCGTTTTCTCCGTAATATCAAGAATTGAGGGCATAAAGGCAAGCGCGCCGAAGCAGACATACACCGCAAGCGCGGCGGGGGATGTGGTTATTGCGCCGAGCGCGGGATAAAAGACGAAATCAAGCGTTCCGAGGGCTTCTCCGGAGATCACAGGAGCCGAAAGCAACAGGGAGGCGGCAAGCAGGAGCGCGTCACCGCTCCGGAAGCGGTAGACCGAAAAATGTGTGCGCCGTCCGACGTCATAGCCCCGCGCGGACATACTGTCCGCAGTGACGATCCCATCCTCAAGCGTCCATGTAAGCATTATTGAGAACACTGCAAGCCCTGAACGGAGTCGGTCGGGGATGCTGTCCCCCCGGTCAAGTCCCATGCCCTTGCGTGCTTGGCGCACCTCGCGCGTCCGGCGGGCAAAAAGCGGAATATACCGCAGTGCCATCGAAAGGATCAGTGCCGCCTTGGGGGATAGCGCGCCGAAAAGATAAAGCAGCCGGTCGCTCGTCATGATGTCCGAAAAGGATCTGAACCAATAGAGCGCCGACACAAGCATCGTTCCGGTGACGGCGCCGTATATCAGCGCTTCAAGCGTTACCGGGTTGTCGTTAAGCACGAACAGAACCGTTACTCCGTTGTGTGAGACAAGCGGATTTATCAGAGCGGAGGCGGCAAACAGGAAAATTGAAAACAGATGAGTTTTTGCTTCCGCCTTTTTTGCGCGTAGCAGGAACAGAAGCACAGAACCTGCAAGGGAGAGGAGTGCGATCACGGGGTCGCGGCAGAACATGGTGATCCCCGCCGCGGCGGCAAAATAAAAGAACAAAGCAATAGGATTATGATCCGCAAAGGCTCTCATGCCGCGCACTCCTTTCCTTAATATAATATATAATATCAGTTCAGATCGTTGCCCAGCTCGCAGGTATACAGCCACTCAACGCAGTCGCCGTCGCGCAGGCGGTATTCGCCGCATCCGACGGACGGGATCTCACCGTTTACGCGGTACATCCAGCCTGAAAGGTCGCCGCAGTCATACTCGTAGAGGTAACTTATCCCCTCAATATACCGCATTCCGTTGCTCTCTACGTGTATGCCGTATTTCCGCGCCGCCGCGATCAGCAGGTCGTATACCGTGTCTCCCTCGCAAAATGTAAATCCGGCTGCTTCAAGTACAACTCCGTCTGCGGGGATATGCTCCGAGCTGACTTTGCCCACTGCGCTGTCACATCGGATAGTAAGCGTTACCGTTCCGGCAATATCAGACCTTTCCTGGGCATCGGTGCCGTAATAGCTGTCGGCTGAGCGGATGTCGGTCAGCAGTACAACACAGAGAAGGAGCGCGGCAATGACGGCGACAAACAGGAAATTCTTATAGTTCCTTTTGCCGGACACAGCCAGGATAATGCAAGCCGCAAGCGCGGCGGCAAGTATAAAAAGGGATGCCCAGAGTTTATAACCGGGGGCTTTGCGGTTGTCCGGCTGGGGAGCGGAAGACTCTGTTTGCGGCTCTGACGTGCCGGGTGTCGCGTCTGTTTGCAAGCCGGTTTCCGGGTATGTGTCAGATGACGCGGTATCATCATTTCCGAACAGATAAAGCGGACCGAGCCCCGCACGCAGGCGGTACAGGGCGACAAGCGAGTAAAGCGCCTGCGCGGTGGAGGTGGCGTTGCTTTCTCCCGCTTCCGTGTGGCAGAAGCTGCCGTCCTCCAGCCGGAATCGCAGAAGCGCGTCGGTAAGATCTGCGCCGTTTTTTTCAAACCGTGCGTCGGCGGCGGGGTCGATACCGACCGAGGCGAGCGCGGTTATGACCTGAGCAATGCTTTCGGGGTTTTCGGTGCCGTAGCTTTTATATCCGCCGTTTTCAAGCTGCATACTGCCAAGCAGGTCGAGCGCGCCGTCCACGGCATCGCACACGGCAGGGTCGGAGTCATAATACGGCGCAAGCGTCTGGATCGTCATGGCGGTAACGTCAACGTCAGACCTCTCGCCGCCCAGCGCCCAGCCGCCGTCGGCAAGGCGGAGAGAAAGGAGCTTTTCTTTGATATCTTCCGCGCTGTGTTCTCCGGCGATACCGTTGTTTGCAAGATGCAATGCAAATATCCAGCTCATGATCCCCTGCGCACCTGCGGTCTGCGCGGCAACGTCGGCGACTGCCGGGCTGTCCGCCCTCCCGCAGGCGACAAGTAAAAGGGCGCAGCGCTGACGCGCGACAGCTCCCGATATCTTTCCGTCTCCGAGCCGCGCCTCAAGCGCGGCGGCATATGCGGAAAAGTCAAGCTCCGGGCGGTACTGCCTCAGCGCAAGCACGAACCATTCTGAGGTCTGTCCCGCGCCTGCGGCAAGCGCGCCGTCAAGCCATTCCTGAGCTGTGGCGGCGTTGTTTTTTGCCGCCTCGCGGCAGATGATGCCGTCGATCAGTTGTTCGTTATCCTGCGCTCCGGCAGACAGCGCCGCCGCGGCAAGTACCGCGATCAGTACGACCGCGGCAAGCATGCGCCGCATGACGGATGCGGTTTTATTCCGCATATTTATTTTTTCTCCGGGACACGCAAAGGGCTGCTCCGAGTGCCGCGGCAAATACGGCAAGGCAGATCACCCCGCCTGCAATGTCGCCGGTGGAGGGGGATGCGACGGTTACGGCACACACGGGAGGAACCAGCACGGCGCTTTCCGATACGGCGCTCAGTGTGTGCGCGCCGCCCTCAAGCGTCAGCGTGACCTTACCCTCGGCGTCGGTCACAAAGGAGGAGGGAACTCCGTCTACCGTGATAACGGCTCCGGCAACGGGCTTTACGACAGGATTCCAGCTTTCGTCATATCCGGCGGCGGAAAGGGTGAGGGTCAGCTTTTCTCCGGCTTCCGCAGTGACGTTGTTAACGTCAAAAAAGCAAAAGGTGTCGGAAAATGCGGCGGTGTCGGTATAGACAAAGGCGGTAAGATGATCCCCGTCCTTTACGGTATCGGTAAGTCCCATGGCGGACGCGTTGTTCAGATAGTAGCCGTAGCTTCCGCCGTTCTGAACGCCCCATAGCTTTGCAATGCAAAGTCCGTATGCGCCGACCTCGGAGGCATATCCGGCGGCGGCTCCGCCCGAAAATCCCGCTTCGTGTGCCAGAAAAAGGGCGTCGTTGATGGTAAGCGCGCCGTCGCCGTCGGCATCGGTCACGTTTATTGCTTCCTGCGTCATTACAAGACTGCCGTTTGCGATCGTAACGTACACGGTCACGCCGCCAGCGGCGAGTGCGGGAACGATTGCAAGGCAGGAAATTACGGCAATTACCGCAATGAGGGCAGTGATCTTTCTGAGTTTCATTTTGGTTTTCTCCTTAAAGATAAAAAATAATGTTGTTATAAAATACAACGCCTCGTGGCGGTATTATCCGTTTGATCCATCGTCCTTTGAGAGCTTCTTGCGCGCTTCGGTGCGCCGCTGCTTTGCGCGTATCCGCTTTTCAAGGTTTCTTTGCGGACGGTCGTCGTCGCGCATAGGCTTCAGCCCCGCCGCCTCAAGCGCCCGCGGCCACGGACCGAGCTGCGCCTTTATCGCGCAGACCTCGGCGTCGGTAAAGTCACGGCGCTGCGGATATCTTTCTTCTCCCGCCGACCGGAGGTCGCGGCTTTTGTCTGTCAGCAGCTTTATGCAGTCCTCGCGCGTGTATTTTTCGTCTTTGTTCATGCTTGCCCCCGAAAATTAATAAAAACAAAAACGCTCCTTCCGCCATATGGCGGAAAGAGCGCAGCAGCATCAAAAATCCCGATGGAAAAGCACATCCGACACTTCTCCCGCGGAATAAGTAAAACGGCTGCACTCTTCATGACCCAAAAGTGTTCCGGCATATGCCGGTGACCTTGCGCTGTACGGCAGGTATTCCGACTTACGGGAGTCAATCTTACGTCCCGATCACGGTAATGGCGGTTGCGACGGATTTTCACCGAACTTCCCCCTCATCCGGACACGTCCGGAACCGTACTGCGAATATTTAATTTATTTTTCTATCCGCGCGATAAGATCCTGCGGAGCCGCCGCAAGTTTTTTGCGACGCGCGCAATATGCGGCGTATTTATTATAACACGTAAGGCTTTGTCAGTCAATCCCCTTTTTTGCGGCACGAAATTCGCCGGGAGTCATGCCCTTGTGGTACTTATAGTATTTTGCAAACTGCGTCTCCCCCTGGAAGTCTGTCATCTCCGCAATTTCAGCGAGCGAATATTTGGGGTCGTCAAGCAGGGACTCTATGTGAGAAAGGCGGGTCGAGGTGATGTATTCCTTAAGGCTGCCCCCGTATTCACGGGTAAAAAGCCTTGACAGGTGGTCGGCGCTGTAACCGAAGCGGTGCGCGGCGTCCGTCACCGTAATGGCGCGCGCACAGTTGCGTCGCACCCACGCCCGCGCCGAAGCCGCTACCGCGTTCCCGGAAAAAATCTGATTTTCGCACTGCATTCTGATGTCGCAAAAAAGCACCTGAACCAGATTGTTCAGCACTCCGCGCGGCGCTTCCGCCAGCGAGTTGTAGCAGTCCATCAGACTGAAAAGTGCGCGGGGGCGGGCGAGATCTGACAGTGCGGCGTGCTTGGGTATATCCGTAGGAATGTCCCCGTCAAACAGCACGTAGCAGAAGTCCACCGGACCTGCCGAGGGCTTGTAGCCTCCGGAGGGCGCATTCTGTTGTAAAAAGAGGAATTCCCCCTTTTTTACGTCGTATTTGCGGTCATTTTCGTATAAATGCAGCGTTCCGCCGAAGGAAACTATAAGGTCGCTGCGCGAATGTGCCTGCCGGCGGCGGTGCTGCCAGCCGGCATTCGGATGTACTGCCCTGCCCGACAGGTAGTAACGGTTTTCAAGATAATCAACCATATTGTTTTCCTCCGTGCGTTTTCCTTACCTGATATTGTATCATATCCTGCGCCGGAACGCAAGATAAAAAAGATATTTTGCGTCGTATTTTTGGTTTGATGTATCGTATTTTTTCCTTGACACATACATTTGTCTATGATAAAATGAAAGCATGAAAAAAATATGTGTTTTTGCCGCGTTGTTTTTGCTTCTTGCGGCGTTATCAGCCTGTTCCCCCACCGCCCCGCATACGGAGGACGAGATACTTCTTACCCCGGTCAGCGCGGGGCAAAGCGGGTTCAGAATAATAATTCCGCGCAGTGCCGGCAGTGACGAACAGCAGGCGGCGCGTATCCTGCGTGATGCGATAAAGGCGGCTTGCGGCTGCGAGCTTGAGATCGGCGACGACTACACCAACGAAAACCGTGGGATACTGCCCGGCGAGTTTGAAATTCTGGTTGGTGATACCGGGCGCGAGGAAAGCCGAGCACTTTCCCGCCGCCTGCGTGTGGGCGACTGTGCCGTTGCGGTTTCGGGCGGCAAGCTGTTGGTAATGGGCGGTACGCAGGAGCTGACGCTTGCGGCGGCTCAGGAGCTTGCCGGGGCGCTCTCCGCCGACGAGGACGGAAATCTTTACATCCGCCGCTCCCAGTGCTTTACGCATGAGGGCGAATATGATGTAGAGGAAATTCTGATAGACGGTACAGATGCAAGAGATTACCGCATAGTCTATCCGGCTGGCGACAGCGAAGCCGAAAAGCTTGCCTCTGCACTTCGCGCACATCTGCTTTCGGCGGCGGGCATACGTATGTCAGTCGTATCTGACGCAAAGGGAGCGGAAGGCAAGGAGATACTGCTTGGCAGGACAAACCGAGAGAGCGCGGCAGTCAGGGCGGCGCTTGACGGAATGGGTGAGGGCGAGAGCCGTATCATTCCGGAAAACGGCAGTATTTTCATTGCGGGATATGACATTTATGCGCTGAGATATGCCGTCAATAGCCTTTTAAGCGGTGCTTTGTCGGCGGACGCGGCAAATGAGGGAAAAATAAACGCAGGACTCGGCGGCAGTGTGATAAAGGACAGTAATCCGCGTATGTCGGTGATGAGCTTCAATATCCTTTGCACCCTGAATGACGATCCCTCCCGCGCCGACCTTGTCGTTAAGACGGTCAGGGCACGTATGCCGGACAGCGTGGGCTTTCAGGAGGTCACGACGCAGTGGCTCGACATACTTGTGCGGGAGCTTGGCGACGTTTACGACTGGGTGGGGGAGATAAACGACCCCGGCGGTCAGAACTGGCGCAACGCGATCTTTTACCGCCGCGACCGTCTGGAGCTGGTCTCTACCGAAACACGGTGGCTTTCAGCCACGCCGTCAAAGCATTCAAAGCTTGACTCATCCTCTCAGTACCGCATATTTACGCTTGCTCACTTCCGCCGTATTGACGGCGGCGGGGAGTATTACCATGTGAACACTCACCTTGATTATAACGATGCCGCGCGCAAGCCTCAGATAAATGTACTGAGGAATGCGCTGGAGCGCCTTGAGCTGCCCTTTGTGGTGACGGGGGACTTCAACTTTACTCCCTCAAGCGAGTATTACCGGCTTATGACCGCCGAGGGCGTGTCGGACGCAAAATATCTTACCTCTGACCGGGACGACGTGAACACCTGCGAGGTGAACATTATCGACTATTGCTATGTGTCGGAGGGGGATTTCAATGTCCGTATCTATCGTGTGGAGGATGAGCTCATATGCTCTGATCACCGCGCAGTTTATGTAGAGTTTTCAATGTTCTCATAAAAATAATATAGCCAATTGTAAAACTGCGTTTTACAATTGAGATCCGCGCGGCGGGGATACGCGCGCTTATCGCCGCTCGCCAAAATCGCGGATTTTGGCGGCTCCCCTCGGCGCGCGGACTCGCTTGGCACGTCTATGCGGTGTTTTTCGTCGGCAAAGCCACCGAAAAAACGGATTTTATTTTAAATTGCCGACTTTTACAATCGGCTGATAAAAATAATAAATAAGGAGAAAACAAAAACAATGAAAAAGACGCACCCGCTTCTGCCGCTTATAGCACTTTTGATGGCACTTATATGTCTGCTTTGCTCCTGCCGGAATGGTACGGATGCAAAGGATCCCCCGGTTTCCTCAGTCGGGGCGGAATCTACGGTTGCACAGACCGAGGATCTTTATGACGAGAACGGTCTGCTTAAGGACAGTCTGCCCGCCACAATGAATTTTGACTCGGACGTTCATGTGCTGGGCTGGGAGACTCCCCGGAATGAGTTTTTCGTTGAGGAGCTTACCGACGACCGCGTCAACGACTCCATTTACAACCGCAATCTCAAGGTGTCTCAGCGGCTTGGCGTTAAGCTGATATACACCCTGATAAAGGGTGACAACTCAAACAAGGACGCATTTGTGACTCAGGCGGAGGCTTCAATGAGCTCCGGCACCTCCGAATATGACATCATCGGCTGTTACAGTATGTGTTCTGGCATACTTGCCCAGCGCGGTATGCTTACCGATCTTTATGAACTTGAATATCCCGACACCTTAAAGCCGTGGTGGCCGGAATCCCTTATCCGATCCTCCGAGATAAACGGCAAGCTGTATTTCATCACCGGGGATATTTCAAACGAATTTCTTTACAACCTGTATTTCATGGTCGTGAATACCGGAATGGTAAAGACGCTTGGAATCGAAGACCCGCGCGCACTTGCCGCAGAGAACAAGTGGACGCTTGACAAAATGGCTGAGATGTGCCGCACCGCGTACAGCGATCTTAACGGCTCGCAGACTCCGGATTTCGGCGATAATTTCGGTCTTGTCATCTTCAACCAGACGCACGTGGACTCCTTCCTTGCCGCCTCCGGCATACATATGACCCGTTGGGATGAAAACGGCAGTATAGTGCTAAGCGATGATTTCAAGGGCGAGAGGATGGTCGATCTGGTTTCGCGGCTTGGCGACTGGATAAACAACAATCAGGAGATATGCTACGACGCAACAAACGGGTATAAGTCGATAAAGTCGGGCAACGCCCTGTTCGGTACCTGTGCCGGGTCAACCATAATCGGCTTCCGTGATGTCGACTGGGTATACGGTATTCTGCCTTATCCGATGATAGGCGAAAACTCGGACGGCTATTGCACCAACCTTGGTTTTGCATATACCAACTACTGCATTCCCGTTTCGGCGCGTGACGCTGAGATGTCGGGTGCTGTTATCGAGGCGCTGGCGTCGGAAAGCTATCGCCTTACGTCTCCCACACTGTTTGAGGTCGTGTTCAAGAGTATGTACTCTAACGACCCGCTTGACGCGCAGATGTATGATATCATAAAGTCGAACATCTATGTTGACATGGCAAGGCTTTACAGCGGAAACTTCACCTGGGCAAACAGCGCCGTGGCGCTGTTCAGAAACAGCGTGATCGCCAACGATAAGTCGTGGTCGTCGAAGATAGCCGCCAACGAGAGCTATATCAACGGCGTGTTTGCCGAAATTTCCGAGTCCTTCAGGGATAAATAATTAAGAACAGTATAATAAGGACAGCAAAGGGCTGCCGCAAAATGCGGCAGCCCGTAAATAAAAGCTGCATGGCTGCGGCAAAATGTCGCAGCCATGCAGCTTTTTTCATCCTGAACATGATTCAGAAGATCATTTCAGAGAAAAGAGATAACGCATACCGGAATTGTCAAATGCGGTTTTACTGTCCGTTTGCTTTTGCAATTGACGTCTTTTGACTTTCGGTCAGTCTGCCGATATGGGATGCTTCTAAACTCTTGTTTATTTCGCTCAGGTGAACACGCTTCTGAGTAGGGAAGGTCACTGTGGTGAATCCGTTTGTAAATTCATTTTCGCCGTTGTAAACTGAGTAGCACAGTGTATAATTTAGCTTTGATGAGCTTCCCCCATTGTTCTCGCTGAAGCTGTAAAGCGGATCATAACAACCGTAGTCAACCACCGCCCAGCTTATGACTTCCGGAAGGTCTGAAAAAAGTTTATCATAATAATAGTGGTCGGAGCGGTTTGTTTCGGTATAATAGGTTGGATCGTCTGAACGATGGCGTGGAAAACGCTCTGATGGCTGTATTATGATATATTCGCCTGTTCCGGAGTTCTTGATATTGAAGTTTTTGTCGCGCGATGTATTCCCGTCGATAAGGAATACCTTTACGTCATCGGGGATATTCCAGAACTGCCTAAATTCATTTATTGTGGCTTGGCATTTGTGCGAATCCTCATTGTAGCACCATACGACGAATACCTCACCGGGCTTGATAATGCCTTCCCGGTACTCTGGATTGATCGGACGTGCGGTTTCTGAGCCCTGCCAGTACTTATCATATGCGGTGTACGGAGCATCTGCCCAGTCGGTTCCCGGCAAAAACGGAGTGTATTCTTGTATTGAGCGCTCAAAGTAAGTGGAAACACTTGTGGCAGATGAGCCCTGATACGCCAGCATATAATCGTAAATATTCAACTCTGAAACAGAGTTATTGTACATTTCAAAGCATTCAAACGGGTCGGCGGAGGGGCTTTCACGGTGACGCGCATTGGGAGACGATGCCCCGTACTGGTCGGCGGATATCTCTGTGATTATGATAGCGGGGCGCTCGTTGTTATTGACAAGCACAGGCTGTTTTGCCGGTTCAGTGCGCACCAACGATGTTTTTGTTTTTGAAAAAGCCGCAAGCTGTGAGTCGGTAAGCCTTCCGACGGTTGCCTCCGCATATTCATTTATCTTTGAAAGGTGCATACGCTTGTATGACATAAATGAATTTGCCTTATATCCGTTTTCCTCCTTGGGTGAGGAGGCGGAGCGGGGTATGAAGCTGACCGTCCACGGGGCATGCTCCTCATCGCCGTTCTGCGCGCGGCGAGTGGCAAGCGGCTCGGTGCGGAAGTCCATAACCGCCCAGCTGATTATTTCCTCAAGACTTTCAAAATTTTCCGAGGGGTATGGGTGGTGCGTGTTGTCATTTTCGGTGTTGAAGGTTATATCCGCCGAGCGGCGCGCCGGGAAACGCTCCGACTGATGCATTATCATATATGTGGCTGTTGCGTTATTTTTGAGCGCAAATTTTTTGACGCATTCTACGTTGTTGCCGTAGATAAGGAATACCTTTACACCGTCCGGAATGCTCCAGAAGCTACGGAACTGTTCAAGCGTGCAGTGCATTATATGAGACGGTGCGGTGTACACCCATATCACAGCTACTTCCCCCGGCTTCAGCATTCCTTCCGATCTTTCCGGATTTACGGGTCGTACGTCTTCTGTGTTTTTCCAGTATGAATCATGCGACGTCCTGGCAGTATCCCACCAGTCCTCACCCGGAAGCAGCTGCGTGTAGCATTGTACCGAACGCTCAAATGAACCTTCATTCTGGGATGAGGCGCCCTGATAGCCAACCATATAGTCGTATATGTTTATATTTTGGCTGGAATTATTGTAAATCTCAATAAATTCATACGGATCTGCGTCCTGTCGGCGCGTTTCGGAATTATATTTTGGGTTTTTATTGAGGGGATTGGCGGCATCTCCGTATTGATCGACGCTTATTTCGGTGATAAGAAGCTCAGGATATTCACCCGCCGCCACAGCAGCTCCGGCAAGGCTGCTGACACAGCCAAACGACAGGAGGCAGGCAAGGGTAAATGAGAATATTTTTTTCTTCATAATAGTATGCCTTTCTTTACGTGTCATTTAAAGACAGAGCGCGCCCATTTGCCGTCCTTGAAGTCATATCTGAAAATACGCTCGTTTCCGGTTTCACGTATGCTCTTTACAGGCTCTCCGTCTATGAATATTACGGCAGAGCCATTATCCATCGCAAAGCCGAGAGTGTATTTGGGATCGGTCTGCTTGCGTATTGCCGAATCGAATTCCGCCCATTTATCGCTTGAGTTGAAATGCGGACCGTAATATATATTTATCACGTCTATTCCGTAGTAAAAATCATATACCGACTCGGGAAGGGAGTAAAAGTCATTCCAGCCCATATATGTCCAGCACATACCTCCGGCACTGCCACCGGAGCATATGACGCCGCGATCATATGCCTCGCGAAGGTACTCGTCAACCTTGAACTTTTTCCAGACGTCACCCATATATTCACTCTGTCCTCCGCTGACACAGATTATGTCAGCGTTAATTATTTTCTGTCTCAGCTCCTCCGGGTCGTACAGCTTGGTGCACAGAGTGATCACCTCAAGGTCGTTGGTATATTTGCTGTATATGTTTGTGTAACTGGTTACATTGCTTACCGTGTCCTTGCCGGCGGTGGTCAGAATGACCACGCGGGGATTTTTCTTTCCGGAAAGCTCTACGATTGCAGAATAGATACGGTTTCCGGCACCGCCTCCGGTGATGACAGCTTTTTTGACGACCGGGTCGACGGGAGTGACCGGCTCGGTGGTCTCCGGCGCTGTCGTAGTGTCGGGAATCCCGGTTGTCTCCTCATTGCCGGTTTGCGGAGCTGCAGGCTCCGCTGTTGTGCCTTCATTGCCTGAGCTTTCAGACGTAATGCCTTTTTTGCCGCATGCGGCGACAACGCACAACGTACATAAAACAAGCGCCAGAAGCAGAGCGGGCTTTAATGAATTTTTCATATAGAATATTTCCTTTCTGCGCGGAACGCACCGGGTAATTGAGTGCTATACCGATAGAAAATTGTGTTTACTTGTGGACAGAACAATATTGCTTCGAGTCAGCGAAACGCCCGGTGCGCATTTTATGTCATTCAGAACACGCTGAAGAGACGAGCTGCTGCGGGTGATTATTTTAAGAAGGAAATCATAGTCTCCGGTAATATAATGAATTTCGGCAATTTCGGGATTCTCTTGCATCTGCTTTATGAAATCCTCATTATATTTGGGATGCTCGATCCTGATATATGTGAAGGCAGTTATGTCAAGTCCGAGCTTTTCCGGGTCCACAACGGTGGTGTATTGCCGTATAACCCCGGAATTTTCGAGCTTTTTTACACGTTCAATTACCGAGGTTTCGGAAAGATGAATCTTCTTTGCAATATATGAAATTTTGGTGCGGGCGTTTTCGCTGAGGAAGGAAAGTATCTGCTCGTCTATTTTGTCCATATGAGCGTCCTTTGTGTTTGTATTTGTCAGTCTTCGGGCTGAAGCTTGGTTTTCTTATACCAAAGCGCTATACCGCAGAAGACTGTAAACGCAGATGCAAGCAAAATGATGATATGTGAATCTCCCGTTGACGGCGCGGGATCGTCAGTCTGCTTTTCATTTACATACTTACCGTTGTCAAGCAGGACTGTTTTGCGGGTGCTGTCAAGCGTGGGGTGCATATCCTCGCCAAGCGTCTGGAAGAATACATTTTCTCCGAGGGCGGAATTGAGCTCATATGCGAGCTTGCCGGATGAAAGATCGGCGTCTGTAAGGTTTGAAGCAGAGGGAACGTATTCCTTTTTGTCATAGCGTTCGCATTCGGCAGAATCGGCAGTATAATAGTTTCCGCTTACACCTGACATATCGACGCTTTCCGAGAAGTTGCTGAAGAACAGGGCGCAGGTTTTGTATCCGCTGCCTGTGGTCGCAAGTTTGCCGCTTACGAAACAGTTTCTGACACTCAGCTGCGGAGCGTTGTTGACATATCCTATGATACCGCAGGTCTCCTCGCCGCCCGAGATGTTGCCGATGCTGTAGCATCCGACGATTTTGGGGGCATGTGAGGCATTTCCGAAGCAGTAGGCTACAAGACCGGATGCGGTGCTTGCAGTGGCGGTTACATTGCCCTCATTACCGCAGTATTTGAATATGTAGTCACCGCTGTCAACCTTGTTGTTGCCGCAATGGGCGATAAGCCCGCCTGCTTGCTTTGCTGCGGCTATATCGCCGTAGTTGATGCAGCGCTCGCATTCGGTGATTCCGTCAAGGTATCCAGCAATGCCGCCTGCCTTGTTCCCCTCAGCCTTTACATTGCCGTAGTTTACGCAGTTTTTGAAGAATACCGAGCCGCCGCTTTCACCTGCAATGCCGCCGCAGGCATAGCTTGCATTGGTATTGGTCATGTTGCCGTAGTTGCGGCAGTCAACAAATGTAGCGCTTGAGTTTTTACCCAGTCTGGAGATGATTCCGGCGGCGCAGCGTCCGGTGTTATATATGTCAGAGTAGTTTACACAACCTGTAACGGTTCCGGAGCTGTTTTCGGAAATGTAGCTGATAATACCGCCTGAGCTGTCGCCGGTGTCACCAATAATGGCTCCGCAGCCCTCGGTTCCGTTGATGCAGTTCTCAACCGTGAAGGTCTCGACAGGCCATGCAAGAATACCGCTCAGTGTGTCGCCGCCTGTGATCTTTCCGGTGTTTACGCAGCCGCTCACAAGAATATCGTTTTCGGCTCTGCCTGCAATACCGCCTGCGACATAGGCGTTGATATTACCGGAGTTTTTGCAGTTTATGACTTCAACTCGTACCGAGCCGGAGGTTGCAAGTCCGAAAATAGCTCCGGCACGTTTGGTGGCTTTGGCATCACCGATCACATTGGCGGTGTTGGTGATGTTTTCAAACTTTGAGCCTTCGGCGGCGTTGACGGCTACCGCAGCCAGAATTTCGGCGGAGGACTTTATCTCTCCGGATACGGTCAGATTTTTTACCGTTCCCTTTACGTTTTCAAAGATCGGAGCGGAGACGGTGATGGTATGTCCTTTGCCGTCAAGGATCCCGGCGAAGGTGCCTACAAAGGTTTCGCTCAGAGTGATATCAGCAGTAAGATAATAGCTGCCCGTTTGATCCATAGCCGCAAATCCGGCGGCATCCGATACAGCTATCGGATCGGCAGGATCGTCAGCGGCGTAAATTACCGGAATCAAAGAGCAAATACCGAGAAGCATAAGAAAGGAAATAATAACGGATAAAGTTTTTTTCATAATGACATACTCCTTTTTATTCCGGGTGGCACCCGGTTATTGCTTCAATTATAGCACATAATACGGCGTATATCAATAAATAAGCCTGAATGCGAAAAAAACCTTAATTTTTTTCATATTTGCATTAAAAAACCTTATATTTTAAGTTTATCTCTGAAATATCAATGTCATCACGAAGTCCTGAAACAAAAGATCCGAGCCTTGCATTTATCCTTTTTTTGTGGTATACTGTAACCGTACAGATACCGCAGGTGCAAAGAATGCGCCGGGCGGGCGAGGAAGCTTCAATTTTATTTATTATAATGAAAACAAGAACCGGAAAAATACTTTTGACAGCGCTTGAAATATTGCTTGTTGCCGCGGCGGTGGCGGGGCTTTTGTTTGCCTTTGCCGACAGCCGCCGTCAGGCGCGCGAAGCCGCTGCCGAGGCTGCGCGGATGGAGGAGTTTTCAAAAAAGCTCGAACCGTTGAGTATTGAAAAGCAGCGGCTGGAGAGCGAGCTTGCCGGGCTTGAAAAAAGCTGCGAGACGGGCGACATGGCGACATTCTCGATGATATTCAGCGATCTGTCGGACAAAATTTATACCGAGGCGGCGCCGATAGTCAGAAAATTCGGGTATGCCGCGGATATTGCGCTTTCCGATGCGGCTGATATCGGTAAGGCGGGAAAGCTGAGCACGGCTCAGCTTGGCGAGCTTATCGGTGAGGGCTGGGGGATCTGCCCCGCCTGGAGCGGAGAAGGTGACATTGCGGAATGGTATTCCGGGATCGAGGGCGTTGCCTCGTCTTTGGGAGCAGAGCTGTCGGGGCGCGTACTGTTTACCGGAAGGGAGCTGACAGAGACGCACGCCGAGGCGCTGCGGAAGATAGGTGTTTCAAAGGTCATAGTTCCCGAGACCTCGGGCATATCCGCCGCACAGACGGAGAAGCTTGCGGTCTGCCGCAGTGCTGAATGGGATCGCGACGGCGGAGACATACTGATACTTAACGGCATTGCCTCGGGCGGTGAGGTGGTATTCACTGTGGCGGCGACGGAGCTTTATACCGCGCTGTTTGAGTCGATGCTTGAGATGCTCCGTATGTACAGCAGCGGTATCACCGTGCTCTCTCTTGACGGCGCGCAAGCCATGCGCGCTGAGGCAGAGGAGGCGCGGCAGGCACTTATTGAGGAGAGTGCCCCGCGGATAGCGGAGATAAAGGCGCGTATTACCGAGATAAAGCGCGAAATGAACGCGCTGTATTCGGGTGCGGGAATGACCGCGCCGAAGGAATGACAGCCGCGCATCTTTGCTTATCCTATGACTGAGGCAACTGCGGCTGGATAACATACGTCGCCGAACACAATATATAAAGGGGTAACATCAATGGCAACTACGGAAAAACGTCCGAACATTTTGTTTTTGCTGACGGACGATCAGCGCTACGGGACGATACACGCGCTCGGCAATGATGAAATAAGTACGCCGAATCTTGATCTTCTGGTTCACCGCGGAATGGCGTTTACAAACGCGCATATTCCGGGCGGCACTACGTCTGCGGTCTGTATGCCCAGCCGCGCCATGATCAACTCCGGCAGGACGCTGTTTCATCTTGAAGAATGCGGCAAAAACATTCCCGCGTGCGACACGACTCTCGGCGAATGCCTCAGACGAGAGGGATATCATTCGATCGGGATCGGAAAATGGCACAACGGAGTTGAGAGCTATGCCCGCAGCTTCAGCGACGGGGCGGAGATATTCTTCGGCGGAATGTGGGATCACTGGAATGTTCCCGTAAACGATTTCCACCCCGACGGCAATTATTCGCGCGAGATATCCTTTACGCCGAATTTTACCGCCAACGAAATTCCCGTTAAGGTGAGAGCGGAAAGGATACTGGCGGGAGTCCACTCAAGCGAGTTGTTTACCGACGCGGCGGTAAAGCGCATTATGGATCATGACCCGGATGTGCCGATGTTTATGTATCTTTCCTTCCTTGCTCCTCACGACCCCAGAACCATGCCCGAAAAATACCGCAATATGTACGATCCGGATAAGATCACTCTGCCGCCGAACTTTGCGGAAATGCCGGCATTTTCATACGGTTGGGCGGCGCGTGGGCGTGATGAAAACACCGAGGCATATCCGCGCCGTCCCGAACGTGTAAGACAGCATATTGCCGATTATTATGCGATGATAAGCCACCTTGACGATTGCATCGGGCGGGTGCTTGACGCACTGCGCGAACGCGATATGCTTGATAACACCATTATCGTTATGTGCGGAGACAACGGTCTTGCCATCGGTCAGCATGGGCTTATGGGCAAGCAGAACATATACGAGCACAGCGTACGCGTGCCGCTGCTGATATCGGGTCCCGGCATCCCTGCAGATCGGACCGATGACAGCCCGGTATATCTGCTTGATATCTTTCCCACGCTTTGCGATCTCTGCGGGATAGACATTCCCGCCTCGGTGGACGGCAAAAGCTTTGCCGGAGTCATCCGCAACGGTGAGCCCGCGCCGCGCGGCTCGCTTTATCTGGCGTTTCAGGCGCGCATACGCGGAGTGCTTGCCGGCAATTACAAGCTGATAGAATACCGCTCGCGGGAGCTGAAGCTGACGCAGATATTCGATCTTGCTGCCGACCCGTGGGAGCGGAACAATCTTTTCGGTGCGCCGGGCTACGACGGGCTTACAGATATGCTTCGCGGCGAGCTTTTCCGTTTGCGCGACGAGTGGGATGACACCGAAAACGATCTCGGAAAGCTCTACTGGGAACAGTGGAAACGGTATGAGGACGCCGAGCTTCAGAATGTTCCGGGGCCTATGGGCGTATCTATGAGCGCGCAGGTCGGCAGCTGGGGCACTGAGCTTCATAAAAAATAAATGTTTAACTCATAAAACATGCTCCCCGTCCGGCGGGCAGCACGACCAAGGTCGGCTGTCACGTATGACGGGGAGCGCATTTTATTGGATCGGATCTTCAATCAATGCCCGAAGCGTTCATTGCCGCGCCTATAAGGTGGGCGTCGTCGGAGTTGGGGGCGGGCAGTACCCTGCCGCAATAGCCGTAGGCGGAAAGAGTATCGCAAAGTCCGGGCATAAAGAGGGCGCAGTCACGCGATATCTGCCCGCCGAGCAGCAGTGTGCCGACGCGGTATTCGGCGAGTATGGGTGCGAGAAGCTCGCCGAGCAGGATTCCGGTGTCGGAATATGCGCGGAGCGCCGCCGCGTCGCCCGACTTTGCCAGGAGTGCTATATCCTTTGCGCTGAGCGCGGAGCTGTCGGCTGTACCGGAGCATTCCCGGTAACGACGGACTATTCCGCGGGCGGAGATCAGCTCCTCGGCTTCCTCGCCGCGCAGTGGGGCACGGTAGATGCTGACCAAAGGGCCTCCGTTTGGGTTCAGCAGCGGCTGACCGCCGCACATCAGGGCAAAGCCAAGACCTGTGCCGAGCATTACGGCGGCAATGCTTTCACGTTTTGCCTCGCCGTCCGCCAGCGCGCGGGACGCGCCGAGTATGAACGCCGCTGAATCGTGTATTATGTGAACGGATGCGCCGGGAAAGTCCTCCGCAAACCACGGAAGCACCGACACGCCGTAAAGCGCGGTGTATTTGTGAGTCATGCGGAAGGCCCCGGTCGGGTAGTCAAATGGTCCGGGCGTGTCCATGCCGACGGATACTATTTCGTATCCTTTTTCGGCGGCGCGCGCCTTGGCGCGCACCGCAAGCGCCGCATATGCCGCGCGGATGTCGGCGGGCGTGCCGCCTGCCGAATCGGCAGGCGCGGAGTCATGCGTGCCGGGGATAACATTCAGCTTTTCGTCTATCAGCGCGCATTTAAGATAGCTCCCGCCCGCGTCAAGCGCGTAAATACATTTTTCCATGCTGAGGAAAGCGCCTTACACGCCGCGCTTGAGCATGGTCTTGTGCATGACCGTCCATGTGCCGGGCTTGTTGTTGATAAGCTCGACCTCGCCCAGTGAGGCGGGTATGACCACCATGTCCATGTATTTCATTCTGAACTGTCTTTCGGGGTGCGCCTTGCTTCTTACAGTTACATCCTCGCCGTCCACCAGCGCGTAGACGAAGAAATCACCGCTTTCGGAATAGCGTTTGGTGTCGTCGGTGAAATAGTCGCCGAACACGAGGTTGCGCAGTGAGAAGTAAAGCTGATCGCACTCGCCTACGACGAGCTCCTTGCCGTTTTCATCCTCGCGCAGTACTCTTTTGCGTCCGTTGACGAGATTTGCCTTGACGTATTCCTCGGTCATATTGTGATTGAGGTTTTTCGCGCCGTAATATGAGTGTATCGGGCGCGGGTTGCCGTCAAGGTCGCGGCGCAGGTAGTCGTACATCTTGTAGGTATATGAGCCAACGGTGAGAGAACCGATCTCAAGGATGACCTGATTCTGACCCGAAGCGTGTATCGTTCCGGCGGGGATCATTACCTGCACTCCCGGTTCGCTGTGTACGCCGTAGATGTATTTCTGATAGTCAATCTCGGTGTGTTCCTTTTCGCTCTTCAGCACCTCGTCCACGAACTCGTCAACATCGACTCCGCTGCGGAAGCCGAGGTAGGTGCGCGCGCCCTGCCCGGTGACAAAAACGTAATAGCTTTCGTCCTGTCTGCCAAGCTCGCCGTTTTCGTTCATGACAAAGTCCGCGCCCGGGTGAAGCTGGACCGACATATTTCCGGAGGCATGATAGGTGTCGTCGTAGTTGAAGCGGATGGGGAAGAAGCCGTGGAACTCGTCAAGGCACTCTTTGCCCATCAGCTTTTCGCCGAAGGAGGACACAACGGTGTAGAAGGGGACTTCAACGGTAAGTCCGTCCGCCTCGATGACGGTGCTGACCTCCATCGGGATCATATCAAAAACCCATGCGCAGTTTTTCATGGTGTCGGGCAGATTGCGGATGTGCATGGTGTAATATCCGCCCCATACGCCCTCAAGATAAACGGGACGCTGACGGAAGGGGGACTCAAGTGTGCGGTCGATGAGGGAGAAAAGCAGTGCCGAGGGGAGCAGGGTGAGCTTTTCGGCATCGTCTCCGCAGATGTAGAAGTCGATCCCGTGCGCGGCAAGCAGCTTTGAGCGCAGTGTGAAGGCAAGCTCAAAATCGACATAGTAGCAGCGGCGCATTGTTGCCTTGAAGGGCATAAGCTCGTCTGAGCCGAGATTGTAGAAATTGCCCTTTTTAATGTTCAGCACTGCGCGCTTGGGGGTTATGTCGCAGAATATTTTCACGTCGGCATACGGCAGCAGCTCCTCGGACAGCGCGCCGTAGCCCCAGAGCAGGACTGTCCTGCCCTCTTTTTTGGCAGTCTCAAGCGCGCTTTTGAGTGCGGCGAGCTTTACGGGGTCGAATATTCCCGCATAGCCCTCCTTGAAGAGCTTGCCGTAAAGCAGTACGGGGTCTTTTTTTCTGTCCTCGGGGAGATTGTCGCGGAAAAGCTCGCGCAGCTCGGCGGGGGACTTGAGAATTGAGGAAACGGCTATCTTCTGAATGTCTCCGGCAAGGGAGAGCACCGTCTCAAAGGGTGCGGTGGTGTAGCCGTCAAGGGCGATGACTCCGCCTTTGCGGATAATTCCGGCAAGGGATGCGGCTACCGCGTCATTGCCGACGGCGGCGGAGGAGGTGTCGATGCCGGACGCATCAATGCGGTTTACGGCACTTGGATCGTCATAGGGAAAGGGATTGAACATAAATGACATGGATTTATCTCCTTAAATTTGATCGTTTTTCGGGGTCAGGCTCTCAGCAGTGCGATAAATTCGCGCATAAAGGCGGGCAGGTCTTCGGGACGGCGGGAGGTGACAAGGCGTGCGTCTGTGTCAACCACTGCCTCGCAGTCGCGGTATATGCCGCCGGCGGCTATCACGTCGTCGCGTATGCCGGGGTAGCAGGTGCAGTGTCTGCCGCGCAGAGTGCCGGCGCTTATGAGTATCTGAGGTCCGTGGCAGATAGCCGCGAGAGGCAGATGCTCACGGTCAAAATACCGTGCGATCTCAAGAGCCGCGGGCTGCTGGCGTATCTTTTCCGGTGCTGTGCCGCCGGGAAGGATAAGTCCGTCGTAATCCGAGGGATCCACCTCGTCAAGCAGAAGGCTTGCGTCAACGGTAAAGTGGTATTTTGCGCGTATCTGGCGCTTTTCCATTGACGCAACGTCCACGGTGTAGCCCTCCTCGCGCATACGGAAAAGCGGGTAAAGCACCTCGCTGTCGTCGCAGTTGTCGTAGGTTATAAGCAGAATTTTCTTCATTTTCATTAACCTTTCTGCTGACCGGGTCAGCTTATTTTGCAGAAATCAAAGCCCATGATGCCGGCAAGGTCGGCAAGCTCGGCGGTAACGTCGCCCGGAACTATCCCGTAGTGCTGGGTAACTCCGTTGGCGGCGATCCTTGAGAACAGCTCCTCGGGGCTCATTCCGCGCGGGGCAAAATCCGCGTGCGAATAGCTTGCAAGGTAGTGCGGCGTGGGCAGGCAGTCAACTACCGCGCAGACCATCTTCATCTTCCCGTCCTTTTCGGACATGTGCAGCATCGTCTTTTCTCCCTCGGGGAATACATACCACGCAAAGGGTGCTCCCGCGTGCTTCCAGCCGCTCTTGGCAAAGCGCTCGTCGCGTGCTATTATCATTTTTCCGTCGGGGTCGCGGTAGTCATTAGGTCCGGCGTGACCCGCCGCAAAGGTTCCGCGCACATGGTCGATGTAAAAGGGCTCGATGAAGTTAGAGCGGCGTCCGGTCAGCGCGTGGAGGATATAGGTGGCAAGTCCGCCGCCGATGTCGCCCTCCGGGACGGTTACAAGCGGCAGGTCCTCGCTTGTCGGGGCAAAGCCGGGTCGCAGACCGACCTCGCGGAAAAGCACGGTGTCAATATCGTTAAGCACCAGCAGGTCGGTTCCGGCGGCAAGGGCTATGCGCTCCATGGCGTAGGAGGCGCGCACCGAAGCGTCGAGCTTTTCCATATCGACATTCGGATATACCTCGTGCGTCGAGGTAAGCTCGTCGGTTATTTTCCGCACGGTCTCGTCCGGTGTGCGGTTTATTTCGTTTACCAGCTCCGCGACAGAAAGAAAATGTATTTCGGGACCTATCTTCATGAATATATTGTAGGGATCAAGATATGTCGCCCACATTGCCTCGTTGTAGCAGGAAAGCAGGGATATGCGTGAGGCGCGCAGAGTTGAGCGCACCCGAGCGGCAGAGGCAAAGGTCTTGAGTCTTGCCGTTACGGTGTCAAGTGTGCCTATGCACATTTCGCTCATCGGGCGGTCAAAGCGACGGAATGACCCGCTGGCTTCCTGGAAGCCGACAAGAGCCCCGGCGGAAAGAAAATCAATGAACTGATCCTCGTCATTGGTGTCGGTTATTGAGAGGGAGTCGCGCACCACCGACATGAAAAACAGCGGCATGGGGGGCAGCTCGCGCAGAAAGCGTATCCAGGCAAAGTCCTCCGCCCATGAAAGGAAGCCTGCCGCAACGCAGTCAACGCCTTCATTGTAAAAAAGACGCGCCGCTTTTTCTGCACCGTCGCGTTCCCATACCGGACCGGGATAGACCACGTCGGCAAATTCCTTTATTTTTTCTATGTAAGCCGCCGCCTCTGCGTCCTTACGCACGGCGTACGTGCCGCGCGCCGTACCCTCGCCAAGCCCGCGGAAGCGCTCCGCCTCGATAAGCAGAACGCCGATCTTCGGTTTGCGGAAAATTTCCGTCATTTTATTATTTCTCCTTTCGGTCACTGCCTGCGCCGCGCCCGCAGCCTTCCGCTTGACGGACTGAACTCTCCTTGAAACCGGGTAATATTTCGAAAAATGTCCGGTAAAACCGCCCGCATTTGTCTTTCGGGCTTGACGAAAGCAGAAATGTGTATTATAATCTTACAAAGAACATTATACCGCCGCCGCATATTCATTTATATAAAAATAGTACGAAAAAATATGAAAATCATATTATTGTTGCTTGGGGGAGGCAGCCATGATATTCGGACTTGAAATACTTAAAACGCGCACCTACAATTCAATGGATGTACGAAAGACGCTTTTCTCGGCTGTAAGGACTGTCCCGACATACGAGATAGAGCTTTGCACCGAAGCGATGGGCGGAATAAATTACGTAAACGGCGAGCCTTATCCCAACGAGGTGGGGAAGATCCTTGTGGCGCATCCGGGGCAGCGACGCTACACGAAGGGTCATTTTGAATGTCAGTTCGTGCATTTTATCTGTCATGACCGCGAATTTGAGGACAAGTACCTGCGTCCGCTTCAGGTCAGTCTGCGCCTGTGCGACGAGACGCGCGCGCCGCACATATTCCGCGCCATGACGAGCGCGTGGGCTAAGCGCGAGGAGGGGTACGAGCTTTACTGCGTCGGAAAGCTGATGGAGCTTATCAGCGCAATTTATTCGGCAGGCAAGCTCATTGGCTCGATAGACGAAAAATACCGCCGCTTCTCACACAATATTCTGATTGCCACCGAGTTCATGCGCGAGAATTTTGCCTCGCCGCTGACGCTCGGCGACATTGCCGCCTCGGCGCATATAAGTCCCTCGTACTTTCATCTTATCTTCAAAAATTCGGTAGGCGTCACTCCGGCGCGGTATCTGCTTGACGTCCGTATGCGTGAGGCTCAGAAGCTGCTCATCAACACCTCGCTGCCGCTGTCCGAAATCGCGGGAATGTGCGGGTTTGACTCTCAGTCGTATTTCACCGACGTTTTCCGCCGCGAGGAGGGCGTCACGCCCGGAAAATACCGGCGCGACAATGCTGATGTGATACTGTAATACCAGCCAATTGTAAAACTGCGTTTTACAATTGAGATCCGCGCGGCGGGGATACACGCGCTTATCGCCGCCCGCCAAAATCGCGGATTTTGGC
>DPGK01000022.1:29442-50624 GCA_003523225.1 Clostridiales bacterium
GCAAAGCCACCGAAAAAACGGATTTTATTTTAAATTGCTGACTTTTACAATCGGCTGGATCCTGTAATACATAAAGGAGATAAATATGAAGGCATATGCTTATCCCGCGGACGGAGTAGTTGAACATTTTGATTTTGCCCGCCGTCCGCAGCGCCCGACCTTTCTTATGAGCCTTGCCAAGCACCTCATATCCTTTCCCGACCTTAAAAAGCGCGGAGCTGTTATCCGCAGACACGGTATGGAGGGAGTAGAGGGAAAGCCATACCTTATGCTGGTGACTCATTCCTCTATGGTGGACTTTAATCTGATGCTCAGTGCGACGCACCCTCAGCCGGTAAACAATGTAATGACGCTTGAGGGCTTCAATACCTACACCCTTCCGCTTATGCGCAGGCTTGGGGTGCTGGCAAAGCGCAAATTCGTGCAGGATATAAATCTTATCCGTAATATCAAATACTGCATCGAGGAGCTGGGTACGGTTTTTGTGCTGTTCCCGGAGGCGCGGTACTCGCTTGACGGCTGTACATCATATCTGCCCGATTCGCTGGGTTCTCTCGTTCGTATGCTCCGGGTGCCTGTGGTCACTTTAGCTATACACGGCAACTTTATCACCTGCCCGCAGTGGAACAAAATAAACAAGGGCAGCTATGTCGAGGCGGACATGAGCTGTATCGTTACGGCGGATGAGGCGCGCACCCTTACGCGGGAGGAGATAAACGGGCGGATACGCGAGAGCTTCCGGTACGATGATTTTGCGTGGCAGAAGGAAAAGGGCGTGGTCATTGACCATCCCGAACGCGCCCGCGGGCTTCACGCTCTGCTTTATAAATGCGCCCGATGCGGCTGTGAGGGTCGCATGGAGTCGGGCGGAACGCATCTGCACTGCGCCGCGTGCGGCGCTGAGTGGGAAATGCAGACCGACGGCTCGCTTGCCGCAGTTGACGGAGGTGAGACGGTTTATCCGCACATTCCCGACTGGTCGGCGTGGGAGCGGGAGTGCGTGCGCCGCGAGATACGCGACGGGAGCTATTATTTTGAGGACGAGGTGAGGATAGAAACGCTGCCCGGCTGGCGCAGGTTTTACTCTCAGGGAACGGGCAGACTCGTGCAGTCGCCCGCGGGGACGGTGATAGAATGTCCCGATTATTACGGGCGCGGTCCGCTTACAGTGACGAAGAAGCCGCTGGAGCTTGAGAGTATGCATATTGAATACGATTATCTGGGTAGGGGTGACTGCGTGGACATCTCCGTCCCCGACGACAGCTTCTGGTGCTATCTTTCAAAGCGGGACGCGGTGACAAAGCTCTCCTTTGCCACGGAGGAGATATATTTCCTTGCCAAAGAACGGGCAAAAAGTCCGCTGCCGCAATAATAGAGTCAAAAAACAGTACATGGGCATTCCGGTTGTGCATAACTCCGGAGTGCCCGTGCTTTTTTATTCATCCGGCGGATAAAGCCGTATCACTTTGCACAATTAATTTTTCCCGAGGGCGATATATTTTGTTCGGAACATGGATTTTTATACATTATATGCGATTCATATTGCATATTTATGCAATATGTGATATAATAAGATGCATAAAAGCTACATGGTTGCTATTATAGATCACCATATATCAAGGGCGGACAGAGCTGCCCGCGTAGGCTTTTTGCGGAGGCTTGTGAAATTGAAAAAAATATTTATTGACGGCAGCGCGGGAACGACCGGACTGCGTATCTACGAACGCATAGGCGGGAGGACTGACATTGAGCTTATAAGGCTTCCGGAGGAGGAGCGAAAAGACCCCGCGTACCGACACGCGGCGCTGAACGCGGCGGACATTGTATTCCTTTGCCTGCCGGATGAGGCGGCAATTGAGGCGGTCGGAATGATCGAAGATCCCGATACGGTGGTAATTGACACCTCAACGGCTCACCGGACCGCTCCAGGCTGGGTATACGGCTTCCCGGAGCTTTCGGAAAATATAAGAGCGCACATTGCCGAGTCCCGGCGCATAGCGGTTCCCGGCTGTCACGCCAGCGGTTTCATTGCGCTGGTGGCTCCGCTTGTTGAAGCCGGAATACTTTCCCCCGGAGCTATGCTGTGCTGTCACTCACTTACCGGATACAGCGGCGGCGGCAAAAAAATGATCGCTCAGTATGAGGACGCCGAAAGATGCGCCCTGCTTGGCGCGCCGCGTCAGTACGGTCTTGCGCAGAAGCACAAGCATCTGCGTGAGATGAAGGCGATAACAGGGCTTGAGCATGAGCCGGTCTTTTGCCCCATAGTCGCGGATTTTTACAGCGGCATGGAGGTGACGGTTCCGCTGTTTGCCTCATGGCTTGAGGGCGGCGCGTCGTCGGATGAGATAAAGGCGCTGTACCGACAAAAATATGCCGGAGAAACAGTCCGGTATGCGGAGGCAGCGGACGACGGCGACGGAATGCTGTCGGCGGCGGCGATGTCGGGCAAGGACAGCATGGAGATATCCGTGCTCGGAAACGAAGAAAGAATACTGCTTACGGCGCGGTACGACAATCTCGGCAAGGGTGCGTCGGGCGCGGCGGTCGAAATACTTAATATTGTTCTCGGCGTCAGCGAGACGGCGGGACTTGTGCTCTGATACATGAGTATCGGACGTCAGAAAGGCATGGTAAAAAAATGAAGATAACAGAGGGTGGAGTAACCGCCGCAAAGGGCTTTACGGCAAACGGAATTCACTGCGGTATCCGCAAAAACAAAACAAAGCGCGATCTTTCGCTGATTTTCAGCTCTGTACCCGCAAACGCGGCGTCGGTGTATACCACAAATCTTGTCAAGGGCGCGCCGCTCACGGTCACAAAGAAGCATCTTGAGGACGGCAAGGCACAGGCTGTCATCTGCAACAGCGGAAATGCCAACACCTGCAATGCAAACGGCATTGAAATTGCCGAAAAAATGAGTGAGTTGACCGCCGCGGCGCTCGGCATCCAGCCGGAGGACGTAATTGTCGCCTCCACCGGAGTTATCGGACAGCCCCTGTCCCTTGAACCCATCGCCGCGGGAATGGAAGCGCTTGCCGCGGGTCTTGGCGCGCACAGCGGGCTTGCCGCCGAGGGCATCATGACCACCGATACAAAGAAAAAGGAAATTGCCGTCAGCTTTGATATCGGCGGCGTGGAATGTAAAATAGGCGGGATAGCTAAAGGCTCCGGCATGATCCATCCAAACATGGCGACGATGCTGGTCTTTATCACCACCGACTGTGCAATAAGCACGCAAATGCTGAAGAAGGCGCTTTCCACAGATATTCAAAGCACCTTCAACATGGTCAGCGTGGACGGAGACACATCGACCAATGACATGGTGTCGATACTTGCAAACGGAATGGCGGGAAATAAGGAGATCACCTCCGAGGGAGAGGATTTTTCTGAATTCATGAAGGCGCTCAACACCGTGACCGTTTATCTTTGCAAGGCGATAGCCGGGGACGGCGAGGGCGCGACCAAGATGATAGAATGCTCGGTAACGGGGGCGAAGGAGCTTATGACGGCAAAAACGGTTGCAAAGTCTGTAATATGCTCGTCGCTTACAAAGGCGGCTATGTTCGGAGCCGATGCGAACTGGGGCAGGGTGCTTTGCGCCATCGGTTACAGCGGCGCGGCGGTGGACGTCGGCAAGGTGGATGTGGCTTTTGCGTCGGCAGCCGGAGAAATTGCTGTCTGCAAAAACGGCGCAGGCGTGGCTTTTTCGGAGGAGAAGGCAAAGCAGATACTGCTTGAGCACGAGATCACAATAAAGATAGATCTTAATGACGGAGCTGCGTGCGCTGTTGCGTGGGGCTGCGATCTTACCTACGATTACGTCAGGATAAACGGCGACTACCGCACGTAATGCTTACCGAAGCACAAACACACATCGTATGAAAGGCAGGAAAATCGGATGAATGTTTCAAATGCGGACCGCGCGCAGATACTTGTTCACGCGCTGCCGTACATAAAAAAATACACCGGAAAGATACTTGTGGTCAAGTACGGCGGAAATGCCATGACCAGTGAAAAGCTGAAAAACTCCGTGGCGCAGGATATAGTGCTGCTGAATCTCATCGGCGTGCGTGTGGTGCTGATACACGGCGGCGGTCCCGAGATCACCGAAATGCTGACAAGGATGGGCAAAGAGACTCAGTTTGTGGACGGTCTGCGCGTCACAGACCGCGAGACGGTGGACGTGGCGCAGATGGTGCTTGCCGGGAGGATAAATAAAAATCTTGTCAATCTGCTTGAATGCTGCGGCGGCTCTGCCATCGGGCTTTCGGGAATTGACGGCCACATGATAAAGGCAGAGGTAAGGGACGAGCGGCTCGGGTATGTCGGAAAAGTCACAAAGATAGACCCCAAGCCGGTGCTTGACGTGCTGGAAAAGGGGTATATACCGGTCATCTCCACCCTCGGCTGCGACGACGAGGGGAATGTTTACAACATAAACGCCGATACTGCGGCGGCAAAAATAGCGGCGGCGCTGGGAGCGGAGGGTCTTATCACGCTTACCGACATTGCAGGTATTCTGCAGGATAAGGATGATCCCTCAACACTTATTTCCCACATAGGCGTAAAAGATACCGAGCGGCTGATAAAGGAGGGGGTAATTGTCGGCGGCATGATACCGAAGGTAGAATGCTGCGCGCAGGCGGTGCGCGACGGAGTGAGGCGTGTGTTCATAATCGACGGCAGGATACCTCATTCTATACTTATTGAGACACTGACCGATGAGGGCATCGGAACAATGTTTGACGGAGGGGAAGATGACTGATATATTTTCTCTTGATCGGGAATATGTTGCGCCGACATACGCGCGCTTTGGGATAGAGCTGGTAAAAGGCAAAGGCTCGCTCATGTGGGACTCACGTGGCAGGGAATACATTGATATGGGCAGCGGTATTGCCGTGAACACGCTCGGAGTGTGCGACGATGGGTGGATATCCGCCGTAACGGAGCAGCTCGGAACGCTTCAGCACGCCTCCAATCTTTATTATACCGAGCCGTGCGCGCGTCTTGCTGCCGAGCTTTGCCGCCGCACCGGAATGAAAAAGGTGTTTTTTGCAAATTCGGGCGCGGAGGCTAACGAATGCGCAATAAAGACGGCGCGTAAATACGCGGCGGAACGCAAGGGCGCCGGATGCTATAAGATCATTACGCTTAAAAACAGCTTTCACGGCAGGACGCTGACCACGCTTGCGGCGACGGGTCAGGAGATGTTTCACCGTGACTTCCTGCCGCTGACCGAGGGCTTTGTTTCTGTCGAGCCGACGGCTCCCTCACTGCTTGAAGCCGTTGACGAAAATACCGCCGCGGTGATGTTTGAGCCTGTGCGCGGAGAGGGAGGAGTGCTTCCGCTTGATGAGGATCTCATCCGCGCGGCGGTAAAGCTGGCAAAGGAGCGGGATATCCTGCTTATAGATGACGAGGTTCAGTGCGGAAACGGACGCAGCGGCAGGCTGTATGCATATATGAATTACGGCTTCACTCCCGATATCGTCACCACGGCAAAGGGTCTGGGCGGCGGGCTTCCGATTGGAGCTGCGATGCTGGGCGAGAGGGTAAAGGACGTTTTTTCTCCCGGACTTCACGGCTCGACCTTCGGCGGCAATCCGGTTGCCTGCGCGGGGGCGCTGCATGTTCTTTCCCGGCTTGACGACGGACTGCTTGGCGAGGTTGAAAAAAAGTCGGAATATATTTTCCGTGAGCTTGAGGGTGCGCCGGGAGTGGAAGGTGTCACGGGGCTGGGGCTTATGATAGGGATAAAGACAGAAAAGCCCGCCCGCGAGGTGGCTGACAGGTGCATGGAGGAGGGGGTCCTCGTGCTTACGGCGAAGGACAAGCTGCGGCTTCTGCCGGCGCTGAATATTCCCTTTGAGCTGCTCAGGAAAGCAATTGAAATAATAAAAAAAGTATGCGCTGAGTAAGCGGCGGCAGAGCCGGTGATGCGCATCCGAAAGGTATGGTGAATGATATGAATATAAAGGGCAGGGATTTTCTTAAGCTGCTTGATTTTACAGGAGAGGAGATACTGGGGCTTATCGACCTTGCCGCCGGACTCAAGGAAAAAAAGAAGGCAGGCATCCCACACAAATACTGCGAGGGCAAAAACATTGCGCTGATATTTGAAAAGACCAGCACACGCACACGGTGCAGCTTTGAGGTTGCCGCGCGCGACCTCGGTATGGGAGTTACATATCTTGACCCCTCCGGCTCGCAGATAGGCAAAAAGGAAAGTATAGCCGACACCGCGCGCGTGCTTTCCTCCATGTTTGACGGAATAGAGTACCGCGGATACGCACAGACAACGGTTGAGGAGCTGGCAAAATACTCCTCCGTTCCGGTCTGGAACGGGCTGACGGACGAATTTCACCCCACGCAGATACTTGCCGATATGCTGACGGTGCGCGAGCAGTTCGGAAGGCTTAAAGGTATAAATCTGGTCTACATGGGAGACGCCCGCTTTAATATGGGCAATTCCCTTATGGTGGGCTGTGCAAAGCTGGGGCTGAACTTTACCGCCTGCGCGCCGGAAAAATATTTCCCCGACGCCGCGCTCGTGGCGGAATGCCGCGCTATTGCCGCCGAAAGCGGCTCGGTGCTGCGCTTTGAGACAGATCCGGCGGAGGCTGTGCGAGGCGCGGACGTCATCTATACCGATATCTGGGTATCGATGGGCGAGCCGGAGTCGGTGTGGCAGGAGCGCATTGCCGAGCTGTCACCTTATCAGGTGAATGCGGCGCTCATGGCGGCGAGCGGTAAAGCGGAGACGGTGTTCATGCACTGTCTGCCCTCCTATCACGACATTAAAACGCAGGTGGGCAAAGAGATGGGAGAAAAATTCGGCAGGGACAGCATGGAGGTCACCGACGAGGTGTTTGAAAGTGCGCAGTCGGTCGTTTTCCGCGAGGCGGAAAACCGTATGCACACCATAAAGGCGGTCATGGCTGCCACGCTCTGAGATCGGGCGCCCGTAAACTTGAATTGGATGTGAATCACTGTGAAAAGGTATCTGATATTACAGGACGGAACGGTTTTTGAGGGGGAGGGCTTCGGCGCGGAGGCAGAGTGCGTCGGCGAACTGGTGTTTACCACCGGAATGTGCGGATATATCGAAACGCTGACCGACCCCAGCTACTGTGGGCAGATAGTCATGCAGACCTTTCCTCTTATCGGCAACTACGGAATTATACCGGAGGATTTTGAGGGCGGCTGCTATGTGCGCGGATATGTGGTGCGCGAGTGGTGCGATTCTCCGTCAAACTTCCGCTCTGAGGGCAGCATTGACGGCTTTCTGCGCCGCTGCGGCGTACCCGGCATCTGCGGTGTGGATACACGCGAGCTGACCCGCATTATTCGTGAGCACGGAGTTACCAATGCCCTGATATGCGACAAAATACCTGCGGATATTTCCCCGGTGGCGGAATATTCCGTAAAGGACGCAGTCTCCGCCGTAAGCACGCGCGAAAAACGTGTTTTTCCCGCCTCGGGAGAGCGTAAATTCCGCGTCGTGCTGATGGACTTCGGTGCAAAGGCAGGCATTATTGATGCTCTTGGCCGCCGGGGGTGCGAGGTGATATCCGTCCCGGCGTTTACCGGAGCGGGGGAAATACTTGCCCTGTCGCCGGACGGAGTGATGCTTTCAAACGGTCCGGGCGACCCGGCGGAAAATGTCGGGATCATAAGCGAAATATCAAAGCTGTTCGGAAAAGTCCCGCTGTTCGGCATCTGCCTTGGTCATCAGCTTATGGCACTGTCGCGCGGCGCACGCACCATCAAGCTGAAATACGGGCATCGCGGCTGTAATCAGCCGGTGCGCGATCTGTGCGGTACGCGGACATATATCACAAGTCAGAACCACGGCTATGCGGTGGTGGGAGAAAGCCTTACAGACGGCGTACAGCGCTACATCAACGCCAACGACGGCACCTGCGATGGAATAGACTACCCGGGGCTTTGCGCTTTTTCGGCGCAGTTTCACCCTGAGGCACGCTCGGGACCGCACGACACCGGTTTTTTGTTTGACAGATTCTGCGGAATGATGGAAAAGGGGGAGGACGGATATGCCGTTTGATTCAAGCATAAAAAAGGTTCTCGTCATCGGCTCGGGACCTATTGTCATAGGTCAGGCGGCAGAGTTTGACTACGCGGGCGCGCAGGCGTGCCGCGTGCTGCGGGAGGCAGGGGTGAACGTGGTATTGGTAAATTCCAATCCCGCCACGATAATGACCGACCGGGCTCTTGCGGATGAGATCTATCTTGAGCCGCTGACCGTCCGCACCCTTGAGCGCATTATTGATAAGGAGCGGCCCGACAGCCTGCTTGCAGGTCTTGGAGGGCAGACCGGGCTGACGCTTGCAATGCAGCTCGAAAAGGAGGGCTTTCTGCGCTCCCACGGCGTCAGGCTTATCGGTACAAATACAGACGCCATCGACCGCGCGGAGGACCGCGAGCTTTTCAAGGAGACCATGACGCAGATAGGCGAGCCTGTCATCCCCTCCGGGATCGCGGAGGATGTAGAGACGGCGCTGTCAGTTGCCGAAAGGATAGGATATCCCGTGATAGTCCGCCCCGCCTTTACTCTTGGCGGTTCGGGCGGCGGAGTTGCGTACAGCGAGGAGGAGCTGAGAGGGACGGCGCGCAGCGGACTTGACGCTTCCCCGATCACGCAGATACTTGTTGAAAAATACATCTACGGCTGGAAGGAAATTGAGTTTGAGACTATGCGGGACGCGGCGGGCAACGCCGTTGCCGTCTGCTCGATGGAAAACTTTGATCCCGTGGGCATACATACCGGGGACAGCATAGTCGTCGCTCCGGCACTGACGCTTTCCGACCGGGAGTATCAGATGCTCCGTTCGGCATCTCTCAACATAATATCGGCTCTCGGTATCGTCGGCGGCTGCAACTGCCAGTTTGCCCTGAACCCCGACAGCTTTGAGTATGCCGTTATCGAGGTCAATCCCCGTGTTTCACGCTCATCTGCTCTTGCATCAAAGGCTACGGGGTATCCAATTGCCAAAATAACCACGAAGATCGCACTTGGCTACACTCTTGACGAGATAAAGAACGACATTACCGGAAAGACCTGCGCCTGCTTTGAGCCTGCGCTCGACTATGTGGTGGTCAAGCTGCCCAAGTGGCCCTTTGATAAATTCGCGGGCGCTTCCCGCAGGCTCGGCACTCAGATGAAGGCGACGGGTGAGGTCATGGCTATAGCGCCCTCCTTTGAGGCGGCGCTGATGAAGGCTGTGCGTGGCGCGGAGATATCTCTTGACACGATCAGTGCCGCGCCGATCTCCGATATGCCGCTTGCCGAGCGGCTTAAAGTGCCGGATGACCGGCGGCTTTTCAGTGTGTTTGAGGCGATAAAGAGCGGTATGAGCATTGACGAGATATCCGCCCTTACCCGCATTGACCGGTTTTTCCTATGCAAGCTCGCGCATCTTGCGGATTATGAAAAAAGGATCGCCCGCGGGATCGACGCGGACGCATATTATGAGGGCAAAAAACTGGGGTATACCGACCGCGCGCTGATGCGTCTGTCGGGTGCGGACGCGCTGCCCGGATGCGAGCTTTCGTACAAAATGGTTGACACCTGCGCGGCGGAATTTGACGCCGAAACGCCCTACTTTTACTCCTCCGTGGGCGGCGAGTACGAGTCACGCGGCTTCCCGCGCTCCGGCAAGCCCGTGGTAATTGTGCTCGGCTCGGGACCCATCCGCATAGGACAGGGAATTGAATTTGACTATTCCTCCGTCCACTGCGTGTGGGCGCTAAAACGTCTCGGATACGATGTGGTCATTGTCAACAACAATCCCGAAACCGTTTCCACCGACTATGACACCGCGGACAGGCTTTATTTTGAGCCGCTGTGCGAGGAGGATGTGATGAACATCATCCGTGTGGAAAAACCGGTCGGCGTGGTCGTCGCCTTCGGCGGTCAGACCGCAATAAAGCTGACCTCCTTCCTTGACCGGAACGGCATACGTATTCTCGGCACATCCGCGGAGGGAATTGACATTGCCGAGGATCGCGAGCGCTTTGACCGCCTGCTTGAAACCACTGGAATACGCCGCCCGCAGGGGCTGGGAGTTTCGGGCGAGGAGGAGGCGGTCAGTGCCGCGCGGCGTCTGGGTTACCCGGTGCTTCTGCGCCCCTCGTATGTCATAGGTGGGCAGAATATGCGCATAGTTCATGACGAGGCGGAGGTGCGCCGCTATATGAAGCGCATTCTCTCGGCGGGGATAGACAATCCGGTTCTGGTTGACAAGTATATGATGGGCATCGAGCTTGAGGTCGATGTGATCTCTGACGGCAAAGACGTGCTGATTCCCGGAATCATGGAGCATATCGAGCGCACCGGAGTTCACAGCGGAGATTCTATCGCCGTTTACCCCCCGTACAACATAAACGACAAAATGCGCGCCACGATCGCCGAATGCTCGGAAAAGCTGGCGCTGGCGCTCGGCACGCGGGGACTTGTCAACATCCAGTACCTTATTTATGAGGGCGGGCTGTACGTTATCGAGGTCAATCCGCGCGCGTCGCGCACCGTGCCTTACATAAGTAAGGTGACGGGAGTCCCGATGGTGGAGATAGCCTCCCGCGTGATGGTGGGCGAAAGTCTTGCCGATGCCGGATACGGCACGGGACTTTACCGCACTCCGCCCTACTTTGCCGTCAAGGTCCCGGTATTTTCATTTGAAAAGCTGACCGACGCCAACTCCTACCTCGGACCGGAGATGAAATCGACCGGTGAGGTGCTGGGTATCGGAAAGACGCTCAACGAGGCGCTTTTCAAGGGCATGACCGCGTCCGGCAGACGGCTCAGGTATCCGCAGGCAGACAGAAGCGTGGGAGTCTACATCAGTGTTGACACTCACGACCAGTCGGAGGTGGTCTCTCTTGCCAAGAAGCTGGACGATCTGCACTTTTCCCTTTACGCCACCGAGGAGACGGCGCAGTCGATACGCTCACTCGGCATTGACGTGACCGAAGTGCCGTACAGCGATTCCTTTGACCTGCTCGACAGCGGAAAAATAAGCTATATCGTGTACACCGGTGCGCTGCTGGATTCAACCGTTGAGGAATATATCGCGCTCAGCCGCCGCGCGCTTGCGCTTTCAATACCCTGTTTTACCTCTCTTGACACCGCTCATGCGGCTGCCGACATCATTGCCGGACGCTTCAACGAAGGCAACACCGAGCTTGTGGACATAAACCATATGCGCACCGAAAAGCAATGCGTCTCTTTTGCCAAGCTGCAGGCTACGGGGGATGACTATATCTTTGTTGACAACCGCGCCTCAGCCGCCGGTTCCGCCGGAGGGGTGCTCAGCTGCCCCGAGTCGCTTTGCATCGGGCTTTGCGACCGCCATTACGGAGTGGGAGCTGACGGGCTGGTGCTCATCGAAGACTCGGACGTTGCCGACGTGCGTATGCGCATCTTCAATCGCGACGGCTCGGAAGGGCGGATGGCGGGCAACTGCATCCGCTCGGTGGGAAAATACCTTTACGACAAGGGTATCGTCCCGCGGTTTGAAATGAAGATAGAAACCTCAAGCGGAATAAAGAGCCTCAGACTCTACACCCGCGACGACCGCGTGACTATGGTCGATGTTGACATGGGCAAAGCCGTGCTGGAAGCGGAAAAGGTTCCGGTGATATGCGAAAGTAAGCGGCTTATAGGCGCGCCTGTAACCGTCGGAGGCGTGGAATACCGCGTAAGCTGTCTTTCGGTGGGTAACCCGCACTGCGTTGTCTTCTGCGACCGGGTGGACGAGGTGGATATCGAAAAGATAGGACCTCAATTTGAAAACGCGCCGATCTTCCCGGAAAGGGTCAACACCGAGTTTGTGCGCGTCGTAAACAAAAACATGCTGAAGATGCGTGTCTGGGAACGCGGAAACGGTGAAACTCTTGCCTGCGGGACCGGCGCGTGTGCGGCTGTCGTAGCGGCTGTTGAAAACGGCTATTGCCGTAAGGGCGAGGACGTGGTCGTGAAGCTGCGCGGCGGTGACCTTACGGTGAATTACCGCGATGAGGGTATCGTGCTTTCGGGAGACACAAGACTGGTCTTTGAGGGCACGACAGAGATCTGAGACACGATGTCGGGCGTGCTGATACGCAGTTTATCCCCGTATTTGCCCTCCACGGCATCAAATCCAAAACCGATATTATCCCGGCTGTGACTGTCGCTCGACAGGATCAGCCGGGCTTCTTTTTCAATAAGATAGGAAATGATCCTTTCCGAGGGGTATGGGGAGGTGCGGTATCCGCGCGATATCGCGCCGGTGTTTATCTCAAAGCACTTTCCGGCGGCAATAAGCCGATCGGCGGCGGACTGCCACGCTTTTTTATAGCGCGGGTCATCCTCATCAAAGATGGGCGCTTGCTCGCAGAATTTGGTAATGAGGTCAAAATGCCCCACGATACCTATGGCGGGGTCATCGGCAAACTCCGCAACAGAGGCAAAGTACGCCTCGGCAAGGGAGAGCGGGTCGCCGCCAAAGCCGCACTGCACCGCTTTTGCGGTCGCGGCGGCGCTTTCGTCTATCTGAAAATACCGCTCTTTGGCTTTAACATAGTGTACCGAGCCTATTGCGTAGTCGTAGCCCTCCAAAGACTCGTCCGAGCAGATATCCTGCTCGATACCGCAAAGGATATTTATCTGCCCGGAATATTTTTTCCCAAGACGCGCGATCTCCGCGCGGTAATCGGAAATTCTGTTCTTGGGCATACACCAGCTCTCGTCAAAGGCGGTATAGGAATGGTCGGAAAAACCGACCGTATCAAAACCGCGCCGGATGGCAGCAAGCACCATCTCCTCGGGAGTGTTTTTCCCGTCGCTGAAGGTGGTGTGAAGGTGAAAGTCACAAGCGGTCATTTTGTCATTTTTTCCTGCTTTACCTTATGGTCGATGACATGGCGTGAGGCAAGCTCGTCGCGGATGTCCTCAAGGGATATGCCCATCTCGACCATCAGCACCATAACGTGATAAGCAAGGTCGGCTATTTCATATACGGTTTCTTTTTTGTCCCCCGCTTTGCCGGCAATTATGACCTCGGTGCTTTCCTCGCCCACCTTTTTGAGTATCTTGTCAATTCCCTTTTCAAAGAGGTATGTGGTGTAGGAGCCTTCCTTTTTTTCGGTCTTGCGTCCGCGTATCAGCTCCATAAGCCCCTCTGCTGAAAATTCATGACGCTCCTCGCTGCAAAAAACGGGGTATTCAAAGCAGGAGTCAGTGCCGAGGTGGCAGGCAGGACCGTCCGGCTCTGTCATGATAACAAGCGCGTCGCGGTCGCAGTCGGCTGTTATCGAGACGATGTGCTGGAAATTTCCGCTCGTCTCTCCCTTGACCCACACCTTCTGACGCGAACGGCTCCAGAAGCAGGTAAGCTCCTTTTCCATCGACATTTCAAGTGTTTCACGGTTCATGTACGCAAGTGTCAGCACACGACCGTTTTTGGCGTTTACAACTATTGCGGGGATAAGCCCCATCTCATCAAATTTCAGCTCGTCAATTGAGATCATTTTCAAATTCCTTTCTGTTGCCCGAGGCATCGCGCTCACGGGCGGGATCGGCAGTCCTTTGGTGCTTTTATCTTCTTACAGCTTACAGCCGCGCGGGAATGCCGTTCTGAGCCATTTTTTCCTTAAGCTTTCGGATATTCACTTCACCGAAATGGAAAACGGAGGCGGCAAGCCCCGCGTCCACCCCCGGCAGCGCGCGGAACAGGCGGATAAAGTCCTCCGCACAGCCTGCACCGCCCGAGGCAATTACCGGAACCGACACGGCGCGGCAGACTGCGTCAAGCATTTCAATGTCAAAGCCTCCCTTGACCCCGTCGGTGTCAATGGAGTTGACCACCACCTCGCCCGCGCCGTTTCCGACGCAGCGGCGAATCCATTCTATTGCTTCCATACCGGTGTCCTCGCGTCCGCCCTTGGCAAAGACATGAAACTCGCCGCCCACGCGGCGGACGTCCGCCGAAAGCACCACGCACTGGTCACCGTAAAGACGCGCCGCCTCACCGATAAGAGACGGGTTGCGTATCGCTCCGGAATTTACGCTTACCTTGTCCGCTCCGCAGCCGAGCACCCGCTCAAAGTCGGCGACGGTGTTTATTCCACCCCCGACAGTCAGCGGTATGAACACCTGACGCGCCGTTTCGGTCAGCACGTCGGTAAAGAGCTTTCGTCCCTCAAAGGAGGCGGTGATGTCGTAAAACACCAGCTCGTCAGCTCCCGCAGAGCTGTAATAGCGCGCAAGCTCGACCGGAGAGGACACATCCCGTATCCCCTCAAAATTTACGCCCTTGACTACCCTGCCGTCTCTTACGTCAAGGCAGGGAATAATACGTTTTGTAATCATTTTGCCGCCTCTATTGCCCCCGTAAGGTCTATGTCTCCTGTATAGTACGCTTTTCCTATTATCGCTCCGTAAAGTCCGGCAACCGCGAGCGCGCGCACGTCGGAGAGCGAGGATACGCCGCCGGAGGCGATAAGATCTATGCCGCCCACCTCGGAAAAGACTCGGTACATATCGTGGTTTGCCCCACGCATTGCCCCGTCCTTTGAGATATCGGTGCAGATAAAGGTCGTAATTCCGAGCGACTTCATGCGCCGGCAGAACTCCACGGCGTCGAGCGCCGAGGTTTCCGTCCATCCCCGGATCGCGACCTTTCCGTCGCGCACGTCGATCCCGACCGCTATTTTGTCGCCGTATCTTTCAGCCGCGCGTGCGGCAAAGTCTTCGTTTGTCACGGCGGCGGTGCCGAGGATGACCCGGTCAACTCCCGCGCCGATATATGCGTCCGCGACCTCCATGCTGCGTATGCCTCCGCCGACCTCGCAGAAAAGCCCGGTGCGCTCCTTTATCCGGCAGACAGTGCCGAGGTTCGGCGTGCCTCCGCTGCGCGCGCCCTCAAGGTCAACAAGATGTATCTGTCCCGCGCCCTTTTGGCGGAAGTCTTCGGCTACCGACAGCGGGTCGTCGCTGTATACGGTCATGCGGCTGTAATCCCCCTTGTAAAGGCGCACCGCGTGACCCTCGTAAAGGTCTATGGCGGGAAAAATCAGCATAGGTCTGTCTCCTTTAATCCGCAGAAGGCGCGAAGTATTTCAAGTCCGGCGTTTCCGCTTTTTTCGGGGTGGAACTGACACCCCATCACATTCTTTTTTGCCACGGCGGCGGTAAGCGGCGCGCCGTACTCCGCAGTGGCGATAAGGGAATCGCCGCAATTTGCTCCGGCATACGAGTGAACGAAGTAGACGAATTCTTTCTCCCCAAGACGCGAAAACAGCGGGTGGCGTCTGCCGACGAAATTCAGGGCGTTCCAGCCGATATGCGGAATTTTAAGCCCTTCGGGGATCATCTCCGAGATGGGGCGGACCTCACCGGGTATCAGCCCAAGTCCCTCGTGAGTGCCATATTCAAAGCTGCGCTCAAAAAGCAGCTGCATTCCGAGGCAGATGCCGAGCAGGGGCTTGCCGCGCCCGGCTTCACTGATAAGCACGCGGTCAAGTCCGGTTTTTTTCAGCTTTTCCGCCGCGTCGCCGAATGCCCCAACACCGGGAAGCACTATGCGGTCGGCGCGGCACAGCTCTGCGGGGTCGGAAGTCACACAAGCCTCCTCTCCTATGGCGGCAAAGGAGCTTCCAAGCGAGAAAAGATTCCCCACTCCGTAATCAACAATGGCGACCATCAGAGCACTCCTTTGGTGGACGGAATGACGTCCGCCGCGTCGGGGTCGAGCTTAACGGCAGCCTTTATAGCGCGTGCCGCCGCTTTGAAGGCCCCCTCTATTATGTGGTGGGAATTGTCCCCCGCAAGGCTGCGCAGATGCAGCGAGCAGCCTGCATTGCGGACAAAGCCCAGCCAGAATTCACGGGTAAGCTCGGTGTCAAAGTCCCCCACCTTCTCGGTAGGTATCGCAAGAGCATAACCCAGACAGTCCCTGCCGGAAAGATCCACCGCCGCAAGCAGGAGAGCTTCGTCCATCGGCAGAAGGATACTTCCGTAGCGGCAGATGCCGCGTTTTTCACCCAGCGCCATGCAAAACGCCTTGCCGAGCGCAATGCCTATGTCCTCCACGGTGTGGTGATAATCGACATATGTGTCTCCGGTGCAGGAGAGAGTAAGGTCAAAGCCGCCGTGGGCGGCAAAAAGCGTCAGCATGTGGTCAAGAAAGCCGCAGCCGCTCCTGATGCTGCCCTTTCCCGAACCGTCAAGCTCAAGGGTAAGTGAGATATCCGTCTCAGCCGTTTTGCGTTTTATCTCTGCGCTTCTCATTGGTTTTCCTCCAGTATCGTTCTGAGAGTGCTTAAAAGTGTCTGCATCTGTTCGGGAGTTCCGACGGTGATGCGGTTGTAATCGCGTATGCGCGGCTTGCTGAAGTGCCGGACAAGAATTCCCTTTTCCTTAAGCCGCAGGTATATTTCCTCTCCCCCGACCTCCGGATGCTTTGCAAACAGGAAGTTTGCGCCGGAGGGGGTAAGGGTAAAGCCGAGTTTTTTAAGCTCTGCCGCCGTGTCCTCACGGGTGCGGCGGATGCTTTCGCAGTTTTTCCTTGTGTACTCATCGTCCCGCAAAGCTCCAAGACCTGCCGCAAGAGTCATACTGTTTACATTGTATGGATTGGTGGAATAGCGTATTGCGTTAAGGTCGGCGATAAGCTCCGCCGAGGCAATTCCTATGCCAAGCCTTGCTCCCGCCATCGAGCGGGATTTTGAAAAGGTCTGCGTCACAAGCAGATTGCGGTATTCGTGTATCAGCGGAACACAGCTCTCTGCTCCGAAGTCCACGTACGCCTCGTCGATTACAACGACGTTATCCGGGTTGCCTTCAATAATGCGCCGGATATCCGAAAGCGGCAGGACAATTCCCGTGGGGGCATTGGGATTGGCAATGAATATTGTTTTGTGCTGACCTATGTAATCGTTGGGGTCTACCGTAAAGTCATCTGCAAGCGGTATTTCGGTGTAGGAAATACCGCCAAGCTCTGCAAATACCGGGTAAAAGCCGTAGGTAATGTCGGGAAACACCGCCGGAGTGCTTTTGTCGCAGAACGCCATGAAGGCAAAGTTCAGAATTTCGTCCGAGCCGTTGGTAAAGACAAGCTCGTCGGGAGAAACGCCGAAATACTTTGCCGCCTCAGCGCGAAGCTCCCGGCACTCCGGGTCGGAGTAAAGCTCAAGCTCCTCTGCCGCCCGTGAAACGTACTTTACGGCAAGAGCTGAGGGAGGGTAGGGGGATTCGTTGGTGTTCAGTTTGATGTATTTTCGCTCCTTGGGCTGTTCGCCCGGGGTGTAAGGCTCAAGGGAGGCGTATTTGCTGCTGAAAAAACGGCTCATTCATCATCCTCCGTACGTACAAGGGCGCTGCGCGCATGGGCTGTCAGTCCCTCCTTGCGGGCAAACAGGGCAACGTCGGAGGCAACGTCCTCAAGCGCGTCTCGTGAATAATAGGTATACTGCATTTTCTTTACGAAATCATCCACCGACAGCGGGCTTGAAAAGCGCGCTGTCCCTCCGGTGGGCAGGGTGTGATTCGGTCCGGCAAAATAGTCCCCCAGCGCCTCCGGGCAGTTTCTGCCGAGGAATACCGAGCCTGCGTGACGCACAAGGTCAAGATAGTCAAAGGGTGAGTCAACGCAAAGCTCTAAATGCTCCGGGGCTATCTCGTTTGAAATGTCTATGGCGTCGCGGATGCTGTCGGCGACGATTATTTTGCCGTTTGCGTCAATTGAGGCGCGGGCTATATCGGCACGCTCGAGCAGAGGTATCTGACGCTCTACCTCGTCAGCCACCTGCGCCGCAAGCGCGGCGGAGTCGGTCACAAGCACCGCGCTTGCCATCCTGTCATGCTCCGCCTGCGAGAGCATGTCCGCGGCAAGGTGACGGGGATTGCTTCCGCTGTCGGCGACAATGAGTATTTCGCTCGGTCCTGCTATCATGTCAATTGACACCGTACCGTACACCTGACGCTTTGCCTCGGCTACAAAGGCGTTGCCGGGTCCCACGATCTTGTCCACTCGGGGAATGCTTTCGGTGCCGTATGCCAGCGCGGCTATTGCCTGCGCGCCGCCGACCTTGAAGATGCGATCAACGCCCGCAGCTGCGGCGGCGGCAAGTATGGCGGGATCTACCTTGCCATCGCGTCCCGGGGGGGTTACTATCACCACCTCGCGGCAGCCGGCTATGCGTGCGGGGATGGCGTCCATCAGCACCGTGGAGGGGTATGCCGCAGTCCCGCCGGGAACGTAAAGACCGGCGCGGTCAACGGGAATTATCTTCTGTCCCACCACAACGCCGCATTTTTCGTTCAGAATAAAGCTGTTTCTGACCTGCCGGGAGTGGAAGGCGGTGATGTTTTCAGCCGCCCGCCTCAGCACGTCGAGAAATTCAGGATCTGCGGAGTCGAGCGCCTCTTTGATCTCATTTTCCGTGACGACAAGAGAGGCAAGCTGCGCGCCGTCAAATTTTTCGCAGTATTCAAACAGCGCCGCGTCTCCGCGCTCCCTTACATTTCTGATTATTTCGGAGACCGTGCCGGCAACATCGGTTTTGGGCGCGCTCCGCGCGAATATTTCGCTTCTTGCTACCTCGCGGCATGATAAAATACGAATCATTTTGATAAATCCTTTCCCGGTATCGTGTCCGGAATGCAGGGTAATTTATGCTTTTTCCTTAAGCTGCGCCGACATACCGGCTACGAGCCGTCCTATGGCGCTGTATTTGAACTTATACGCGGTCTTGTTGGCAATAAGCCGCGCGCTTATCGGCAGTATTTCATTTATGACCTCAAGATCGTTTTCCCTCAGCGTTGTTCCGGTCTCCACTATATCGACTATTACGTCCGAAAGCCCCAGGATCGGTGCCAGCTCTATTGAGCCGTTGAGGTGTATGATGTCAATATCCCGCCCACAGGTGAGGTAATACTGATGTGCGATATTTGAAAATTTGGTCGCGACACGCAGGGTGCGGCGGGTGTCGTCCCTGAAGCCGCGCGGCGCGGCGACAGCCATGCGGCATTTGCCCACACCAAGGTCAAGCAGCTCGTATATCTCAGGCTGATATTCCAGCAGAATATCCTTTCCGGCAACGCCGATGTCGGCAGCGCCGCGTTCGACGTATATCGCAACGTCGGAGGGCTTTACCCAGAAGTAGCGCACGCCGAGAGATTCGTTTTCAAAGATCAGCTTGCGCCCCGGCTCGCGTATCGCGGGACATTCAAAGCCCGAGCGTTCGAACATATCGTAAACCTGTTCGCCGAGTCTCCCCTTCGGGAGGGCGATATTAAGCATATCAGTCACGGAATATCACCCCGCTTTCTGTAAGCTGAGCCAAGCGCCGGAAGCGAAGTCCGGCGGGTATTTTTTTAAGCACAAGTACGCGGCTGCCGTCCGCTCCGAGGGACTCGGCGGCGTCCATCAGCTTCCGGGGCGGTGTGCTTTCGTCATAAATCAGGACAGTGTCGGCGTCGGTGAAGTCCGGAGAAGCACCGAGCAGCTCCAGCATATCAAGATAGACCGCAAAGCCTATTGCGCTGCTGCGGCGGTTCATCTTTTTCATCAGCCTGTCGTACTGACCGCCCGAAAGTATGCTGCCGGGAATGCCCGGCACAAATCCGCTGAAGGCGATCCCGCTGTAATAGTTCATATCGTTGATTACCGAAAAATCGATGAAGACCCGGTTTCCGAATCCGGATCGGGAAAGCAGCGCCGCAATGCGCCCGAGTCTGTCAAGCTCGGCGGAAAAGCTCTCCGCTTCGGGAAAGCTGCGTATACGCCGCACCGTTTCCTCCGGGCTGCATTCGCACCCGATAAGGGAGATCAGCATTTCGCTGACGCCGGAATCGGCTCCGGCGTCCTTGCAGATGCGTCGGATCTCGTGAGTGTTCTTCTCGCCGATGCATTTAAGGATCGTTGTGCGCTGTTCGGGGGAAACACCCAGCATATCCACCGTTTTTCCGATGATGTCAAGCTCGGATATATCGAGCACATATTCCTGTGATATCGCGCCAAGACTTTCGCAGGCAAGACGCAGCACCTCATAGATGGTGTATTCGTCGACGGCTCCTATCGCTTCAAGCCCCACCTGAGTGATCTCCCGGAAGGAGTGCGTGTGCTTTGAGACGCGGTAGACGCTTTCGTTGTAATAAACCTTTTGTATTTCGCAGGGAATGTCCTTCCCGTTCTTGATTATCGAGAGGGTAACGTCCGGCTTCAGCGCCATCAGCTTTCCGCTGGTGTCGGTGAAGGTTATTACGCTGTCGCTTACAAGAAAGTCCTTGTTGCGGACATAAAGATCGTATTCCTCGAATTTGTTCATCCGGTACTGGGAATATCCGCGTCGCTCGCAGATGCGGCTGAAATCCGAAATTACCTTTTCTTCGTTTGAAATAAAGCGGCTCATGCCTTGCCATCCTCCTTAAGACGCGCGATGACCTCACGGTAGCCGCCCGTGCCGTAGTTGAGACAGCGGTTGACCCTGCCGATGGTGGCGGAGCTTATCTTCATTTCGGCTTGTATCTTCTGATACGATACGCCGCTATCGAGCAGTATCGCGGCGTCCAGCCGCTGTGACATATCTATTATTTCTTTTACGGTACACAGATCCTCAAAATAATTGTAGCATTCGTCGATGCTCTTAAGATTGAGAATGCTCTCAAACAGGCGGTCGATGGATTCGCTGTGAGTTATTGCCATTTATTTTTCCTCCATTTGCGCACGGTGATTCTTTGCTTTATCAGTTTAGCACAATAAAGTAAAAAAGTCAATAGGGAAATAAAAATTTAAGGAAAAACACCGCGTATGATGACGGCGAGTTCGCGTTTTACTGTACGCTGGGGAAGGATATTTGCAGCTTCAAATGCTGACGGATATGCCCGCGTAACACAAAATCGTATTGTATCATATTGTCTTACTCCGTAGGGCAGGTGCTTGCTCCCGCCGTAACGCATGGCATGATTAAATAAAACAGCGGGAGCAAGCTCCGACATACAGACATAGTTAATGATACAATACCGAAGCATTGCGATGACAAAATGAAGAGGGGTGTTAAAAAATTCCTTCTGAATTTTTTAACACCCCAAACGACATTGGACTTGACGGCTGAAAGCCGCCATTTTGCCACAGCATTCACCTGAATTCAGACAAGATCAAGGGCAAAACCGACCAAGA
>DPGK01000022.1:50846-58961 GCA_003523225.1 Clostridiales bacterium
CATCGAGTTTTTTTACAGCCCCTCCTTTCATTGCGTTTTGAAGCACTGTACGTTTAAGGTCGGGTCAATCCGTCGCGTATTTCATAAGAATATTGTAATGGTCGCTCAGCACCTCGGACATATTTCGTGCGTGACCGGTAACTATTATGTAGTGTTTGCCGCTGTCCGAAACGGCGTATGAGGCAAGGCAGCTGCCCGATTCGTCAACGTATCCGGTCTTGCCCCCGAGCATTGTGAAGCCGCTCAGCTTCACCGAGCCGTAAGCGGCGGAGTATTCGTTGATGTTGAGCCTCAGACGGTCGGTCAGCTTGTGACGTGTTGAGGAGTCAGTCCCGTTGCCTTCGATAACGTAGCTGTCGGCGCAGATTATTTCCCGCATAAGCTCATCCTTCAGCGCGTAGGCAAAGATGATTCCCATTTCGTTTGCCGTTGAATAGTTGTCCTTGTCGTAAAGCCCGGAGGAATTGGTGAAATGCGTGCTCCGAAGCCCCAGCTGTGCCGCCTTTTCGTTCATAAACGCGGCAAAGGCTTCCTCGCTGTCTGCGCAAAGATACGCAAGACCCACCGTGGCGTCGCAGCCGGACGGCAGCATTGCGCCGTACATCAGATCGATCGCGCTGACCGTCTCTCCGATGGTAAAGCCCACCTTCATTGCGTCAAGCTCCAGCGAGTAGAGCATTCTGCGTGTAAAGGTCACGCTTGTGCTGAGGTCGGGAATCCGCTCACGCGCCACGATAAGGGTCATTATCTTGGTAAGGGAGGCGGGGTACATCTGCGAGTCTCCGTTTCTTGAGGCAAGCACATACCCGGTGTCGGCGTCAATGAGAACGGCATATTCGGAGTTTATCCCGGTAATGGTCCTTATCTTTGGAGGCGCTTCGGTAACTGCCGGAGCTGCCGATGTCAGGGGCGCGGCGTCTGTGACTGCTGACGGCGCGGTATCCGGATCTGCCACAACGCCTATGTCCGAGCCGGGGACGTCTTTGGTGTCGGACGGCATGGCGTAGCTCCCTTTTGAGGAGAGTGCAAAAACGGCTATGAAGGTCAGCAGCACCGCTCCGAACAGCACAAAGGAAAGTAGCAGCACCATGTTCAGCGTGCGCTCGTGCGTTTTGCGCGGCACGGCGGCTTCAGACCCCTCCGGCGGAGCTTTCCGTTTGGGCGGCGGACCCTGGGTTATGTATATACGTCCGTCATCTCCCGGACGCTTTTCGTTGTTCATACGATCCTCCGCTCCTTTGTGCCGTCTCTGCGGACGGCAGATTGCTTTTGTTATGTTATATTATAACACAGCCGCCATGTCATTTCAAGTCAAACGGTGCTTTTTATGAAGTAATATGAAAATGCCAAGTAAATTTTTTTGTGCTTATACGTCACAAGGAAGCCGCTTTTTAATTATTTTCCGCTTTTTGACACGGTTTTATCCGGATATCTGTTGACATGCGAAAAAATGTATGGTATAATTACAATTACGCATCGGATCGCTCCGCCGTCTGAACTGTCAGAGAGAGAACGGACGCGACGGAGCGGAAATCATAAATCGGAGGATATTAAAATGGGAGTCTTTGAGATAGTAATGGGCATCATTCTTCTGGTTATGGCTGTCTTTCTCGTGGTTGCCGTGCTTTTGCAGTCCGGCAGCAGCAAGAGACTTTCCGGCGCTATTGCCGGTGCTGCCGATTCTTTCCTCGGCAAGGAAAGAGGAAGCCGTCTTGACAAGCTGCTCAACACGCTGACGCCTATCGTTGCCGGAGTATTTGCTGTCGTAGTTATTATCATGTATGTAGCTGTTTCCTGAGTCTGCGGGGCAAAGCCGCCCTCAGGTACCGAAAAAGCGGACGAAGAAACTCGTCCGCTTTTTTGTGCTATTGTTTTGATACTGTTAAATTACGTGTCAAAAAAACGGTTGACACGGGAACGGGCGTCGGGTATAATTGTATTGACTGTTTTTTCCGATAGGTCGATCAGCCGCAGAAGCAGTTTAGTTTTCAGGAAGGGATATGTTGAAATAATGATTGAAAAAGATAAAAAAATTCCCCTTTGCCGCCGCTCGCTTTCCTTTGTGCTTGCGCTTTGCATGGGGCTTCCGCTGCTTGCCTCCTGCAACGGGGGAAGCATTCCGGGGGACGGGACCCAGGGGGAGGTCACCTCATCCGCGTCCGGCACGGACGCAAGGTTTGCAATAATATCCGACGGAAAGGCAAATTACAGCCTGCGCGCCGATTCTCTTGTCAGGACCTGCAGCGATGTTGAGATCGATCGCATGAACACACTTTTTGAGCAGCTTTACGGAGCGCGGCTTGAATTTTCCGACGCCGAGCCGTATATCGAGCTGAAATATGGCGGAGATATACGCAGCTACTCGGTCACACTGGACGAGGAAAGCGGAAACATAACCATTACCGGCGGACCGATCGAGGCTCTGCGGCGTGCGATATACGAATTTATCGCCGCGGCGTGCAGCGGCAAGGCGGACAAGGACCTTACCGTCGACAAAAACGTGGAGCTTTCATACGATTATAACACCGACACAACGGACAACTCCGACTTGCTTTCATACATTTCCACTGAAAGCGTAAAGCTCGTGTCGGGAAATTCTACGGGGACGCTTATGACTCCCGAATGGGTCGAGTCTCTTGTCATGGTCGAACTGCGCACCGACGTGGCTTCCATCGGGGGAACCTTCAGCGAGTCATACGACCTTATTGATTTTTACGCCTCGGTTGGCGTGAACGGCATCTGGCTCGTTCCGGTATACGAGCGCGGTCCGGGCGGAAACGGCTACGGCAATACCGGCCCCGACCGGGTCGATCCGGCGTTTGCCGGCACAAGTGAGGACGGCTGGCAGGCTGTGCGCGAGTTTGTGGATTACGCACACTCAAAGGGAATTTACATTTTCCTTGATATTATCACATGGGGAGTCATGAACGGATCGCGGCTCACCGTCGAGCATCCGGACTGGTTTGAAGGCTCTCTCTGGGGCAACACGGCGTTCAACTGGAAGAACGAGGAGCTTCGCAAGTGGTTCATTGACGTGTGCGTAAACAATATCCTTGTGACGGGAGCTGACGGTTACCGCTGCGACTGCGAGCCGTTCACTACCGGATATGATATTTACGGTGAGATACGCTCCCGCCTTGAAGCGGCAGGAAAGCACATTATCATAATTTCCGAGGACGGCAGCGACCGCTCCCGCACCTATGATCTCGAGCAGGACGGAGTTCTGCTTTATTCCGCCATGACGCGCGGCGACTTCTATCAGAATCAGGCAAACTTTTATGTTGACGGATACCTTGATATCGTAGATTCGGTGAAAAACGGCACGGGTATCGGTTACGCGGGCGGGCAGTCCGATCCGGCAATTACCGGCACGGGGAAATATTACACCAACTGCCTTACAAACCATGACTTCACCGCGCGCTCGGTAAAAGGAAGCCGGCTTAAAATAGGATACTCTGCGATACTTGCGCCCTTTATTCCCCTGTGGTATATGGGAGATGAGTTCAACGCCAGCGCGTCCGACGGCGTGCTTTACTTCAAGCAGGTGGATTATTCAGAAGCAAAAACGCCGGAAAAATCCTTATTCCTTGAGGATGTGCGCAGGTATATAAGGATAAGACGAACACTGGGCGATATTTTTGAATGCTGGGCTGAAAACCACCGCGATTCCAACATCTGCGAGGTCAGCGCCGAGGGCTTCGGCACTCTCCAGCACTACGCAAGATTCGCGGGAGATCGCGCCGTGCTTGTAATTGCAAACAACAATGAATCGGGGATTTCCGCAGGAAAGGTGACAATACCCTTCGAGGAATGCGGAATTTCCGGAGGAGCGCAATACACCGTAACCGACCTCATGAGCGGAAAAACGGTGATCTGCGGCAGCGCCGATGAGGTGAACGGCTTCAGGTCGGTGCTTCCCGCCGGATACGTAGGAGTATATCTTGTAGAAAAAACAGCCTGAGGGCAGGAGGAAAAACTGATATGCAGGACATTACAGCACCGTATGAATACGTTGTGGCGGAAAAGGTCACGGGCAAGCTGAGGCTGCGCCGGGCAGGACTTATACTGCTTTATATTCTCTTTCCGCTGACGGCTCTCGTTATCACGGCGATGTCAAGCATCGGACCTCTGCTTGCCGCGATGTGTACCTTTCTGGCACTTGGCACCTGGATGCTCGTATTCTTCACATGGCGATATGTATCGGTGGAGTATGAGTATTCCGTCGTCTCCGGACGGGTGACCTTCTGCAAGATATACGGCGGGCGTTCGCGCAAGAAGATGCTTGAGATGACGCTCAAGGAGGCGGAGATAATTGCGCCGCTTTCCGATGAATACAGCGGAAAGATCGAGGATTTTGCGCCGGAGGCTGAGTATTGCGCGCTCTCCGCGCGCGACGCGGAGGATGCGTATTTTGCGCTGTTCAGAAACTCAGAGGGGAAAAAGTGCGTCTTTTACTTTGAAGCCACCGCGCGTATGCTGAAGATATGCCGTATGTACAATCCGTCGGGTACTGTAATGTCAAAGGTGAGGTACTGATATGGAAGCGCTGCCTAAGATACGCAGCTTTTCGGTCGACCACGACCGGCTGCTGCCGGGGCTTTATGTCAGCAGGGTGGACGGCGACGCGGTCACGTATGACCTGCGGATGCGCCGCCCGAACTCCGGAGATTACATCAGCCCGCTGGCTATGCACTCCTTTGAGCATATGCTGGCGACGTATATGCGGTCGGGCGCGATGGGCGGACGTGTGATATACGTCGGTCCTATGGGCTGTCGTACCGGATTTTACCTTATCGTGCGTCAGAGTCCGGGCGAGTCTGCCGACGCGCTGAACGCCGCGGTGCTCTCCGCGCTCACCGAAGCGCTTGAAGGTATATCCGCTCACCGCGGTAATGTTCCGGGAGCGCACCGCCGCGAGTGCGGAAATTACCGCTGTCTTTCTCTTGCCGCCGCGCAAAAGGAGGCAAGGCGGTATCTTGAGGTACTTACCTCGCACCCGGTCAGCTTTGCATACGAAGCCGAGGACGGCGGCATCTGAGAGAAAGAGTGAGATCGCGCGGCTATACTGAGATCTGAAACCGAAAAATTCAGGCGTTCGCGCACTTACCTGCCAAAGGAGAAGCATAACAAAAATGATTGGAATAATCGGAGCTATGGACTGTGAGGTGTCGCTGTTGCTCTCGCAGATGACGGGAGTATCCGCCGGGCGCGTGGGGGCGCACACCTTTTACACCGGCGAGCTTGCCGGATGCTGCTGTGTGCTTGCACGGTGTGGGGTGGGGAAGGTCAACGCCGCAGCGTGTGCTGCGCTGATGATTGAAAAATACCGTCCCGCGGCAATAATAAATACCGGAGTCGGCGGGGGACTTGCCTCCGACCTCAGCATAGGCGAGCTGGTCGTTGCCGATGCGCTTTGCGAGCACGATCTCATATATGGGATCCTTGGCGACAAGAGGGGAACGGTTTTTTACCCGGACGGCAGAGAGATCATTATGCTGCCGACCGATAAGACCGTAACGGGTATGATCGCCGAAGCGGCGTCCTCTCTCGGTATTCCTTGCAGGCGCGGGATCATCGCGTCTGGGGACAGGTTCGTTGACAGCGCAGAGGTCAAGCAGGATATCCGCGCCGAGTTCGGCGCTGACGTGTGCGAGATGGAGGGCGCGGCAATAGCTCAGGTCGCGTTTGCCATGGGCGTTCCTTTTGCGGTTCTGCGCTCGGTGTCCGACCTTGCCGACGGCTCGGCGCCCGAAAGCTTCGGGAAATTTGCCGAGGAGAGCGCCGATGTCGCCGCAAGAGTTCTTTCCGGGGCGCTTCCCTCGATCGCGGCGGCAGAGGCGAAAAAACAAAGCTGAAACGACTCTCGTTTTTACATATACTGGGACTCTACTGCCGGTAGAGTCCCGCTGAATCAGCCGTTCAGCCGCTTCCACTGACGGTTAATTGCCATATTGACATACGGATGCTATAATTAAAAGCACCAACCGCCGCGTTTGCGTGCTTTTTAAGCATGAGTCAGACGCGGCGACTGTCAAAAAACGGCAAAGCTCCAAGTCGGTGCAGCTTTTGTGGGTGCGTGCTGTTGTAACGTGTCAGCGCCGCGACAGTCCGGAGCTTTGGACGCATATTTGCGCCGCATTGCCGTTTTTGGGGGTCGACGGGTGATATCCGGCACGCGAACAGCGTAAAATTTCCCGTGGTGCATTCCGCGCGTACCGGTTTTATTTTGTTTATTCCTTTTATCAGGTTATAAATATTCAATCGCGAGGGTCATTATGTCAAAGGTCAAATATCACGAAAGCAGAAAAGTTGAAAACATCCGCTCGGCGCTGAGAGCCAGCGAACGTCTTTACGGCGACCGTCCTGCGTTTATGCAGAAGGTGGACGGCGAATACAAAACAGTCACATATTCACGCTTCCGCGACATGTACGAGGCGCTGGGCACCGAGCTTTGGGCGCGCGGCTTTGCCGGAAAGCGCATAATCGTTACCGGTGACAACTGCCTTGACTGGGCAACGGTGTACATTGCCGTAGTTTCGGGACTTGGCGTTATCGTTCCGGTAGATAAGGATCTGCCTGACGAGGAGCTGCAGAACATTGTCGATATCAGCGAGGCGGCGGCGGTATTTTATTCCCCGCGTCTGGCTCAGAAGGTGTCCGCTCTTACGGGCGGTATCGAAAAGTTCTCATTTGACGACATAGCGGGGCTTATCGAAGCCGGGCGCGCGCGTCTGCTCGACGGCGAGCGGGATTACCTGCGCGCGCACATCGACCCGGACGCCATGACCGCGCTTATCTTCACCTCCGGCACTACCGGCACTTCAAAGGGAGTCATGCTGTCTCACCGGAACATCTGCTTCAACTTCAGCGAGGTGGCGCAGATGGCGTACATCGGTCCGGAGGAGGTATTTCTCTCCGTCCTGCCCATGCACCATGTGTATGAGTGCACCTGCGGATTCCTGTTTCCCCTGTACCGCGGCTGCTGTGTGGCGTTTTCCGAGGGACTTAGATATATCACGCGCAACATTCAGGAGGTCCGCCCTACCATTGTCTGCTGTGTTCCGATACTGCTTGAGACTATCTACCGCAAGATATGGATGAACATCAGGCGCAAGGGAATTGAAAAGAAGGTTCGCAGTGCCATAAAACTGACCCGTCACATGGGTGCGGGCGTCAAGCGCAAGGTCTTTGCCGAGATACACGATTCCCTCGGCGGCAGAATGCGTATGTTCATATGCGGCGGAGCAGCCGCCGACCCGGAGGTAATGAGCGGACTGCGCGATTTCGGTCTGCTTGCCATTCAGGGCTACGGACTTACCGAGTGCGCGCCGCTTGCCGCAGTCAACAAGGACGACTATTTCCGTGATGATTCTGCGGGTCTTGCCACCCCCAACGGCGTGCTTGATATATACGATGTGCAGAACGACGGCACGGGAGAGATACGCTACAAGGGCGACAATGTAATGCTTGGCTATTACCGCAATCCGGAGCTGACCGCAGAGGTTATACGCGACGGGTGGTTCTACACCGGCGACCTCGGATATATTGATCCCGACGGATTCCTGCACATCACGGGAAGAAAGAAGAACGTAATAGTCACTCCCGGCGGCAAGAATATATTCCCCGAGGAGCTTGAGGCTTATCTTTGCCGCAACCGCTTTATTGCGGAGGCTGTTGTCGTGGGGTATTTCAATGAATCTCACGGGAACTGGGATATCGTTGCGGTGCTTTACCCCGACGACGCCGAGTTTATCGAGGCTTACGGCAGGGGATACACGCAGGGTCAGATAGACGCTGAATTCTCCCGCGCCGTTGAGGAGGTAAACGGCATCGTTCAGAGCTACAAGCGGATAACGATGTATATCGTCCGCAATACCGAATTCCCCAAAAATTCCTCGCGCAAGATAAAGCGCGCCGGAATCGCCGAGGAGGCGGAAGCGGAGTACAGAAAGAAGCTCGTGCGCGCCTGATACGCGCGGCAAGCTGACAGCTTATAAATACAACACGACATCGCAGCGCCCACGGGCGCTGCGATGTCTTATATCCGTGATGAAGTACCTTCAAATCGCATTAAGCCAACATCCGCTTTTTCTTTGATGAAGCAGGCGCAAAGAA
>DPGK01000012.1 GCA_003523225.1 Clostridiales bacterium
ACATGATGCGCCAGCCGATTTTATATGTAGTATGTTTTCAACCATACTTTTGTATGCTGTTATGTTTTCTTTTTCATCTTATGTGCCAGTGTTTTTACCCCAACAGCGGCAAAATAACCGATAACGATTCCTGCAAAGTTCATAAGCAGGTCATCAACATCAAAGCTACGACCGACGACGAGCTGAATGATTTCAACAGTTGCCGGAACGATAGCAGCGATTTTAATAATGTTTCGTCCAGTTAGCTTTTCCGAGACAAAAGGTAGAAAAAATCCGAGGGGCACAAACATCAGAATATTCCCTATGAGCATTTTCTTTACCCAACTGCCGAGTACAAGCCCACCGCTTAAAGCTTTTATGAGTGACGGAACAAAATTAAATCCGCCGGAAAACGGTGGATATAACTCCGCGCCTTTGTATCCGTTTTTAAGGAAAAACCAGATGCATGTCCAAAGGTTGGTTGGTACAAGTACAAGATTGATAAGCCCGGTAAGGTAGCAAATAAAAAGCAAACGCATGAACTCCGTTCCAAAGGCTACCGGGATATTACGTTTTTTTACTATTACAAATCTGATTACGGCATATATTATACCCACAAGGAGCGTTATAGGTACTACCTGTAAAAACATTCCGAATGGGGTGTCTGACATCATCAGTTGATACATTTTTCTCCTCAAACGCAAAAGGGCTGTCACGTAATATGTGTCAGCCCTTTTGCAATACATTATGAGTTTATTACTTGCTCACAAGTCCGGTGAGGACAGAGAGTGCAGTGCCGAGAGCCTCGTTGATCTTTTCGGCATCACGTCCGCCCGCCATTGCGTTGTCAGGACGTCCGCCGCCCTTTCCGCCGGTTACGGCGGCGACTGCGGAGACTATCTTACCGGCGTGAGCGCCAGCCTTGACAGCGTCTGCGCCGCAGACGGCGATAAAGTTCAGCTTTCCGTCGGTGTTGATCGCAAGAACGGCGACGGTGTCGGGGTGCTCCGCTTTCACCTTGTCGGCAAGCGAGCGTGCGACCTCAAGCGTCATTCCGTCAAAGCGTCCGGCGGCGAGCATGACGCTGCCGACCTGTACCGATTTGGCAAGGAAGGAGTCAAGCTGCGTAGCGGCAAGGCGTGCGTTCATGGTTTCAAGCTCGTGCTTCGCGGCGGCAAGCTCGTCGGTGAGCTGCTCGGCGCGTTTTGCAATGTCAAGGGTGTTCTGTGCCTTCAGCGCGTGGGCTGTGTCAGTGATCAGCTTGTCCTTTTCAGCCATAAGTCTGAGAACGCCAAGACCAGTGACCGCTTCAATGCGGCGCACTCCGGCTGCGACAGAGGACTCGGATATGATCTTGAAAAGTCCGATCTCTCCGGTGTTTGAGCAGTGGGTACCTCCGCAAAGCTCGGTCGAGAAATCTCCCATCTGCACCATGCGTACTACATTTCCGTATTTTTCACCGAAGAGCGCCATTGCTCCATGCTTTTTGGCGGTCTCGAGGTCGGTTTCAACAGTTGTTATCTCGTTTGCCGCAAGAATGTTCATATTCACCATAGCTTCAACCGATGCTATTTCCTTTTGCGACATGGCTGAAAAATGAGTGAAGTCAAAGCGGCATACTGTATCGCTGACATATGAGCCTGCCTGCTCGACATGAGCGCCGAGTGCGCGGCGGAGCGACGCCTGAAGCAGGTGACAGGCGGAGTGGTTGCGGGCTATCGCCTTGCGGCGCATATCGTCGATATCCGCCATTACCGTGTCGCCCACCGAAAAGCTGCCGTTGACGACAGTGCAAAGGTGAATATATACTCCGTCAGCCTTGTGGGTGTCGTAAACGTTAAGCAGCTTGCCCTCGGCGTACATTGTGCCTGTATCGCCTATCTGACCGCCGCCTTCTCCGTAGAAGGGAGTCGCGTCAAGAATTATCGTGCAGTCGCCCTCGTTGACGGTATCGACCGCACCTTCGTCGCCCAGTATGGCAAGTATTTTTGCCTTGGTGCGGTAGCTTGTATATCCGGTGAAGCGTGTCTTGGGCATATCGGAAAGAAGCGTTTTGGAGGATTCGCTCCAGCCGCCGATATTTGCGCGGGACTCGCGGGCGCGGGTCTTCTGCTGCAGCATCAGCTTGCCGAAGGTCTCCTCGTCGATCGTGAGCTTGCTTTCGACCGCGATCTCACGTGTGAGGTCGAGCGGGAAGCCGAAAGTGTCGTAGAGCTTGAAGGCGTCCTCGCCCGAAATGGTATCGGAGCCTTTTTCGGCAGCGCCGCGAATTATATTCGAGAGGATAGCAAGACCTGCATCAAGCGTGGCGTCAAAGCGTTTTTCCTCAATGGAAAGTACCTTTTTGATATATTCCGCCTTGACTCCCAGCTCGGGATACGGACCGACATTTTCTCCGATCGCGACCTCGCACAGCTCGGTGAGGAAGGGACGGTTGATCCCCAGCTGCTTGCCGTGGCGGCAGGCGCGGCGGATTATCCGGCGCAGAACGTAGCCGCGCCCCTCGTTGGAGGGAACGACTCCGTCACATATCATGAACATCGAGCTCTTGATATGGTCGGTGACAACGCGGATGGAGATGTCGTTTGAAGCGTCAGCTCCGTAGGTCTTACCGGATATTTCGCACACCTTGTCAAGTATTTTGCGGATGGAGTCGACCTCAAACATATTGTCCACGCCCTGAATGACGCAGGCAAGACGTTCAAGTCCCATGCCGGTATCAATGTTTTTCTGACTCAGCTCGGTATAGTTGCCGTGACCGTCGTTATTGAACTGCGAAAATACGTTGTTCCATATTTCCATGTAGCGGTCGCAGTCGCAGCCGGGCTTGCAGTCGGGCTTTCCGCAGCCGTACTTTTCGCCGCGGTCGAAGTAAATTTCGGAGCAGGGACCGCAGGGACCTGAGCCGTGTTCCCAGAAGTTGTCTTCCTTGCCGAGGCGGACTATTCTTTCGGCAGGTACGCCTATCTTGTCGTGCCAGATGGCAAACGCCTCATCATCGTTTTCATAGATGGAGGGCCAGAGCCTGTCCGCCGGTATTTCCATGACCTCGGTCAGAAATTCCCACGCCCACGGAATAGCCTGCTCCTTGAAATAATCGCCGAAGGAGAAGTTGCCGAGCATTTCAAAGAAAGTGCCGTGGCGGGCGGTGTGACCGACGCGCTCAAGGTCGGGGGTGCGGATGCACTTCTGGCAGGTGGTGACGCGATGGCGGGGAGGCTCTTCCTCACCGGTGAAGTATTTCTTCATCGGCGCCATGCCGGAGTTTATAAGCAGAAGGCTTTTATCGTTTTGGGGTATAAGCGGGAAGGACGGCAGACGCAGGTGTCCCTTTGACTCAAAGAAGGACAGGTATTTTTCGCGTATGTCGTTTAAGGAAGTCCATTCCATAGTGATTTGCCCTTTCGGATTGAGAATTGCGAATATTTCGCCTTATAATTAATATATTATATCACTTTGTATATTAAAAGTCAATAAAAATCTTCTCTACAAGCTGTAATGTGGGTGAGCGGTTTATGCTTGTTTTCTGCATACTCGGAAACATGGAACAATATAATTTATCAGAAGCGGACGGGCATGGTCTGAAAAAAGCAGGAGGCGGCGGATGTTACAGACAGGCATTGCGGCGGGAATGCCGTCGGTATTCGAAAGAGGACTGCCTCAGCGCGTGGCGGAGCTTCTGCCTATGCGGGTGCGCGGGGAGATATGCGAAGCCGCGGGCAGGATACGCGGGGTGGAGGAGGTGCGTCTGCATACCGGAAGACGGGCAACACTCACTGCCGCGGGAGACGGAAGAAGCATCAACTGTCCTACGGCGGCGGTATTGACGCAGAACGAGATGGACGGAGTCTTGTCCCTTATCTGCGAAAATTCGCTTTATGCCTTCCGTGATACGCTGGTGCAGGGGTACGTTACGCTTGAGGGCGGATATCGTGTGGGAATATGCGGCAGTGCCGCCGTTTCGGATGGCAGAATAGTCGGTATACGTGAGGTAACAACACTTTCTATCCGCATTCCGCATGCTGTGTCTCCAATCGGAGAGGAGATATGCCGCATGATATCCGAGCTTGGTTTTACCCGCGGAGTGCTTGTTTATTCGCCTCCGGGAGTCGGAAAAACAACTCTTATCCGCGCCGTGTCGGCAAGGCTTGCTTCGGGCAGGGAGGCGCGGCGAGTGTCTGTGGTGGATTCACGCGGGGAGCTTGCCTGCGGTCTTTCGGACGCCGGACTTTGCATTGATATTCTTTCGGGGTATCCTAAGGCGGTGGGGATAGAGATCGCCGCGCGTACTCTGGGGTCTGAGGTCATTGTGTGCGATGAGATAGGCGGGCGTGAGGATGCCGAGGCGGTCATGTCGGCGCACAACTGCGGGGTTCCGCTTATTGCCACGACTCACGCCGGGAGTGTGGCGGAGCTTATGGGGCGACCCGGAATCCGGCTTCTGCACGGGAGCGGAGCATTCGGGGTATATGTGGGCTTGCGCCGCCGTCCCGACCGGTTTGATTTTTTTTACGACGCAACAATGTGGGAGCAGGTCGATGCCCGGAATTAAGCTCATTGGCGTGCTTATGGTCGCGCTTTGCTGCGGCGGAATCTGCTTTGAAGCGCGCAGGCGGGATGCCGAAAGGCTGGCGCGCATTGACGGTTTTCTGCGCCTGCTTGCTTTTATACGCAGTGAGATAGACTGCTTCCTTACGCCGCAAAGCAGGATCTTTTCAAAGTGCGATGTTCGTATGCTTTACGACTGCGGGTGGCAGGGCGGGGAGCCGCCGCGTGATTTTTCAGGTCTGCTTTCATCGGTGCGCGGCGGACTTGACCCGCGTGTGCGGGAACAGCTTATGCTCTTTTCGTCATCGCTTGGCAAGAGCTTCCGCGAGGAGCAGCTTCGTTCCTGTGACGGTTGTATTGAAGCGCTCCGCAAGCTGCACGAGGAGCTTGAAGCCGAGCTTCCGCGGAAACGGCGTGCTTCGCTGTCGCTTGGTATCTGCGCGGCTGCGGCTGCGGCGGTCATATTGTTCTGAATGGAAAGTCAATGCTGATATGGATGTAACTATAATTATAAAACTTGCAGGCGTCGGCGTGCTGGTGGCGGTGGCGGCGCAGATACTTTCAAAATCCGGACGCGACGAGCAGGCGATGCTGGTGACAGTGGCGGGAATCGTGGTCGCGCTGATGCTGCTTGTCGGCGAGATAGGCGAGCTTTTCGGCTCTGTGCGCAGTATTTTCGGCTTCTGATGGATACGCTTAAGCTGTGCGGTGTGGCGGTGCTCGCTTCTTTCTGCGCCTTGCTGATACGCGAGCTGAGGCAGGATTTTGACATTCCCGTCAGGCTTGCGGCAACGGTGATGCTTCTGGGCGCGTCGGTGGCAATGGCGCTTCCGCTCTTTTCATATCTGGGCGAAGGAGCCGGTGCGGACGCTCTCGGCGGAAGTATGGAAATACTGGTCAGAGCGCTTGCCGTTGCGCTGACGGTAAAAATATCGGCTGATATCTGCCGTGAGTGCGGAGCTTCGGGTGTGGCATCGGCGCTTGAAACAGTGGGCAGGCTTGAGGTTCTGCTGTTGGCGATACCCCTGCTCAGGAGTGCCGTCGAGCTTATCGGCGGGCTTTCCGGATGAAGCGAAAGCTCAAATTCAATTAAAACGAAGGCAGACGGAATGAAAAAAATACTTCATGCGGCGTGCGCGTTTGTGCTTTTTGCTTTGCTTGCGGCTGTACCCTGCGGCGCGTCGGATGCCGGAGGTCTTGAAATGCCGGAGGAAATTGATGACTTTCTTTCCGCTGTTCCGGACGAGGTGGCAGAGCTGCTTCCCGAGGGCTTTCTTGACGGCGACGGCGGGTTCGGGGAGGCAGTGCGGCGCGCCTCGGGCGGAGATTACCTTATAAACACTGCGCTCCGAATCATCGGAGGGGGACTTGACGAGGCTGCGGGAACCTTCTGCACGCTGGTCGGGATAGCTTTGGTTGCGGCAGTATTCGGTAGTGTGAGGCAGTCCCTGTTCTCGCGGGGACTGTCAGATGCTCTCGAACTTGCTGTAAACTCGGCGGCGGCGGTCGCCGCCGTAGGAGTACAGTACGGCAGATTTGCAGCGGTGCGTTCGTATTTTGAAAGCCTGAGGCTTATTATGAGCTCGCTTTTGCCTTTGATGGGTGTGCTTTACACGATGGGGGGAAATTCGGGCGGAGCGGTACTCAACAATTCGACGGTGCTTTTGTGGCTTGAGCTTATCAATCTGCTTGCAACGGCGTTTATCATACCCGCCGTCTCGGTTATGACCGCGCTGGCGCTTGCCGGGGCATTCCTGCCCGGAATACGCCTTTCCGGAATTTCCGGATCTATCGGAAAAGCGCTTGGCACGCTTCTTGGGCTTTGTGCTGTGCTTCTCGGTACGGCTCTTGGCGCGCAAAGCGTGATTACCGCCTCGGGAGACAGGCTGGGGTTCAAAACAGCCAAATTTGTGGCGGGGAGCGTTATTCCTGTCGTCGGCTCGACGGTGGGCGAGTCGCTGAATACCCTTGCGGCAAGTGTCAGTATGCTGCGTGGCACGGTCGGCGTGGCGGGTATCGTCGTGATAATACTTTTACTGCTTCCGACGCTGCTTTCTTTACTGCTTACCCGGCTGTCATTTTCGGCGGCGGCAGGGGTTGCGGAAATGCTTGGCTGTGACAGTCAGGCGCGGCTCTACCGTGATATTTCTTCAGTCTACGGCTTGCTTATTGCGGCGGCGGTGCTGTCGGCGTTGATGTTTGTGTTTGCGCTGACGGTATTTGCGCTTACATCAGCCGCGGCAGCCGCCTGAAACCTTATGCTGTCCTTGCCGCGTTTGGCAGCGAACGGAGGTTATTGTGGCTGAATACATATGCGGCGTTGTGGGTGCGGCGCTGATAATTTCGGTAATACTTCTTGTGCTTCCGGAGGATGCCGCCGCGTCGCGGGAAGTCAAGCTTTTGGGTTCGCTTGCGCTTCTGTGCGTGATAGTCGCCCCGCTCGGAGAGGGCGTGCGTAAGGTGACGGAGCTTGTGCGTTCCGGAGAGCTGACCGTGCCAGAGATGGCACAGGATACGGCTTACGGAGAGCTTGCCTCGGCGCTTGAGCGGCAAAGCGCCTCTGAGATAAACGCCGCGCTCAGGGAGCGCATATGCAGTCAGTTCGGACTTTATGAGGATGATGTTGAGGTGTCGGTTCAGGTTAGCGTCACAGGCGGTGAGGTGCGGATACTGCGCGTGTATGTGATCTTCGGCGGCAGGGCGATGTGGCAGGATCCGCACCCCGTTATCGAATATGTTGAGGAGCTGTGCGGCGTTCCCTGCGAGGTCGCGCAGGGTTAGCCGGAGGTAAATCGTATGAGTATGACAGAAACTTCCCGCGAGGTGATAAAAAAGCCGCGCAAGGTATGGATGAGGTATCTTATGCTTGCCGCAGGGCTGGCACTCGGACTTTTGCTTATTGCGTTTGGCTCGGTCAGAAGCGGGAGCAAAGACAAAAATACCGAAAGCGACAGCGAGCTTATGCGCGAGTATGCCGCCGCCGTTGAGGAAAAGGCGACGCGGCTTTGCGAAAGCACTGCCGGCGTCGTGCGGGGAAGCGTCACCGTCACCGTGACGCTTGAATGCGGATACGAAACCGTATATGCTGAGGACGGTGAGAAAAAGACCGCCTCGTCCGGCACAAGCGTCAGCGGCAAATACGCCACGGTGGGCAGCGGTTCATCCGAACAGCCGATAAAGACCGTGACCCGCGCTCCGGTCATTGCCGGCATAGGCGTGGTATGCCGCGGCGGAGGAAACGAGTTGACGCGCGCCGAGCTGACGGCTCTTCTTTCCGCCGCGTTTGGCGTGGGGACAAACAAAATTTATATATCGGAGAGCAACTAAGGGCGAAATTCAGTAAAAAACGGGCATAAACCCGCACGGGTGTAAATATACATATATCGAAGTAAACGATTGATCGGAGGTCATGAAAATGAAATTTGAAAAACAGCTTCAGGCGGTGAAAAATTTCTTTGTCAAGGTTGGAAAGCGGAATCTGATAATAGTGGGCGCTGTGGTGCTTATCGGCGCGGCGGTGGCGCTTAACTGGGCGTTCTTCAGCCGCGGAGGCGGAAAGGGAAGCGGAGATACCACGACCCCGAGCGGCGAGCAGACGGGCGAGCCGGCGTCGGTGGGCAGTGCCGAGAGCTACTTTGCCGCCTCGCAGGTAAGCCGTCAGCGCGCAAGAGACGAGGCGCGCGAGGTGCTTCAGGCGGTTATTGACGACGCCTCCGCCGACGAAGCCGCAAAGAGCGAGGCGCTTGCGGGTATTACGCAGATGGCAAAGGACATGGAGGCGGAAGCCAACATTGAGACTCTTGTGGTGTCAAAGGGCTTTGAGCAGTGCGTGGCAGTTATCAGCAACGGCGCTGTAAATGTTGTGGTCAAGAGTCAGGGACTTACTGCCGCCGAGGTCGCTCAGATAAACACGATAGTTTACGAGCAGACCGGAATCTCGCCTGACAAGGTGGTAATAATAGAAAAGAGCTGACGCGGACGGTAAAGTGAATATGAAAAAAAAGAATGCGGGCTTCGATCCGTCAGCCGACAGCGGACGGGCGGAATTTTGCGGCAGATGGCGTCCCGCGGCAGGCGCACCGCCGCTTTCATACTTTGCGGCGTCAAATTCAGGCTGCGGATTTGTAAGTTATTTTGATGAGATCTTCCGTGAGCGGTGTGATTTGCGGCTGATCATTAAGGGCGGACCTGGCACAGGCAAATCGCGTATGCTTTTCGAGCTTGGCAAATGCGCCGAGGAGCTTGGCGCGCGGGTGGAATATTATTTTTGTTCCTCCGACCCGGATTCACTGGACGGTATAGTTGCCCGTATGCCGGATGGCAGGACTGCCGGTGCGCAGGACGCCACCGCGCCCCACGCAGAGGAAGCGTTGCTGCCGGGCGCGAGAGACTGTATCTTTGATCTCGGCGCTTTCTGGAATGCCGCACAGCTTCGCAGGGAGCGCGTTGAGATAGAGCGGCTGAATCTTGAAAAAAGCCGCGCGTGGCGGCAGGCTTTTGGCTGTCTTGCCGCCGCTCGGGAGCTTAAAGAGGCGGCTCTGGAGCTTGCTCGCGGAGTCATTGACTCAGACAGGCTGAAAAAGGCGGCTTATCGCGCCGCGCAGGACGCTCGCCGCCGTGCGTGCCGGACTGAAATTTCCTCTGCACTGCCGCTTCCTCCCGAAAAGCGCCTGCACAGCGCGCTGCATACGCCGCACCTGTCGCTCGGCATGAAGGGGGCTGTGTCGCTTGGCGGGATCGGCTACGGCGCGCGGGAGGTGTTCGTTATGTCCGACGAGCTGCTTCCGGGGTCGGGTGAGCTTTTTGTCAGCGCGCTTGCCGAATGCGCCGGGAAGGAAGGTACTCGCTGCCGCGTATCTCCCGATCCGCTCTGTCCGTCATTTACCACGGCTTTTGCCTGCGGGGAAGTGTTTTTCACCGCCGAAAGAGGCGCAGTCCTGCCTGACGGCGCAGTTTGCCACCGGGTGGGAATGCGGCGCTTTATCGACCTGTCGGCACTGCGTAGCATGAATAATGATTATTCACGCTTATGCGAGCTGTCGGACAAGGCAGTGGGGGAGGCACTCCGCGCAATGTCGCGCGCATCTCTTGCGCATTTTGCGCTTGAGGATATATATTCGACGGCAATGGATTTCGATGCCAAGGAGGCGGCGGTTCACCGGCTGTGCGAGGACTTTTTTACCCCGCTTTTGTGAGGGGCTTGTAAAATACGGACTTTTATGATAAAATAAATGGGCATCACTTAAGTGATGCCCCTTTGGCGTTTATGTAATTTGCGGATGACCGTTATTTTGCAAGCGAGTTTACAATGCTTTCGGTGTCGCGGGCAATGACAAGCTCCTCGTCGGTCGGAATGACGTATACAGGAACTTTGGAGTCATCGGCGGAGATCTTTACGATGTTGGGCTGACGCAGTGTGCGGTCATTTACCTCATCGTTCAGCTTAATGCCAAAGAAGTCCATATCCTCGCATACTATCTTGCGCAGACGGGGATTGTTCTCGCCGAGTCCGGCGGTGAATACCAGCGCGTCAAGTCCGTTCATCAGCGCAGTGTACGCGCCTATGTATTCCTTCAGCTCGTGCTTGAGCATATTTACGGCAAGGTTTGAAAGCTCGTAGTTCGGGTCGGAAGGACCGTGGGCAATTGCATTTTCAAGGTCGCGCGAGTCGGAGGAGAAGCCCTTGGTAAGTCCGATATATCCGCATTTCTTATTCATAAAGGCGGATACCTCGGCGGGGGACATATTCTCCTTCTCCATGATGTACGGGACGATCGCGGGGTCGATGTTGCCGCAGCGGGTTCCCATCAGCACTCCGGCAAGAGGGGTAAAGCCCATTGAGGTATCAATTACCTTTCCGTCCTTAACGGCGGATATGGAGGAGCCGTTGCCTATGTGGCAGGTGATTATCTTGGTTCCCTCAGCCTTGCCGCCGAGCAGACGTATCATTTCGCCGGAAACATAGCGGTGAGATGTGCCGTGCGCGCCGTAGCGGCGTATGTGGTATTTCTCATACATTTCATACGGCAGAGCGTACATATACGCCTCGGGCTCCATCGTCTGATGGAAAGCGGTATCAAAAACCAGTACCTGAGGTACCCCGGGCATTACGGACAGGCAGCCGCGGATACCCTGAAGGTGCGCGCCGGTGTGCAGCGGGGCAAAGTCATGGCAAAGCTCAAGCTTTGACATTACATCGTCACTGAGCAGGACCGATTCGGAAAAATAAAATCCGCCGTGAACTATGCGGTGTCCGACAGCTTCGATCTCGGACATATCGGCGATAACTCCGGTCTCGGGGTCTGTGAGTGCGCTAATAACTATGCGCACGGCGTCGGTATGCGTAGGTATCTTCATTTCAGTCTGTGTGCGTGTGCCCTTCACAAGATTCTTGTGATCCAGCACGCCCATCTCGTCGCCGATGCGCTCGCAGATCCCCTTTGCCTTTACGGTGTAGTCAGAGGTGTCAAAGAGCTGATATTTGAGGGAGCTTGAGCCGGCGTTTACGACCAGTACATTCATTTTGTGTTATCCTTTCTGAGGGTGGTTATTATTCCTTTTCAATAGATTATTATACAACTCCGCGCCTGCAATTTCAATAGCAAACCTTAAAAAATGAGCAAAAAAAGAGCCGTGATGTGCTTATCGAGGTGAAAAAAGAGGAAAAATGAAAACGACCGGAATAATCTGTGAGTACAATCCGATGCACCGCGGTCACGAAAAAATGATAAAGCTGCTGCGCGGCGGCGGCACCGGAACGGTGGTCTGCCTTATGAGCGGGAATTTCGTTCAGCGCGGCGAGCCTGCCATAATTGATAAATACGACCGCGCGGCGGCGGCGGTGAGGTCGGGGGCTGATCTTGTGCTTGAGCTGCCGTTCCCGTGGTCGTCGGGCAGTGCGAGATATTTTGCCGAGGCGGGTGTGTTTATTCTTGACGCGATAGGCGTAAGGAATATTGCCTTCGGTTCGGAAAGCGCCGACGTCGGGCTGCTTCGCGCGGCGGCGGAAATATCGGCAGGGGAGAATTACACCGGATTTTTCAGTGAAAAAGCGGAGGAAAACGAGGGCTTTGCATCCGGCTATTTTGCCGCTCTTAACGAAAAGCTCGCCCTGATGTCTGGCGGACGTCTTTTGCCGAATGACATTCTGGGGCTTGAGTATATGCGCGCCTCCCTTGTGCTTGATACGGATACCGAATTTACGGTAATAAAGCGCGAGGGGGCGGGATATCACGATACCGACGCGCTTACGTGTCTGCCGTCATCCACCGCTCTGCGCGCCGCAGTACGCCGCGGGGAGCTGCCTCCGGGACTTACCGACGCGTCGGCGGATATTCTCAGGTCGGCTGTTTCGGACGGCATCGCGCCTGCCAGCCTTGATGCGTTAGGTCAGACGGTGCTTTACCGCTTCCGGTCGTGGGAGGAAAGTGAGCTTGCGGAATTTGCCGAGTGCGGCGGCGGAGTGTCGGGAAGGCTTTGCCGTGCGGCGCGGGAGAATGGTACGCTTGAGGGTATGCTCTCGGCGGCGGCAACGAAAAAATATACCGATTCAAGGCTGCGCCGCGCAGTGATATTCGCTATGACAAAAACCGTGCGCGCCGATCTGCTTGCCAGACCCGCATATACCTCGGTGCTTGCCTCAAATGAAAGGGGAAGGGAATTTCTGTCGGCGGTGCGCAAAACCGCGCGCATCCCGATACTGACGCGTCCCGCGGAGGCGCTTCGCTTTGAAAAGGATATATCGGAGAACGCGGGTAACGCCGCGCGGCAGACCGGGCTTATGCTCGCAAGCGAGGCACTTTACGCGCTTTCACTGCCTGATCCGCGTCCTGCAGGAGAATTTCTGCGCCGAACTCCGCTGTGTTTACAAAATAGTGATTGACTTGTTCCATATTGTATGATAAAATAAAATGATAAAAAATATTTATGTATATTCAGGAGGTAACAATGGCTGATAATACCGAAACCCGTGAGCAGGTCAGCGGAAAATATCTGCGCTATATGAACCGTCCGCTGGTAAGAGAGGGCAATACCATCTGTTACGGCGACATGAGCGACAAGTGCTTTCTTATCCTTGAGATAATGTCCTACAAAACCGAAAACGGCAGAGAGCTGCCGGACAAAATTTTCATTCAGGTGGTTGAGTCCGCCAATCCTTCAAAAATAGTCAAGCAGGGCGAAAAATCCGGGCTGTCCGCAGCGCTAAATATGGGTATGATCTGGCTTGACCGAGCCAACAAAAGCGCCTGAGCCGAGTCTCGGCGTCACACGTCGGTGAACAAAATGTCAAAAGGCAAAAAAACACTTATTTTAATCTCAGCCGTGCTGCTGCTTTCCCTTATGCTTTCCTCCTGCAACCTTTTCGGTCCGGGGGATCAGACTACGGGCGGCGATTCGACTGACGGCACGCTGCCGTATTCCGAAACGTCATCCGCGCCAGACAGTAGCAACACCACCGCTCCCGACACCGATGAGACAACGTCTCCCGAAACCGGAGTATCTACCGTCACCTCACCGGTGGATACGACCGGTGAGGTGACGACGGAGCCGGTGCCGGTACAGACCTACCTTAATCCACTGACGGGTCTTGAGGTGGAAAAGGATCTGCGCCGCGTAATACCGATATCAATCGTGCTTGACAACCTCAGCCTTGCAGTACCGCAGTCGGGCATTTCAAGGGCGGATATAGTTATCGAGGTGCTTGCCGAAGGTGGTATCACAAGGCTTATTATGATCACCAACGACTACGGCGGAAGCGAGGTTTACGGCCCGGTGCGTTCAACGCGCCATTACATGGTCAGTCTTTCGCAGGCTTTCGGTACGCTGATGGTCGGCGCGGGAGGAAGCCCGCTGGGTTACACAATGATACAGTCGCTGGGACTGCCGTATCTTGACGGGGTCAACGACCCGTATTCCGGTCTGGGATTTTACCGCGATCCTTTAAGGCTTGAATCTTCCGATGCTTCGCATTCGCTTATGACGAACGGCGAGCGGATACTTAAGCTCGCGGCAAAGCATGACTGGACTACCACGACCTCGTCCGACATCCGCACTGTCTTCAACTTCGGCGGCGGACAGCGTTATACCGGGGTTGCGACGCACGTGTGCATACCGTATTCGTCGTCTCAGTATGTTCAGATGATATACAGCCCGACGACCAATACCTATTACCGCTATCAGCTGGGCGACCGCGCTCATATCGACGCCGAAAACGGCGAGCAGTTGAATTTCACGAATGTGTTTATTCTGTTTGCGGAGACCGAGTCTATTCCCGATGACACCGAGGGCAGACTTGACGTTGTCACCACCGGAGAGGGAAGCGGCTACTACATAAGCGACGGCAGCTATATGCCTATCAGGTGGTCGCGCATAGGCGATACCTCATCCTTTATTTTCACTGACGAAAGCGGATCCGTGATTTCAGTAAACAAGGGAAAAACATTTATTTCGGTAGCCCCAAAGTGGATAGAAGGACAGGTCGAGCTGAACTATAAGGCTGATTGAACATTAAAAATACACCTCGGCTTTTGCATCGTAAAGACGCATCAGTCGGGGTGTGTTTTTGATGTTTGTTACATAGCTGCCCTGTCAGAATATCGCCCGGCAGTCTGATGTGAGCTTTATTTCGGATCTTATATATACCGCCGCAACTTTTTTGCGATAATATCGCCGTCCGGCTTTATTGTAAAGATAACAATTCCGGAAAATCGCATAAACGTGGGGTTGCATGATCAGTCTGTTCGCGGGAAGCACACCAATGCAAAGATAAAAAATTCGGTGAAAAACTGCAAAAAATCAGCAAATTCTCTTGACTTGCCGCGCAATATGTGATATAATAACTGAGCGCTTGGGAAAGACGATGCTTTTCCGGACGAATTGAATAGGTATCTGGGTGTGGCGCAGTTGGTAGCGCGCTACCTTGGGGTGGTAGAGGCCGCACGTTCAAGTCGTGTCACTCAGACCAGCATTTTTAACGAAATGCACAAAAAATCGAGCTGAATCGAAAGATTTTGGCTCGATTTTTGTTTATTCTGCCAATTTCTATTCGCCTCTACCATTCCTTGAATGGCTTGGTGCATAGTTAGTGCATAGTCAGTGCAAGTAAAAATGCAAGTTTTTCTTCAATCATTCTATGAAATCCGAACATTCTTGCATCTACTTGCCCGTTGGCAACTCAAAAAAATTGACCTAAATCTGCGAAAATATTGCAATGGTGTACTGCTTGACAAAAACTCTATTATTTTAGGAGGCTGTTATGGCTTACATCAAAGAACGCGGCAACAACAATTATTTCGTCAGAGTTTCTTACGGACTGCTGGACAACGGACGACCTTTCCAAAAATCTCGACTCTTTCATCCATCCAAGGTGAAACTCCCTGAATCCAAGCTTCGCAAAGAGCTCGATACTTTTGTTAAGGCACTTGAAGAAGAGTGTCGACTCGAATTTGAATCCAACTTTCCCATCCCTATCGATTGTAGGAATAATTATACTGTTTCGCATCTTATCAAATAGAGTTCCTTTTGATGATTTGATCGCAAGATTGGCCTCTTCCAGAGCTTCAGCCGAATATGATTTTTTCTTAGTCATATAGCTCATAAAGCTATTGAATGAATCGTCATGAAATCCTATCCCTAATTGAACAATTGTTTTCCCTTGTATTCCCCAGGAATGCAAAAGATCTATTGCTGTTTTTGCTTTTGGGTTATTTCTTAGCTGCGAGTGATAGTAAAAGGCCGCATCACGCATCAAATTACTACTCTCAACACTATTATTTTCCACCGTGTCAATATCTGCAAACGAGGCCAGCCCTTTAACAGCTTCAACATAGTCTTTATCTTCCGTCCTCATCACATAAGTGATTACATCTCCACCATTTGAACAGGCAAAGCAATAAAACGATTGGGATTTAGGAAATACAACAAAGGAAGTTT
>DPGK01000020.1 GCA_003523225.1 Clostridiales bacterium
CCCTTAGCAGGGGCGCCTCTTCGGCCTCTTGAGTACTTCTCCAAGGGTGTTGAGTTTTCGCCGCGGCAGCATTTTCAACCCTGCCGCGACTGACGATAAATATTATACACTATTGTGCGTCTCTTGTCAATAGTTTTCGGGCATTTTTCTTATTTTTGCGTTTTCAGGCTGCAGCCGCCGCGTCAATCCCTGAAATCCGCCTTGAGGTATATCACGTTATCCGTATCTGCCGCCTCGGCGCAAAGCGCCTCAAAATCGAGCTTGCGCTCCTCGACCAGCACCTTTGAAAGCTCCGGGCGGGTCTTGGGATGCCTCGGAGTGAACACGGTGCAGCAATCCTCATAAGGCAGTATTGAAGTCTCGAACGTGTTTATCTCCCGCGCGCGGGTGATTATCTCCTCCTTATCCATGCCGATAAGGGGACGGAAGACCGGCAGGTCTGTCGCCGCGTTGGTAACGGCAAGCGCCTGCATCGTCTGTGACGCCACCTGTCCCATGCTCTCGCCGGTTATCAGCGCGCCGCAGTCGTTCTTTTTGGCAATATCAGTGGCGATAGCCATCATGTAACGCCGCAGAAGCAGGGTGAAATAGTCCTCGCAGCAGGCGCGGGACAGCTCCTCCTGAATATGCGTCAGGGACACGACGTGAAGGAGCATACTTCCCGACCACATTGTAAGCCGCCGCGCAAGCTCGGCGACCTTGTCTCTTGCCTGTTCGCTGGTATATGGGAAGGACTCAAAATATACCGCCTCGAGCTTGATGCCGCGTTTTGCCATCATCCAGCCCGCGACAGGAGAGTCTATGCCGCCCGAAAGGAGAAGCAGACCCTTACCGTTCGAGCCGACCGGCATTCCCCCGGCGGCGTGCTGCTGACCGGCGGTAATATACGCGCCCTCCTCGCGCACCTCGCACATCACAGTGACCTCCGGGTGATGCACATCGACCCGCAGGTTGTGATAATTCTGAAGTATAGCCGCGCCCAGCTCTTCGCATATCTGCTGCGAATGCATGGGAAAGCTCTTGTCGGCGCGCCGCGCCTCTACCTTGAAGCTATTTGCCGCCGAAAGCGTTCCGGCAAGATATTCGACCGCAGTGCGGCAAAGCTCGCCTATCTCCTTTTCGGCATACGCCGAACGGCTGACGGCAATGATGCCGAAGGTGTGCATTGCAACACGGTAGGCGGCGTCCATATCGGAGTCCTCCTCTGCCGGCTCGATGCGCGCAAGACTTCTGCCCTTTATTACACGGTAGTTTCCCACCTGAGAGAGGCGATATTTCAGCTCACGGCTGAGCAGCGACTCAAAATAGCCGCGATTTGCGCCTTTAAGGCAGATCTCCCCGTATTTGCAGAGCAGTATTTCTTTGAATTCTGACATGACTTTGTCCGTTATTACCCTTGATTTTATTTGTTTTCTCCGTCCGTATCCTGACCGTCCTCGCCGTCTGCGGGAGCAAGCAGTGCCGCCGCGTCGTCAAGCAGTCGTTCGGGAACAAAGAAATCAACGCCCCCGAGATCAAATCCGAGCATCACGCGGTTCCAGCTTTCGCGGGAGTGCGGGCGCGTGACATACGGGATATCCTCTCCGCGAAGAACGCTTTCAATGAATGCGGCTTCCGCGTTGTCCCTTGCAGTGGTAAGCAGGGCAAAAGGCTCTTTTTTCGCCGGCGCAGAGGTAGTCTGCGCTCCCGGGCGCTTTGAAATATCACTCATTGCGATCCTCCTTGGGGCAATTCAATGTGTCAGTGCTGTTCCTCTGCCGTGTCTGCATCCGCGTCCGACGAGCCGTCATCCGCCGCAAGCGCGTAAAGGTCAAGATCAAAAAGGGTGGAGCGCTCCTCATCCGCGGTATAATCCGAAGCGGCGCTGTCGTTTTCTTCTTCCTCCTCCGCCTCCGGAGCGTAGTCAAAGGCGGCGCTTCTTTCATCCTCCGGCTCAGGGTCAGCCTCTCCGGTCTCAATGTAATAGTTGGGGAACAGCTTGCCCCACACCTTCATACATCCGATGGTGTCGGCGATCGAGGTGTGCGCCACGCCGTCCCACTCGATGCCCAGGCACGCCATGGCATCGGTAAGGCTTGCGTGCTCGACGTCGGGGCGGCACTCGTGTATGTACCGCACAAATTCATTGGCACAGCAGCGTATTTTTGCCCAGAGTGCGCGTCTTTCCGCCTCCGTTGGGTAGATATACTTGATATGACTGTAATCGGTGGAAACACCGTAAGCGATAATGCGGTCGGCTCCGGCGAATATTTCCTTTATCTGCGGAGTAAGCTCTTCAAGGGTAGGCGCGTTTGCCGTCATCTCGGGGGTGATGCCGTGAATTTTTTCGGTCTTGTTCCACTTGCGTGTGTGCGTGGGACGCACCAGCGTGTTCATTATCACATTTCCGTTTGCGTCGCAGATACTGATCGAAATGATCTCGTCGCGGTCGTAAAATCCGGTCAGCTCAAGGTCGAAAAAGAGAACGCGGGAACGCTCCATGCCGTAGTGACGGGCGCGGTGCGCGTTGCCCTCGGCGCGGCGGACAGCCAGCTCCTCCTCATAACAGGCGCGGCAGAGCTTTTTGCGGTATCTTACGTCCTTTCCGCACTTGACGCAGAGCAGGGGCATACGTACCGTGGTGGCTTTGTCGTAAAGATAGACCGGAGTTCCGTCGGAGCGGCGGGAAAACGCCACCGGCTGCTCAACGATCTCCAGCTTCATGCCGGCAAGACGCTCTTTGGTGAAAAAGCCGAGCGCGGCGGCGCGGCGGACGCTTACTCTTTCAATAACATCACCGGACGAAAGCTCAAGACATTCGCGCCGTGTGTCCGGTACATACCAAAGCTCAGGGTCGGCCTCGGTCACGGCTTCCGGGTCGAACCAGAAGCGCACTCCCCCCTCGACCTCCTCGAACGCCGCGGGCGCGGCGGCTCGCAGGTGCAGCTTTGCAAGATCGGAACGGGTAAGATAATTCTTTGCCCGCGCGTCACGACCGCGTATAGCCGTTACGGTGACGCCCGAGCGCAGCTTTATTGTTTCCTTCAAAATGAAACCCTCCAAAATTATATGTAAGCTCCGCGCAGCCGCGGAAGCAGAATCCTATACCAAATTATTATATCATACGGATGCGCAATTTACAAGTGAGATTGAAAAAAATATCCGATGCACAGAGAAAAGTTCACAAAAAAACTTATAATTCCGATTTTGTCCCGATTTCTATTGACATTCGCGCCGCATTGGGTTATAATTAAAATAACCGTAAAAACGGTTATAAGAGAAACCATTTTTCAGGAGGAATCAAAACATGAAGTTTTACCGTACAGCAGCCATAGCTCTTGCGCTTTGTATGCTCTTCTCCCTCGCGGCGTGCAATGCCGGAGGAAACGGCGGCACCAGCACGACCGCAGCAGGCGATGTGTCATCCAATTCTCCCGAAGCAAGCAAAGCACCCGACACCACCAAGGCTCCCGAGGTGACCGACAAGCCCGAAACCAAAGCACCAGAAACCACAAAGAAAGTGGAAACCACTGTTCCCGAAACCGATCCGCCCCTTGCGGCTGACATTATTCCCGATGCCGAAATGACCATCCTGCGCCTTGCAATGCCGCAGACGCTTCCCGACGGCTCGACCTTCTCCATCCTCACCCGCCTTATGTGCTGTGACGACGAGGCAGAGTACAGCATCTCCGGCAACTCATCCGGCAGCACCAAGTTTGTTGACGAAGCCGGCGGAGCAGTGTACGGCAAGGCAGTCTGCTTTGCAGGTAAAGCCGACTCCAAGGACAGCCGCGGCGAGATCTCCATATCCCCGAACTACATCCGCGATGTCAGCGGAGCAAAGGGCATTCTGTTCTATGTCGACTTCTCCAATGTAAAGAAATCCGATAACCCCGAAGCCAAAATGTGTGCCTCTGTCACCATCAACACCAACAACATCCGCGCACAGGGTCCCGACAAAGCCACCGGCTCAGCAGTTTCCTACTACTACGCCGACGGTGTATGGACTCAGACCACTAACATAAACTCCTGCCGCCAGGAGATCCCGGATAACTTCAAGGGCTGGATGTACATCCCCGCGACCTCCTACTATCAGACATACGACGGTCAGTACTGGGATTCCGCCACAGGCTGCTTCAACGACTTTGTTTTCGTTGAAAATATGCGCTGCTACACCGACGGCTATACCTACGACGCAAACTCCACCATCATCTTCGACGAGATCACCTTCATAAAGTGATCATCCCCGGACTTTCCGAAAAGTAAATACTTACGCTGGCTGAGTCATTGACTTAGTCTGAAAGAAAAGCGGCAGCTTTATACCCAAAAGGTATTGAGCTGCCGCTTTGGTTTTGCAGGCGCATATTTCATAAGGTGTACGTCCGTGTGTCGGTGGATGCCCCGCCATACGGAAATTGGTATGGTTTGTACGTAAGATCGGCAGAGCAAACGC
>DPGK01000002.1:0-6916 GCA_003523225.1 Clostridiales bacterium
TTGCTTGATAATGCGGATGTGGGCTATTTCAGCCAATTGAGAAACAAGTGAGGTAGTTTATGCTGATAATCTTATCGCAGAGAATTGATACCGATTCCGATTATTCTGATGAGGTATTTGAAACGTATCATTACCCGTCAAGATACAAAAATCAGATTCACGAAGGAGATACTTTTGTATACTACCAGGGAAACCGTTATGTAAAAGAACAACGGTATTATTTTGGCGTAGGAACAATAGGACAAATTACCTCTTTCGATGAAGAGAACTATTATGCATCACTCATTAATGTGAGAAAATGCTCTTTGGAGTGAAATACAGAGAATTATGTCAGACCGCGACAGCATTCTCGAATGGGCAGATGTGGACTATCCAGAGGCAGTATTGCCATCAGTATCAAATGAATCGGTTGTTGATACGGCAAAAACGATTCGTGAATATTTTGAAATGTCCACTCCGCTAAAAAGTAAAAGTGCATATGGGTCAAATCCATTTTCGTATTATCGGAACATAATAGAACGGAAAAATATAATTGTATCCCAGATTTCCGGTGTTAGTACATCAGAAATGAAGGGTATATCACTTTCCTTTGATGAGTATCCAATCATTGGCATTAATAACCAGGATTTCGATAATGCTAAAGTATTTTCTCTCTTTCATGAGATTGCCCACATTTTCAGAAGATCATCGTCATTATGCTTAATAGATTTCGATGAAAAGAACGATGCGGAAGAAAAAATATGCGACAGTATTGCAGCAGAAGTATTAATGCCGCGTACTGATTTCATTAAAATTGCACGAGAAATTAAGGGTGTTTCATCAAAGTGGGACCCATACCTGATCGAAAAACTTGGGGGCCGTTTCGGCGTTAGTTCTGTATCGGTGTTAATAAGATTAAGAGAAGTGTCATTGGTGTCAAAGATTGATTATCTCACCCTTTCCAAAGAATTAGAGGACAACTTCAACAATAACAAAGCTTTAATTGAACGAAAGCGAAAAGAACGAGAATTTAAGGTAAAATATCAGTATGTGTATCTAAACCAGCATGGATATTTGTTCCCGAAAACTATTTTTTATGCCTATTCTTCCGGGAAAATGACAATGGGCGAAATGTGTCGAATACTAAACGTAAAAAGCAAGCATATTTCCGGCATTGAACAGGCGGTGATGTATTAATGAATAAAGTATATGTTATTGATGCTAACGCTTTAATTAATGCCGCTCACCAGTATAACATGGCGAAATCTACGTTTTTCCCAGTATGGGAAAAAATAAACAGTATGGTAGAGAGCGGAAATTTGATAACAAGTGTAGAAATCAAAGATGAATTAAAAGATGAAGACATAGATAACTGGGCAAAACATCATAGCGATATATTTATGCCTTTGACAGAAGAAGTACAACGAGAGACGGTAGAAGTATTAAAGAAATATCCCACGTTAATTCAGATAAAGAGTTCTGGAAATTCAAATGGAGATCCTTTCCTAATTGCAACAGCATTGCTATATAATGGAATCGTTGTTACAGATGAGAAACTTGGAGATACCAAAAACCAGAAAGCGTATAAAATACCAAATGTTTGCAATGAACTAAACATTGAGTGGATGGGTTTACGCAATTTTATTGACGAAATCATAGATTGATATTACTTCATACTAATCTCTAAACGAACATGTTCACAAGAATCAGGGTCTCAGGGGATTCCCTGACAAGTGAACTTTGGGTACAAAGTTCAGTGCTTGTCGAGACGGTGTCGCTGACATGCACTTGAATCTGTGCTCACAGATTCGTTGCTTGTTAAGACAATACCACATCATAGGCGACAGCCCTTTCCGATCAATTTCGGAGAGGGCTTTTTCCTTTTTCTTAAATAATTTTTTCTGAAATGGGTCTACGATTCGGGCTTCTCAGTGGGAACAAGTGAAGGGTCAAACCTTCGCTGTTCCTTGACAACCGAATATACTCACAAGATACCATCCCCGTCAAATCTGTAAATCCGATTTTTGCACATTGGTGTTTTCTTCCGCTTTTCGTTACCATATACGCGAAGGGAGGCGAAAGCCATGAAGAAAATCATCATCCTGCTGCTGGCGCTTCTGATGAGCGCGTGTTCGGCGGTAAAGCCTGCGGAAACCTTGTCAAGTATGCAAACCGAGCCAACGGAAACGACTGTTGCAGATACGCAGGTAACGGAAGTAACTGAGGCACCCACCACTAAGGAAACTGAACCGGTCATCGAGACTCCAAAAACGGAGACGACCGAGCCGACCGCCATTGAGCGCCCGGAGCAGAGTCCAGTACCGGATACCACAACCGAAACAATGGTGGAAACACCTATTGCTCCGATCAAAGCGGAAACAACAACGGAACCGCCGACAATGCCAAAAACGCCCGCAGAAACGGTCAAAGAGGATAAGCCGACAGAGTTGCCGGAAACCGTCGAAACGCCGCCTGAGAGCGCCACAGAGCTGCCGAAAGCGGAGTTCGATGTCAACTACTGGATCGACTTCGCAAGGTCCTACGCGCTTCAAATCGGGCTTGAAATCGACCCGACGGCGGTGGACTGCTGGGATAACCCGATGACCGCCAACGCCGACTGCATTTACCTTGAGCGGGATCTGACGCACCGTCTTGACCGCTACAACCGTGACGACGATATCACCGCGGTGAATATATGGGCGGAAAGTCTCGGAAACGGAAACTACTTGATTTACATCGCGTATGCGTAAGGAGGAAAATATGTACAACAGATTTGCAAAGATGCGTCATCGGTATCTGCGTGAGCACAGAAACGGAATCTATACCGGAATGTTTCTCGATGGGAAGTTAGAAGACCATCTGAAAGAGATCGGAGAGGCGGCTGGGGAAATGTTTGACCGTCTGGTCGAGCAGATGAAGAAAGCCGAAGGTGTGACCGAAAAGCTGAAAGCCGAGAATCAAATGGAATGGGTCGGACGGATGAACAGCATCCGCAGCCGAGCCGAGGAGATCGTCCTTAACGACCTGATCTACAACTGAATACCTGAAAAGATATATCGTCTGCTTCTGAAAACGAGGCAGGCGCTATTTTTTATGTTTTTTTCGAAAAAAGGGTGGGCAAATTCTGCTTTCAGTCCAAATAAGTGAGAGGAATTTTTTCGAAGTCACAGTTTAGATTCGCCCGAAAAAACTTGCGGTATAGGAGCAGGAAGCTTTTTTGAAAAAGTGTGTCCGTTTTTTGCCCGAAAACGTGCGGTAGAGGGGTGAGAACATTTTTTTGAAAAAGTTTCGGAAAATATGTCGTTTTTCGGCTTCGAAAGTTGCGGTATAGGGTTGAGGGAAAATTTTTTCAAAAATCGTGTCGTTTTTCAGTTGCAAAAGTTGCTGTAAGGAATTGTAGGAGAAATCCTCGCCGGATAGGTTGACAAAACGGTCTCCAAATGTGGGTTAAGTGAGCGAAAATTTTTTTGAAAACTACTTAAAAAACTGCCTTTCCCACTGGGAATAAGTGAGGGGGTTCACAAAATGGCTTTCAAACATGGAGTAAGTGAAGGGGCAATATACGGATTCCAGCACAGTAACAGAATATCAGGAGATTTTTTCAAAAACACCTACTAAAACGACCTCTCCCAGTCCGAATAAGTGAGAGGAAAAATTTTTGAAGAATACCCTCAATTTCGTCACTTCCCACTGGGAATAAGTGAGGAGGTACTCAAAATGGCATCACTTTTGATGCCATGAATAGGATTTGGCTCCAAAATGGCGCCGTTTCGGAGCCACGATCCGGGCAGATAACTGAAAATGGCTCCGTTTAGGAGCCAAAAACTAAATATTTACGAGAGAAGCGCATAAAAACCGGTTTTTCGTGCTCTCCCCCTTGAGGGACAAAAAAATATCATTCAACCCGCAATTTTTGGCGTTTCTCGATGGCTACCCTTTGAGGGAGAAAAAAATTTTTATCAAAGTGGTTTATTTTTGGCCCTTCTCGATGCCTACCAGATGGGAGAGAAATTTTCAAAATCATTCATAAAAATCGAGTTTTCATGCTCTATCCCTTGGAAGGAAAAAATTATTCGAAAAAACTTTATATTTTTCGCGCTCCCGTGCTCCACCCCTTGAGGGGATCTTTCGGAAATTTCGGAAGCCATTCATAAAATCCGCGTTTTCGTGCTCTACCACTTGAGGGAGAAAAATATTTACGGCAAAGGCGCGGTTTTTGATCATCCTCGTTGCCTACCTATTGAGGGAAGAAAAATATATTTTTTCAAAAGGCTTAATTTTTAGTCTTTCTCGTGATCTACCCCTTGAGGGAAGAAAATTGCAAAACAGACACAACTTTTGACCGCTCCCAGTGGGAACAAGTGAAGGAATATTCAAAACAGGGGTGAAAAAACTGGCTTCTCGCTGCCTACTCTTTGAGGGAAGAAAATTTTTTTGAGAATGACTCCCCAAACGGCCTCTCTCAGTGGGAATAAGTGAAGAGAAAAAATTTTCGGCAGGACCCTAAAAAACATCCTCTCTCATTCCTCACATTATGAGGATATGTACCTTGACAACTGAATAAAGAGTCCGAGTTCCATGACTGTGCGATGACCTCGAAAGAGCGAGCGCGGCGACGCTGCGGTGAGATCCCGGGGTAGGCATACAAAAGGGGCGAGGAAAAGCGGTGCTTACTCCGCTATAAGTAATTTCAGCTGCTCCAACTATGTAAAAGACTACCGCGGTACCTGCCTCACCCGCCACTATATCCGCGCCGATGCGGTGGAAGCGGTGGTGGAAATGGAGCTGCGGCGGCTTGCCGAATACCTCGTTGCCGATGAAAACCGCTTTGCCGAAATTCTTGCCCGTAAGAGCAACAAGCAGTATGAGAGCGAAAAGAAAACGCTGTCATCCGAGCTTCGCAAATCGGAAATGCGTATCGAGATGCTCCCGAAGCTGCTGAAAAAGCTCTATGAGGACAAGCTGGAAGGCAAAACCTCGGAGGAGGATTATAATATCCTCTCCCGTGAGTATGCCGACGAGCGCGAGCAGTTAAATAAGAAAATCCTAAGTCTGCGCAGGAAGCTGACGGAAATGAATGAACGGGAAAGCGAGCGTAAAGAATTCATCCGCGCCATCCGCAAGTTCATGGAAATGAGGACGCTGACCAAGCAGGTACTCAACGAGCTCATCGACCACATCGACGTGTACGAGGTACAGGGTACGGGCAAAAACAAGACCCAGCGTCTTGTCATCTACTACAAGTTCGTTGGGTATCTGGACATCGACCCCACGCAGTGCCATCCGAACTACACCGCCGATATCCGCGAGGGCGTTGCCGTGGAGTATGTTTCCTGTGAGCCGTCGGAGGGAATGAAAGAATTATTCCCGGAGGAGTACGGCGTGGATGATGATTCTTTTGAGGAAGAAGAAACGGAGCAGGCGTAAACCTGCTCCGTACATAAGGGTTTCAAATCATTTGACATCAAGAATATTGTATTTGTTTTTCTTGAGGAAATAGGCGTAAGCGATGCCGGAAACGATACTGTCAAAGGCGTTGCCGATACCGAACATCAGCGCGATACCGATGAGGGTCGGTGTCCAAGCTCCGGTGAGGTACAGTACAAAGAACGTGCCGTAATAAACCGAGTTTGTAACAACCGACTCGAACAGCATGTAATTCGTTTTGCCCCTGCCGTAAAAGGTACAGTCAAAGACATTCTGAAAGGCATACAGGATATAGAAAGCAAACAGCACCATAACCAGTCTGAAAAGCTTATCTACATCGGCATAACCGAGAACGTACTGCATAAACGGCTTGTAGGTCGGAATGAGTACCGCCCACAGCGCACAGACAATGGCAGTAACGGAAAAATATCCAAGTGAGTTGTTATTGACGGCTTTTTCATCGGTAGCGGTTTCCTGCTTGATGAGTTCACCGAGCTGTGTGATGGGAAGCAGCATCCAACCCCATATAAAGTTGTTTGCGACCCAGTAAGTGCCTTGTTCACCGACCATGTTTACCATACGGGAAACCATCAGCATATAGGCAATGTTGCGCACAAAGGATTCCAGCCCCGAAACGCCGCCGATTTTGGCAAAGTCCTTTGCCCACGCAAAGGAAAGTTTGCCTTTGCTGAAAACATGGCATCCCTGACCGGCAAGCAGGATAACGGCTGAAGCAAAAAGCAGAGCGTTCACAATGATGTTGGAAACGCCGATGCCGTTCACACCGAGATTGAGCGAGACGGGCAATGTGGATACAAGGAATGTATCGGAAATGATGCAGAGGACGAGCTTGATACCCGTCAGTATGTAAACAAAACGGTCTTTTCCGAGAGAAATGAGTGCTACGGAGACAAAACTGAAAAGAATCCCGAAAATGTTGGCAATTCCCTCAATTCGGATATAAGTTGCCGATTCTTTGATGATATCCGGCGAGGCTGCCATTGCCGAAAGCAGAGGCTCCGCAAAAATCAGTATTACCGCTGACAGAATCGCATAGACACCGAGAGAAATCAAAAGTCCGGTTTTTACGCGGTTGGTAAATTCTTTTTTATCGGAAATGACTTTGCCGATAAAGAAGAACAGCGGCAGAATGATCGCTTCATTGACAATTTCGTAAATCAGATTGACCCAGCTTAGCTGACCTGCGATGGAATAGGACCATTCACCGGGAAGCTGTCCGAGAAAGAACGTGCGAACCGTTGTATAAACGGCAGGACACAGTCCGAGCACAAGGAGTGCCGCAAACAATCGCCAGTTGATGTTTCTTAATGATTTGAAAACTTTGTTCATTATCATCCGTCCAAACATTATTTTACTTATTTTACCACAAAAAGCCTTATTTCTCAACGAGTGGGTAAAAAAGAAGCGGATGTAACTGAAATCAGTTACATCCACTCGATATGGTTGCGGAGGTGGGACTTGAACCACACGACCTCCGGGTTATGAGCCC
>DPGK01000002.1:7126-21987 GCA_003523225.1 Clostridiales bacterium
CTCCACTCCGCGATATTGAATTTTAATTCTGCATACTCTGCTGCTGGTGCCGGTGACCGGGGTCGAACCGGTACGATACTTTCGTATCATTGGATTTTAAGTCCAAGGCGTCTGCCTGTTCCGCCACACCGGCTCGGCAAGCGGAATGCAAAACCCTTTTTCGTTGCTTTACTATTATATCACTCCCTTGCCGCCTTGTCAACCCCTTTTTGATTTTTTGTTTGCTTTTTCGTCCGACGCGGTACGACATTTTTCTTCATTATTTATCCGCTGCAATAAAATATCCTTATTGTGGCGGAAAAACATATACACCGGGCGGAATCTGTGATATAATATCCTCACAATACATCGTAAAGATCAGAAAGAGCGGCGGTCAGGGAAGCATGGAACAGGGCAATGTGGGCAGATACTATAACATTTCACCGACGGAAGCGGAGGAAATGATCTTTTCCGACGCTGCCGTGCTGTTTTTCCGCGACGACGGAACGATAGCGGCGTCCCGCGCTCCGGCGGCTATCCTTCAGCCCGGCGGGAATATGGCTGATTATGTGCGGGAGCTTTCCGCACTGTCCCCCTCGCGTCTGTCTGCTCCTGAGCCGGGTAGCTTTGGCTTTTCGCGCTGCAAGCTGAAAAGAGCCGCCCTCAAGCGCGCCTCTGCCATGACGGGATCAGGCTTTTCGGACAGCTTCTTTTTCCGTACCGCGCCAGAGATGCCGCTGCTGGGGCTTGCACTGCTTCCTTTGGCGGACGCGCCCGTTCCGGACATGGCGCTGTCAATGGAGGCGGCAAACAGAATTGCCGATCAGTCATTTCTTATCCGCAATGCCTCTCTAAGCTCTGAATTTTACTGCCGCGTAGCAGAGGCGGCGGTGAGCGTTGCGCGTTTTACCGGTGCGGGTATATCGGTCTCTGACTGCGAGGATTACCCCTTTTGCTCCGATGAGCCGGACGCCGGCGCGTTTCTTGCGCTTACTATGGTCACGGCTATGCTTTTCAGGCGCTGCGCAGATATGCGCGGTTTCAATCTTTCCTTTGACGTAATGTCAGAAGGACAGCCCGAAGGGAACGGTGCCTTTTCAAAGCCCGGAGGGATACCGCTGCTCCGCTTTGACGCGGTGCTTGCGGAGGAGGCGCGTGACGGCGAGCTGCCGGAGATCGGGGCGATGAGGCGCATTGCCGCGCTTCGTACAGTTCCCTTTGACTGCTACCGCCGCAGCCGCATTTCCGCTGACGGCAAAAATGAAGAAAGGCTTTACGTCTGCTTTTCTCCGGTCAGCTTTGATGGCGGGCTTTACGGCTTCAAGGCGGACGCAAAGCAGGCGCTTGAGGATAACGGAACACGCATAACACGGTGAAGGGAGGACATTCACACATGACTAAAAGGATAAGAGTCGCTTCGGTGTTCAACATAGTTTTGCTGATACTTGCATTGGTGTGCTGGGGCTTTGCGCTCAGTACATATCTGCGGGGACTCGGCATTCCGTATGACGACGTCGGCGCGCTGTATCATCTCGGCGCGAACATAAGTATAATGTTTCTGGCATTTGCCGGAGATGTGCTGCTGATAGCCGACGGCATCTGGGTCGCGGTGCGCCTGATAATAAGAGCCCGCAAAAAGGCAGTAGCTGCCGGGAAATAATAAAAATATGGCTGTTGCGTTTTTTGCAACAGCCATAAACCGTTATTATGAATTTTTAATGTGCGGAGCAGCGGGTTTGTGCTTACTGCTTATTCCCGGGGTAGGTCTTATTATAGCCGCAGCAGTTGAATTCGGTGCAGACTCCGCCGCGGTAGTAGCACATCGGGACTAAAAATTCCGCAAATTCGGGGTTAAGGGCGGAAACCTGACGCACTATCTCCTCCATTACCGCGCGCGTTTCGGGGGACGCCTGACGGCAGAGGCGGCGGTGCGACATGAACACCAGCTCCTGCGCGTTTATCGACATTATGTGAGACACGGGGGAATCCTGCGGAGCGGAGTTGCGGTCATAGGCGCTCTGGCGGTCGTTGCGCTGAGACTGAACGTAATGGTTTACCCCGATGTGATGTCTGACAAAGTGAACGGACACCCAGTACGGTATCTCCATTTTGATCCCGAACCACAGCTCGCGCAGCGGGCTGTGCTCGGCGGCGATGAGCTTTTTCTTCCACTCCTCGGTCGGCAGCTTGGCGCTTGCCTTTCCCACGGTGTTAAGCGTGCAGGTCTTGCACCACATCCAGTCCTCGGCGGTCGGATGCTTTAGTATTTCTATTCTGAAGTCCATTTTATCTTCCTTAAATAAGTATAAATTGCGGGTGTTGCGTTCTTAAAGTATAAACAGTATCGCACGGTTTATCTCGGCAAAGGAATCCGCCGCGAACCTTACGGTCTTGGCGTCCACGCGCTGTGCGCCGGGATAGCAGGCGTATCTTTGCGCATCGGTGTGCTTTGAATATTCGATCTCAAGCTCAAAATGCTCCGGAAGGCGGGGCAGGCATGGCGCGGTATCGGACTGCAGTGCGCGCTTCATGCCGTCGTATATTTCGCGGCAGACCTCGGCAGGGGTCTTTGATATCACGGCTCCGCCGATGCCGGTCTTGGTCGGAACAGCGGTAATGGCGGGCAAAAGCTCACGCGCGTCGCGGCACAAAGCGGCGTCGCCGGACAGAAAGACCGACGGCACGCCAAGCTCCGCCGCGGCGTAGGCGTTGAGGGTAAATTCGCTGGCGGTTCTGCCGTTCAGGGTCACACGGTGCGCCGAGGGCGTCATGGTGTGGGCGAGGGGATTGCCGGAGCTGTATGCGTCGGCGTGGTAACCCGTGTACGCTGCGGCGTCGAAATGCCCGGTCTCAAGCCCCGCCATCATGCAAAGCGGCTCGCCCGTCCAGCCGCGGATGAGCCTGCAGCCGGCGGGGAGCTTTTCCGGGTCGATGTTCCGGGCGCTGTCGTGGGCGTCCTTTATTGTGACCTCCCATCCAAGGTCAAGCGCGGCTTGAGCCGCCGCCGCGACCTCGGCGGTCATAAGCGCGGCAAATTTTTCGTACAGGTCGCCGCCCTTTTCGGTCTCGCGCCAGTTGCAGATACCGGCAGTTCCTTCAATATCGGCGCTGATGAACAGCTTTTTTGACATTAAGGTGCCCTCCGCTCAGATCTCGCAGTCCACGGTCACGCGGGCGGTGCGGACCTGCTTTACATAATCCTGAACCGCGCGGTGCGCCGGAAATACGCGATAGCCCTCAAGCGCGGCGGCGTCCTCAAACTCTGTGATAAGCACCATGTCATACGACATATCGGTGTGCGATATGTCGCAGCCTATCTCCATCCGGGTCATGCCGGGCACCTGTCCGAGCAGGGCAAGCAGCTTTTCGCGGATGTATTTCATGTTTTCCTCTTTGGTCTTTCCAAGCGCCTCATCGGCAAATTTCCACATTACGATATGTCTTATCATAGGGCAGTTCTCCTTACCGAAAAATATTCTACATTTATAATATCACATATTTTCCCGTCTGTCAATCGATTTTCGATCGGAACCTCGGCGGCTTTTTTCCGGCTTGTTTCTCAGGCGGATCAAAAAAATAGAAGTATGCGCACCGCATTTGTGAAAAAAATTCTTACGGCTATTGATTTTCGTTAAAAGATATTATATAATAGACAAGGAGCGTGCCTGGCACGCCTAAATCATGTGTTTTGAACACAAAAAAGGAGAAGAGAAAATGAAAAAGCTTTTCAGTATCGTTCTTTGTCTCGCACTTCTCGCCGGCGTTATGACCTTTGCGTCCTGCGCCGCAAAAACAGCCGAAATCGCGATCGTAACCGATGTCGGTCAGCTGATGGATAAGGGCTTCAACCAGGGCACATACGAAGGAGCCAAGGCATTTGCCGAGGAGCACAAGATCAGCTACAAGTATTATCAGCCCAGCAACGGGTCTGACGCAACCGACAACGACCGTATAGCCGCCATGAAGCAGGCTATCAACAACGGCGCAAAGATCATCGTTGCCCCCGGCTTCCTTCAGGCAAAGGCAATGCGCACCGTTGCTATGGAAAACCCCGATGTAAAATTCGTATTCATTGACGGTTGGAATCTTACTGACAAGGTCGACGATAACGGCGGGGATATCGGCTCTGCCCTTCTGAACGTTACCGCTGTTACCTATAAGGAAGAGGAATCCGGATTCCTCGCCGGATACGCCGCAGTTATGGAAGGCTACACCAAGCTCGGCTACACCGGCGGTGGCGGAGGAAGCAACCCTGCCTGCAACCGCTTCGGCTATGGCTTTGTTCAGGGCGCCGAGGCTGCTGCCAAGGAAAAGAATGTTGATGTAACCATCAACTACAGCTATAAGTTCGGCGAAGCCTTCTCTGCTTCCCCCGAGCTTCAGACCCAGATCGCCGGTTGGTACGCCCAGGGCGTCGAGGCGGTGTTTGCCTGCGGCGGCTCGATGTTCAGCTCGGTAAAGAGCGCGGCTGCCGAATACCCGAACGCCAAGATCATCGGCGTTGACGTTGACCAGTCGGGTGAGTCCTCACAGGTCATCACCAGCGCGGTAAAGGGACTTGCTACCTCCGTAAAGATCGTTCTCGGTCAGTTCTATGACGGTAAGTGGGATGCCGAGCTTGGCGGAAAGAGCCAGAACCTTGGCGCTGCCGAAGACGCTACCGGTCTGCCTACCGAAAGCTGGAGACTTACCAACTTCACAATCGATCAGTACAATGCGCTTTTTGCCAAGATCAAATCCGGCGAGATCACTCCCGACTCCTCGCTTCCCTCAAACGGAATCGACTCGGATGAGTTCCTCAAGAAGGATCTGACCAAGGTAACCATCGTATTCGAAAAGTAATCATAATCAGACAGAATAAAGGGGATGTCGCGTTTCGTGCCATCCCCGGTTCTGTATAAGCGACCTCAGCTGTTGCCAATTTCAGAGCCGCTGTCTTTTTACTCACGATACACGAATGATCCCGCGCCGCCGCGGGAAAGGCATGGTAAACAAATGAACGAAATCAAAAGCGATCAACCGTATATAATTGAAATGCGCGGCATAACCAAGGAATTTCCCGGAGTGAGGGCAAACGACAATATAACGCTGGGACTTCGGCGCGGGGAGATACACGCGCTGCTTGGCGAGAACGGTGCGGGCAAAAGCACGCTCATGAGCGTGCTTTTCGGACTGTATCAGCCGGACGAGGGGGAGATCCTCAAAAACGGAGAGCCGGTTAAGATAAACGACCCCAACGACGCCGCGGCGCTGGGGATCGGCATGGTGCATCAGCATTTCAAGCTGGTGGAGGTATTCACCGTGCTTGACAATATAATTCTCGGCAGTGAGCCGACAAAGCTCGGCTTTCTCAGCAAGCGAGAGGCAAGAGAGCGGATAATATCCCTTTCCAAGGCTTACGGGCTGAATGTGGATCCCGACGCAAAGGTCGAGGATATAACGGTGGGAATGCAGCAGAGGACGGAGATCCTCAAAATGCTTTTCCGCGACAATGAGATCCTTATTTTTGACGAGCCTACGGCGGTGCTTACCCCGCAGGAGATAGAGGAGCTGATAACGATAATGAAGGGGCTTGCGGCAGAGGGCAAATCCATTTTGTTCATAACCCACAAGCTCAATGAGATAATGGCGGCAGCCGACCGCTGCACCGTGCTTCGCAAGGGCAGGTGCGTCGGAACCGTCGATATTTCCGCCACGACCAAGGAGGAGCTTTCCGAAATGATGGTCGGGCGGGAGGTAAAATTTGAGGTGGACAAGTCCCCCGCTGTTCCCGGCGAAACGGTGCTGAAGGCAGAGGGACTGCGCGTCCGCAGCCGACTGCACAAAAAGGACGCGGTAAGAGGTGTGTCGTTTGATGTCCGTGCGGGGGAAATTGTATGCATTGCCGGAATCGACGGTAACGGTCAGACCGAGCTTGTCCACGCGCTGACGGGGCTTGAGCGGCTTGACGCGGGCAGGATATTCCTGTGCGGCGAGGATGTGACGCACAAGAGCATCCGCTACAAAAACACGCACGGTATCAGCCATATACCGGAGGATCGCCACAAGCACGGGCTGATACTTGACTACACTCTGGGGCAGAATCTGGTGCTTCAGCGGTACTTTGAGCCTCAGTTCCAGCGATACGGCTTTATCCGTTCCGACGAAGTGAAGGAGTACGCCGACAGGCTTATCGATCAGTATGATGTGCGCGCCGGGCAGGGAGATGCGACCGCAGTGCGCAGTATGTCCGGCGGGAACCAGCAGAAAGCGATAATCGCGCGCGAGCTTGACCGCAGGCACCGGCTGCTTATCGCCGTACAGCCGACGCGCGGGCTTGATGTGGGGGCTATTGAGTATATTCACCGGCAGATCGTGCGCTCCCGTGACGAGGGGGCGGCGGTGCTGCTTGTTTCGCTTGAGCTTGACGAGGTCATGAATGTCTCCGACCGCATACTTGTAATGTATGAGGGCGAAATTACCGGAGAGCTTGACCCGAAGCGGACCACAGTCAAAGAGCTTGGGCTTTATATGTCGGGGGCAAAGCGTCAGCTGCCGGCGGACGGAGCTGACGACTCCGGAAAAGGAGGGGATGCGGTATGAATACCGAGGCTAACACGAAAAAAAGAAGCGGAGCAGCGGAAAAAGGTAGATTCACCGACCGCCCCGGCGTGCGCGCCGTCCTTTCCTCTCTCATCTGCATAGTCGGGGGACTGCTTGCGGGCTTTGTAGTGCTTTTGCTGCTTGCCGTTTTTTCCGACGACGTGCCGATAAGCGATGCCTTTGCCGGGATCATGTATATTCTCGGCGGTCCGTTTTCAAGCGGCACCCTTTCGGATATCCTTTTTAATCTCGGCGACATGATACTTGAGGCGACGCCACTGCTCATGACGGGACTTTCGGTGGCTGTGGCATTCAAGACCGGGCTTTTCAACATCGGCGCGCCGGGGCAATACCTCATCGGGGCAATGCTTGCAATGCTTGTGGGGCTTTCCGTTCCCACCACTCCCTCAACGGCGTTCTGGGTATGGCTGCTTGCCCTGATCGTCGGAATTGCCGGAGGAGTGATATGGGGTGCGATACCCGGATTTTTCAAGGCGATATTCAATGTAAACGAGGTCATCGTCTGCATTATGACCAACTGGATAGCCGCAAATGTGGTAAGCTGGGTCTTTGCGGCGTCCGGCGACAGATTTATCAACATTGCCGAAACAAAGACCAAATTCCTGCGTCCTACCGCCACAAACGGCGTTGCAACGCCGAAGTTCGGGCTTGACAAGCTGTTTCCCGGCTCTCACATTGATATAGGCTTTGCAATAGCCGTGCTGATCGCGGTGCTTATGTTCATTATGCTGAACAAAACGGTTTTCGGCTATGAGCTTAAGGCGTGCGGCTTCAACAAGAACGCCGCAAAATATGCCGGAATGAGCGAACGCCGCAACATCATGCTTTCAATGATGATAGCGGGCGGGCTTGCCGCGGGCGGCGCGGCGCTCTGGTATCTCAACGGTCAGAACGACATGATGTGGAACACATATTCCGTTCTGCCGGCAAACGGATTTAACGGCATTCCCGCCGCACTGCTTGCCGGAAGCAACCCGATAGGGGTCATCTTCTCCTCGCTGTTTTTGCGTTATATCAACAAGGGCGGCTTCAATCTTGCCGGGTATACCGCTTACAACGAGTATGTTTCGGATCTTATTACAGCAGTAATAATTTATCTTGCGGGATTTTCCCGGCTTATCGGCGATATGCTTGTCTTTCGCAGGGGAAAAAGAGTTGTCGGAGCGGTTACGCCTCCCTCCGGGACGGCGCTTGACGCGCTCGACGCAGCCGGTAAGGGCGACGCTTCCGGAGAGTCCGGTACTGAGAAGGGAGAATAAAAATGGTATTTCTGATCCAGAAAACACTGCTTTACGCCGTGCCGCTGCTAATTGTGGCGCTGGCAGGCGTATTTGCCGAGCGCAGCGGTATCATCAATATTGCTCTCGACGGTATTATGATCTTCGGCTCCTTTATCGGCGCGCTGACGGTTTATATCATTCAGTCCGCAGGAGCGCTTGACGGACACCCGCAGATAATATTTTTTATCGCTATGGCGGTATCGGCTGCTGCCGGTGCGCTTTTCTCACTGCTGCTTTCCTTTTCGGCGGTCAACCTCAGGGCTGACCAGACGATAAGCGGCACGGCACTCAATATGCTTGCCCCTGCGCTGTCTCTTTTCTTCATAAAGGTCTTTTTCATGCAGGACAAGCTGGATATGCCGCATGATGTGGGATATGTGATGCTCAACGACGATATGAACGCGGTCGGCAGAGCGTTTTTTGACAAGGCGTATATCTCGACATATGTGTCGATAGCGCTGTTCATTGTGCTGTCAGTCCTGCTTTACACCACAAAATTCGGTCTGCGTCTGCGTGCGTGCGGCGAGCACCCACAGGCGGCGGACAGCGTTGGCATCAACGTGGCGCGTATGCGTTACGCGGGCGTTACGATCTCGGGTGCGCTGGCAGGCATGGGCGGATATATCTATATCGCCACAACGTCCGGAGGCACCTGCGAGGGAACTGTTGCCGGAATGGGCTTTCTGGCGCTGGCGATAATGATCTTCGGCAACTGGAAGCCGATCGGAATAGTCCTCGGCTCACTGCTTTTCGGTATGCTCAAATGTATAGGTCCGATATACTCGATGCTGGATATCAACGGCGACGGGGTATATCTGCTGAAGGAGCTTGACCTGCCCATGTATTTTTACAATATGATCCCGTATGTCGCGGTCCTCATCGTTCTGGCGTTTACCTCAAAGAAATCACGTGCGCCGAAGGCAGAGGGCGTTCCGTATGACAAGGGAGCAAGATAATATGCGCGGCAGGACACTGATGATTGGGGTCGCCGGAGGCACGGGAAGCGGCAAGACGACACTTGTGCGCAAGCTCGGCGAGTGTTTTGGCAGCGGGGTGAGCGTGGTGTGCCACGACTGGTACTACCGCGCCCGGACGGGAATGAGCCTTGAGGAGCGGTCGCGGCAGAATTACGACTGTCCCGACGCGTTTGAGACCGAGCTTCTGGTGCGCGACCTTGAGCGGCTTCGCGACGGCTTTGCCGTCGACTGCCCGCAGTACGACTACACGGTACACAACCGTTCGGAAATGACCCGGCGCGTACAGCCCGCAAGCGTCATTATCGTGGAAGGTATCCTTATCTTTGCCGACGAGGCGCTGAGAAATATGTTTGACATCAGGATATTTGTCGATACCGACGCGGACATCCGGATACTTCGCCGGCTTGTGCGGGATGTCAAGGAGCGCGGTCGCAGTATCGACTCGGTGTGCAGGCAGTATATCTCAACGGTAAAGCCGATGCACGAGGCGTATGTCGAGCCGTCAAAAAAATACGCCGATATAATCGTACCCGAGGGCGGCGAAAATCTTGTGGCGCTTGAGATGATACTCGGCAGGGTGGAAAAGCATATTGCCGCTCAGCCGCCGTTCTGCGGCGCGGGAGAGGACGGCGCGGTATGAACGCAAAGAAGCTACTGGTTTACCTCAAATACATCATGCCGCTGGCGTCGGTGCTGATCTTTGCGCTGTATCTTTTAAGACCGTCGGTGTTTTTTGTGCATGACGGGGACGTCAAGCGGCGGCAGTCCTTTACGACGCTTTCCTCATCCACATGGGAAACTGCGGGCGAGAGGCTCGACAAGCTCTCAAAGGAGGAAGACCCCAGCACAAACGACAAAAGCTTTGCCGTGAACGCCCGCGTGTATACGGCGCTGTCGCGCATAGGCCTTGGCGCTGCGATATTCTTCAGCGGCTGGGCTGCCGTGTGTGCTGTCGTGGGGATAAGTCTGCCGCACGCATCCCATGCGGCAATGCAGTGCAAGCTGCTTTTGCGCCTTGTGGTGCCGAACCGATGGTTTATGGCGCTGTGCGGGCTTTTGTGCCTGCCATATTCGCTGTTCCCGGAATATATATCTCATCTTTACAAAAAGTATTACCTGTATGAAGTCACGGTGGGCTATGACGGACTGCCCCCCGTATGGCTGCTGCTTCTGCTTTTGGCGGTGTGCGTTGGTCTGCTGTTTGCCGCCGCCCCCGCCGAGCGTGAGCTTAGAATGGACGCATACAGAAGATATTATTCAAGAAAAACCGACACGGAATAAAAAAAGATCATAAACCCGGACAGGTGTGCATGGTGCACATCTGCCCGGGTCTTTATTATTGCATTATTGAGGTGCGATCGTATCAGCCCTGTGCGCTCTCGTCAAGGCTTTTCATGTGTTCCTCAAGCTCGCTTTTGATGACAGACACCTGCGGTCCGTAAACCACCTGAATGCCGTCGCCGCGGCGTATAACTCCCGCCGCGCCGCTTTTTTTCAGAAGCGCGTCGGTTACAAGTCCGGAGTTTTTCACCGTGACCCTGAGACGCGTGGCGCAGGCGTCGATATTTTCGATATTTTCGCGCCCGCCAAGACCGCGCAGGATGATAGACGAGGTGCTTTCAAGTCCCACGTCGGCGTCCGAGAGCGCAGGCTCGGTCGGCGGCACGGCTTCCGGGTCACGGCGGCGCGCGCGGGACTTGTCATAATCGGCGCGGGTGTACAGCTTTACATCCGAGCCGTCAAGCTCACGTCCCGGCGTCAGGAAATTGAACTTTCTTATCATGAAGCCGAACAACAGGAAGTACACGGCAAAATACACAAGCCCCACGATGGGGATCATTATCCAGTTGGTCTTTGCCTGTCCCTGAAGCACGCCGAACAGCAAAAAGTCGATAAGTCCGCCCGAAAACGTCATGCCGACTCCGACACGCAGCACGTGCATCAGCATATACGAGACGCCCGCGAGCATTGAATGAATAAAATACATTGACGGTGCGACAAATAAGAAGGTGAATTCCAGCGGCTCGGTGATTCCGGTCAGCATTGCGGTCAGAGCCGCTGAAAGGAGCAGTCCGCCTGCGGCGCGGCGCTTTTCGGGGCGCGCACAGCGGTACATGGCAAGCGCCATTCCGGGCAGACCGAATATCATCATCGGAAATTTTCCCGCCATAAAGCGCGTCGCCTCCACCGAGAATACCTCGGTCGCCGGGGAGGCAAGCTCGGCAAAAAAGATATTCTGCGCGCCGTAGACAAGACTACCGTCTATCACCGCAGAGCCGCCAAGACCCGTCTGCCAGAAGGGCAGGTAAAAAACGTGGTGAAGCCCGAAGGGGATCAGTATGCGTTCGATAAAGCCGTAAACCAGAGTTCCTATATATCCCGAGCTTTTTACAAGCCCGCCCAGTGCGTAGATGGCGGACTGAATATACGGCCAGATGAAGAACATCAGCACGCCGACGACGGCATAGGTCACGGTCGAGATTATCGGAACGAACCGCGTGCCGCCGAAGAAGGATATCACGCTTGGAAGCTTTATCTTATAAAAGCGGTTGTGAAGCGCCGCGACTCCGAGTCCGACAATGATACCGCCGAAAACTCCCATCTCAAGCGACTCGATACCGACAACATTTGCGATCGAGCCTTCAGGGAGCGAGTTGTTCTCAAGCCTTCCCGTTATGACGAGAAGTGAGTGTATGGTCTCGTGCATAACGAAAAAGGATATAGCCGCGGCAAGGGTTGCGGTCGCCTTTTCGTTTTCCGCCATGCCGAGCGCCACGCCCATTGCAAAGAGTATGGGCAGATTGGTAAAGATAATAGAGCCGACGTCGGAAAGCACTGTCAGCACCGAATTAGCGACAGTTCCCGGACCGAGGATGCCCTCAAGGTGATATGCCGAAAGCATGGCGGGGTTGGTAAGCGACGATCCGATGCCGAGCAGAAGCCCGGCTATCGGCAGAAGCGCGATAGGAAGCATAAAGGAGCGCCCTACGCGCTGAAGTATCCCGAAAAGTCGCGAGTCGCGGCGCGGCTTTTCGGCTGTTGCTGTGTTGTTCATATCAGTTATGCCCTTTCGGTTTGGGATCTGAGCCCTTTTTGTAAAGCATTACGGTGCTTTTGCCTCCGGTGACGTTTCCAAGCTTGAATTTAACGTTTTCAAGTCCTTCACCGTTGGCTACAAGCACCGGGGTTACCGTCCGGCAGCCCGCCGCGCGTATGGCGGCAAGATCGGCGCGGGCGATTGCGTCTCCGGCGCTCACCCGGTCGCCCTCGTCCACCAGCGGCAAAAATCCCTCGCCGCCCAGCTTTACTGTGTCAACGCCGATGTGTACCAACACGTCAAGTCCGTCGTCCGAGCGGATGGAGTAGGCGTGGCGGCTGTCGGTCACGCCCTCGACCATTCCGTCCACGGGGCTGTATATCGTCCCTTTCACCGGTTCGACGGCAAAGCCTGTGCCGAGCATCCCGGAGGAAAACGCCTCGTCAGGCACTTCGGAGAGAGGGATCGCCCGTCCGTCGGCGACCGAGAGCAGCGTGCCGCGCTGTTTTGAAAATACAGACATTTTTAATTTTTGACTCCTTTCAATTATTCATTGGAGTGTTTTTGAAGATTTTATCCGAACCGCGCTATATGCCCGCACGTATTTTTTCCTTGACCTCGGCAATATAGGGAACAGAGACCGAAAGCTCGTCCACCCCTGCGTCAAGAAAGCGCGAAGTCAGCGCGGTATCTGCGGCAAGCTCGCCGCATACGCCTATCCATTTGCCGCCGCCCGCACGGTGGACTGCCTCCGCCGCCGAGCGTATAAGCCGTAGGACCGGCTCAAGGTTTTCGTCGATAAGCCTGCCGAGCGCCTCGTTCTGACGGTCGGCGGCAAGCGTGTACTGGCAAAGGTCGTTGGTGCCTACCGAGAAAAAGTCGCACTCAGCGGCAAGGGCGTCGCACATCAGTGCGGCGGCGGGAGTTTCAAGCATAATGCCGAGCGGCATGGCGGGGTCAAAGGGATATTCCTCAAAGCGCAGCTCGTTCTGCACCTCGCGCAGCAGCGTGCGTACCCGGCGCACCTCGTCCGCCGAGACCACCATTGGCAGCATTACGCGCAGATCGCCAAAAGCTGAAGCGCGGCAGAGCGCACGCAGCTGAGTGCGGAATATTCCCGTATTTTTAAGGCTGAAGCGCACGCCGCGAATGCCGAGCGCGGGATTTTCCTCGTGCGGCATTGGCAGTGCGGGGGTGGTCTTGTCGGCGCCTATGTCAAGGGTGCGGACTATCACGGGCTTGCCGGGTATCGAGTCAAGCGCTTTGCGGTAGGCGGCAAGCTGTTCCTCCTCGTCGGGCAGCGTGTCCCGCCCAAGGTAAAGAAATTCACTGCGGAAAAGTCCTATGCCGTCAGCTCCGGCAGCAGCCGCCGCGGCAACCTCGCCCGGAGAGCCGACATTTGCCATCATCATTATGCGCCGCCCCGAAAGAGTTACCGCCGGAAGCTGTGCCAGCGCCGCAAGACGCTCCCTCTTTTCACGCTCAAGACGTTCGCGGTCGGCAAACGCTTCAAGCTCCTCCATGCCGGGATTCACCGTCACCGTTCCCGCCGCCGCGTCAAGCATGGCATCGCAGCCGTCGTAAACATCGGGTATCGGACCTGTCATAACCACGGCGGGAATGCCCATCTGCCGTGCGAGTATCGCGGTGTGCGAGCTGCGCGAGCCGCCGAAGGTGACAAAGCCGAGCACTGCCGCAGGGTCAAGGCTTACCGTTTCGCTGGGGGAAAGATCGGGGGCGACAATTATTGCGGGGGAGCTTTGCGACTCGCCTCGGGCGCGTCCGGTAAGCCGGTCATGTACTCTGCGGCAGACGTCCCGCATATCCGCCGCGCGTGCGCGCAGATATTCGTCCTCCATGCCCTCAAACACTGCCGCCATCCGCTCTCCTGCGTCGATTACCGCCGCCTCTGCGGTAAGACCGTCCGCAAGACCTTCGCTTACTGCCTGCGTAAAGTCCTCGTCGTCAAGCAGCATACCGTGTATCTCAAAGATGGCAGCCGATTCTTCGCCTGCCGTTTTTGCGGCGCGGCGCTCAAGCTCTGCAATATCGCCGCGCGCCGTTGCCCGCGCGCGCTCAAAGCGGACGCGCTCGGCGTCGGAGCTCAGTCGGCTGTGCCGGTCGGCGGCAACGGCTTCCGTCTCCGCCGCGTGCCGGAAGCTCAGTCTGCCATGCGCCATGCCCTTTCCCGCACCCACGCCGCGGAACACGGCGGAGGCGACGGGCATTTCCTTATCGGGCGATATGCGTTTTTCGTTTGCCTCTGGGCACATGGTTTCAGCCCCGGTCGTTCTCAAAGGACTTTTTCAGCGTGTCCTCAAGAGCCGCGGCAGCCTCCGCCTCATCGACGCCGTTGATGAAGAAGGCAAGCTCGTCCCCGTGCTTAGCTCCAAGACTCATGACCGAAAAAAGCCGTTTGGCGTCGGCGTCGCGGTTGCCGTTTTTAATTGTGATGTTGGAGGAAAAGCCTTTGGCTGTGTTTACGAGCGCTCCGGCGGGACGTGCATGAATGCCGTTTTTTCCGTCTATTTTATAAGTGAAGAATTTCATTGATTGTATTGCCATCCTTTCGGCGGTTTGCCTTTAGTCCTTCTTATTATTTGCCCGCGCACGCATTTTATGCAAAAAAAGAACGGATGCTGTGCATCAATGCAAATCGCTCCGTCAGTGCCGCGTCCTGAAAGTCAACAGCTTCATTCTGCGGAAAAAACAAACATTTTTTCATTTGAAAACCGCACTGAATAATATACAGCATTGATCTGCTCTCCTCATCCGTCAGCCTACGGCTGCCACCTTCTCCGCTGGAGAAGGCTGATTGATTTCTATCTGCCTCGCACATAAGTGAAAACTGCATTAATCCGCAGTTTAGAAAACCGCACTTAATAATTTGCAGGTACAAAGAAAGCCTTCTCCAGCGGAGAAGGTGTCGGCGGAGCCGACGGATGAGGAGGACAAAGTCATACCGCACAATAGTCTGTTCGCGCA
>DPGK01000037.1 GCA_003523225.1 Clostridiales bacterium
GCCATTCTTCTCCTTTCTGCCTTGCGGCTGAAATATCTATATAAAAAAGTGCCGGCAAACGATTCCTTCGCCCATAAGGGCAGAACCGTACTGTCGGCACTGAATTACAAACTTAACGCTCTGTGCAATGTGGCACTGTACCACGATACTCCTTACGGAGAAACGCACAAAAATCAATTACAAGGGTATTATACCACTATATATTGTGATTGTCAAGTCCATAAAGTCTATATATAGATATTTCGGGCGATGTATAATAATTACTCTAACGACTTCATTATGCGAATCACAGTGTCGCAGGTATCGTCAAAGGGAATGTCTGAGGCATAGTCGAACTCCTGCTGATACTTGCTCCATTGTTCTTGCATAACAGCACTGCTCTTTACTCGCTCCATGATTGCTATGTATCCCTTGACTGTTTCCGCAGAACCTCTTTTACTGCATGTGGCCGCAAGGGCTTCTTTCAAGGAAGGCAAGTCGATGTTGTGGGCTTGCAGCTTTGTCAGCACATAAATGTCGTAGTAATCTCTCGGGCGAGTATTCTGATCTGAACGGGAGATCACTGTTTCCAATTTTTCTGCTAAAATCGTTTCGAGGTTATATGCCAAAATGGAGATGCTGCGATCTTCGAGCAAAAGCTTAAAGCTATATTCAATTTCTCGCGGTGTGATCTTATCTCCTGTGGTAATATCCAGCTTTAACGGAACAGCCAAAGGCGGATAGTTGGCTGTCAGTGCCACACGATAGCCGGTATACTCATCGCCCTCACGAATCTCTCCAATTTGGCGAAAGGCAAAAGTAACATCATCGTTTAACTCAATGGCGCAGATCTCTTCAAACATTTTGCGAACAGTTTCCTCATTTACGGGATAACCTTTAAGAGTTGCATCCATATCCATAGTTGCCCTTGTGTCTAACCCGACCATTGCAGCGATCAGGAAACCGCCTTTGAGAATAAAGTTATTTCGATATTTGGAAACAGAAACTCGCTCAAGCAGTCGTTCAAGCATATAATTCTGCAAAACGAGCTGTGCAGAAATATTCTTTTGCTTCGCCATGTTTTTGAGGATGGCTTTTAATTGCATTGCGTTTTTCATAGTAGTACCTCCAGGTAGGAACGAACTTTTCCGCTTACTCTAAAAAGTTTGGAATAATCCGAAAGAAGTGCGATATTTTTATCGGGAAGCTTTGCGTATTCCTTAAATGCCTGCGTAATCAGCTGAATATCCATTTGATTGCTTTTTTTGAGAATATCGCATAGGGTACGCTCTCTGTTATATACCCGGACAATATTGTGAGCCGGGGTTTCCGTTTCCGTTAGTCCCACTTCATACAGGCTATCAATAACCTGGGAACACCGGACATTTTCCTTCTTGACGCTTGTTAAATTGTATGTCGCCGGAAAGGTCATGCAAAATTTGTTTGGCGTGCGATCGGTCATATTCCATAAGAATAAGGCAGTATCGCAGGAAAAAATGCCTCGCTTGAACCGATTCTGAAAAGCAAAAAATTCATCGTCCCAAATCTCCGGCAAAACATACACGCCGCGTCCGGACCGTTCCAATTTGCCTGTATCGGTCAGATATTTTAAGTTACCTCTTGAGATGCCGGCTTTTGTAACCATAGCAGTAGTGACAGTGCCGTTATTCTCATGAGCCATTTGTAAAATCATTTCAGTCTCCTTCATAAAAGGCACCTCCCAACCTTATTGACTTTCTCGCTTATTATAATACATAAATTAAGCGTGAAAGTCAATAGCCCATCGAAAATTCGGGCAATGTTCGGGAAGTGCCTTTTAATCATTATTCAGTTATTTCAGCCGCAAACTCTCCCAACTCCTCATACCCGAGAAAATGATCCGAGGACATAGCGGAATTGAGATATTCGCTGCCGAGAGAAATATGCTGCGTTTCCTTGAAATAGAACCGATACCGATAGCCGATCTTCACCCTCGAATGCTTACCGAGCAGCATAGTAGACTCGTTGCCGTCGCCGTCCATAATTTTGATTTTACGGTATTTGCGCAGCGGCTTGGGGACGATCGAAACGCAGACGCCCTCGACGGTCTCGTAGCTCTTATCGGTGATAATGCGGTAATAGCTCAGCGCTCTGGCGAAGCTGGCCGCAAATACGGCAAGACTCAGAAACAGCATGATCCGGTCCTTCAGTATGAAGGACATTGCAGCGCCGATCAGCAGGCATCCGGCTCCGATGATCCCGGTGAGGAACAGCTTCCGTCTTAGCGGTGCCGGTGCGTCTTTTATCTTACCCATGACTTACATCCTTTCAAAAATGATTTGCTTTCGCAGGTACAGGTTGGCTACGGAAGTGATGACCGGACGGCACTGGGGCAGGAAGCGAACGCTGTGAGCGATGTTTTCGCTCGTCGTGTATTCGTCGTGATAGAGCGTATCGATCAATTCATCCTCGCTGCCGAACGCAAAGGTGTTCAGCTCCGCACACTTGATCATTTCCGCCGTAGAAAGTATCGCCTGGTTTGCAAGCAGCATGACCTTCTGTTCATCGCTGCTCCGCTTATCTCTGCGGAAGATCTGCTTGGTGACAGAATACGGGATATGCTCAAACACCGTCAGCCGAATAAAGGAGATCAGCCGTAGGATCGGGCTTTCCGAGATCGGCACAACATACAGACCGGAGAGCAGGTCGAACAGCGCGTCCGCACCGAGCTCGCCTTCCCCCTCGGCAATCAAGCCGCGTCGTACCAGCCGCTGCATACATTCCGCGGCAGAACGGTGCGTCATATAACCGGTTTCCCGTGACTTGTTTTCATACAGCGTTTTGATCTCATCGTCGGACAGGATTCGCCAGTTCAGAATTGACCAGATCATCATTTCCTGGATGTCCAGAATGTATTCCTTGTTATTCAGAAGCACCATCGGGCAGCGCATATTCCGATTTCTTCCTTTGAATTGCATCCGTCCGACTGCGGTATATAATTTCTTCATGAAACCACCTCATTTTTCCGTTTATTCTTCTTTTACGACTTACGAGCTGTCAATTTCAACAGAGCGGTCAAAATACTGCATGAAATCACGGTTTTGCTTTAACCGTCCGGCTGCTCTGGATATCCACGCACCCACAAGATTCGGCTTGACCCCGTACATTTTGGCGATCTCCGCACCGGACAAGCCCTTGACCTTCCATTCGATTGCTTCAATACCGAGGCGGGCAGTATCGGTATACTGCCGCTTGCAGTTTTGCAGCAGCATACAGATGTCCTGCTCCTCAAGCAGCTTGTCCAGCGTATCGTCCGCACTCGACAGTTGCTCCATGGAAAGCCCGTCCTCCTCCGGCTCACTTTGGACCGGAAGTAAAATATGATGCTTTTGCTTGCCGCACATCAGGCGGCAGTATGTACGAAGTCCGTTGGTAACGACCTTTTCGGCGTAGGTCGCAAATTTGATGTTGCGTGTTTCATCAAAGCTGATGGCCGCCTTGCACAGCCAGATGCAGCCCTCCTGGTACAGATCGTCATATTC
>DPGK01000029.1:0-43641 GCA_003523225.1 Clostridiales bacterium
CATAGGCTGTGCCTTCGTCGTGAAGGCAGTCAAATTCCGCGGTTTCAAGATATGCGTCGGGCAGACCTGCAAACGAGTCCGCCTCCATAGGAGAGGCGTACCTGACGTCGGTCGGGTCTGCGCCGAGATATCCCTGCCACATTATTGCCGACAGCCTGCTGTTCCACATCGGCGTGTCGGTATATTTTAGGTGAGAGCCGGTCTTCATCCTGCGGTCGGTCACGGGATATACAAGAAGTTGAAAGCAGGGCATAAATGTGCCGCGGTCGCGCGACATCTGTGTAACTGCCGCGGCAAGCGCGCCACCGGCACTGTCCCCGCCGACGGCAATCCTTTCTCCGTCAATTCCGAGTCCTGCGGCATTCTTTCGCGTCCATTGCAGTGCCGCGTAGCAGTCCTCGGCTGGTGTGGGAAAAGGATGCGCGGGCGTCAGGCGATACTGGACGAACGCCACCTTGCACGGAGTTCTCAGCGAATATTCTTTGGCGAGCCTGTAATGATATCCCGCGCCGCCGAAGAAAAAACCGCCGCCGTGAAAGTACACAAGGCAGGGGAGGGCGGCGCTTGCTTTTCGCGGTTCAAATATCAGGACCTCCACCGCGCCATTGTAATATTCTTTTATCTTTTGGCGGGTCACGGCGACTTCTTTGTCGCACTTCAGCCATCCGGGCGGCTTCATAAGCGCCCCAAGCCGTCCCGCCATTTTTGCGCTGTGTATCGGAGGCGTAAAATGAGAATACGGAAAAAATTCTTTGTTTACAGGGTATCGGCTCATTATGTATCCCTCATGTATCTTTTTTGCTCAACCGCTCCGTATGAGGTGTTCGGGTCTTCGGCGCGGATTTTTAATTAAAGTATTCTTCAGCGTGTGATATCAAGGCTTTGCTTTGCGGAAAAGAGGCTTGTCGGAGGACGCAAGAAAAGCTCCTGCGATCATAAGCGCCAGCCCTGTCCAGTAGCGCCAGTCCGGCAGCTCGCGAAAAACAATGAGCGAGAGCAGTGTGCCTATGAAGGGCGAGACTGCGTAATAGGCGCTGGTGCGTGCCGCGCCGAGATGACGCTGGGCGTAAATATACAGATATATGCTCATCCCGTACGAGACAGCGCCTATTCCGAGAGCTGCGAACACGCTCCAAAGAACCGTAATTCGTTCGTCGCACACAAGACCTAAAATAAGTGAGCCGAGACCTGAGAAGATCCCTTTAAGCAAAACTATTTCAAGCGGGTCTTTTGACGAGATCTTTCTTGTGCAGTTGTTCTCAAAGCCCCAAAGCACCGCCGCAAGGAGGATAAAAAGTGAGCCGCCGGAAAAGTGAAGCTCCGAGACATTATCGGCGGAAAGCACCGCGCAGGAGAGAGTAATAAAGAGTATTCCGCCCCAAAGCCGCGGGCTGATGCGCTCCCTGAAGACGGAAAGCGCGATGACGGCTGTCGCCACTATCTCAAAATTGTTGAGCAGCGACGCGCTTGCCGCCGTCGTTGACCCAAGACCGACAAGCAGGCATATCGGCGCGGCAATATCAAGCAGGATCATTGCAACGGTGTAGGGAAGCTCCTTGCGCGTCAGGTGCTTTTCTTCTTTCGCCTCTTTTTTATTCTTTCTGAGCGGAGCGATGAGCAGCATACATATCCCCGCGCCGAGGTAAAGAAAGCCGGCGGTCAGTGTTTCGGGTATATAGTTGAGCAGTATTTTTGAAAAGGGCGCGCTGAGGGCGTAAAACGCTGCCGCCAGTATGGCGCAGAGGATGCCACTGTTCTTTTTGTCCATATTGATCTTTGATCTTCCTTTTTCCGGCGCTGCCGGGATGTCGCTTTGATTATATCACTTTTTGATTACTATATCAATAGTGCGCACATATCTTCCGGCATCCGTGCGGCAGGTGCCTACACCGCAAAAAAGAATAAATTGTTTTTCAAAAAACACTTGACATAACACCCATGCAGTGATATAATAATTGTCAAATCGAATACTGCTAAAGGCTATGACGAAGAATGGCAGGGTAAAAGCATTTCAGAGAACCGGTGGTTGGTGCGAATCGGTATGATATATCCTCACCTCTCACTTCCGAGCCGGAAGCCTGAGACGCGAAAGCGCACGTAGGGCGACCCGAGAATGCTGCGTCAGTGCATAGAGGTTGATAGACTTCGAATTTACAAAGGCTGTGACGAAGAAGAAATCTGCCGGGTGTTTTCAAGAGAGTCGGGGACGGTGTGATCCCGATAAAACAAAGCAGAATTTCCATCACTTCCGAGCCGGAAGTCCCAAGGGCTTAAGACCAGGTAGGCGCTTCCCGTGAATGCTGCGTGAATGCATAGAAGCTGTTAGACTTCGAAGAGGTGGCGGATAACTGTCCGCAATTTGAGTGGTACCGCGAGTGCAAGCGAAATCTTACGCCCGTCTCAAAGCTGAGTTGGCTTTTGGGACGGGCTTTTTCTTCCGCTTGATAAAGATAATATAAGAAATAATACATTCATTAACAGGAGATTTAATTTTCATGCTGACACTTGACAAGGTATTCAACGCGCAATCGGTGCTTAAAAGCATCATCCGCGAGACTGACTTGGTTCGCGCTTACGGAATCGCTCCGGAATGCGAGCTGTATCTGAAGCCCGAAAACCTTCAGATCACCGGTTCCTTCAAGGTCCGCGGTTCGGCGTACAAGATAGCAATGCTGTCGGAGGAGGAAAAAGCCAGAGGCGTTATCGCCTGTTCCGCCGGGAATCACGCGCAGGGAGTTGCGCTGGCGGCGTCAAAAAACGGGATAAAATCACTGATCTGTCTGCCTGACAGCGCCCCTATCTCAAAAGTGGAAGCCACAAAGGGCTTCGGCGCGGAGGTCTGCCTTGTCGAGGGCTGTTATGATGACGCATATAAAAAGGCGCTGGAGCTTAAGGAAAGCGAAGGGTATACCTTTGTTCATCCCTTTGACGATGAAAATGTCATTGCCGGTCAGGGTACCATTGCACTTGAGGTGCTTAACGACCTTGACGATATCGACGCCATTGTTGTTCCGGTTGGCGGCGGAGGGCTGATCTCCGGTATCGCCTACACCGCAAAGCAGATAAGACCCTCGGTCAAGGTGTACGGCGTGCAGATGAGCGGAGCGCCCAGTATGTACAATTCGGTAAGGGACGGAAAGATCGAATGTCTGCCCACGGTACATACAATAGCGGACGGCATTGCCGTAAAGCAGCCGGGAGAGAACACCTTCAGACTTGTAAGCGAGTATGTGGACGATATTGCTCTTGTCAGTGACGACGAGGTCGCCTCGGCAATTCTTGCGCTGATCGAAAAGCAGAAGATGATAGCCGAGGGCGCGGGAGCCGCGGCGGTGGCAGCCGTGATGTTCGATAAATTCAACCTCAAGGGCAAACGTGTCGTAAGCATCGTTTCGGGCGGCAACATCGACGTTACGATACTATCCCGCGTGATAGCCCGCGGACTTATGAAGTCCGGACGCTCCTCAAGCCTGCTTATCGAGCTGATAGATAAGCCGGGGCAGCTTAAGGATATCTCCCGCATTATCGCCGACTGCGGCGGCAATGTGACCGGCGTTCATTACGAAAAGGGCGACACCGAAAGCATCAACGGATGCTTTTTGCGCATTGAGATGGAGACCAGAGACTTCGACCACGTTCACCTCATTACGCAGACGCTGCGTGACGAGGGCTTCAAAATAATATGATTTTCAAAAGGAGCAAATAAAGCTATGAGCAGCAAAGTACATACCGATATGGCGCCGGCGGCGATAGGACCGTACTCGCAGGCAATAGTCACGGGCAATCTTGTTTTTACATCCGGGCAGATCCCGCTTGATCCCGAAACCGGAGTTCTTGTAGGCAAGGATATCAGAGAGCAGACCGAGAGAGTCTGCAAAAACCTCAGCGCGGTGCTTACCGCCGCAGGTTCATCCCTTGAAAAGGCCGTCAAGACCGTGTGCTATCTCAGCAATATGGAGGATTTTGCGGCGTTCAACGAAGTGTACGCCACCTTCTTCACCGGAAAGCCCGCACGCTCCTGCGTGGCGGTAAAAACTCTGCCCAAGGGCGCGCTGGTGGAAGTAGAAGTTATTGCAGAAAAATAGTGACGGCGAAATACACGGTAGCTTCCGCGCGACTCATTCAGGAAAAAGCCGACCGTACGGCGGCAGGAGCGGAAGCAGAAAGGCATGGTGAATTTTATGGATGCAAGTAAATACCAGATAGGGTACTTTCCCGTATCCAAGGAATATAACACATGGGTTGAAAAAGACCATATTGAAAAACCGCCCGTGTGGTGCAGTGTTGATATGCGGGACGGCAACCAGAGTCTTGTCATCCCGATGAGTCTGGAAGAAAAGCTGGAATATTATAAGGTCTTACTGGAAGTCGGATTCAAGGAAATTGAAGTGGGCTTTCCGGCGGCGAGCGAGACCGAATATGAGTTTCTGAGAACGCTGATAGATAACAATATGATCCCGCAGGACGTTACGGTGCAGGTGCTGACCCAGTGCCGTGAGCATATCATCCGCAGGACGTTTGACGCCTGCCGGGGCGCGCCCAGTGCGATAATACATTTTTACAACTCGGTAAGCGCGGTACAGCGCGAGCAGGTGTTCAAAAGATCCAAGGAGGAGATCAAGCAGATAGCCGTTGACGGCGCAAAGCTGGTTAAAAGGCTTGCATCCGAGTACGAGGGTAACTTCCGTTTTGAATACTCCCCCGAATCCTTTACCGGGACCGAGCCGGAATATGCCCTTGAGGTCTGCAATGCGGTGCTTGATGTGCTTGAGCCGTCAGCCGACAACAATGTGATCATAAATCTTCCGGTCACCGTGGAGATGAGCCTGCCGCACGTTTACGCCTCGCAGGTCGAATATATGAGCCGGAATCTGAAGTACCGCGAGTTTGTGACGCTGTCGCTTCATCCTCACAACGACCGCGGCACCGGCGTTGCCGACACCGAGCTGGCTTTGCTGGCGGGGGCGGAGCGCGTGGAGGGAACTCTGTTCGGAAACGGCGAGAGGACCGGAAATGTGGATATTATCACGCTTGCCCTCAATATGTACTCTCACGGCGTTGACCCGAAGCTGGACTTTTCCGATATGAATCACCTTGTGGAGGAGTACGAGAAGTGTACCCGGATGCAGGTCTACGAAAGAGCGCCCTATGCCGGAGCGCTTGTGTTTGCCGCATTCTCCGGCAGCCATCAGGACGCGATCGCAAAGGGCATGAAGTACAGAAATAAAAACGGCATGCACCAGTGGAACGTCCCGTATATTCCCATCGACCCGAAGGATATCGGGCGCACATACGACGCGGACGTCATCCGCGTGAACTCCCAGTCGGGCAAGGGCGGGATAGGATACCTGCTTGAGCATACCTACGGATATATTCTTCCTCCCAAAATGCGCGAGCATCTGAGCTATCTTTGCAAGGATATCTCCGACCGCGAGCACCGCGAGCTGAAGGCGGAGGACGTGCTTGAGATATTCAGCAGCAATTATCTTAATAATTCCTGCGCCATCACCGTGACCGATTTTGATTTTATGCGCGAAAATGACGCGGTTAAGATAAATATAACCTTCATGCAGGACGGCAAGGAGACCGAAATGGAGGCGGAGGGCAACGGCTCTCTCAGCGCCATCAACAATGCGCTGAAGGCGTACACCGGAGAGAAATACACCTTGCAGGTGTTTACACAGCACAGTATGCAGGGTCAGGGGTCGCAGAGCGTTGCGGCGTCTTATATCGGTCTTGAGCGGGAAAACGGGGATATGTTCTGGGGCGCCGGAACAGATACCGACGTCATAAAGGCAAGCACCAAAGCCCTGCTCAGTGCCTTCCACAACATGACAAAAGCTGAATAAGGAGAAATGCAGCTCACAGGAGCTTGCATCGGTTCTCCCGAGGTCTTTCCGGCATTTGCGGAAAAGACAAAAACACCCTTATGAAAGGTATGATTATTGATATGGGAATGACCATGACACAAAAAATACTTGCCGCGCACGCAGGACTTGAAAGTGTGACGGCAGGTCAGCTTATAAGCGCAAAGCTCGATATCGTGCTCGGTAATGACATTACCACCCCCGTGGCGGTGAATGAGTTCAGAAAAGCCGGTTTTCGTGATGTGTTTGACAAGGACAGAGTTGCAATAGTGCTTGACCACTTTGTGCCGAACAAGGATATCAAAGCGGCTGAGCAGTCAAAAACCTGCCGTGAATTTGCCTGTGAGCATTGTGTGAGCCATTTTTACGATGTCGGAAAAATGGGCATCGAGCACGCGCTGCTCCCCGAGCAGGGCGTAGTTACCGCCGGTGACTGCATCATCGGAGCGGACAGCCATACCTGCACCTACGGGGCGCTCGGCGCGTTTTCCACCGGAGTGGGCAGCACCGATATGGCTGCCGGTATGGCGACCGGAACGGCTTGGTTCAAGGTGCCTGCGGCGATAAGATTCAACCTCACCGGTAAGCTGCCGTCAAATTGCAGCGGCAAGGATGTGATCCTCACGATCATCGGAATGATAGGCGTTGACGGCGCGCTTTACAGGAGCATGGAGTTTACGGGAGAGGGAGTGAAAAATCTTTCCATGGACGACCGCTTCTGCATCTGCAACATGGCAATTGAAGCTGGTGCGAAAAACGGGATCTTCCCCGTGGACGAAAAAACCGTCGAATATATGAGCGGCAGATGCGAGCGCACACCGGTGGTATATGAGGCAGATGCCGACGCAGTCTATGAGAGGACGATCGACATTGACCTTGCGGGCATCGTTCCCACCGTTGCATGTCCGCATCTTCCCGAAAACACCCACCCGGCAAGCGAGCTTGGCGGGATAAAGATAGATCAGGTGGTGATAGGAAGCTGCACTAATGGCAGAATGGAGGATATGGAGGCTGCATACAGAACTCTTGCGGGCAAAAAGGTTGCCGACGGAGTACGTTGCATAATCATCCCCGGTACGATGCAGATCCTGAGGGAATGCGTTGAGAGGGGATATTACACCGCGTTTATTGACGCCGGAGCAGTTGTTTCCACACCGACCTGCGGTCCGTGCCTCGGCGGATATATGGGAATACTTGCGGAGGGCGAACGCTGCATATCAACCACCAACCGCAATTTTGTGGGCAGAATGGGACATGTGAAAAGCGAGGTGTATCTTGCCTCTCCGCTTACGGCGGCGGCAAGTGCGCTGACAGGATATATTACCGAACCCAAGGAGGCGTAAATATGAACACGCAAGGCAAAGTATTTAAGTATCCTGATAATGTGGATACCGATGTTATTATTCCCGCGCGTTATCTGAATACACCGGAAGCAAAGGAATTAGCTCTGCACTGTATGGAGGATATTGACGCCGGGTTCGTGAAAAACGTAAAGCCGGGGGACGTTATTGTGGCGGGCTGGAATTTCGGCTGCGGCTCCTCGCGTGAGCACGCTCCGCTTGTAATAAAGACCTGCGGCACAGGCTGTGTTATAGCCAAGAGCTTTGCCCGCATCTTTTACCGCAACGCCATAAATATCGGGCTTCCCATACTGGAATGCGAGCAGGCGGCGGACGAGATAAAGGCAGACGACGAGGTGTGCGTTGATTTTGATACCGGAATAATTACCGACATCACCACGGGCAAAACATATCAGTCTCAGCCCTTTCCGCCGTTTATCCAGAACATCATAAAAAGCGGCGGTCTGCTCAGATCCCTGAAGGAGTGTGAGAGGAATGGTTAAAAATATTGCAGTAATACGCGGCGACGGCATAGGTCCGGAGATAGTGGAGCAGGCGATCCTGGTACTCAATAAGATCGCCGAGCTGTACGGACACACATTCAACTACACCGATGTGGATATGGGCGGCTGTGCCATTGACAAATACGGCGATCCGCTTCCTGCCGATATGCTGAAAAAATGCGTGGAATCAGACAGCGTTCTGCTGGGAGCTGTGGGCGGAAACAAGTGGAACGATGTTCCCGGAAATATGCGCCCCGAAAAAGGTCTGCTGCGCCTTCGCGCCGGAATGGGGGTCTATTCCAACAACCGTCCGGCAAGGATATGGAGTCAGCTTGCCGATGCGTCCCCACTTCGCAAGGAGATAGTTGACAAGGGGATCGACTTTATCATCGTTCGCGAGCTGATCGGCGGAATTTACTTCGGTGAACATAAGACCGAAAAAATCGACGGCAGTCTTACTGCCGTTGATGTCCTGACATACAGCGAGGAGGAGATCGAGCGCATAGGCAGGATAGGCTTTGAAACGGCGCAGAAGAGAAGAGGAAAGCTCTGCTCGGTTGAAAAGAGCAACGTGCTTGATTCGAGCCGCCTTTGGAAAAAGGTGATGCACCGCCTTGCCGCGGAATATCCCGACGTGGAGCTGTCGGATATGCTTGTAGACAACTGCGCCATGCAGATAGTCAAGGATCCCTCTCAGTTTGACGTTATCGTGACCGAGAATATGTTCGGAGACATCCTTTCGGACGAGGCTTCCATGATCACAGGCTCGATCGGTATGATACCTTCCTCAAGCCTCGGCGCTTCCTCCTGCGGACTGTATGAGCCGATACACGGCTCAGCGCCGGATATCGCGGGCAAGGATGTTGCCAACCCGATAGGCACTGTTCTTTCCGCCGCCATGATGCTGCGTTACAGCTTTGATATGGCACGTGAGGCAGACGCCATCGAAAACGCCGTATCAGCGTATCTTGACAAGGGCTATCGCACGGCGGATATCATGAGCAGCGGCATGACGTGCGTCGGATGCCGTGAGTGCGGAAGACTTATTATTGAAAACTTGAAGAAGGAGTGAAATGATGATCCTTTCCGGAGCTGACATACTTGTAAAAGCGCTGATCGAGCAGGGAGTGGACACCGTTTTCGGCTATCCCGGCGGTCAGATACTCAACGTTTACGACAGCCTTTATAAATATCAGAATGAAATAAATCATATTCTGACCGCGCACGAGCAGGGTGCTGTGCACGCCGCTGACGGATATGCGCGTACGACCGGACGTGTCGGGGTCGTGATATCGACCTCAGGACCGGGTGCTACAAACCTTGTGACGGGAATCGCGACCGCGTATCTTGATTCGATACCGCTTGTGGCGATCTGCGGAAACGTCCCGACCACGCAGATAGGCACTGACAGCTTTCAGGAGATAGACATTACCGGCGTTACCCTGCCGATAACCAAGCACAATTACTTTGTCGGTTCGGTGGAGCAGCTGGCGGACACAGTACGCGAGGCGTTCTGGCTTGCCTCCTCCGGAAGACCGGGACCTGTGCTTATTGATATACCGAAGGATGTTCAGATCGCAAAGTGTCAGTACACCGAGCAGCATCCTGTTAAGGCGGACGAGCCGAAAGCCGCCAAGGAGGTGCGCATAAACGAGGCTGCCGAGCTTATAAATTCAGCGCAGAGACCCTTTATCTATTTCGGCGGCGGACTTATTACGGCAGGCGCACAGGCGGAAATGCTCGCCCTTGCCGAAAAGACCGACGCTCCGATAGGCTGCTCGCTGATGGGAATTTCGGGAGTGCCGACCGACCATCCGCGTTTCCTCGGAATGCAGGGAATGCACGGTCACTATGCCTCGTCAATGGCAATGCACAATTCCGATCTCATTATATCTCTCGGCGTCAGGTTCAATGACCGCGTGACCGGAAACCGGGCAAAGTTTGCACGGGGAGCGAAGATAGTACACATTGATGTGGACGGTTCGGAGCTTTCAAAGACCGTAAACGCCGCCGTCGGTCTGCGGGGAGACATTAAAAAGACACTCCAGAGTCTTTTGCCGCTTGTAAGCAGCAAGGCGCACCCGGAGTGGCAGCAGAAGATCGCCGACCTCCGCGCCGAGGAGGAAGAATATCTCGACAGGCGAGAGGGACTTACCCCGCGCAACGCCATTCTTGCCGTCAACAAATACCTGGGTGAGAACACGGCGGTCGCCACCGATGTGGGTCAGCATCAGATGTGGGCGGCACAGAATCTGTCCTTCAGGACACCCCGGCGGTTTGTTTCCTCCGGCGGGCTCGGTACGATGGGCTTTGGGCTCGGCGCAGCCATAGGCGCGGCGTTCGGAACACAGGAGCGCAGTGTTCTTATCACCGGCGACGGCAGCTTCGGAATGTGCCTCAACGAGCTGGCAACAGCCGTTACCTACAATGTCCCGGTGGTTATTCTGATAATGAACAACGGCGTTCTCGGAATGGTGCGTCAGTGGCAGACACTGTTTTTTGATAAGCACTATTCAAATACTGTGCTCAACCGCAAGACCGACTTTGTAAAGCTTGCAAAGGCTTTCGGGGCGGACGGCGAGGCGGCGTCAACTCCGGAGGAGCTTGACCGCGCCCTTGCAAACGCTTTCAGTGCGGAAGGACCGTATGTGATAGACTGCGCCATTGAGAAGGACGAGTTTGTTCTTCCCATGCTCCCGCCCGGCGGAAGTATGGACGATATTATTGTAAAGGTGGGTGATTGATATGCACAAATCTACCGTAGCCGTACTTGTACGCAACCAGTTCGGCGTGCTGAACCGTGTAACGAGTATGTTCAGACGCAGGCAGTTCAATATCAGCGCCCTCTCAGTCAGCGAAACCGAGTCAAACGAGTATTCAAGAATCACTGTTACCTTTGACAGCGAGAATACCGCCGCCAAGCAGCAGCTTGTCAATCAGCTTTATAAGCTGCCGGACGTCTGCTCGATAAAGGAGTTTACCGCCGATAATTCGGTAAGCTGCGAGCTGCTCCTTATCAAAATGAAAAACGAATCCTCCTCACGTGAAGAAATACTGGCGGCGGTCGCCGGATTCGGAGCGGAGACCGTGGATTATTCCAAGGACTCGATAATTTTCCGCCTTACGGGAGATTCCCGCAGAATAGACGATTTTCTTGATCTTATGCGGGATTACACCATACTTGAGATCTGCCGCACAGGCAGCGCATCTCTTGAAAAGGGCAGCACTACTATCCGTCAAACAATCAATTTATAAATTAAAAAATAAAAGAGGTAAATTACCATGGCAAGAATTTTCTATCAGCAGGATTGCGATCTTCAGAAGCTCAGCGGCAAGACCGTTGCCATCATCGGTTACGGCTCACAGGGACACGCGCACGCGCTCAATCTCAAGGACAGCGGAGTAAACGTTATCGTAGGTCTTTACGAAGGCTCAAAGAGCTGGGCGAAGGCGGAAGCACAGGGACTTAAGGTCATGACAAGTGCCGAAGCCGCGCGCGCCGCGGATATTATCATGATCCTTATCAACGACGAAAAGCAGGCTGCTCTCTACAAGGAAAGCATCGAGCCGAACCTCACCGAGGGCAAGACACTTGCTTTCGCGCATGGCTTCAATATTCATTTCGGCTGCATCAAACCGCCCAAGAATGTAAACGTGATCATGATCGCTCCCAAGGGACCCGGTCATACCGTAAGAAGCGAATATCTTGCGGGCAAGGGCGTGCCCTGCCTTATCGCCGTCGAGCAGGATGCGACCGGAGATGCATGGGATCTGGGGCTTGCATATGCGCTCGGCATCGGCGGCGCGCGCGCAGGTGTGCTTGAGACTACCTTCCGCACCGAGACCGAGACCGACCTCTTTGGCGAGCAGGCTGTGCTTTGCGGCGGCGTCTGCGCCCTGATGCAGGCGGGATATGAAACTCTGGTTGAGGCTGGCTATGACCCGAGAAACGCATACTTTGAGTGCATCCACGAGATGAAGCTGATAGTTGACCTTATCTATCAGAGCGGCTTCGCGGGAATGAGATATTCCATTTCCAATACCGCCGAGTACGGCGATTACATTACCGGACCGAAGATCATCACGGAAGAAACCAAAAAGACGATGAAGAAGATCCTCAAGGATATTCAGGACGGAACCTTTGCCAAGGAATTCCTGCTTGATATGTCCTCGGCTGGTGCACAGGTCCATTTCAACGCAATGCGCAAGCTGGCAAGCGAGCATCCCTCCGAGGTCGTCGGAGCTGAGATCCGCAAGCTGTACAGCTGGAGCGACGAGGACAAGCTCATCAACAACTAAGGCTTACGCAGCTTTCAAAAGTCATTTAGATAGCGCCCTTGTTTGTTTTATATAGTTCCCGGTCAGTGTCAGCGGCACATGGGCGCGGCGACTGCTGATCGCACCGAAACTGACCGGGGACTGAGCCGGGGGCTTTGCGTAAGTAAGGCAACAGGCGGGGCGGTATTCGCCCCGTTCCCGGTTTACGGCTGTCGCGCGCTTATAAACGGACACATCCGGGCGGCGACGGCGCATTTACCCCTGAAAGGAGTCAGATTATGAAAAGTGATGCTCTGAAAAACGGCATGCAGAATGCGCCGCACCGTGCGCTTTATCATGCTTTGGGGCTTACAGAAGAAGAGATCAGCCGACCCTTAGTCGGCATTGTCAGCTCTTACAACGAGATCGTACCCGGGCATATGAATATCGACAAGATCGTGGACGCAGTAAAGCTCGGAGTCGCAATGGCAGGCGGTACACCTATTGTATTTCCCGCGATCGCAGTCTGCGACGGTATTGCCATGGGTCATGTGGGAATGAAATATTCGCTCGTTACCCGCGACCTTATCGCCGACAGCACCGAGGCTATGGCTCTGGCGCACGGCTTTGACGCGCTTGTCATGGTCCCGAACTGCGACAAAAACGTTCCCGGACTGCTCATGGCGGCGGCTCGCGTCAATATTCCCACGGTTTTTGTCAGCGGCGGTCCCATGCTTGCGGGACATATCGACGGGGCAAAAACCAGTTTTTCCTCTATTTCCGAGGCGGTTGGCCAGTACAACGCCGGAAAGATAACCGAGGAAAAGCTGCGCGAGTATGAATGCAGAACCTGCCCCACCTGCGGCTCATGCTCGGGTATGTACACTGCAAACTCTATGAACTGCCTTACCGAAGCGCTCGGTATGGGGCTTAAGGGCAACGGCACTATCCCGGCGGTCTACTCCGCGCGTATCGAGCTTGCCAAGCACGCAGGCATGGCGGTCATGGAAATGGTGCGCAAGAATATCCGCCCGCGCGATATCATGACCGAGGATGCGTTCACAAACGCCCTGACCGTGGATATGGCGCTCGGCTGTTCGACAAACAGTATGCTTCATATTCCCGCGATCGCGCACGAATGCGGAATTGAGATCAATCTTGATATTGCAAACAAGATAAGCGAAAAAACTCCCAACCTGTGCCATCTTGCACCCGCCGGAAGGACCTACATCGAGGAGCTGGACGAGGCGGGCGGCGTGTATGCCGTTATGAATGAGCTGAACAAAAAAGGACTCATCCATACCGGATGCATGACAGTGACCGGAAAAACAGTGGGCGAAAACATTGAGGGATGCGTCAATCTCAACCATGACGTAATACGTCCGATCGACAACCCGTACAGCGAGACCGGAGGAATTGCAGTGCTGAGGGGCAACCTTGCACCAGAGGGCAGCGTGGTAAAGCGTTCGGCAGTCCTGCCGGAAATGCTTGTCCATGAAGGTCCGGCGAGAGTGTTTGAATGCGAGGAGGACGCGCAGGCGGCTATCAATGCCGGTAAGATCGTACCGGGGGATGTTGTGGTGATCCGCTATGAGGGACCGAAGGGAGGTCCCGGTATGCGCGAAATGCTTAACCCCACCTCCGCAATTATGGGAATGGGACTCGGAAACAGCGTGGCTCTGATCACAGACGGAAGATTCAGTGGCGCAACGCGCGGAGCCTGCGTGGGGCATATCACACCCGAGGCGGCGTCCGGCGGACTTATCGGAGTCGTGGAAGAGGGGGATATCATAAGCATCAATATTCCCGAAAACAAAATTGAGCTTAAGGTTGATGAGACAGTGCTTGCCGAGCGTATGAAGAATTTCGTACCTAAGAAAAAGGAGCTTTCCGGATACCTTAAGAGGTATGCCTCCCTTGTTTCCGGCGGAGCATCAGGAGCGATACTTAACTGACATGAATGATCTGAAAACAAGGCTCGACTCCCTGTGTATATTCAGAGATCTGCTGAAGGATAGGGTAATTTCCGCCCTTTGCGCTTATCTCGACGATCCCACAAACTCGGCGTATGCCGGGTTTGTGGGTGAGCTTTACAACGCAAACGGCGGTGATCTGAGCGGATATGTTGAGTACATCTGCCAGAACAGCGAAAATATTTATGTCCGCACCGTCGGAAGCGGTAAGGACGTTCCCGATCATATCAGAAGGGCGCTGCGCGAGGAGCTTTGCACGCTCCAGGAGGTTGCGGAGCTTACCCCCGCCAAGCTGCGTGAGCCGCTTGGATACGACGGCTTTCTGCCGGAGTTTGTCTCGGGAGGGATCGACCTTTGCGCCTCATATTCACACAGGACGGACAATATCGGCAGATACGGTTACGGTATATACGCAAACAACCGTATGTTCTACGCGGACGAGGAGGGGAATATAATTCCCGTTTCAAATCCGGACAGAACAGAGCTTTGCGATCTTGTGGACTACGAGCGCGAGCGCAAGATAATTATCGACAATACCAAGGCGCTGCTTGCGGGCAAGCCGGCGGCAAATATTCTTCTTACCGGTGACGCGGGAACAGGCAAATCCTCCACGGTTAAGGCTGTGGGCAACGCAATGTTCGGCGAGGGACTGAGGATAATCGAGGTTCGCAAGGATCAGCTTCGCGCCATTCCCAAGATCCTTGACAGCCTTGCGGAAAATCCGCTGAAATTCGTTCTCTTTATCGACGACCTTTCCTTCCTCAAGGATGACGACAACTTCAATGCGCTGAAAGCCGTGCTTGAAGGCTCGGTCTCGGCAAAATCCGAAAACGTCGTTATTTATGCCACCAGCAACCGCCGGCATATAATTAAGGAAAAGTTTTCGGACCGCGAGGGGGACGATATCCACCGCAACGACACCATGCAGGAGCTGCTCTCACTTTCAGAGCGCTTCGGCATTCACGTCACATTCAGCAAGCCGGACAAGCGGACCTTCCTGCACATCGTTCACCATCTTGCGCGCGAGAGCGGGATCGATGCGGACGAGGCGGAGCTTGACCTTCTTGCGGAGCGTTTTGCGCTTGAGCGCGGCGGCAGGTCGGCGCGGCTTGCGCGTCAGTTCATTGACGGGCTGCTTTCAAAGTGAAAGACAGCGCAGTCCCCGGGTAAGTCGGGCGGCGCGCTGACGCTTTTTACAGGACGTTCATTATTTTGTTTTTACGCAAACGTATCAGAATGCTATAATATCAACGCTTTGCAATATTCATCAGGGCAATATGACGTCGGAACGATTTTTTATTCCGGAGGAAATGATGAAAAAGCTCATCTCTTTGCTTCTTGCCTTTGCGCTTGCGGCGGTCATGCTTGCGGGCTGCAAAGAAAGTAAAACGCCCGGCGACGTTTCGGACGGTATTTCAACCGACGCGCAGACGACCGCCGATACCGAACCGGCAGAGGAAGAAAGCGCGCTTGCGATGCTTGAAAAGATATGGGCGCTTTATGCGGAAAACGAAAGGTTTGCCGCGGCGGGCGGCGATGTTGACCACAGCGTAGCGGACGCTCCCGGCTGCTTTGATATGTCAAATGCCGGGGATCTGAGTTATTTTCTGCACATCCCGGAAGGGCAGATAGCAAATATTGATGAGGCGGCAACGCTTACTCATATGATAAATCTCAATTCCTTCACCAGCGGTGTGGTTCATCTCAAGCCCGGCGTCAGCGCTTCGGATCTTGCCAAGGCTGTGCGCGACGAAATAAAGGAAATGCGCTGGATGTGCGGCTTCCCCGACAGGCTGATAATCGCCACCGTCGGCGAAAAGTATGTACTTATAGCTTTTGGAATAGATGATTTCATGTCGATCTTCTCATCAAAGCTGTCAACAGCCTTCAGGGGTGCGCAGATACTGTACGACGAACCGATAGGATGATGTAAAATGCAGTATCTTCCAATACGCGTGAGGCTTTTTATTACGTATTTATTATCCCGCATTATCTATTCCATGAGTTTACCGTATACACATAAAATTCAAATAATTTTCTTTGACAAACTGTTGACAAGCGCGTGTTTTGATGTATAATTAAAGATGAGAATATTCATGCAATAAATCGCTTTCGAAAGGAGAATACCCGAATGAAAAAAATCACTCCCGATATAGTTTATCTGGGTGTTTATGACCGTACGATAGACCTTTTTGAAGGGCAGTACCGCGTCGACAACGGTATAACATACAATTCATATGCAATTATTGATGACAAGATCGCCGTTATGGATACGGTTGACGTGCGCTTCTCACACGAATGGCTTGATAATATTGAGACCGCTATCGGCAGCCGTCAGCCTGATTATCTTGTGGTCCAGCATATGGAGCCGGATCATTCGGCAAATATCAGCCGTTTTCTCGAGGTTTACCCAAAGGCTACCGTCGTGGCGTCCGCCAAGGCGTTCACAATGATGAAGAACTTTTTCGGCGACGACTATTCCGATCGCCGTATCGTGGTCGGCGAGGGCAGCACGCTGTCGCTCGGCAGACATAATCTGACCTTTGTCACAGCACCTATGGTGCATTGGCCGGAGGTAATTCTGACATATGACAGCACCGACAAGGTCCTGTTTTCCGCCGACGCCTTCGGACGCTTCGGCTCTGACGATGCCGCCGAACCGTGGGATGACGAGGCGCGCCGCTATTACATCGGGATCGTCGGCAAGTACGGCGCACAGGTGCGCACAGTGCTTAAAAAGGCGGAGGGACTCGATATATCAAAGATCTGCCCCCTGCACGGTCCGGTGCTGAGCGAGGATCTCGGACATTACATCGGGCTTTACAGCACATGGGCGTCATATGCCGCCGAGGAGGAGGGCATTGTCGTAGCCTACACCTCGGTGTACGGGCACACAAAAAAGGCTGTTGAAAAGCTGTGCGATATGCTGCGCTCCAAGGGCTGTCCGAAGCTTGTGGTGTACGATCTTGCCCGCTCGGATATGTCACGCGCCGTGGCGGATGCCTTCCGCTTCAGCAAGTTGGTGCTTGCCACGACCACGTACAACGCCGGAATTTTCCCGTACATGCGCGAATTTATTGAGCATCTTACCGAGCGCGGCTTCCGCGGACGCACGGTAGGTCTTATTGAAAACGGAAGCTGGGCGCCGATGGCGGCAAAAACCATGCGCTCGATGCTTGAGGGAAGTCAGGGAATTACCTTTACCGATACGACCGTTCATCTTAAATCCGCGCTTTCCTCCGAAAGCAGCAGCGAGCTTGAATCGCTTGCTGAGGAGCTGTGCCGCGACTATATCGCCCTGCGCGGAGACTCCGCCGAAAAGAATGACCCGACTGCGCTCTTCAATATCGGATACGGGCTTTATGTCATCACCTCCAACGACGGCAAAAAGGATAACGGGCTTATCGTAAACACCGTGTCTCAGGTAACAAACACCCCTAACCGCATTGCCGTGACCATAAACAAGCAGAATTATTCCCACCATGTTATAAAGCAGACGGGAATCATGAATGTAAACTGCCTGACGGTTGACGCGCCCTTCTCGGTATTTGAGAATTTCGGCTTCCGCAGCGGACGCAGTGTTGATAAATTTGCCGATATAACACCTGTTCGCTCCGATAACGGACTTGCCGTACTGCCGAGATATATCAATTCCTTTATGTCTCTCAAGGTGGAGCAGTATATCGACCTTGATACACACGGAATGTTCATCTGCTCCGTTACCGAATCGCGCGTAATATCGCACGCGGAAACGATGACGTATACGTACTATCAGAACAACGTAAAGCCCAAGCCCCAGAAAACCGGCAAGCGCGGCTTTGTGTGCCGTATATGCGGATTTGTTTATGAGGGCGACGTTCTGCCCGACGACTTTGTATGTCCGCTTTGCCTGCACGGCGCGTCGGACTTTGAGCCGTTGGAGTAAAAACGCGCAAAACTGCATAAAAATTCAGCCGCATATCCGGCGGACTGATTTCGGCTGAAAATACGGTTTTAATCAATATTTATTCAATTAATTATTAAAAAGGAGAAAACGAAAAAATGGAACAGAAATTCTATGTTTGCAAGCATTGCGGGAAAATAATTGCCGTTGTCAAGGAAAGCGGCGTTCCGGTAATGTGCTGCGGTCAGAAGATGACAGAGATAGTCCCCGGCAGCGTTGACGCCGCGGCGGAAAAGCACGTTCCCGTCTGGACGGTCGAGGGAAATACCGTCAAGGTAAAAGTGGGCGAGGTAGCGCACCCGATGCTGCCTGAACATTATATTGAGTGGGTCTCGCTTCAGTCGAAGTGCGGAAACCAGAGAAAACAGCTCCGTCCCGGAGACGCTCCCGAAGTCAGCTTTGCCCTTACCGACGGCGACGAGGTTGAGGCAGTGTATGCCTACTGCAATCTCCACAGCCTCTGGAAGGCGTAAGATATCTGTTGCGCGGCGGTGCATTGGGAAAAATATCGAAAGTCCTGACCCCGCTTTGACCTGAAGCCTGTATCCGAATTGTTGAATAAATAATTATACTGCCCGCGTGAAGATGAATTAATTGACTTTTGGCATTATTTTTCACGAGTATTTTTGCGTGCAAATCCAAAAAACTATTGACATTTACCCGATGTGGTGATATAATTATTTCATCCTTATAGTATTTGGCTGACGAATTTGCATTTTGGCACCCGCTGGCGAGCTAAGCCGACGTTCGCGGGTAGGTGACGGATTGCCGGTTTGCTCGGATCAAAGCTTCAAAATCAAATATAAAGAGAGGATTATGAAGAAATGAAAAAAGTAGTATCGGTAGTGTTGGTAGCTCTGATGGTTCTCGGACTGAGCATTACTGCGTTTGCTGACGACACTAAATTCACCGTCACCACCAATGTTACCGAAGCCAAACGCGGCGATACCGTCACCCTGACAGTTGCAGGTGCGGGCTTCACCGCAAAAGCCAACTCCATGGCTATCAAACTTACCGCTGTTGATGACAAGGCTCTTGTCCTCGACGGTAAGGGCGAGTGGAAGGACGCTTCTGCTCCCCTGAAGGATGGCTTTGATGACGACAAGGGAATGGCTGTTATTGCCAACACCGGAGCTCTTGAGCTCGTCGGCGATGTCTTCTCCTTCAACGTAAAGGTTAAGGATGATGCCCCCATCGGAACTGCTGAAGTAAAGCTCGACGTTATCGTTGAAGCTGCCGACGGCACCAAGACAACATACCAGACAGTCGGAACCGTAACAGTTGCCTGCACCCATACATATGGCGAATGGAAATCTGTTGACGCCGAGAATCACGAGCACGTTTGCACCGTCTGCGGCGCAAAGGAATCTGCTCCTCATGCCTGGGACGAGGGCAAGGTCACTGTTGAAGCCACAGCTACCACTGCCGGTGAGAAGGTCTTCACCTGCAAGGATTGCGGCGCAACCAAGTCCGAAGTTATCCCCCCGAACCCGGCCATGGGTGACAGCGCTGTCGCTATCGTATTCCTCAGCACTCTGGCACTTGCTGCCGTCTGCGGAGTAGTCGTTGCTTCCAAGAAGCGCGTAAACGGCTGATAAGGCACAAATAATCAGAACTACCCGAGGGTAATTCCTAAAGGGGCTGTTGCGATGCAACAGCCCCCTCATATTTTTATATTCAGAAAATGTTTTTTGTCCCTTGAAAGACGACCAATCGTGTTGCGTGAATACCGGGTCGATGTGCGGCATATTATTGACTGAGATTCTTTTGGAGGGATGGATAACAAAATGAATTCATATCAGAATAATTCTGCCACGGGTATGGGAACTACCGGGGCGGTATGCCGGATTCAGTCTCCCGTAATGGCTCGCAGTGCGGTTCAGGAGCTGTCCGATGATTTTTCCCTGCCGGACTACAAGCCGGAAATACGCCGCATGATCTCGGTCACTGCGGCAGTGTCTCCCGCCGCCCACTACCTTACTCCGGGACATGCCGAGTTTGCAGGCTCGGTGAAATACTGTATTCAGTATGAGGGCGGAGACGGAGGTGTGTGGTCGGCGGAGCTTCCGTCGGAATACGACTTTGACCTTGCAACCGATAACGATCCGGCATTTGAGTCGGAGGGGACAGTGGCATACGCCGACACGGTGTGCGAGTCGGTGAGCGCAAGAGTGACTGCCCCGCGCCGCGTGTCGATACGCGCCAGAATACGCGCCGATGCTGCGGTAATGGGCAGGCGCAGGCTGGAGGAAAGCGTATCCGGCGCTTCCGCGCTCCCGGACGGAGATATAAAAAGGCTCACGTCCTCGGCTGATATTGCCCTGATAATGCGGGAAAATACCGATGCATTTGAATACTCCGACACATTTCTTCCCGACGACGGTGGCAGTGGGGAGCTGAGGGTGATATCCTGCCGCGCCGAGCCTTTTGTAAGCGAGGCAGGGATAACGCTTGAGGGCGTTTACGTGAGAGGCGAGCTTGCGGCGGCGATACTGCTCTGCCGCGACGCCGAGGGGGCGAGACCCTTCTGCGTGTCGAGAAGGATCCCGTTTTCTGAGACTGTAGCCTTTGACTCAGTACCGTCGCGCACCGCAGGCTGCCGTGCGTGGGGCAGTGTAGTCGCGGCAAAAGCTGAGCCGGACGAAAGCGGCGGTGTGGCGTGTTCTTTTGAAACGGTGTTTTCCGCCGAGATACTTGCGTCTGAAAACGTTACTTACACATCAGATATCTATTCGGCATCCTGCGTTTGCGGTGTTGCGACACGCCAGACCGATGCGGCGGAGGCGATCAAGAGCTTTAACGCCAACATTACTGTCAGTGGCGGGGTGGAGCTTGCCTCTATCGGAGCTGATTCCGGCGTAAGAGTGGTGGATGCGCGGGCGGACGCAATGCCCGCAGGGGGCGAGAAAGGCGCAGAGGACGGCAGATTTGCCATATCGGGAAAGCTCCGCGTCCGCGTATTGCTTGACGACGGCGCTCAGACGCTCGGAAAGGATTTTGAAATTCCGTTCAGATACGAGCCGGACGTACCCGCAGGTGAGATACCGGTAAGCGGGGGAGGGTATTCCGAATGGATGCTGACTGTTCCGGTCTGCCGGGTGCGCATTGACGGAGAAAAGCTCTCCGCAGACTGTGAGCTGGCAATTGCGGCACGTCTTTGCGGGCGCGAAAAGCTCGTTTCGGTCTCTGAGGCAAGAGTGGGAGAGCCGAGGGCGGCGAGATACGGCAGCATCGCGGTTTATTATCCTACACCAGACGATACACTCTGGAGCGTAGCGAAGCGATACGGTGTTGACGCCGGAGAGCTTGCGGCGGCAAACGGGATAGACGGGGCTAAAGCTCCCGATGAAAAGCTTGCCGGGGTAAGATTTGTCGTCGCATGATAAGGTCTGCCTGACGGCAAAAGCCGCGAAATCATCAATATACACTGTGTGCTGCCACGCTTTGCGCGGCAGCACACAGTGTATATTATGAGAGTGATTTTATTTGATCCTTGCCACTCCGTCGGCTTTTGCCGCTTCAATAACTGCGGCGGCGACCACATGAGCGACCTTTTTGTCAAGCGCCGAGGGGATAATATTGGTCTCGGTTATCTCGCTGTCCGGTATCAGAGTCGCAAGAGCGCGCGAGGCAGCAGCCTTCATATTCTCGGTGATACGTGAGGCGCGGCAGTCAAGAGCACCGCGGAATATTCCGGGGAATGCAAGCAGGTTGTTTATCTGGTTGGGGAAGTCGGAGCGTCCCGTACCCACTATACGCGCGCCGCCTGCCAGCGCCTCGTCGGGCATGATCTCCGGCGTGGGGTTTGCCATCGGCATGACTATTGCGTCCTTTGCCATTCCGGCAACCATTTCGCGGGTCACGATCCCCGGCGCGGAAACTCCGATAAACACATCCGCTCCGCGCATGGCGTCGGCGAGAGTGCCCTTAAGCAGTCCGCGGTTGGTTATCTTCGCGATCTCTGCTGCGGCGGGGTTCAGCCTTTCGTCCCCCTCGCAGACTATTCCGCGGCTGTTGCACATGATGATCTTTCCGGCGTCAGCTCCGAGGTTTATCAGGTGACGGGCTATCGAAATTCCCGCAGCGCCCGCTCCGGACACGGCAATGCGGATATTCCTAAGCTCCTTGCCGACGAGCTTCAGCGCGTTTATCAGTGCCGCCGCTACTACGATTGCCGTGCCGTGCTGGTCGTCGTGGAAGACCGGAATGTCGCAAAGCTCGATAAGTCTCTTTTCGATCTCAAAGCAGCGGGGAGCGGCAATGTCCTCAAGATTTATCCCGCCGAAGCTGCCGGACAGCAGATAGATAGTGCGGACTATCTCGTCAACGTCCTTTGATCTTATGCAGAGGGGAAATGCATCAACATCCGCAAACTCCTTGAAGAGCAGGCACTTGCCCTCCATGACCGGCATGCCCGCCTCCGGACCTATGTCGCCAAGACCAAGTACGGCGGTGCCGTCGGTGATTACGGCGACAAGATTGCTGCGGCGGGTCAGTTCATACGACTTTTCCGGGTCTTTTTGAATTTCAAGGCACGGCTCGGCGACGCCGGGTGTGTAGGCGAGGGAAAGCTCCTCCCGCGTATTTACCGGTATGCGGGATACGACTTCTATCTTGCCCTTCCATTCGTAGTGCTTTTTGAGGGATTCTTCTCTTATATTCATTGCGGTGATCCTTCCGATTTTTGATTTATGGTACAATAAAGTATAGTCGGCGGAGAAGCGCATTATTACTGCCGACCCTTTGCCGTCGATGGTACTATCCCAAGATGTCAGCTATTGATGCAGTATTTTTGCAGCACGGTAAAGACTTCTGAAAATTGCGCAGGGGCGACGTTATGATCGCTCCTGCGCATGAAATACATCGGAGCAACTGTTTCAGCGCTTCCGTAAAATATGTATTTGATTCAGCTTATTTCTCCCACGGGAAGGTGTACTGAGTGAGACCCAGCTCGTCACGCACGGCGACGATCTCCTTCTGAACGGACTCGTTGATCGGAACACCGTCCTTGCGGGCAAGGCGAACAAGATGCTCCTTCTCGCCGGCGGAGTAAATGCGCTCTGCACCGGGAGCCTTCTTGGAGTTGCGGACGGAGCGGATGATCTCGCCGGCTTTCTTGCGGCAAAGCTCCTCGCCGAGGAAGTGGTTGGTGTCGATGGCGATGAAGAAGTGGCCGAGGTGGTAGGGAACCTTTTCGCCGTTGGGACCGACGCCGTTGAGCGCCTTACCGTAGTTGCCGTCCTGAAGCACTGCGGAAAGCAGCTCTACGACCATAGCGTAGCCATAGCCCTTGTAGCCGCCCATAGCCTCGCCGATTCCGCCGAGGGTGGTCAGCGCGGCTGTGCCCTGACGGATCCTCTTGAGCGCGACGCCTGCGTCGCCTTCAACAGGCTCGCCGTCGATGCCGATGATGGTTCCGGGATGAACCTTTTCGCCGATTCTCTCGTAATATTCGATCTTACCGTTCTGGGTAATGGAGGTAGCGCAGTCGATAAGGAAGTCAAAGTCCTCGTCGGTGGGGATACCGATGGTCAGGGGGTTGGTACCGAACATACCCTCAACGCCGAAGGTGGGAGCGACGGAGGGACGGGCGTTTGTACCGGTCATACCGATGCAGCCTTCCTTGCAAGCCATGCTGGGATAGTAGCCGGCAATACCGTAGTGGCAGGAATTGCGGACAACGACCATGCCCATGCCGTATTCCTTGGCCTTGTCGATAGCCATTCTCATCGACTTGTATCCGATGACCTGACCCATACCGTCATGACCGTCAACGACGGCGGTGGTGGGGGTCTCTTTGACGATCTCAAAGTTGGTTACGGGGTTCTGGATACCTGCTTTGATGCGGTCAAGGTAGATGGGTTTGAAGCGGTTTACACCGTGGGACTCAATGCCGCGCTTGTCGCTTTCAAGCAGAACATCCGCGCATATTTTCGCGTCCTCACGCGGGATGCCGTAGCCAACAAAGCTGTCTACGACGAAATTTGTGATTGTACTCCAATCAACGATGTTGTTTTTTGCCATGATTTTATTACCTTCCAGTAAAAAAATTTTTATCTGCGGTTTGTTCCGCTATACGCCGTCATTATATCACAATACTCTGCGATTTGCAAGACTTTGTCAAAGAAAAAACAAATTCTTGTGCTATTTGCATTGACGGTGCGGGGCAGGGAGAGTGCATTATTGTATGTATCGCGCGCCTTCGTCAGACTGTTATGTAGTTTGACCAGGCTTTTTTGCCGTCCATGTCGGTAATTTCGGCGCGCACGAAGCGGTCGTTGCGTCCTTGACCGACGGAAAGCTCGTATTCGGCGTGCGTCAGGTTGCTGCCGCGAACCGCGCGCCCGTGCGACCATGAGAGGTTGGTTATAAACAGGATCTCCCGAGCGGGTGAGCAGTCAAGTATAAAGCGGTTGCCGTCGCGGCTCAGGTGAAGCTCGGGACCCTGAGACGCATAAAAATCCCCGCGCTTGATGGCGTCGATAAGCTCTGACTGTGCTCCTGATTCGGCGCGGACGCAGACAAAGGATACTGCGTCGTCCTGCCCATCGTAGTAATGCGCGTCGTCTGTAGCAAGCAGGGGGAGCGTCATTCCGCGGCAGGCAAGCAGATCGCAGAAGGCGGAGGAATCCGGACGGAAGGAGAAATGAACGCCGGAGACGGTGTTGAATATCTCGGTAGCGTCAAAGTAAGGCTGGGCGGCAACGACGGCGGGATCGTTAAGCGACCACGCGGGATGTGCCAGCACCGCTATTCCTCCCGCCTCGTGTATAGCCTTGGCAACAGCGGCGGGTTCGTCGGCGGGCTGAATGTCAGGGCGGTGCTCACAGCCGAGGGCAACTATATGATACACTCCGAAGCCGTCACAGGGGTCGGACGCGCCTATGTTGTATTCTGCGCCGGAAATTATCTTCATCCCGTCAAGCTCTCCGGCGGGATTCCAGAGCCAGTGATCGGTAAGGGCTATGGCATCGTATCCTGCCTCACGGTATTCGGCAATGACGGCGGAGGGCTCGCGGCGACCGTCCGAGCGTGTGGTGTGCAGATGAAGTCCGAGCTTGTAGCGGACGTTTCCCATCATATCAGTAAACATTGCTTCTTCCTTTTTCCTTTGCGGTTTTGCGCTCTTTCTGCGCCGGATTATTATAGCATAAAAAATGTTCCGGCGCAACTTTTTGCGGATTTAATCTGCTTAATAATAAAAAAACGGCATAAAAGCCCTTGAAAAATTATGCCTTATGCTGTATTATATTTAGTAAGGTAAGCCTTTGCGGGCTGTTTTGCCCGGAGGATTTCAAAAAACAAAAGAAAAGCAGGGACTGAAAATGACAAATGATATTGTACGTGTAGGTATCATCGGCTGCGGCGGAATTGCCAACGGCAAGCATATGCCGGCACTCTCAAAGCTCAAAAATGTCAAAATGGTCGCTTTCTGCGACATAATCGAAAAAAAGGCGCTCGCCGCACGTGAAAAATTCGGCACTCCCGACTGCGCGGTTTACACCGATTATAAAAAGCTGCTTGAGGATAAGTCCATCGACGTCGTTCATGTTCTTACTCCCAACCGCAGTCACAGCTTCATCACTGTTGACGCACTGGAGGCGGGAAAGCACGTTATGTGCGAAAAGCCGATGGCGATCAACTCCGCCGAGGCTCAGAAGATGCTTGACGCCGCAAAACGCACCGGCAAAAAGCTGACGATAGGCTACCAGAGCCGCCACCGCACCGATTCACTTTTCCTCAAGGGAGAGGTCGAGGCGGGAACCTTCGGTGATATCTACTACGCCAAGGCGACGGCGATACGCCGCCGCGCAGTTCCGACATGGGGCGTTTTCCTCAACGAATACGAGCAGGGCGGCGGTCCTCTTATTGATATCGGAACGCATGCTCTTGACCTGACGCTCTGGACGCTTGACAATTACAAGCCCAAATACTGCGTCGGAACTACATATCACGCTCTTAACGACCAGACCGACCAGGGCAACGCCTGGGGACCGTGGGATCCGGCGAAGTTTACCGTTGAGGATTCGGCTTTCGGCTTCATTGTGATGGAAAACGGCGCTACCATCAACCTTGAGGCTTCATGGGCGCTCAACACACTTGACGTGCGCGAGGCTGTCACCTCCTTCTGTGGCACAAAGGCGGGAGCTGACATGGTTGACGGTGTGCGCATAAACGGAGTGCGTCAGAATCTGCAATATGTCATGAAGCCGGATATGAACGCCAAGGGCGCGGCTTTCTTTGACGGCGTAAAGGGCGAAAGCCCCGCCGACCGCGAGGCGCGGCTTTGGATCGACGCTGTTGTCAACGACAAAGCCCCCTTTGTGCTTCCCGAACAGGCGATAGTCGTCACGCGCATACTTGAGGGCATCTACACCTCTGCAAAGACGGGAGATATATTCAGATTTTAAAGAGATACCGGAATGATTGAATACGACGAACTGAACGAGTCGGTAAATGAGCTTAAAGAGCAGCTCTCGGAGCTTGCCCAAAAGCTCGATGAGCTTGAGGACAGCATCGAAAGCACGGTAGAGAGTGCCGTTGAGGACGCTGTGGAGGGCGCAGTGAGTGACGCCGTTGAGGATGCGCTTGGCGACGTCTCATTCAACGCCCCGGCTGCCGGCACGGGTCTTTACATATTCACACAGGACGGCAAATCGCTGATCCCGTTCGGGACTGCCGAGGCTTATCGCATAAAAAAGGGCGAAGAGCCGTATGTGATAAACATTCAGTACGGCAATCAGGGACGCCGCGCGGGCAAATACCCGGACAAGGCTGCTGCCCTTGAGGAAATGCGCAATATAGCCGGGGCGCTTGAGCGCGGGGAACGCATATACAGAATGAAATAATATTTGAAAGGAAGATAATTCAATGAAACTCAGTGTACTTGAAAATCTGTATGCCTCAAAAACTCTCGAGGAATCGCTTTCGATAATCACGGGTCTTGGCGTACATACCGTTGAGATGGGCGCGGGTGGATATCCCGGAAAGGCTCACTGCAACCCTGCCGAGCTGCTTGCCGACAAGGCAAAGTTCAATGCCTTTGTTGACACATTCAAGAAATTTGATGTCGAGATATGCGCGCTTGCCGCGCACGGCAATCCGCTGCATCCCGACGCCGCCACCGCCGCGGCGTATGACGAGGACTTCAGAAACGCCGTTCTGCTTGCCGAAAAGCTCGGCGTGGACACCATTGTCGGGTTCTCCGGCTGCCCCGGAGACAGCGAAGGCTCAAAATACCCGAACTGGGTCACCTGCCCGTGGCCGGACGATTTTCTTAAGATCCTTGAATGGCAGTGGAGCGAAAAGCTCATTCCCTATTGGAAAAAGACCGCGGCGTTTGCCGAGGCGCACGGCGTAACGCACATTGCGTTTGAAATGCATCCGGGATTCTGCGTTTACAACCCTGAAACGCTGATGAAGCTGAGAGGGGAGGCAGGTCCCGTCATCGGAGCGAACCTTGACCCCTCGCACCTTATCTGGCAGGGCATCGACCCGGTAGCCGCCGCCCGTTATCTCAAGGGAGCTATCTATCATGTCCACGCCAAGGATACCAAGATCGACAAGTACAACACCGCGCAGAACGGCGTGCTTGATACCAAGCATTACAGCGACGAGCTGAACCGCGCGTGGGTGTTCCGTACCGTCGGATACGGCAACGGCGAATCCTACTGGAGAGATCTGGTCTCCAACCTGCGTCTGTGCGGCTATGACCGCGTGCTTTCAATCGAGCATGAGGACAGCGTAATGACGATAGATGAGGGGCTTGCCAAAGCCGTCAGCTTCCTCAAGCCTATTGTTATGACAGAGGATAAGCCCCGCACCATGAGCTGGGCTTGATCTGGTATAGATCAAAAAACAACATCCCCCTGCTGCCGCGCTTTTGCGCGACAGCAGGGGGATCTGTGTATTTTTCTATAAGGCGCTGACGTCAGGGCGCGGGGTATACATTACGTATCGCGCTCTTGACAGACGGGATGGACGCTTTGATAGTAGACATGGCGTCGCAGAAGCGGTCAAAAAGCGTATCCGACAGCTCCGGGTTTTCGTCGGCGATAAGCATTGAGGCAAGGTAAAATGCGACGGCGGGCGCAAAGCGGGGCGATAGCGGAAAGTCAGCCTCCAGCGGTATTTCGGCAGTATCTGTTTCCCCGCGCGCGGCAAGCCCGTGCGAGCGACGGTATTCGTCGTCCACCTCTCCCGCCTCCGTGACCGCGGCGGCAAGCAGGTAAGGCGCGCGTTCGGCAAATTCGTCGTATTCCTCCGAACAACCGGCGCATACGCTCTCCGGGGCGGTCTCGTTCAGCAGTCTAAGCGCGGCTTTATAAATTTTCTGACAGGTCATAGGTCAAAGCGCCTCAGGCGGAAATGCTGATATTGAGCAGCACCATCTCTGAGGGGTATACGACCTTGGCGCCGTACAGATGCAGACCCTTGACAGCGTCCGCAAAGCGCTTTTCGGGACGGTAAGCGTCAACCTCGCTGAGCTGTTCGGCAAAGGCGACCGCGCGTCTTGAGCGCGCTATGCACTTGTAATAGGTCTTGCTTGATTCAACGGCTGATGCGATACTGTTTGAGACATATACGCGGCAGCCTGCGACGCTTCCGATGCAGCCGCTTTCGAGTATTTCATCCCCGACATAGGCGAGCTTGCCCTTGAATATGAGAGAAGCCACGGCGGGGGATACCTCGACCACGATGTCGCCGGGGTCGGTCACATTGTTTTCGAGCAGCTTTGTGCGGGCGTCGATGATAGTGTCAAGAATGTTTGAGGCAGTGGCGGCGTCGTTGGAAACGGTAGCCCCGGCGTCTAAATAAAGAGAATACACGTAGCTGTCTGCGGCGGTTGCCAGTGCGGCGGCGGCGGTTTTCATCGCTTCGTTCATAAGCTTGGGATTGGACTGTGCGCGGTCCACGTCGTCTATCTGGAAGTTGAATGCCTTCGCCTGATCTATAAGCAGGGTTATTGCAGTGTCCGAAAGCGTCTCGGCGCCGGAGGCGAAGTCGGTGTTCTTGGTGTAGTTGAAGAGGGTGACAGGACCAACGCCGCATATCTTTACGCGGTCTCCGCGGTTTTTGATGTCGCCCTCGTACTCGCGACTGCAGTTTGCAACTCCTATGTACTTTTTGTCGAGCGCGGTGAGGAGACTTTCGCTCCATACGGTGGAAATAAAATTCGAGATTGCCATTTTCTTTTTCCTTTCGTTTGTAAGAAATTATTTTATTATTGATACGTTGGCAGAAGAACATTCTCTGCCTCCGCTCAGTTCCAGTGGCGCATTGACTCGCGTATGCGGTCGAGGTTTGCCCTTACCTCCCCGCGGCTCATGGCGCGGACCTCGGAAGGTGAATAAAGCGAATCCGCGGCTCCGCGAAGACGGCCGGCAGACAGCTCGGCGGCACTTGCCCGGTCCTCCGCAGCGCGCTGACGGGCGCTGTTTGTCTCTGCAAGCTCGCGCCTCATGCTTTCAAGCTCCTGACGCAGCTCTCCAAGCTCGCGCAGCAGCGCGCCGCTTTCCTCTGCGTCCGTGACATTCGCCTGAGAGGACATTTCGTCAGTAGCTTCACTCATGACAGTGTTCTGAATTTCGTTTTCGGACATTTTAGGTTCCTTTCTTTATTCGTTGTTTGCATCGGCAGCCGCTTCCTTTGCGTCAGCCCCTGTGGATACCGCACATATATTTTTTCTTTTTCTTGCTTCAAGCAGTGAGCTTCTTCCCGGAAGTATTCCGTCGGGAAGCCTTTCAAGATACTCGCAGAAGGTAATGTGTCCGCCGTCAAGCAGACGGTCGAGTATTTCCTTTGTACCGGAAACGGAATAACGGGTGGATTCCGCCACATCGACCCGGGCGCGCACAAGCGCGCGCCGCAAAGCCGCGCAGTTTATCTCCTCCGCGCCGTACGCGGTGCGCAGAAGATGCCTGTCCGGGTAATAGGCGCAACTCATATCCGCCCAGATGTCAGCCATATCCTCAATACAGCGGTGAAGTGAGGATTTTACCTGCTCAAGCGCCACCGTTGCTCCCTCGCGCAGAGCCAGAATTGCGCTGGCGTTGTTCGGTGCGGTGTTGCCGAGCGCGGTTTCGGTAGCACCTGCAAGCTCCTTTGTCACCGATATTGAGTTGCTTATCAGGTCGAGATAGCCGTTTTCAAGCTGTCCCGTGCCGACAACGGCAACCGCGTCGGAAATGTTTCCTCCTCCCGCCGCACCTATTGCCTCCCCGACCTCGTTCGTCCATTCGGGAATACGTGTGCGGTCATATATCACTTTTGAGAAAGCAGTGTCGGTCATGTGCTTCATGACCATCGCATATGCGCGATTGATGTATTTCTGATTCGGTATCAGACCCGTTATCGGGGAAGTGCCGTGAAAGCAGTTTTTGGTGGGATACCAGTTGAAGTATGCCACCGGGTAAAGCCGGCAGGGCGTCTTTACGCGGCGTATGACACATTCGCGGGTGGATTTTTCAAACCGGACATATCCGTCCTCACGCCAGAATTTAATCAAATAGGTGGTCTTTTCATCACCGCTTCCCTCAAGCTCGTTAAGCGCACCGTCTCCCGATTGAGCGGCGGCGCCGTCCTTGCCGTCGGGCAGGATCCTTGCGATCTCGCGCTCGCTGACTCCGCAGCGCCTTGCTTCATCGCGCAGCGAACGCACCGGGGCGCGTCCGGAAAGGATTATGTATTCCTGACTTTGTATGTCGGCACGGTTAGGGTCGGAGACGAACAGATTCACATTGTCAATAGCCTCCGTTACAATATCTCCGCCGTTTCCCATCCCGCTGTCGGCGTCAGAGTCCCACCAGCAGTAAAGCGCGCCGTCGCCGGAGATGGCGGCATCGGAAAGCAGGCGATAAATAAGCGTCTGAAGACGCTCATGCTCCCAGCGGTAGGCGGCGCTTCTGCTTAGTACCTCTATTCCTTCCGAAATATATTCAGCCTCTTTTTCATCCGAAGCGGCGGGGAGGTTTTCGTCGGAGTATGTGATCTTAAGGTCGGCTGAGGCAACATTGCAGATGAGGTAATCGGCGATACGGCGTACAATGTTGAAAACGGGACGGGGAAGGTCGGCGTTTCCGACTCCCTGCCACTGGTCTCCGCGGTAGAAGCGTTCATTTACCCGCACCGTTTCGTACAGCCCTATGCGCTGCTTGAAATTCCGCCCCGCCTCATACTGCCGCCATGCCGCAGTTTCTGCGGATGTTTTCATTTGCTTTTGTGTTCCTTTCAATATATGTTATTTTCTTGCCGTAAGCGAAACTCCGCATATGCGCGGGCGTTCAGGACCCGACACCGAAATGCGGTATTTCATGCTGTAAAAAGCGCCGGTGTTCACGCGCGCCGCCGCTTCGTTCGGTTTGCCGCGCAGCTGCGGAGCGTCTGAACGGTGCGCGTCCGGAAAGCAGACGGATGCAGTCCTTCCGGTGTCTGCAATAAGGGTCAGGACTGCGCTTCCGCCGCGCACATCAAGGCTTGCGTGATGTATGCGCTTCTGCCTGCCCGGAGAGCCGAGGTCGAAGAAGGGGGATTCGATAAAGCCCTCTATTGGCTCAGCCCTGCTGCCCGAAGCGCCATCCGGTTCTGTGTCATACAGAAGCGCGGGGTCAAATCCGTACACATCACTTCCGCGCATAAAGCATATACTTTCACCGGCAGTGAAGATGCGGTCGGCGTATATGTCCGTAAAGCAGTAAAAGCAGCCTGTCTTTGCGTTCCACAGAAGCGCGCGCCCTCTTTGGTCGTCGGGGGCGCAGAACCACACCTCATCCTTTGCGCTGTCGCTTGTCACGGAGGATATACCGCTTATGGGGTAGTGTACGGGCATACCGTCTGAAATAAGCCCGGCGCTTTTGTCGGACGTGCGTCCGGAGGACTTTCTGTAATATATTCCGTCTCCGCAGACTGCCACAGTCCCGCCGCTGCACGTTGCGGCGCAGTCGCATTTTGTCACGCCCGACGTTCCGTCAATAAGCTCCGCCGACGGCGAACGTGAGCTGCCGCATTCAAGCCGGTATGTCTCTTTTTCATTGAATATAAGCATCTCACCCCGGCATTCCGATATCGCGGTTACGGTATACCCGCCGTCTCCGACCGTGATCTTTCCGTCGGTCGGGAAATAAAGCTCTCCGGCGGCTTCCGCATGGCGGCGCGAGGCGGCAAGTCTTTCGTCGTCCACAGGCTTTGAAACAAATACCTTTGCCGGGTCAAGCCCATCAAAACAGCATATCCGGGTGCTGCCGCAATCTCCGAACGCGGCGGCTGCGGTGCAGGAGGTCAGCGCTGTTCTGTCAAGGGTATCCGCCGCAACGGTGGCGCATATCGTTACCGAATCCTCGGTGTTGAGTCCCGTTGTCGTGATAAAACGTCCGCTTGCGTCAAGTGACCATTTCGGGTTGTCGTCGGCGCTCAGGAGCTTACCGTTAAGCTCAAACGACTCCACCGACGCAAGCGTCAGTCCGGTTACAAGCCGGTAACTCAGTTCCGGAACGCGGTAGTTTATGCGTATCTTCCGCGTCAGCAGATTCATCGGTTCGTTCACACTGCCTCGGCTGAGCGGATTCCACCGATTGCCGTACAGCGGCACGTACCCTTCTTCCACGGTAAGCCCGCCCGCGCCGTCATACCTTTTCAGCTCTCCGCCGTCAAGTATGTATATCTTCCCGCCACAGCGGAATATCGAGGCGTTTCCGGAGGATGAACCGGTTTCGGCAAGCAGGGTGCAGCTTTTGTTTGCCGGGTCGACAAGATAAAATCCGTTCCCGGCGATCATATACACACATCCCGCCGCCTCACCCGTTGCCTCAAGCAGTGCGCGCGGCGCAGCGGGAAGGGTAAAGCGGTAGGAATACCCCTCGCGCAGTACCGCCGAGCCGTCGGCAAGTGTGCGCATATTTTCAATAATGAAGCTCCCCTCCGCGCAGGGAGAAAAGCCCCTGTCGCGTCTTTTGCCGATGACGGCGCGCGACGACAGTGCATTCTGAAGCATAGCGATCTTTCTGCCTTTCTTTGCATTTGTGATTTCGGACGGCGCTTTTTGGCTCAGTCCCATACCCGCCCGTCTGTTTTTGCCCTGCGGTTAAAGCGGAAGTTGGCAAATTCCGGCTCGTCGCGCACCTCAGGCGGCTGGCGGCTCATCACCGCATAGCGCAGTGCCTCCGGTGCGTGAGTGACCGAATGCGGCTCTCCCGCAGCGTCCTCGGCGCGGTTTTTGTCAAACAGCAGTGCCGGTAGACAGCGGATAAGCTCCGGGCAGTCGGAGCTGATAATAAGTCTGCCCCCGGACAGATACTCGCGCAGAACACGCCAGCCCGGGACGCGCCTGTCGTCCGCCGGGCGCATCGGCGGCATTCCCGGAATTGCCTGCATTATCTCAAAGCCGCTCATTCCGCTGTCCTGACGGCGGTTCCAGAGATCTGGCGACGCCACCGCATATTCGGCTTTGCCGCCCTCGCCTTCCGCATCTTTGGCAGCAAGCTGCGCCGCGCACCGCGCCGCCTCGGAAAGCGTCAGCCCCGGACGGCATATCTCCCTTTCAACTATCAGCATTCCGTCGTCGCTTACGCCGATCATCAGCGCGGCAAGCATGTCAAAGCCATAGTCGAGCGCCATAAAGCGCCGCAGGACGCGGGGAAGCGCCCGTGGACCTGCAACGTGCCTTGCGGGGTCAAATTCCGGGAAGAACTGCCCTTCAAACACGTCCCATCTTCCGTACAGCCACGCGTCGCGCATTCGCGGCGGAAGCCCTTCGAGCTGCCTTACATAGTCTGGAGCCGATTGCAGCAGCACTCCGTTGTCGTAGACGGTGGCGGGAATGAAGTCGTAATCTCCGGGATATTCCCCCTCGCGGTAGTCGCGGTCGATAAACAGCCGCCTGACCCAGGCGTGTCCCACGCCTCCGGGATTGCAGGTCAGATAAATGCGTCTGGGGAAATCCCCCGTACCGCGCAGACAGGCTTTGAAAACAGAAAACTGATATTCGCTCAGCTGCGTTGCCTCGTCTATGGCGATAATGTCGTATTCCTGACCCTGATAGCGAAGGACGTCGCGGTCGGCGGCGCAGTAGCCAAGGTAAATTGCCGATCCGCCGGGGAAGTGCATACACTTGTCCGACTCGGTGTAGCGTATAAGCGCGCCGTATTCCGCAAGCATCGGCAGCAGATGATTTGACCTCAGCTCACCAAGCGTCCTGCGTATCAGCAGACACCTGATGCCGGGGTAGCGCAGACACAGTCCGCAGAGCTTGCGGCGTAACGCCCATGATTTTCCGCCGCCGCGCGCCCCGCCGTAGGCAATGAATTTTGCACGTGAGGCAAAGAACTCCTTCTGCCGCGCATTTGGCACGCCGGAAATGCGCAGAATGCCGTCAGCCTCCGTCGACGAGCACATCATGCTCAAACACCACCTTAAGCGGAGCGCCGTCCCTGCCCCCGCCGTCCTCCGCGCCGTGCCTTTCGCCGTAATCAAGCCTTCCGCGCAGATAGAGCGTGAGCACCGAGGGAGATACGCCGGAGTTCAGCGCTTCGTCCTCAAAAACCGCACACAGCGCGCTGTGAATGTCGGGATAGGTCTTTTTCAGCCCGTCAAATTCGCAAAGCCCCACGCCGAGACTGCGGCAGAAGCCTGCAATGTTGGGTAGCGCGCTGCCCTCGCGGTTAAGGACGATGTATTCCGCGGCAAGCCGCAGTGCCGTGCCGTCCCGGCAGGCGCGTATAAGAGCGCCTGCATTTCCGGACGCCGGGGCGTCCGACATGGCTTCCTTGGCAGTTACGCTGCCCACCCCGGTGGGATCCGTCTTTTTTATTCCGTTGTTACCAGCCCCTTTCGCGCCGTGTCCCTCCCGGCGCAGACATATTCTACCCTGCGCCGGGTTTCGCATGAGTCTCACGGCGTATCACCCGGTATCCGTAAAGCGGGAGCGCTCAAAAAGCACCGCGTACCTTTTACGTGACCGGTTGATAATTTATTCCGTTTTATCTTCCATTAATTAGCTGATAATATTTTGCATTCGGTACTTGACAGTTGTAAAAAGCTGTGGTAAAATAAACCCAAAGAAAAAATATAAGGAGAGAAAACATGGTAAACGAAAAAATCCGTCTTTACACGATATCGGATATCCGCGAATTTGTAAACATTGCAACCAAGTACGACTTTGACATTGATCTCAAGTCCGGCAGATACATAGTAGATGCCAAATCGATCATGGGAATATTCAGCCTTGACCTGATGAACCCGATAGAGCTGAGCGCAAACATCCCCGACGAGGCAGAGCGCGCCGCATTTGAGGCAGATATCAAGCGTTTTTGCATCTGATGAACGCACTTTGGCATCCGGTCGGTGCCCGTCTGTCGTAAAACAGACATAATTTGCGTTTTTTTTCGGAAATAATCGCCTAAAACTGTTGACAAATCAGTTATGCGGTGATAAAATATAGCAAGAGAATGTGTAGGGGATTCCTATACCTATTTCTGCCCGGTCTGCGGTAAAAGAGGTGCGCCGCGCACCGTGAAATACATAGTGCGCCTCAATTACAATACGAAACAACCGGCAATCTGAACGCTGTACACTTTGAATTCATGCCGCCGAAGCGGCGCACCGGAGTGAATATAGCGGCTCGGTCTGCCGTGCCGGAGAAAGCGTGATCTGTCCTCGTCGGCTAAGCATCCGCAAGGGTGTTTGAGGGTAAGAGGCGCCGGAAAACGGAAGCCTGTCTCGTCGGCTAAGCATCCCACGGGGTGTTTGAGATATGCGACCGAACTCCGTATCGGCGGGAGTTGCCGTTGTATATAAGAATTTCAGGAGGAAAGACAAGAAATGAAATCAGTTTCTAATCATTCTTATGCCAAGACCGTACATACGCTCAAAAGCATAGGAAAGGTATTGCTTCCCGTAGCTCTGCTGCTGGCTGCAATACTTTGTATCGGCGTTGCTGCCGGTGCTGCAGACACAAGCGACGAAGTCACTTATGTACTGATCCCCGGCACCAGCACACACGTTAAAGTAACAAACGGCGTTGCGGAAACCGAGAACTGCTACTATGCCGGTCCCGACTGCACCACCACCGGTCCCTGCGTTTGCGGAAGAACCGGTATGCAGAATCCCAACCCCGTAGAGGCTCATACCAACGACAAGGTCGTTGCTCCTCAGTACCTCAAGACTGCCGGTAAGTGCGTTGCCACCAGCACATATTATATGAGCTGCTCCAAGTGCGGCGCTACCCTTACCGATACCTTCAAGCCCGGTGACGGATATCACTCCTACACCGTAGAGAAGGTTGATGCCAAGTATCTGGTCAATGTTCCCGTCTGCAACATGCCCAAGGAATACTACAAGAGCTGCGCTTGCGGCGCTTCCTCCGAAGGCGACACAAACGAGAAGTTTGCTACCACTGCTACATGGCCGCACACTCTTGCCGTTTACGACGGTGAGACCGATGCCGAGCTTCCTGGCGGTCTGAAGGTCAAGGATCTGCTTGTAAAGGCTGCTACCTGCAGCGAAGCCGGTGTCTACCATGACTACTGCTCCGTCTGCGGCGCTGTCCTTGCTTCAACCAGCACATACGGCTCTGCTGAACATGATTACAAGACATATCACAACGCGACCTCCCACTGGAGCGCCTGCCAGATCTGCGGTGCCGTAAAGGCTGATACCGCTGCTGCCCATGTCTATGACAAGGACGCAAAGGCTACCTGCACCGAAGCTGTTACCTGCTCCGTCTGCAATTACGTTATCACTCCTAAGCTTGCTCATGACCTCGTACACACTGCCGAGAAGCCTGCTACCTGCATTGCTACCGGTTTGAAGGAATACTGGACCTGCCAGTCCTGCAAGACCATGTTCAGCGATGCCAAGGCTACCAAGGTTATCGACGCTCCCGCAGTCATTGCTGCTCTCGGTCACCTCGTTGACGAGACTGCTCCTGCCTGCAACCCCGGCAAGTGCCTGCGTGAAGGCTGCGACGAAACCATCAAGGCTACCGTCGGTCACACCTACAGCGCTGATGACTATGTAGGCGGCAAGACCTCCAACAAGCTCCTCTGCACTGCTGCCTGCGACGTTTGCGGCGCACAGTACGATGCTAAGGGTCACACCTATAAGACCGTTGTTGTTACTGCTGCAACCTGCACCGAAAAGGGCAAACAGCAGGACGTCTGCTCCAAGTGCGGCGATATCATCAACAAGAAGGATATCGCTCCCAAGGGACATAAGTTTGACACTACCGCTCTCTGCCTGACCTCTGCAACCTGCAAGGTCTGCGCCGAAGTGGTTGAGAACAACCATGTCCTTCCCGATAGCTTCAACCCCGACACCTTCAAGTGCACTGACAGCGTCAGATGCGTAAGATGCGGTGCTGAGCTTGCCGGATATTATTCTCATGAGCGCGTAGCTATCACAGCTAAGGCTGCCACCTGCACCGAGGACGGAACCACCGCCGGCTACAAGTGCGATTGCACTGTCGTTATCAACGGTGTCACCTACTCCTGCAAGTATCAGGAAGGTGGAGCAACCATTCCGAAGACCGGTCACAAGTGGAGCGCATGGAAGGTTACCACTGCTCCTACCTGCCAGGCTGACGGTGTTGAAACACGCACCTGCTCTGTCTGCAAGGCTACCGAGACCCGCAAGGTCGACAAGACCCCCGATACCCATAAGTGGAGCGAAGACTACAAGATGAGCACCGATAAGCATTGGCAGTACTGCACCGTTGAGGGCTGCACCGCTGTCAACAACCTCGATGTTCATGCATACCAGATCTACAAGGACGGTAAGTGGGTCGATTCCGACGGCGCTACCTGCCTGAGAAACGGCGTCTGCAAGGTTTGCGGATTCACCGTTGCCGCTTCCGGAACTCACCCCGATGGCAAATATACCTGGGTTAAGAATGACACCGAGCACTACAAAGTTTGCAAGTCCTGCGGCGAAGTCATTGACGGCTCCAAGGCTGCTCATACCCTTAAGGACGTTGCCGAGAAGAAGGCAACCTGTGGCGAAGACGGTTACGCTGCTCATAAGGCTTGCGAATGCGGCTGGTCCAACCAGACATGGACTGTCTACAAGGCTACAGGTAAGCACAATTTCAGCGGCTGGGGTTGGTGCGACAAGAATGCTAAGTATGGCAAGGTTACCAACTCTGATAAGAACACCAAGTATCAGTACAACTACAGATACTGCACAGTCTGCCATAAGTTCGAGAGTCACAAGGCTGTAAGCGATGCAAAGCAGGATTGCCTTACCGACAACCACTGCAAGACCTGCGGTCTTATCATGAAGAACACCAGCGGCAAGCAGACCGGTAAAGCTCTTGGTCACGACTTCAAGACCTCTGAAACTGTTGTCACTGCCGATGCTCACAGCTGGACCTGCTCTCGCTGCTACCTCATCGCCAGCGAAAAGCACGTCTCCGACGCTAAGGCTGCTTGCCTTGACGGCGCCTGCAAGGTCTGCGGTGTTGCCATGAAGGCAACTGCGAAGCACACGCCTTCCGCCCAAATCGAGTCCAACGCCAGCGGTCACTCCTATGTCTGCACCGTCTGCGATTCGACCATCACAGCCGAGGGTCACCGTGTAAACGAAGCTCTCAATGACTGCACCAAGGGTCTGTACTGCAGCGTCTGCGGCTACGAGATCATGGCTCCTCAGGAAGCTCATGCATATGACTTCGCGAACGTAATTCCCGCTGTTCCCGCAACCTGCACCGAAGACGGTCACACCGCCTACTACAAGTGCAAGAACTGCTCCGTAACAACCGTTCAGGCTGTTATCAAGGCAACCGGTCATAAGTGGGTCGACGTTGCTGCCAAGCCTGCTACCGAGACCGAGGACGGCTACACTGCTCACAAGGCTTGCTCCGTCTGCGGTGAAAAGGATGCTTCCTACAAGGTCATTCCGAAGCTCGGCGGCGATGTAAGAGACGTCAACGGCGACGGTAAGTTCACTTCCGACGACGCTATCGCTCTCCTCTACCTCACCTTCGGCAACCCCGATATCAAGTACGATTTCAATGGCGACGGCAAGGTCACATCCGACGACGCTGTCAAGCTCCTTTACATGTCTTTCTGATTTGAAAGATATTAACCACTGATTTTAAGGAGGAAAGATGAAAAACTGTAAAATTGCTGCGATACTTCTCGTAATGCTGCTTCTGGTTTCAAGCTTTTCTGCCGTAATTAGTGCCGAAACAACTGGCACTGCCGACTTCACTGTCGGCAGTGCCACGGCGAAAGCCGGAGAAACCGTTTCCCTTCTTGTTTCCGCTGCAAATTGCCCGGATGCCAAGTCAATGAAGGTTGCTCTTACCTATGATAAGAACGTTCTTGAGCTTGACACCGCAAATTCCGGCTGGCTTGTTGATGCTCTTCTGAAGGATCTCAAGGCCGACACCGGTGTTATGGCTGTTGCAAGCGCTACCAAGTTCAACGGCAATGTCCTTAAGCTTACCTTTAAGGTAAAAGAGGGCGCAGCCGACGGCGAATATGCTGTGAAGTGTGACTTTACTGTCAAGCTGGACGAGACCGTTATCCCCTCTTCCTCCACTCCCGGCAAGATCGTTGTTGGAAATGGTTCTGCTCCTGTTGAGCCTGTCGACACTACCCTTACTGTAGGAAGCGCTGCTGCCAAGGCTGGTGAGACCGTGTCTCTCAAGGTTGCTCTTGCAGGCGCTCCTGCCGGCAAGTCCATGAAAGTCACTCTTACCTATGATAAGAGTGTGCTTGAGCTTGACACTGCGAAATCCGCATGGCTTGTAAACGCACTTCTTAAGGATCTCAACGCTGATACCGGCGTTATGGCTGTTGCAGCCGCCGAGAAATTTGACGGTGATGTTCTTGACCTTGTATTCAAGGTAAAGGACGGCGCGGCTTCTGCTGTGTACGACGTTAAGGTTGATGTCGTTATAAAGAACGATGAGACCGTTGCTTACTCCGGATCTGCTTCCGGTAAAGTTACTGTTGCTGGCGATCCCGCCTCTAAGGCGACCGCTACCGTTTCCTCCGGTTCCGTAAAGGTCGGAGAAAGCATCGAGCTGTTTGTAAAGGCTGAAAACTTTGCAGCCGCCAAGTCCATGCTCTTCACTCTTGAGTATGACAAGGCTGTTCTTGAGTTTGACGCTGCCAACTCTGCATGGCTTGTTGACGGACTTCTGAAGGACATCAACGCCGCTGCCGAGAAGGGAACAATTGCTGTTGCTTCTGCAACCAAGTTCGACGGCAACATTCTTAAGCTCGTGTTCAAGGCAAAGGCTGATGCCAAAGCTGGCGATACGACCGTTAAGTGCAACCTCACCGTTAAGAATGACGATGTTGCTCTCGTAGTGGAGAGTGTTGCAGGAACCGTTAAAGTAACACCCGCTGTTCTTCGCGGCGATGTGAACGGTGACGGTCTTGTAAACAGTGCTGACGCTCTTTACCTGCTGCGTCACACCTTTGCTGCCGAAAGCTATCCCATTAATCAGTCCGGCGATATGGACGGATCCAAGACCGTCGATTCCAAAGACGCTCTCTATCTGCTCCGCCATTCGTTTGATAAAGATAGCTATCCTTTAAGCTGAATATAGGATAGTAGTCCTCTCACATTCGAGTGAGATAAAATGTCGGTAAAGTCCATGCAGTGGCTCCGGCAGGGTAAATTTACTGCAATCCTGAAATCCTGTGGGTACCGCGCTTGCGCGGTACCTGCGGAATAAGGATTTTTTTATATATGCCGGAATCTGCTTTTCCGGTATCAAAACAGAGCTGTTGTTTGGCAACAGCTCTGTTTTGATATTAAGTGATACTTGACTGGACGTTCATAATCCGTTATAATTGAATTATTGAAAGAAAGGAGTTTGACCATGGATATTAAAACACCTGACACCCATACTCCGGATGGGATTGAAATACTTGAATACAACGGTGAGGGCTACAACCGTACAATGCATTTCGGAGAATGGCGCGTCGCCTTCCTGAACTGGGCGGAAAAATTTGAGGAAGGCTCAGGCTTTCCGCCTGAACGTCACTTTCTGACTGATGAGGTTTTTGTTCTGCTCAGCGGCAGTGCGTTTCTTGAGATCGGAGATGCGCTTGAACGCGTGGAGCTTAAGCCTTGCCGAATATACAACGTACACGCCGGGGTATGGCATCGCGTAAGTGTCAGCCGCGACGCAAAGCTTTTGATAGTTGAAAATAATTCAACCGGTCCTGAAAACTCCGAATATATGTACTGACCGTTTAACGCCTTATCACTCTGTTTTTACGATATTACCGACGATTGCATCCTCATCCACCGTCAGCGTTCCGCTGTATTCAACAGTGCCTATTTTGCAGCCTTTGCCTATCACAGCGTCAATGGCGCGAACGGTTTCCGCCTCGGTATATTCCAGTTCAACTTTGTCGGCTTCGATCGAGGATGTTTTCAGTCCGCCGGCGGATTTGCTTCTGAAAAGAGACAGTAAGTTGAATCCTCCGCTCATTTGATGTGCGACTTTGACGCTACCGCCTCCAACCGAGCCTATCTGCGAGCATCCGCAGCCTTTTTGAAGTATAATTTCCACTTCTTCCGCATTCAGCAGCCCGCGTATGTCTGACTGACCGCTAAGGCGTACCTTTTCGGCGGAAAAATCCCCTTTGACGCTTAACCCTCCGCTGACACTTGCTTCTGTCGCACAGCAGTTTTCGCCAACGCTCATCATACCGCTGATGTGCATATTTCGTGCATTCAGCGATTTACTGACCGAGCAGCTGCCGGAAATATGAACAGAGTCGGCTTTTATATCACCGTCTGCCTTAGTGCTTCCCGAAACGTGCAGCTCGCCGCGGCATTCAATGCTTCCGGATACGTGCGTCGAGCCTGACGCCGAAAAGCTATCGCAAACCGTGTTGCCGTTAATCTTTGCAGATCCTGAAGCCGAAAAAATTTTGCAGCTTATGTCGCCGTCAACACGTCCGGAGCCGCTGATTTTTACATTTTCGTATTCTCCGCCTCCGACATTTCCGCTTCCGCTTATTCTTATATCATTCATTTTCAAATTCCTCCATAGCAATTTTTTTGATCTTTTCGGTGATATCAATTGTTTTTCCGCGCGAACTCACCAGAAATATCCCCACAGAATTGTCAAGCGGCAGATTTTTTTCGCCGTATTTCCAAACCAATCTTACCGATGTCGGCGCGGTTTGGCTCTCCGATTTCGGAGCGCGGAACTGCGCCGCTATCTCTTCAAGTGACATTTTGTCCTTCATCGACAGGATCGCTTCAATACGTTCGGTTATCGCCGCGCGGTCAAAATACGTTTCCTGACCTGTCGTTGATGCCCGCTTGATGAACCATTCCTCCGGAATAAGCCCCATGCGCTTCCACCGGTAAAGCGCGCCGTAGGATATTCCGTATCGTGTAAGCAGTTCTTTTTTCGTTATAAGGTCTTCATTCATGTCATCACTTCTTTCAGTTATAATGTAACAATGCTACGTAACATTGTTATGCTCATATTGTATCATAACATTGTTATGCTGTCAACTCCGTTTTTTATAATTTCAGAAATTACATGATGTTTTTTTCTTGGGGTGGGAAAAATATTTTTGAAGCAGATCTCAACAATAAAACAAAAAAGCGGGGAATAATATGAGCGGTAAATTTCGGAAGGCGACGATATTTTGTATATCGGCTCTTGTCATCGGTGTGGCGGCAATGGCAGTTGCCGTAGGGCTGACGATCCGTGCGGATTCTGCGGTAAAGCGAAACTCGGAGCTTATGAGCCGGCTGGCGTTCGAGGACGCGCGCGAAAATTTGAATAAAGCTACTTCCGCATTAAAAGAGGCGATGGATATCGGGGAGGGCTCCGATCAGGAAGCGCGTCGCACCGAGCTGCTGGCGGATGCGATATACGGTATTTCCGGGACGCGCGCCGCACTGATGCAGGCAGGGCTTGGCGATCTGTCAAACGATCTTTTCGGATTGCTGAACTTTTGCACGCAGACTATCCGAGCATCTTTGGCGGGGAAAGAAGGAGCGGATCTTTCCGGCTTGATAAATATGACGGAGGAGCTTTCGTCGGCTCTTTCGGAGGACAGCCCTCTGAATGCACTGCGCCGTATCGCTGAGGATAAACGCGATATGATCCACGGCGGGAATGCGGTGGAAGATGAATTTGACCGGGGATTTGCTTCCTTTAATACCGCGCCAGAGCTGACGGCGGACGCACTTAGGGCAAAGGCGGAGTCATACGTGGGTGGCAACGCGGTGCTTAAGCAAGCCGGAGGCAGCAGCTTTCCGCCGACTCTTGTACTGTGCGGTGAAAATTTATATGTTTCGGTTTCCTCGGCTCGCGGGGAGCTTCTTGAACTGTATTTTGACCGACCGCCGGGAAAGATCAAGCTCGACGAGCGCGAATGTGCCGCTATCGCATTTGATTTTCTTCGCCGCGCCGGAATACCTGCGTCTATTCCGCCGGTATCCTCGGCGCGTGCTGACGAGCTGTGCGGCGCATATTTTTTCAGACTGTCCGAGAAGGCGGGCGCGGTCGATATAGGCGTGAGATGGGATACCGGCAGGGTTTGTTATTTTAACTCTTTTGATTACTACAAATGAAGCCTTTCGGCATAAACGCTTAAAAAACAGAAAAACTTGAGAAAAACAAAAAAAAATATTGACAAAACGGTCGTCTTGTGATATCATATATAAGCGTTCGGCGATACCGCGTCAAAACGGTAGTTGCGAACGGTCGTTTTTATGCTTTATTCATATTTGACTCATTAGCTCAGACGGTAGAGCACTTGACTTTTAATCAAG
>DPGK01000029.1:43864-45212 GCA_003523225.1 Clostridiales bacterium
TCCGGAGTTCGAGTCTCCGATGGGTCACCAAAAAATGGATGCAGTTGCACGTGTGCAGTTGCGTCCTTTTTTGTTGCAATGAATTGCCGGATCATCCGGCTTGATCTTTCACGAAAAAAATGTAAAAAAGTTTATAAAACCTATTGACAAGCGCGTATAAAGATGATATAATATACCCATCAACTCGGTAGGAATTAATAACGGAGGAAAAACCAATGTCAAACATTTATAAAACCGCCGATCAACTCATCGGCAAAACCCCTCTCCTTGAGCTTACACATATTGAAGAAGAATACGGTCTTGAGGCGCGTATACTTGCAAAGCTCGAATACTTCAATCCGGCTGGCTCTGTCAAAGACAGAATTGCCAAGGCTATGATAGATGACGCTGAGGCGCGCGGTCTTCTTCGCAAAGGATCGGTAATTATCGAGCCTACCTCCGGAAATACCGGTATTGGGCTTGCTTCTGTTGCCGCCGCGCGCGGATACCGCATAATCATTGTTATGCCCGAAACCATGTCGGTCGAGCGTCGTCAGATAATGAAGGCATACGGCGCCGAGTTGGTGCTGACTGAGGGCGCTAAGGGAATGAAGGGCGCTATTGCAAAGGCGAACGAGCTTGCCGCCGAAATTCCGGATAGCTTTGTTCCGGGTCAGTTTGTGAACCCCGCCAACCCTGCGGCGCACCGTGCAACGACAGGTCCCGAAATATTTGAGGACACTGACGGCGAGGTCGACTATTTCGTCGCGGGCGTCGGGACAGGCGGAACAATCAGCGGCGTCGGAGAATATCTTAAGTCCAAAAAGCCTTCGGTAAAGGTGGTAGCGGTCGAGCCTGAGTCATCCGCGGTGCTTTCAACGGGTGTGGCAGGACCTCACAAAATTCAGGGCATCGGCGCGGGCTTTGTTCCGGATGTGCTCAATACAAATATCTACGACGAAATAATTCCGGTCAAAAATGAGGATGCTTTTGCCACCGGAAAGCTGATAGGCAGAAAAGAAGGCGTGCTGGTGGGCATTTCCTCCGGTGCGGCGACATGGGCGGCAATTGAGCTTGCGCGCCGTCCCGAAAACAAGGGCAAGACGATAGTCGTACTGCTGCCGGACACCGGTGACAGATATCTGTCAACTCCCCTGTTTGCGGACTGATAGCTTTATATTCGTCAACATATACCATTCCGGGGCTGCCGCGATTTTCGCGGCAGCCCCACTGGTTGTCGACAAAAGGTACAACGATTGTAAAGTTGCATAAAACCACAACCCGCTTTTTCTTTGATGAAGCAGGCGCAAAGAAAAAGCTTGGCAAAAAGAAAGCGCCATGAGGGTTTTCGCCGCCTGCGGGCGGCGAT
>DPGK01000029.1:45486-91146 GCA_003523225.1 Clostridiales bacterium
GCCGCGATTTTCGCGGCAGCCCCGGACGCTTCATATTTGTAAAATGAATGACGCGCCGAAAGAATTATCATTATAAGTAATAAGGGGACTTATAACTCCGCATCATTTTGCAAGCTCGTTACGCCATGTTTATTGCTTCATTTATGTTTTTTCGCCGTTCATAGAATCAATAAAGGAAAGCTCTTTTGCCGTAAGCTCCACCCATGCCGGTCGGAAGCCGCTCCGCATGGCGTTTTTTGCCGAGGCTATGTTCGACCACGCGCAGCAGTAAAAGGGAACCTTTCCGAGCGCGGCGGTCTCGGCGGCAAGGCGGCTCGTAAGTGCCGAGGCAATTCCGCGGCGGCGGTATCCGGGAAGTACGTCGATGCCTATCTGCCACATGCTTTCGCAATCAGCGGAACAGCCCGCAAGCCCCACAAGCTTTTTCCCGTCATATGCGCCGCAGGCGAGCATATCAAGCTCCCGTCTTTTTTCACACAGGGCGTTCGACCACTCAGGCAGATACAGCCCGTCAAAATCGGCGGGATTCAGCATACGCAGCTCAAAATCGCAACCCAGCGGATGAAGAATGTCTGCATCCGGCAGCCAGTATTCCGCCATAAAGCATATACCGTATCCGAGGGGACGAAGTGCGCCCGAAAGCACATTTAGACTCGGCGTTTCAAAACAGCGGAAGGAATCAATGCGGTCAATGTATTTCCGCACCGTGTCCTCAACTTCAGGTGAGACAGAGGCGACAATGCCCGCGCCGTAGCACACAAGGTTGCAGACAAAGGGCAGGGAAAGGTAGCGCCTTGCAGCAGGCGCGGGGCGCGAGCGGACGACGGTATTTTCCGACCTCAGAAGATCCTCCGGCGTACAGCCGAGCTCCAGCGCTGACTGTCTCAGTGCGGTCTGCATTATTTCACTGTTTGTCATTTTAATCTCCATGCCGCCATGGGCGGCTCAAATAAATTCAAGTTAAAATTGCTCGTATTTGCAAAGCAAATCAAAATGGGTCGGGACCAATTTTGAGAGCAATTTGGGCGTGAAACAGATGCACTTCGATTTTAGACAGGCGTAATTTTCACGCTATTATTCCTTTCGGTTTCACTGCGGCAGAATACGGCAGGCTTTTCAAATCCTTCGCCGTTCCGTGGACGGTGACGCACATAAGACCCGCTCACTGGATCTGCGTATCTATTTTATCATCTTGGGGGCATGGTGTCAATCTCATAGCGTGAAGAAACGAAACATTCACACAATTTCGGTTGACTTTTCATTTATACCTTGATATAATAAGAAAATAAGGTGATTATTGTGATCGCTGCGGCTCTTCCGAACCGCCGGCGGGAAGGATTATTTATGTCTGTTCTGCAAAGAATAATAGAAAGCGGGCTTTACGGTCTGTTCATCAAGCACTATGAGATTACCGGAGTACCGATGCTGCTTTGGATGATCCCGCCTATTCTGCTCTGCCTTGCAGGAGGCTACCTGCTCGGCAGTCTTAATTCAGCAATTATTGTCTCAAAGCTTGTATATTCCGACGATGTGCGCCGCCACGGTTCGGGCAACGCCGGAATGACAAATATGTTCCGCACATGGGGCAAAAAAGCGGGTATTTTGACTCTTATCGGCGATGTGCTCAAAACCGTGCTTTCGATAGTACTCGGATATCTTTGGTTCGGATATATGGGTGCGTATCTTGCGGGGCTTTTCTGTATGCTCGGACATATGTTCCCGCTGTATTATAAATTCCGGGGCGGTAAAGGAGTTCTGGCTGCCGCAGTTATGATACTCATGACCGAGCCTCCGGTATTTCTGGTGCTTATCGTCATCTTTGTTATCGTTCTTCTCGGAACACGCATGGTCTCAATGGCGTCCGGAATGGCGGCGTTGCTTTACCCTCTGGTTCTTAACGGCACTTACTCCGTTTTTTACGGAGACGGAGCAGTGGCGGGTATGCGCATTCCGATCGCCGTTTTCATGACGGTGATGATACTGGTAATGCACCGCGAAAACTTCAAGCGCATATACAACGGCAAAGAGCCGAAGATAAAATTCCCGTGGAATCATGACGAAAAACAGCAGATCGTGGAGGAGACTCCGCACTCGTTCAGCAGTGAGGACGAAGATGAGCCGAAGCCAGCGGATAACGCTCCGGGGCGCAGGACTGTAAAGAAAAAATCGACATACGGAAAAAAGAAAAAATGAAGGACAGTGACAATATTTTCGCAGCCGTGCGTGAGAGCAGACGTTTTGCCGCGCTTGTATCCGGCGCGGCGGAAAAAGGACAGCTTAAAAAATGCAGTTTTTCAATGCCTCTTGATCGCTCGGTGAAAAAAGCACAGGCTGTCGCGTGTACAATAGGCGGCAGACGGATGCTTCAGCTTGAGCTGTTTCTCGTTGACGGAAAGGCGATACAGCGCAATATAGCGGAGTCGGACGTCGAAGCCCTGGCGGAGTTTGCACGCGGATTTTTGCGGGCAAATCTCATTACCATGTCGGGGAGCTGTGAGTACCGCGCTACCGCAAACGGAAACGCAAAGCTTATCGGAGCCGCTGCGGTCGAAGCATCTTCGCTCAATGCGAGTGAGGTACAGCGGGAACAGCATCGCGGCAACGACCGAGAGAAAAAACGTCTGCTGCGCGGAGACGAGGATTTCCTTATGGCTTTGGGAGTCAGCTCCAGCGACGGCAGAGTGTACGATAAAAAACAGCCGAAATTCCGGCAGATATGCCGCTTTCTCGAGCACGTTCAGGAGATAGAACGCTTCCTTCCGTCCGAGGGGACGCTGCGTATATGCGATCTATGCTGCGGCAAAAGCTACCTTTCCTTTGCAGTATACTACTATTTTTCGGTCCTGCGCGGCAGAAAGGTGAGCATGACCGGGGTTGATCTCAAGCCGGATGTGATCGAATACTGTTCAAAGACCGCCTCCGCCCTTGGCTTTGACGGATTGGAATTTATCTGCGGGGATGTGCGGGAGTATGACAGCTCCGAAAAGGGACTGCCTCAACTGGTGGTTTCACTTCACGCCTGTGACATTGCCACCGATATAGTTCTCGCTCAGGCATCGCGGTGGAACACAAGAGTTATACTTTCCACTCCATGCTGTCACCACGCGCTTGCCCATGTGATCGACTGACCTGAGCTTGGCTTTGTGACCGAGCATCCGTTCCTCAGCCGGAAGCTCTGTGATGCGCTTACCGATGCCGCGCGGCTCAAGCTGCTTGAGTCAAAGGGCTACTCGGTTACAGCTCTTGAGCTGACCGACCCTGACGATACGCCCAAAAATGTGCTGCTTCGCGCCGTGCTCAACAAAAACGCAAGCCCCTCAAGGCTTGCCGAGAGCCGTCGCCAATATGAAGAGCTGCGGCGTTTTCTGGTGCGCAGGGAGTCTGACGGACTCAGAAACGCGCTGCCCGATGCTGAGGACTGAGCTTCAGGCGGACGAATATTTCAGATACATTTTAACAGTACGCTTATATTAATACATTGAAAGGCACGGTCGTTATCATGACCCCTCTGAATGCAGAAAAATATTTGCGCGGACTGCCCGAAAAGCAGGATCGCGAAGCCGCAGGAAGGCTTGCGGCGCTTTGCGCCGCCATGGGACTGACAGATGCGGAGCGTCGCGTTTGTCTCATCTCATGCGCAGGGCTTTATGCCAGAAATACCGCCGGGATGCTCTGCGAGGTGATGAAGGCGGCAAAAATATCTGCCGTGGGGCTTTTTTTCGGTGAACCGTACACAGGCGGATATGCCAGATCGGTCGTTTTCGGCGGGGAAAAGCTCCCGCAGAACGAGTTTGCGGCGGCGGTTGACGAGCTTCGCAAAGCAGCCCGCGAGTGCGGCTTTGCCGACACTCTGGGCAGATACGAAGCGCTTGAGGTGCTTGCGCTGCGCACCTGCATTGAGCATGGAGCAAAGGTGCTGATAAGCGATTGTTCCGCACTGTCGAGTGCGACTTGCCGGATGCTCCCGCATTCCGATCTTGTGATCCTCGGCGCTGTGTCGGGGGATGCGCGAACTCTGTTGCATTCGTTGATAACAAGAGAGACTGCCGAGACGGTGAGCGCGCCTCAGACTCCGGCGGCACACGGACTTATAACCGACAGATGTGCCGAGACCGGATGTCGCCTTACCGTTGCCGCCCGGGCGGGGCTTCCCGGCGGTCCGGAAACACGTTTGCTTACCTTTGGCGGGATACTGTTTGTTTATCGCGGCATTGAAGCGCGGTACTCATCTGTGTTTGCATCCTCGCTTTGCTGTGTGTCCGCGGTCATAGACGGTGTGCGCGCGCTGAGGCGCAGCGGATATGAGATCAGCGATGAAGCGACGGCGGAGGGACTTCGGCGCGCCGAACCTATGTGCCACGGCTCTGTGGTATCACTAAGACCCGCGCTTATTGCCGAAGCGCTTCCGGACGGAGAATTTGACAGCGCAGTTTATTATTCGTCTCTTGCCGCCGACATCGCGGCTGCTTCTCACCTTGTAGGAAGGACGCTCAGCGTTTTCTTGCTTTTTCGAGAGGAGGAAAAAAACGATATCGGAGAGCATCTGCTTGAGGCTTTTTCTTCAAACGGCATAAAGGTGGTTTCGGTCTACCGTGTGGAATCCGACGAAACGCTGGCAGCCGCTGCGCGTCGGGTCGCCAAGGATATGATAATCAAGGATGAGGAGGTCGATTCTCATCTTTTGTCAGCCGAGGACGGCCGTTCTTTCCTTATAATAGGAAAGCGCGCCTCAATTGATGAGGCGCTTCCCTGTCTCCGCCGAGGTATCACGCGGACAATGATATAATGACTGAAATTACTGACTTTATGTGAGCTTATCGGGAGCCTTCCGGCGCGCCTCGGCAGGCGGTGGCTATCGCGCGTGCAAGAAGCGCCAGTATCGGACCTATTATCATTCCCGCCACGCCGAAAAGCCTGAACCCGAGGTACATTGCCGCAAGAGTGAGCAGAGGATGGATGCCGAGTGTGCCTCCGACTATCTTCGGCTCGGCAAACTGCCTTACGATCACAATTACGCCGTAGAGTATCAGCAGCCCAAAGCCGAGCCGCATATTTCTTTCAATAAACGCAATGGTTGCCCAGGGGATGAGCACTGTTCCGACTCCAAGAACCGGCAGTATGTCAATTACGGCAATTACGGCGGCAAGCAGAAAGGCGTAATCCACCCGAAGAACGGAAAAACCGATAAAAAGCTCGCAAAAGGTTATCAGTAGAATTATAAGGTAGGCTTTTATATAGCCCGCCGCGGCGCGTCCGGCACTTCGCCTCAGCTCCGGAAGATGGTGGCGCCATGTCTGGGGAACGAGCGACGAAAAAAATTTTCCGACCCGTTCGCGGTCGAGTGCAAAGTAAAAGCTTGATATCACCGCCACCGCAAAGGATATCAGCAGAGAGGGAAGCGATTTTATCAGCGAGGCGGCAAGAGAGGGAATACCTGCGGTAATGCCGGATATGAGCGAGCCGAAGGCACTGCCGAGTACGCCGTCAAGACCGTCAAAAAAGGCTGAAAGCTCCTCCATTTCCCGCAGGCGGTGTATAAGCGGAACGCGCGAGCCGAGTGAGTCAAAATAAGCGAGAGCGGTGCTTATCATATTCTGAAGGTCGTCGGAATGCTCGTTGCCAAGCTCCGAGATCAGCCGTCCGAGTTCTACTATTATCCTGTTCACGGCAAGCGCCGACAGAATAAATATCAGCGCAAGCAGAAAAAGCACGGTGGCGGCAGCGCATAAACGCTCGGGTATTTTCAGCTTTCGGGATATAGGCACCGAGGCGCGAAGCGCCGAGGCGGATACTACCCAGGCAAACAGAAACGGCATGGCAAAGCCCACCACGTATTTACCTGCAAAATATATTGCCGCACCAGCGCATATAAGGCAAAACAGCTTTGCCGCAAGGTTCTCCCAGCTTATTGTTCCGTTTCTGTCGTCTCCCATGATACCATTTCCTTTCGGATTAGTAATTAAGACCGTTCCCGCGTGTTCCAGATCTTTCATATTTCCGCATTGCTTCCGCCGTAAGTCACGGAGGCTTTTTTATTTTATTGCCGCGTCTTTTGCCACTATTCAGACCAAATGATTTTTTGTCTTATTTTTCCTTTTGATTGACGAAAAGTCGCATCAAAAGAAAATATTTTTATAATTTTTCTTTCAAATCACTTGACAGGGGTTGCTTTTAATGATATAATTGTAAACTGCATTATAATCGCTTAATATGTCAAAAAAACGGCATGAGGTATACTTCGGGTGGGGGATGACCGTCCGGAAAGCCCTCTGAGCCGTGCGCCTCAGCTTCCGGAAAACCGACGGCGGTACGGAGTCCGAAAGCGCAAAACAAAGGACATACATCTGAGCGTGAAATTACGTTGAATGGAGTGATTGATTTAATGGTCAATACCAAGGACCAGCTGCTCGGCAAGAATCTGCGGAAGAGCTTTTCCAAGACGCGTGCGACACTTGAGATCCCGAACCTTATCGAGATCCAGACCAAATCCTACAAGTGGTTTCTTGAGGAAGGACTGAACGAGGTTCTCAGGGATGTGTCGCCTATCGTCGACTATTCCGGCAACCTTTCTATCGAGTTCATTTCCTATTCTCTTGACTCAAAGCCCAAGTATCCGGTGGAGGAGTGCAAGGAAAGGGATGTGAACTATGCCGCTCCGCTGAAGGTGAACGTGCGTCTGACGAACAAGCTGACCGGTGAGGTAAAGCAAACCGATATTTACATGGGCGATTTCCCGCTCATGACGGAAAACGGTACCTTCGTCATAAACGGCGCCGAGCGTGTCATCGTATCCCAGATTATCCGTTCTCCCGGCATCTATTACGAGTCTGACATCGACAAGGCAGGAAAAAAGACCTATGCCGCAACCGTTATACCCTATCGCGGAGCCTGGCTTGAATACGAGATAGACAGCAACAGCGTCATGAACGTCCGCATTGACAAGAACCGCAAGCTCCCCGTAACCATGCTCATACGTGCGCTGGGTCTTTCCCTTGACGCCGCGACCGGCACCCTCAGATCCGACATCGGAAACGATGATGCTATCTATGCCATGTTCGGTGAGGACGCCTGCCTCAAGGCGACGATCGAAAAAGACGAGAGCAATGATCTTGCCTCCCGCAACCGTTCGGACGCCGCGGTGGAATCCCTGCGCGAAATATACAAGAAGCTGCGTCCCGGCGAGCCTGTTCAGATCGACGCGGCTATGAACCTCATAAATAATTATTTCTTCGATCCCAAAAAATATGACATAGCGCCGGTCGGACGCTATAAATTTGATAAGAAGCTGGCGATAAGCTCCCGCATTGCAAACCGCCGCATTGCTTCCGATATAATCAATCCTCTTACCGGCGAGGTGCTGTTTGAGGCAGGACACGTGCTGTCCCCGGAAGATGCCGCGGCAGTTGAGAATGCCGCCGTCAACGAGGTGCTTATCTCGCTTGACAACGGAAATACCGTCAAGGTCTTCTCAAACAATACCTGCTGGCCCGAAAAGCTCATCGGCGACGATCTGCGCGACTGCGGAGTGCGCGAAAAGGTACGTACACCCGTGTTGCTTTCCATCGTTGAGGAGTGCGGCGGCGATATTGACGCCGTAAAGGCAAAGGCAAAGTCAAGAATTGCCGAGCTTTGCCCCAAGCACATCACACGCGACGATATCTTTGCTTCCATAAACTATATGCTCGGTCTGGTTCACGATATCGGAACCACCGATGATATCGACCACCTCGGCAACCGCCGTATCCGTTCCGTGGGCGAACAGCTCCAGAACCAGATGCGCATCGGTTTTTCGAGAATGGATAAGATCATCAAGGAGCGCATGACGACTCAGGACACCGAGAAACTGACACCGCAGGCTCTTATCAATATCCGTCCGGTAGCGACAGCTATCCGTGAATTTTTCGGTTCTTCACAGCTCTCGCAGTTCATGGATCAGGCGAACCCCCTTGCTGAGCTGACTCACAAGCGCCGTCTGTCGGCACTGGGTCCCGGCGGTCTGTCGCGTGACCGCGCCTCCTTCGACGTCCGTGACGTTCACTATACCCATTATGGACGTATGTGCCCCATCGAGACGCCTGAAGGTCCTAACATCGGTCTTATTTCCTATCTTGCCACATATGCCCGCATCAGCGAATACGGCTTTATTGAAGCCCCGTACCGCCGAGTGGACAAGGAACGCCATGTTGTAACGGACGAGATAGTTTATATGACCGCGGATGTGGAGGACAAGTATATTATCGCTCAGGCAAACGAGCCGTTGGATGACGAGGGACATTTCGTCAACCAGAAGGTAACGGCACGTGATAAGAATGAGTTTATCGAGGTAGCGAGCGACCGCATTGATTTCATGGATGTTTCGCCTAAGATGGTGGTTTCCGCTGCAACGGCGATGATCCCGTTCCTTGAAAATGACGATAACTCCCGTGCTCTGATGGGATCGAACATGCAGAAGCAGGCAGTCCCGCTTATGACCACCGACTCTCCTATCGTCGGTACCGGTATGGAATACAAGGTAGCCGTTGACTCCGGCGTTGTGGTGCTTGCCAAAAACGCGGGTCGTGTTCAGCACGTCGAGGCGGACAAGATAGTCATTGCCTGCGACGACGGTCACCGTGATCTTTATGAGCTTATCAAGTTCAAACGCACCAACCAGGGTACCTGCTGCAACCAGCGCCCGATAGTCAAGGAGGGCGAGTATGTTGAAAAGGGTCAGGCTATTGCCGACGGTCCCGCCACCTCAAACGGTGAGGTCGCGCTCGGCAAGAACGCCCTTATCGGCTTTATGACCTGGGAAGGCTACAACTACGAGGACGCCGTTCTGCTTAACGAAAACCTTGTACGGAACGACGTATATACCTCGCTTCACATTGAGGTCTACACCCATGAGGCGAGAGATACCAAGCTCGGTCCGGAGGAGATCACCCGCGAGATCCAGAACGTCGGTGACGATGCGCTGCGTAATCTGGACGTCAACGGTATCGTAAAGAAGGGTACCGAGGTACACGCCGGAGATATTCTGGTAGGTAAGATCACGCCCAAGGGCGAGACAGACCTCACCGCAGAGGAGCGCCTCTTGCGCGCCATCTTCGGTGAAAAGACCAGAGAGACGCGCGACACCTCGCTGCGTCTGCCTCACGGCGAATCCGGCATCGTTGTCGATGTGCGCACCTTCTCGCACGAGCAGGGAGACGAGCTGCCCGCCGGAGTAAACAAGGTGGTTCACGTCTACATCGCACAGAAGCGTAAGATCTCCGTCGGTGACAAAATGGCAGGCCGTCACGGAAACAAGGGCGTTGTTTCCCGCATACTCCCCCCCGAGGATATGCCCTTCCTGCCGGATGGCACACCGCTTGACATTGTTCTTAACCCGCTGGGCGTGCCTTCGCGTATGAACATCGGTCAGGTGCTTGAGGTCCACCTCGGAATTGCTGCCCGTAAGCTGGGATGGAAGATCATGACCCCCGTGTTTGACGGCGCAAACGAAAAGGACATTCTTGAGTGCATGAAGATGGCGGGAATGTGGCGCGACGTCTTCCCGGGTGAGAATGTTGACGGTAAGGAGACCCGCGAGGTCACCAATCCCGAGACCGGAGAGACGAAGCTCCAGGTCATCGACGGCAAGACCGTCCTTTATGACGGACGCACCGGCGAGGCATTCGACAACCCCGTAACCGTCGGTATCATGTACTACCTCAAGCTTCATCATCTGGTTGACGATAAGATCCACGCCCGTTCCAACGGTCCGTACTCTATCGTTACTCAGCAGCCGCTCGGCGGTAAGGCGCAGTTCGGCGGACAGCGTTTCGGAGAAATGGAGGTATGGGCGCTCGAAGCTTACGGTGCGGCATACACTCTCCAGGAGATCCTGACTGTCAAGTCGGACGACGTCAACGGACGTCGCAAGGCATACGAGGCAATAATCCAGGGCGAGAACATCCCGACTCCGGGCGTGCCCGAGTCATTCAAGGTTCTGGTCAAGGAGCTTCAGTCCCTTGCGCTTGACATCCGTGTGCTGAACAAGGATGGCGAGGAGATATCTCTCTCCGCTCTCTGCACCGACGATTCCTCCTCATATCTGAACAAGAATGACGCTGCGGCAGTCGACGACGCCGTGGGTCAGACGATAACCCCAGAAGACTTTGACGATCACTTCGTCTTTGACGATGATGAGGACGATGAGGACATCGGCGACGATGACGACGCTTCAGACAACGACTTCTACGACGGTATTGATGACAGCGGCGATTATTCGGATAATAATTGACCCTACCGGAGGAAAATGCTTTGGAAAATAATGTATTTGATTCGATCAAAATAGGTCTTGCATCCCCGGATATGATAAGAGAATGGTCACACGGTGAGGTAACAAAGCCCGAGACCATCAACTACAGAACCCTTAAGCCCGAGGTGGGCGGACTGTTCTGCGAGCGCATCTTCGGCCCGACCAAGGACGGAGCCTGCGCCTGCGGAAAGTACAAAAATTCTCACAATACCCGCGAGACGATAATCTGCGATAAGTGCGGAGTTGAGGTCACGACCAAAAAGGTCCGCCGCGAGAGAATGGGTCACATCGAGCTTGCCGCTCCCGTGTCCCACATCTGGTACTTCAAGGCGTCGCCCTCGCGCATGGCGCTTGTGCTTGACATTTCGTCAAAGCAGCTTGAGCAGGTGCTGTATTTTGCCGAGAACATCGTGCTTGATCCCGGTACGACCCCTCTTGAAAAGGGCACGGTACTCAGCGAAAAGCAGTATCAGGAATACCGCGAGATGTACGAAAATGAGTTCCGCGTCGGAATGGGCGCTGAGGCGATCAAGGAACTGCTCAGCGCCATCAACGTCGACGAGCTTGCCGCCTCTCTCAAGGAAGAACTCAAGACTACCACAAGCCAGAAAAAGGCAAGGATAATCAAGCGCCTCGAGGTCATCGAGGCATTCCGCAAGTCCGGAAACAAGCTTGAATGGATGATCCTTGATGTTATCCCGGTGCTCCCTGCCGATATACGTCCTATGGTCCAGCTTGATGGCGGACGCTTTGCGTGCTCCGACCTCAACGAGCTTTACCGCCGCGTTATCAGCCGAAACAACCGTCTTAAGAAGCTCATAGAGATCCATACCCCCGAGATAGTTATCAGAAACGAAAAGCGTATGCTTCAGGAAGCTGTTGACGCGCTGATAGACAACGGACGCCGCGGCAAGCCAGTAACAGGCTCCTCCAACCGTCCTCTCAAGTCGCTTTCCGAGATGCTGCGCGGTAAGCAGGGACGCTTCCGTCAGAACCTGCTCGGCAAACGTGTTGACTATTCCGGACGTTCGGTTATAGTTGTCGGTCCTTCGCTTAAGATCTATCAGTGCGGTCTGCCCAAGGAGATGGCTCTTGAGCTGTTCAAGCCGTTTGTGGTCAAGAGACTTGTCGAGATGGGCAAGGCGACCAACGTCAAGGACGCACAGAAAAAGATAGACCGCGCCCAGATAAACAACGACGAGGTCTGGGACGCACTTGAAAACGTTATCAAGGAGCACCCCGTGCTGCTTAACCGTGCGCCTACACTGCACCGTCTGTCGATACAGGCGTTTGAGCCTGTGCTGGTTGACGGCAGAGCAATAAGACTTCACCCGCTGGTATGTACGGCGTTCAACGCCGACTTCGACGGCGACCAGATGCCTGTACACGTTCCGCTTTCCGCGGAGGCGCAGGCTGAGGCGAGATTCCTTATGCTCTCGGCAAACAACCTGCTGAAGCCTGTCGACGGCAGAGCCGTTACCGTTCCTACTCAGGATATGATCCTCGGCTCCTACTACCTTACAATGGAAAAGCCCGGCGAGCCCGGAGAGGGCGGAGCATACCGCGATTACAACGAGGCGATAATGGCTTACGCCAACGGTCAGCTGGGTCTGCACGTCAAGATCAAGGTGAGAAACGAACGCGCGGTCGGCGGAGTAATGATGTCCCGCACCATTACCACCACTCTCGGACGTATGATATTCAACCGCAATATCCCGCAGGATCTTGGCTTTATTGACAGAAACGATCCGGATAAGCTCTTTGATCTTGAGGTCGATTTCATCGTCACCAAGAAGGAGCTGGGCGCGATAATCAATGCCTGCATCAAAAAGCACGGCTCGGCTATCACGGCAAATATGCTTGATGCCATCAAGGAGATGGGCTATAAGTACTCCACTCGCGCATCCTTCTCGATCTCTGTTTACGATATGACGATCCCGGAGAAGAAATCCGAAATCATCAAGAATGCCGAAAACACCGTTGCAAAGATCGGCAAGTTCTATCAGCGCGGCGAGCTTTCCGAGCAGGAAAGATATGAGCGCGTAATAGATGTCTGGAACCGCACGACTGCCGACGTTACCAACGCGCTTCAGGAATGCTTCTCCACCTACAACCCGATAAAGATCATGTCTGATTCGGGCGCCCGTGGTTCAATGACTCAGATGCGTCAGCTTGCCGGTATGCGCGGACCGATGTTTGCTACCAACGGTAAAACGATGGAGATCCCGATCAAGTCGAACTTCCGTGAAGGTATGAAGATATTCGAATACTTCATGGGCGCGAGAAGCTCGAGAAAATCACTTTCCGATACCGCTCTGCGTACCGCCGACTCCGGATATCTTACCAGACGTCTGGTCGATGTTTCGCAGGAGGTCATAATCCGCGAGGAAAAGTGCGACACAACGCACGGCGCGTGGATAAGAGCAATATCCGACGGTTCGGCGGCAAAGCCGCTTGAAAGCCTGGAGGACAGACTTGTGGGACGCTTCACAATGGGTCCCGTGGTCGATCCCAACACCGGCGAGATGATCGCCGACGACGATGTTATGCTCACCGAGGCAATGGTCAAGAAGATCATTGCGGCAGGCATCGAGGCGGTTCAGATAAGAACGGTCATTCATTGCCATGCACGTCACGGTATCTGCGCTCACTGCTACGGCGCAGACCTTGCTTCCGGCAGACTTGTCAGCGTGGGCGAGGCGGTCGGTATCATCGCGGCTCAGTCCATCGGTGAACCCGGCACTCAGCTTACGATGCGTACCTTCCACTCCGGAGGTGTTGCAGGCTCGGATATTACACAGGGTCTTCCCCGTGTTGAGGAGCTGTTTGAGGCGAGAACGCCCAAAAAGCCCGCTATCATGTCCGAGATCGACGGCACAGCCGAGATCGTTCCGGACGAGAACCCCAACATTCAGGACGTCATCGTCACGCCGGAGGGCGGCGGTGAGGCTGTCAGATATCAGATTCCGTACGGACGCCGCCTGACTGTAAGGGACGGCGATACCGTAGCCAAGGGCGACGCGCTTACCGAAGGCTCAAAGAGCCCGGCGGATATCATGAATATCCTCGGTCTTGACGCCGTTTACGATTATATCATCAGCGAGACTCAGCGCGTTTACCGTGCTCAGTCGGTCAATATCAACGATAAGCATATCGAAGTCATTGCCCGCCAGATGACCCGCAAGATGCGCGTCAACGATCCGGGAGATACGCCGATGCTGCTCGGTTCGGTAGTTTCCATCAACGAATTTGAGGATGAAAACCTCGATATCGACCGCCGCATTGCCGACGGTGAGGCTGATCTGCGCCATGCCGAAGGCGAGCAGGTGCTGCTTGGTATCTCCAAGGCGGCGTTGCAGACAGATTCCTTCCTTTCCGCCGCCTCCTTCCAGGAGACCACCAAGGTGCTTACCGAGGCAGCTATCAAGGGTAAGGTCGACCATCTGCTCGGCCTTAAGGAGAACGTCATCATCGGTAAGCTGATACCTGCCGGAACAGGTATGCAGTGCTACGCTGATATGGATGTCGTAGAAGCCGATACCGGTGAAGAACCGCTTCAGCCCAAGGCTTCCGGTCAGTAATTCTTCAACATCAGCCCGAAGTTCAATAATGCTTCGGAAAAGCGGATTTTGTGCAAAATTCACCTTTGATCCGCTTTTCCGGAGCGCAAAAATTGTGCAAAAGGCAGAAATATTCCACACTCACATGCCGTCCTTGACAAAGGACGGCAAAAATGATATAATATAATGTAATTGTTTGCGGAAAAAATCCCTTTCCGCCCTCAATTGCGCCCAACCTACGCCATGCGGCGTTGCGGGCTATAAACATATTTCAGAAGAAGGAGGAAATTGAGTCAGAATGCCAACCTTTAACCAGCTTGTCAGACAGGGACGCGGCGTTAAGGTGAATAAGTCGAAGGCTCCTGTGCTTCAGCACGGCTTCAACACCATCGAAAACGCGGCTACCGATCTGCCGTCGCCTCAGAAACGCGGCGTGTGCACCAAGGTAACGACCACCAGCCCTAAAAAGCCTAACTCTGCGCTTCGTAAGATCGCAAGAGTACGTCTTACCAACGGACTTGAAGCCACGACCTATATTCCAGGCGAAGGACACAACCTGCAGGAGCACTCGGTCGTTCTCATCAGAGGCGGACGTGTTCGTGACCTGCCTGGTGTGCGTTATCACATCATCCGCGGTACGCTTGACGCCCAGGGCGTAGCGGCTCGCAGACAGGCGCGTTCCAAATACGGAACAAAAGTTCCCAAGACCGCCGGAAAGAAATAATCCGACGCTTTTGAGGAAGCAAAAAGGTATCAGCATATTTGCATATCCGACAACTGCTGAATTTATGTTTATAAATTGGCAAAGTACGATGTGCGCTAACAGAAGAATGTGCTTTTGAGTACCTGTGATTTCATTCAATTTTAATGAAGGAGGGAAGTACAGTGCCGAGAAGAGGTCGTATATCCAAGAGAGACGTACTGCCGGATCCGCTTTACAAGTCCAAGCTCGTAACAAAGCTTATCAACAATGTAATGCTGGACGGTAAGAAGGGAGTTGCTCAGAAGATCGTCTACGATGCATTTGCAACCGTAGAAGCAAAGACGGGCAAAAATCCCCTTGAAGTATTCACAGCCGCTCTTGAAAACATTATGCCCGTTCTTGAAGTCAAGGCTCGCCGCGTAGGTGGTTCCACCTATCAGGTACCTCTTGAGGTCAGAGCGGACAGACGTCAGACTCTGGGTCTTCGCTGGCTGGTGGGATTTGCCAGAAAGCGCGGTGAACGTACAATGGCAGAGCGTCTTGCAGCCGAGATAATCGATGCAACGAACAATGCCGGTGGAGCGTTCAAGAAAAAAGAAGAGACTCACAGAATGGCAGAAGCGAACAAGGCGTTCGCTCATTACAGATATTGATAATAAATATCTGCGGGATATTTCATGCGCAGCCGTTATTTGTGACTCGGCGGCGTGAAAGCCCGGCTGCATTCAACATTTAACGTTAAAAGGTTAAAAGATAAAAGACAAAAGAATTAACCACGCAAAAAGTAAGGAGACTTGAAATTCTATGCCAAGAGAATATCCGCTCGAAAGGGTTCGCAATATCGGGATCATGGCGCATATTGACGCCGGTAAAACGACCACAACAGAGCGTATCTTGTTCTACACGGGTAAAACGCATAAGCTCGGTGAGACTCATGAGGGCTCTGCCACTATGGACTGGATGGCGCAGGAGCAGGAAAGAGGTATTACAATTACCTCCGCTGCGACAACGTGCTACTGGGTGCACTCCGACTTTCACAACGATCCCGCAAAGGTCAAGGCAAACACGCACCGTATCAATATAATTGATACACCCGGTCACGTAGACTTTACTGTCGAGGTTGAACGTTCGCTTCGCGTGCTTGACGGTGCCGTCGCGGTATTCTGCGCAAAGGGAGGTGTTGAGCCTCAGTCCGAAACAGTCTGGCGTCAGGCTACCAAGTACTCGGTCCCCCGCATTGCCTATGTCAATAAAATGGATATCATCGGCGCAAACTTTTTCCGTGTCGTGGATATGATGAAGGACAGGCTTCACGCGAATCCCGTTCCGATTCAGCTACCCATTGGCAAAGAAGATAACTTCCGGGGAATCATCGACCTCATAAACATGGTTGCCGACGTCTATTACGACGATCTGGGCAAGGATATGAGGACCGAGCCTATTCCCGATGATATGCTTGAAATTGCACAGCAGTACCATAACGAGCTTATCGAGAAGGTTTCGGAGGTCGATGAGGGCCTGTTTGAGAAGTATGTCGCCGAGGAGGAGATCACCGTTCCCGAGATCAAAGCCGCACTGCGCAAGGCAACTCTGGAAAACCGTCTGGTACCCGTTATCTGCGGTACATCCTTCAAAAACAAGGGTGTTCAGAAGCTGCTTGACGCGATAGTCGACTATATGCCCTCCCCGCTGGACGTTCCCCCGATCAAGGGCATTGACCCCCGCACCGATGAAGAGGTCGTGCGTCATGCCTCTGACGACGAGCCGTTCTCGGCTCTCGCCTTCAAGATCATGACTGACCCGTATGTCGGAAGACTTTGCTTCTTCCGCGTATATTCGGGCGTCGCTCAGGTGGGAACCACAGTATACAACGCAACCAAGGGAACACGCGAAAGACTTGGACGTATAGTCCAGATGCACGCAAACAACCGTAAGGATGTTGACGAAGTCCGCACCGGCGATATCGCCGCAGTTGTGGCTGTCAAGAATACTACTACCGGTGACACCTTTGCTGACGAAAAGAATCCCGTAATTCTTGAGTCGATGGAGTTCCCGGAGCCCGTTATCAGAGTCGCCATCGAGCCCAAGACCCGCGCCGGTCAGGAAAAGATGATGGACGCACTCATGAAGCTGGCTGAGGAAGACCCGACCTTCCGCACCTATACCGACGAGGAGACCGGTCAGGTCATCATCGCAGGTATGGGAGAGCTGCATCTTGAGATAATCGTTGACAGACTTCTCCGTGAATTCAAGGTCGAAGCCAACATTGGTGCTCCGCAGGTCGCTTACAAGGAGACTATCCGCAAGGCGGTCGAGCAGGATACCAAGTTCGCGCGTCAGACCGGCGGTCACGGTCAGTACGGTCATGTCGTTATCAAGGTCGAGCCGAACGAAACCGGCAAGGGCTTCGAGTTTGTCAACGCCATCACAGGCGGTGTCATTCCGAAGGAATATATCCCGGCAGTCGAAGCCGGTATCCGCAGCGCTATGGAGAGCGGCGTTCTCGCCGGCTACAACGTAGTCGACGTCAAGGTCACGCTGGTCTTCGGTTCTTACCACGAGGTCGACTCCTCTGAGATCGCCTTCAAGGTCGCCGCATCAATGGCTTTCAAGGAAGCTATGAGAAAGGCGGACCCGACCCTTACCGAGCCTATCATGAAGGTCTCCGTAATCGTGCCGGATACCTACATGGGCGACGTCATGGGCGATATCATCAAGCGCCGCGGTGAGATCATCCGCAACGAGTCCCAGACAGGCGGTATCTGGGAGATCGACGCCAACGTTCCGCTTTCCGAAATGTTCGGCTATGCTACCGCACTCCGCTCCCGCACACAGGGACGCGGACAGTACACTATGGAGCCCAGCCACTTTGCGGAGGTTCCTAAGTCAATACTTGACACAATCGTGTCGAAGCGTCAAAGCAACTGACACGAGCTTGCGTAAGCTGCAAGTAAAAAATAATTAAAATAAAAAACAAAAACAATTTGCAGGAGGATTCCAAAAATGGGAAAGGCCACATTTGAACGCACCAAACCCCACGTAAACATTGGTACCATCGGTCACGTTGACCATGGTAAGACCACTCTGACCGCTGCCATTACAAAGTATCTTGCTCTCGGCAACGATAAGATCGAATTTATGGCATATGACCAGATCGACAACGCTCCCGAGGAAAGAGCGAGAGGTATTACAATCAACACCCGTCACGTTGAGTATGAGACTGCAAAGCGTCACTATGCTCACGTTGACTGCCCCGGTCACGCCGACTATGTTAAGAACATGATCACCGGTGCTGCCCAGATGGACGGCGCTATCCTGGTCGTTGCCGGCACCGACGGCCCTCTCCAGCAGACCCGCGAGCACGTTCTGCTCGCCCGTCAGGTTGGTGTTCCCGCCATCGTTGTCTTCATGAACAAGACCGACCTCGTTGATGACCCTGAGCTTCTCGACCTCGTTGAGATGGAAGTTCGTGACCTCCTCTCCGAGTACGATTTCCCGGGCGACGATGTACCGATCATCCGCGGCTCTGCCCGTGACGCCCTCGAGTCCACTTCTACCGACCCCAACGATCCCGTTTACGCTCCTATCAAGGAACTGATGGATGCTGTTGACAGCTACATCCCCACTCCTGAGCGCAAGTCCGATCTGCCCTTCCTGATGCCCGTTGAGGACGTCTTCTCCATCTCCGGACGCGGCACCGTCGCTACCGGTCGTGTTGAGCGTGGTACTGTTAAGGTTGGCGATACCGTTGAGATCGTCGGTCTGACCGATGAAAAGCGCTCCGTCGTCGTAACCGGCGTCGAGATGTTCCACAAGCTCCTTCCTCAGGCTGAGGCAGGTGACAACATCGGTACTCTGCTCCGCGGCGTTGCCAAGGACGAGATCGAGCGCGGACAGGTTCTGTGCAAGCCCGGATCTGTTCATCCTCACACCAAGTTCATGGGTCAGGTATACGTTCTGACCGAAAAAGAAGGCGGACGCAAGAAACCCTTCGTTTCCGGTTACAGACCTCAGTTCTATTTCAGAACCACCGACGTTACCGGTGTTATCGAGCTTCCTGAGGGTGTTGAGATGTGCCGTCCCGGCGACCACGTCACCTTCACTGTTGAGCTTATCACTCCTATCGCCTGCGAAAAGGGTCTGCGCTTCGCTATCCGCGAAGGCGGCAGAACCGTTGGTTCCGGCGTTGTGAGCGAGATCATCGAGTAATTTCGACTTTTCTGTCGGACGCGCCCCGGCGCGTCCGACAGCTTCATATGTGCCAAGGCACAAATAATTCTTTGGGGATTGGTGAAATTCCATACCGGCGGTAAAGCCCGCGAGCGCCGACAGGCGTCGAACAGGTGAGATTCCTGTGCCGACGGTCAAAGTCCGGATGGGAAAAGATTAACGCGTATTGGCGGGCGGTGCAGTTGCGTTAGTAACAGCTCCGCTTTCTTTTCCGGATTTCTGATATCGGAAAGGAACAAAAATGAAAACATCAAAAGTATTTACAGCAAGAAAAATGACCGTGACCGCGGTCATGTCCGCAGTATCCTTTATTCTGATGCTGCTTGAATTTTCAACTCCGCTTACACCCAGCTTTCTTAAATTCGATTTTTCCGACCTGCCTGCAGTAATAACCTCCTTCGCCCTCGGGCCGGGATGGGGAGTTGCAGTGGAGCTGATAAAAAATCTGCTCCATATGCCGTTTTCGCACACCTCGTGCGTCGGTGAGCTGGCGAATTTCATTGTCGGAGCGGCAATGGTCTTCCCGGCTGGGCTGGTCTATCAGTTCATAAAGACCCGTAAGGGTGCGATCATAGGCTCTCTTGTCGGTGCGGTGGTCGCTTCTCTGATAAGTTTCCCGGTGAATTATTTCATTACATATCCCGTTTACACAAAATTTATGCCGATGGAAACTATTCTTAATTTGTATTCGGCAATAATCCCGGCGGCAAATACTCTGCCGCGTGCGTTGCTGATCGTAAATATGCCCTTCACGTTTATCAAGTGCCTGTGCTGTGCAATAATAACTTTTGTAATATACAAGTATCTTTCTCCGATACTGAAGGGAACAAATAAAAAAGCAAAAAAATGATTGATGCTATAAAAAACTTTTTCACCGAGACCGTCGGACCGTATTGGAGCGTGTTTTTCTGCTCCATGCTTCCGATAATCGAGCTGCGCGGAGCAATCCCGATGGGAGCGGCTCTGGGGCTGCCGTGGTGGCAGAATTATCTTCTGAGCGTGGCGGGGAATATGCTGCCGGTGCCGTTTATTCTGCTGTTCATTGAAAAGATCATTCAGTGGATGGCGGCGTCAAAGGTGAATTTTTTTCAGAAGCTCGCCGGATGGGTAAACCGCAAGGCGGAAAAGAACCGTCCGAGGATCGAGCGGTATTCTTTTTGGGGAGTAGCTCTGTTCGTTGCGATACCGCTGCCGGTAACGGGAGCGTGGACCGGCTCGCTGGTCGCCGCGACGATCGAGATGCGCTTCTGGAAAGCACTTTTGTCTGCATTTATAGGTGTGCTTGTTGCCGGGTGCATTATGACGCTTGCCTCTTACGGCGTGGTAGCCGCTTTTCAGATATTTGCCTGAAAATTTCCGGCGCTGCATGGCTTTGCGACATTTTTACGGTTTTTTTCGTATTTATCGTCCGGAGTGTTGACAAGCGCCTGCGTGTATGATAAAATATAGTCAATCGAATATAGATCTTATCAAGAGTGACGTAAGGACAGGCCTGACGATGTCACAGCAACCTACCGTGTGCAAGGTGCTAAATCCTGACAGATGAGAGACAAGCGGCTCGGTCTGTCGAGCCGCTTTTACTTTTCGGTGAGTCACTGACCGGCAGCTTACCGATGCTCCATTCGTCACAAGCAAGGAAAGGTAACAAAAATGAAAGAAACAAAGAACAATACGGTGGAAAACCGTCGCTTTTTCACATCCGAGTCGGTAACAGAGGGGCATCCCGATAAGCTTTGCGACAAGATATCCGATGCAGTTCTTGACGAGCTTCTGCGTCAGGATCCCATGTCTCGCGTAGCCTGCGAGGTCACCTGCACCACAGGTCTTATCCTCATCATGGGTGAGATAACCACAAACGGATATGTCGATTTTCAGCAGGTCGCCCGCGAGACGGTCAGAAAGATAGGATACGACCGCGCAAAATACGGCTTTGACTGCGACAGCTGCGCCGTGATAAACTCAATACACGAGCAGTCGCCCGATATAGCAATGGGCGTTGACCGCTCTCTTGAAGCCAAGAACGGCGAGGGCGACGGACTTGACACCGGAGCGGGAGATCAGGGACTTATGTTCGGATATGCCTGCGACGAAACGCCCGAGCTTATGCCGCTGCCCATCTCTCTGGCTCATAAGCTCGCAAAAAAACTGACCGAGGTCAGAAAAAACGGTACGCTTTCGTATCTGCGTCCCGACGGCAAAACTCAGGTAACCGTTGAATATGACGGCGACCGCCCGGCGCGCGTGGATACCGTCGTGGTGTCGGCTCAGCACAGCGAGAGCGTAAGCCTTGAGCAGATACGCGAGGATATCGAGCGCGAGGTGATAAGAGCTACCGTCCCTGCGGAGCTTATGGACAGCGCGACAAAAATATATGTCAACCCGACCGGAAGATTTGTAATTGGCGGTCCTATGGGTGACAGCGGACTCACCGGACGAAAGATCATCGTTGACACCTACGGCGGCTACGCACGTCACGGCGGCGGAGCGTTTTCGGGAAAAGACCCCACAAAGGTCGACCGTTCGGCGTCCTATGCCGCAAGATACGTCGCCAAAAATATTGTCGCCGCGGGTATTGCGCGCCGGTGCGAGATACAGGTGGCATACGCCATCGGCGTCGCACGTCCGGTCTCAATACTTGTTGACACCTTCGGCACGGGAAAATATCCCGATGAAAAGATAGCCGAGGCAGTGGGGCGCTGCTTTGACTTCCGCCCGGCGGCAATAATCAAAGCCTTTGACCTGCGCCGTCCTATCTATTCTCAGGTCGCAGCATATGGACACATGGGTCGCGAGGAGCTTGATATTCCGTGGGAAAAGCGCGACCTTGCGGATAAACTGCTTGCCGCGCTCGACTGATCGCGCGCCTGACAGCAGGATGTCAATTAACCGCCCCCGAAGCATATAATGTTACTGACTGTATGCTTCGGAGGGACGTAATGAAGATCGTATGTGATGTAATTGTTGCGGTGCTTGCCGTTTTCGGCGGTTACTGCGCGCTGAAACTGCTTTCGGAGCGTGTATTATCGTTCCGTAGCTTTATGCCCTCGGCGGCGGTCAGGCTTGACGGCTCCGAGGATGACGAATATATTGACGCACTGCTCAGCGAGGCGCTTGCCTCATGGCAGCGCAGAAAACGTTTGCTGGTGCTTGTCCCGCCGGGAGACCCCGGGCTTGCCGAAAGAGTGCATCGCCTTTGCCCGTCGGCGGAGATAATTGAGGATAAGCCGCTGACGTAATGTAAAAGGGTGAAAAATCAAGAGACAGGAGGGCGTCATGACCGCTCAGAGTATATTTGAAGAAGCCTTCGGACGCCCCGATCCCGGAAGGAACGATAAAAACGAGGAGGCGTCTCTCACCGGAACGGTGGAGGAGGTCATTTTCTCCCGCGAGGATACCGGATTTCTGATTATTTCGCTTGAGGGCGAGGACGGCGGAATGTATTCCGCCCTTGGTATCATGCCCGACGTAAAAGAGGGCGACCTGCTGAAGCTGGGGGGAAGGTGGGAGCATAATGCACGCTACGGGCGGCAGTTCCGCGTTATGGCTTACGAGCGTGAGCTGCCGTCCGACACTGCGGCTATCGAGCGGTATCTTGCCTCCGGCGCAATAAAGGGAATAAGGATAAAGACCGCGCGCAAGATCGTTGCTCAGTTCGGCGAGGATACCTTTGACGTGATCGAAAATCACCCCGACTGGCTGGCGCAGATCCCCGGGATAACGCCAAAGCGCGCGCGTGAAATGTCAGAGGAATTCAAAAAGCAGTCGGATATGCGCAGTACGGTAATGTTTTTCCGCGAGTATTTCGGACCGGAGATCACCATGCGCATATACAAGCGCTTCGGTTCTGATTCGGTCGCGGTAGCCAAGGACAACCCCTATTGCCTTTGCGGCGAGGTGGAGGGTATCGGCTTTGACCGTGCCGACGCTATGGCACAGTCGCTGGGCTTTCCTCTGGACTCTCCCGCGCGCGTTGAAGGCGGCGTGCGTCACGTGCTGGTCTCAAACGCCGCACAGAACGGCCATGTATGTCTGCCGGAGGACAAGCTGACCGAAACCGCGGCACGTCTGCTCGGTGTCACGTCGAACGCCGCGGGCGAGGCGATAAAATCGCTGCTCTCTCGCGGTGAGATTATCGCGGAGAACGACGGCGGATGCCGCATGATATACGAAAAAAGAGCGTTTGAGGACGAAAAATATATTGCAGAAAAGCTCTTGCAGCTCAACAGAAAATGTATTCCGCTTGACGCTGGGGACATTGAGCGCTTTATCGACAAAGAGGAGGTCGCCTGCGGCATAAAGTACGCGGACGCCCAGCGGCGCGCAATTGCTGACGCACTTATCTACGGGGTCATGATACTTACCGGCGGACCCGGAACGGGAAAGACAACCGTCGTGCGCGCCCTGCTCGATATATTTGACAGTATAGGTCTTGAAGCGGCGCTTGCAGCGCCCACCGGACGCGCCGCCAAGCGGCTTTCCGAAGCTACGGTGCATGACGCGCGCACCGTTCACCGCCTGCTTGAAGCGGACTATTCCGGCGACGATAAGAGACAGGCCGATGCCGACCGCAGGATTTCCTTCCGCCGCTGTGAGACCAATCTGCTTGACGAGCACGTCATAATTATCGACGAGGCTTCAATGCTTGATTCTGCTCTGACAGCCGCCCTGCTGAGGGCAATAAAACCGGGGGCGCGGCTTATTATCATAGGCGACTCGGATCAGCTTCCGTCGGTGGGCGCGGGCAATGTGCTGCACGACATCATTGATTCGGGAGCATTTGCCACGGTGTGCCTTACCGAGATATTCCGTCAGGCGCAGCAGTCGCTCATAGTTACGAACGCACACGCGATAAATCGCGGCGAGATGCCGGTGCTTGACGTCAAAAACAAGGACTTTTTCTTTCTTCCGCGTTCAGGTGATGCGGAAATTGCCGCCACGGTGGCGGATCTGTGCGTCAAACGGTTGCCTGCGGCTTACGGCAGTGAGGCGGCAGCGGGGATTCAGGTCATAACTCCCTCCCGACGCGGAGAGGGCGGTACGCTTCACCTCAACACCCTGCTTCAGCGATTGCTGAATCCCCGCGACGCGCAGAAGCGCGAGGTGATCTCACGCGAGACGGTCTTCCGCGTCGGAGACAAGGTCATGCAGATGCATAACAACTACGATATTGAATGGACGCGCGGAAACACCGAGGGTATGGGGATATTCAACGGCGATATCGGCGTTATCGAGGCGATAAATATTTCGGCTCAACAGGTGACGGTCAATTTTGACGACCGTATTGTGGAATACGCCTTTTCCGCGCTTGATGACCTTGAGCTTGCATATGCGATAACGGTTCACAAAAGTCAGGGCAGCGAATACCCGATAGTGATAATTCCGATGTATGGCGCGCCGGAGATGCTGCTGACCCGCAATCTTCTTTACACCGCAGTGACGCGGGCGCAAAGGATGGTCATTCTGGTGGGAAGACAGGATGTTGTGCATACCATGGTGGAAAACAAGCGTCAGATGCTGAGATACACCGGACTCTGCCGCCGCCTGCGCGAGGGCGCCGGGAGGTAAGACATGGCGGACAGGGCTCAGTCAAAGAGAAGATTCAGGGCAGCGCAGGTGCGTTTTTCGGCGCGGCTGAGGCGTATACTCTGGAGCGAAAGCTGTGTCTCGTGCGGCGAAAGGGACGCCGGGGACGAGATACTTTGTCCCGCATGCGCCGCAGCGTTTCAGCGAAAGCTGGCGCAGATATGCCCGGACTGCGGCTCCCCGAGGCTTGAATGCCTTTGCGTTCCGCCGCGGCTTGCAGATGCCGGGTGTGAGTTTCTTGTAAAGCTCGCGGCATATGATGCCTCACAGCCCGACTGCCCGCTCAACCGCATGATCCATCGGATGAAGCATATCCGCGACCGTGAGTGCGCCGCATTTCTGGCAGGTATGCTTGCCGGGGCGCTTGAAAAGCTGCTTTGCGATCGGGGCGTTGAGCGTTCGGAGCTTATCGTCACATTTATCCCGCGCGACCCTGATAAGATACTGGTCGAGGGACACGATCAGGCGCGTATGCTCGCGCGCGCTCTTGCCGACCGCATGGAGCTTGAATGCATCCCGCTTTTCCGGCGGCGCAGAGGTGCGGCGGATCAGAAGACTCTGACGGCAGAGGAACGCGATATCAACGTCCGGACTCTTTTTTCGCTGTCCCGAGAGGCAAAAAAGACCGCGCTTGACGGCAAGACCGTCATACTTGTTGACGATCTTGTAACCACCGGGGCGACATCTGCGGCGTGCGTAAGACTTCTGCGGGATGCAGGATGCCTTAGTGTGTACGCGGCAGCCGTGGCATACACGCCGCTTAAGCCGGGTGCGTTCAGCGACGAATGAGTATAAATGATCCAAAGCCGGGGACCGCTGTTTAAGGCAAGCGCCCCGGCTCGGATTTATATAAGTGTGCTGAGCCGGGTGCGTGGTCGATGATAAAGTAAATTATATTTAAAGATTAAAATTATCGAAAACGGTTGCATTTTGACCGAAGATATTATATAATTATTGTGTGTAAATGTGTTTGCTCCGTCAGCGGAGCCGACTGGAATATAATGAACGGATTTTTTATAAATGTTTGATTTTACTTTCAGAAAGGATATAGGCATAGACCTCGGTACGGCGACTGTTCTTGTTTATGTAAACGGCAAGGGCATTGTGCTTACCGAGCCGTCGGTCGTTGCGCTGGAAGCCGAGTCGGGCAAGATACTCAAGGTGGGCAGGGAAGCGCAGATGATGCTCGGACGCACACCTGAGAACATTCTTGCAATAAGACCGCTCCGCGACGGAGTGATAAGCCAGTACGATGTGACGCTGAAGATGCTTCAGCATTTTATACACGCCGCCTGCGGCTCGCTTATTGCGCCGCGCCGCGTGGTCATATGTATTCCCTCCGGAATCACCGAGGTGGAGGAGCGCGCGGTGGTGGACGCCGCAAAGCAGGTCGGCGCGCGCTCGGCGTATCTCATTGAAGAGCCTGTTGCCGCGGCGATCGGAGCGGGTATTGACATTTCCGCGCCGAACGGCAATATGGTAGTTGATATCGGCGGCGGAACTACCGATATAGCGGTAATATCTCTGGGCGGAGTGGTGGTTTCCGAGTCAATCAAGATCGCGGGAGACAAGTTTGACGAGGCGATAATGCGGTATGTCAGACGCAAATACAATGTTCTTATCGGTGAGCGCACCGCAGAAAGCATAAAAATACGCATCGGCGCGGTCTACCGCCACGATGTTCCAAAAACGATGGAGGTAAAGGGCAGATGCCTTTCTCAGGGACTCCCCAAGGTGATAACCCTTTCTTCCTTTGAAATGCTGGAGGCAATGTTTGAGCCGATTTCGGCGATAATTGAAAGCATCTGTCTTGTTATCGAGCGCACGCCGCCGGAGCTGGTGGGGGATATTCTTCATAACGGTATTGTCATGACGGGCGGCGGGTCGTTGCTTTACGGCTTTGACAGACTGCTTACAGAAATGACGGGTATTCGCGCACGGGTTGCCAAAAATCCGGTGCAGTGCGTTGCCATAGGTACGGGTCGCTCACTTGAGCACGTTGACGTGCTTTCGGAAGGAGCAGTGAATCTTGCGCGTGCGCGTCAACAGCGCCAGCAATAAAAACTGAAAATATCTGAGCGGAACATTATGAACACAAAAGAAAAAAGCGGTATTGAGCGGGAAAAAGAAAAAAAGGCAAATATTTTTGCCCGATTTTTCCTGCCGCGGTATATGGTTAAGGACGAACATAAGCTCGCCGATGATTTCGGCACGCGCTCATGCTACGCAGCGTTTGTAAAGTTTGCGTGGCCGGCGGTGCTTGAGAGCGTGCTTATCGGACTGATGAACTTTGTTGACTCGCTGATGGTAAGCACCGTCGGCGAGGAGGCGATCGCCGCCGTCGGACTTACAAATAATCCGCGGCTCATTTTTTATGCCGTTTTTCTTGCGATAAGCGTCGCCACAAACGCTATTGTAGCGCGTCGCCGGGGTGAGGGCGACCGCGAGGGCGCAAACCGCTGCCTTACTACTGTCCTTCCGGTTACGGTACTGCTCGCAGTGGCTTTTTTTGCGGTCTCATACGCTGTTACCAACCCATTCCTTATCTTCGCAGGAGCAAAAGAGGATACCATTGATTATGCGGTGGTTTATTTCCGTATAACGATGTTCGGTATGATCTTTACCTCCATATCGCTTATCATCAACTCCGCACAGCGCGCCAGCGGCAACACACGCATTGCAATGACAACAAGTATGTGTGCCAACGCCGTGAATATACTCTTCAACGCATTGCTGATAAACGGATATCTCGGTTTTCCGCAGCTTGGGGTAAAGGGCGCTGCAATTGCAACCGCAATGGGAAATATTGTTTCGGCGGTCGTATCGGTGATGTCTCTTTACCGCAAGAACAAGTATCTTCACCTTCGCGTGCGTGACCTGTTCCGACCAAGCCGTCAGTACCTTGCGCTTACGGCGCGTATAGGGCTTGGCGCATCCGTGGAGCAGATATTCCTGCGCATAGGCTTCTTTACGTTTGCAAAGCTCGTTGCGGAGCTGGGAACTGACGATTTTTCCGCCCACCAGATAGGAATGACTATCATTAACCTTTCCTTTACGCTGGGCGACGGTCTGGGTGTTGCCGCCTCTGCTATGGTCGGTCAGAATCTCGGCAAAAAACGTCCCGACCGCTCGGCGATGTTCGGTAAGCTCGGTCAGCGCATAGGACTTTGCGCGGGTCTGATGTTTGTGCTGGTTTTCGGCATATTCGGAAGGACCATCATCGGCTGGTTCACTGACGAGCCGTATATTATCGGTAAGTGCCAAGGTATAATGTATATGATAATGGCGCTTATGCCGGCTCAGGTCTCGCAGGTCATATTCGGCGGTTGTCTGCGCGGTGCGGGAGATACAAAATATACCGCAGTCGTCTCCTTTATCGCCATTACGGTCTGCCGCCCGGTGCTTACGTATATTCTTGTTTACACCGTCGGTATGGGTCTTTACGGCGCGTGGGTCGCGGTGCTTATCGACCAGTACATCCGCATGATACTCTGCGGAGTGCGTTTTTACAGCTACAAGTGGATGAAGATCAAAATATGATACCGCTTGATAATACATATTCTGTTTTCAATTATTCCGGTTCGGAATACTGATATCTGAAATTTTTTGTCACGAAAGGACTTTTATTATGAAATACGTTACCGAGGGTCTTGAGCCGCGCCGCGTGCTTGAGCTTTTTGAGGAAATTTCCGCAATTCCGCGCGCTTCCGGAAACGAGGCTGCAATCGCCGCGTGGATCGAAAAGTTTGCAAAGGAGCGCGGCTGCTTCTGCCTGAAGGACAAGAGCAACAATGTTTTTGTCCGTGTACCGGCAAGTGCCGGCAGAGAACATGAGGCGGCAGTGCTTTTGCAGGGTCACACCGATATGGTGTGCGAGAAAAACAGCGATACCGAGCATGATTTTTCAAGCGAGGGGCTGAAGCTGTATATTGAGGACGGCTGGCTGCGCGCCCGTGGAACGACGCTTGGCGGAGACGACGGAGCGGCTGTTGCGATAATGCTTGCCGTCATCGACGGTTGCCTTGAGTCTCACCCCACAGTCGAGTGCCTGTTCACGACTGACGAGGAGGTCGGACTGCTTGGCGCGGGCAGCTTTGACTATTCCGTCATTACCGCAAAGAGCATGATAAACCTCGACAGCGAGGAAGAAGGCGCTGTGATCGTCGGATGTGCCGGCGGTGTACGCAGCGATGTAGAGATACCCATCAAGTTCCAGCCTGTGCGCGGAGAGGTGCTTAAGATAAGTCTTACCGGACTTTGCGGAGGACACTCCGGAGAAAACATCAACTGCGGCAGAGCCAACGCCTCAAAGCTGATGGGACGTCTGCTGCTTGCCGTTTCACGCAAGATGCGCGTGAATCTGATATCCGTAAGCGGCGGAACAAAGGACAACGCCATTCCGCGTGAGGCGTTTGCGGAAATCTCGGTTGCAAATGCCGAGCGGGCAGCCCGCGCTGTTATGAGCGAGGTCAACCGTGTGCGCGGCGAGCTTTGCGCCGAGGACGCGCAGCTCACAGTCGTATGCTCGGTGCCTGCGGACGCATGTGAGTCCATGATGACAGCCGAATCCACCCGCCGCGTGCTTGGACTTCTCGGTACGGTCCAGAACGGCGTTATTGAAATGAGCCGCGACGTGCCGGGACTTGTCGGTTTCTCACGCAACCTCGGTGTGGTCAAGACAAATGAGAACAGCGTCTCCTTTATTTTCTCCTCAAGATCGGCGCTGGAATCCCAGCTTGATGCTTCCGTGGATTCGCTGAACGCGCTTGCCGCTGCACTCGGAGGCAAGACCCGCCATTACAGCCGTTATCCCGGCTGGAGCTATGCACAGCGCTCACCGATAAGAAACAAATATCTCAAGGCGGCGACCCGCGTGCTGGGGTATGAGCCGAAGGTAATGATGATCCACGCCGGGCTTGAGTGCGGAATAATCAGATCCCGCCTGCCGAAGCTCGATATGATAGCAATCGGACCTGATATGCGCGGTATCCACTCACCCGACGAGGCGCTGAGCATCGCTTCAATGGAAAAGGTGTGGAAGATAGTCGCGGAAATGCTGAAATAATATCTCCAATAAATAATTCGCCCCTCGCCGATACCTCGGCGAGGGGTTTCTTCAATTAAAGTATTCTTGAGAGAAATTCGCGGGTGCGGGCTTCACGGGGATTTGAGAAGATATCCTCCGGAGCGCCCTCCTCGCAGATAACGCCGCTGTCCATAAAGATCACGCGGTTTGATACGTCGCGCGCGAAGGACATTTCGTGAGTTACGACTATCATTGTAAGCCCCGAGCCTGCGAGCTTTCGCATGACGGCAAGCACCTCTCCCACCATTTCGGGGTCAAGCGCGCTTGTCGGCTCATCAAAAAGGATGACCTCGGGTGACATTGAAAGCGTGCGCGCTATTGCCACACGCTGCTTCTGTCCGCCCGAAAGCTGACGCGGCTTGGCGTTGACATACTGCGACATACCCACCTTTTCAAGAAATCCCATTGCAATGCTTTCGGCTTCCTCGCGGCTGCGGTGCAGTACCTTCATCTGACCTATCGTGCAGTTTTTCAGCGCGGTCATGTTGTTGAACAGATTGAACTGCTGGAATACCATGCCTACCTCGGCGCGGTACTTCTGAATATTCATCGCGCGCGACATGATGTTCTCGCCGTGATAAAGGATCTCACCGGACGTCGGAGTCTCAAGCAGGTTGATACAGCGAAGCATGGTGGATTTTCCCGAGCCGGAGGAGCCTATGACGCTGACGACCTCGCCCTTGTTTACCGTAAGGCTTATGTCGTTAAGCACCTCATGATCTCCGAACTGCTTTTTGAGGTGGCGGATCTCGATAACGGTATTGTTGTCAGTCATTCGGAATCTCCTCCTCTTTGCTTACATGGATCTCTGCGTCAGGGTTGCTCTGCGAACCGAAGATGGTGTAATTTTCCTTGCCGTCGAGCTTCTTCTCGATAAAGCGGAGTATTGACGATACCGTAAAGGTGAGAATGAAGTATATCACGCACACCACAAAGTAGGTCTGAAAGGTCTGAAAATTCTGCCGCTTGATAACTCCGGCAAAATAGTAAAGCTCGGTAACGCCGATAACGTTAAGCACAGAGGTATCCTTGATGTTGATAACAAATTCGTTGCTGACGGAGGGGAGGATGTTTCTTATCACCTGCGGCAGTATGACGTTTATCATCGTCTGGCTGTGGCTCATACCTATCGAGGTCGCGCCTTCAAACTGACCCTTGTCAATTGAAATTATTCCGCCGCGGACGATCTCCGCCATATAAGCGCCGGTGTTTATTGAGACGATGAGTATTCCGGAGGGGATGAGCGGCAGAGTGCTTCCGCCGCTGGCAAACGCATAGCCCCAGTAGATGACCATCGCCTGGACCATCATAGGCGTTCCGCGGAACACTTCAACGTAAACGGTGATTATGCCGTCAAGAATTTTTCGGAATACCCGCCCCACCGGATTTTTCGGCATAGGGGCGGTGCGAAGCATACCCGTAAGCAGACCGATAATAAAGCCCGCAACCGTGCCGATAAGGGATATCAGCAGTGTGTAGCCGACGCCCTTGAGCAGAAATGGGTAGTATTGCCTCAGTATGTTCCAGACATCCGCAAAGAATCCCATGATTATTTTTTCTTGTAGATAACTACGAGGTTGGAGGTGTAGTACATATCGGTGAAGTCGACCTGTTCCTCGCGGTCGGGAGTGGGGCTCATACCTGCGACGATAGCGTCAACAGCTCCGGACTGAACGGCGGGGATCAGTGAATCCCAACTGTAGGAGTAGACCTCAAGCTTCATTCCGAGCTTGTCGGCAACATATTTTGCGATCTGAACGTCATAGCCGTTGGCATACTGACCCGCCTTAGGTTTTCCGTCCTCGCCGTAGATCGGAACCGCTCCGAGAGACGGGGTGTTGAGGTCTGTCCAGTTGTAGGGCTCATAAGCGCATTCCATTGCTATCTTAAGAGTTCCGGTGGGATTTTCCGGAGTCTCGGAGGAGAGGGCGAGCGCGTCGACGGTCTTGCCGGCGCTTATGTCAGCCATCTGGAGCATAAGGGCGTAACGGGTCTCCTGAGAGATCTCGGCAAGCACGGCATTTATTTTGCTCTTGAGCTCGGAGTTCTTTGCAACTGCAATGGCGACGCCGGTCTCTTTCTCTGTGGCGGTAAAGCCGGTGGTGTTGTTTTCAAGGCGCAGGTAGTCAAGGCTTTCATCTGTGGGGCAGATGGCAAGAGCCGTCGGCTCTTCGGCGATGTAGCCGTCAATTGCTCCGCTCTTGAGTGCGGTAAGCAGGTCGGCAAACTCGGGATAGGTGTCAGCCTTGTTGCCCGATATCTGCTTCATCGCCTCGGCGTGGAAGGTGCCGGATTGTGCCGCAATACGTGAGTCGGCAAGGTCGGCAATTGATTTTGCGCCGCTGATGTCCTTGCCTTCTGACGAGCAGGCGGGGAGAGATACGAGACATGCGGCTGAAATGATAAGTGCTAAGATTAGTGTGAGAGTTCTTTTCATGGCTTGTTTTCCTTTCCAGAAATAAAAATTAAAAATAAAGACCCGAGCAGGAAAGCTCCGGTCTGACAATAAGCATAACGTGAAATACGTTAAAGGTATTGATGCCCGATAGCTCTCCGCTTCCGCGACAGTCGAACGGATGTTGTCCGCACGCCCAGCCGGTGCAACCGCGGTGGAATCCGGCTTCGGCAAAGACCCCTTTGGCACACCGTCACGGGCTTACCGCAGCCTCGGGTGTGTTACTTTTGATCCTCGCACCTCTATCTTTTCAAGATATTATAGCAGAAAGTTCACCTGAATGCAACCACCTTTTTTGTTTTTTTCAAAAAATGTGAGTTGCGACAATAAAACGCGCAAAAAAGTGTCCTTGAATGTAACAATTAAACACAAACCATTTTATGGAACGAACAAAAAACGCGATTTCTGCGCGAAAAATCAAAAAAAGTATATACAAAGCCGGGCGTTTATGATATAATAAAATGTGTATATGCCGATTTTTTCCGACGTCGTGAGAAGCGTGTCGGGGAGAGGATAATAATGTATCAGGGTAAAAACGGCAGCCGGAATAAAAAAGACGGCAGCCAGACTATAAATAATAAAAACGGGAAATATCAGGGCGGACGCAAGCCGCTTCCCCCGCGACACGGAGGCGAGGAGACTGTCGAGGGCATAGTTTTCGGCAGAAACGAGGTCAGGGAGCTGTTGCGCTCAGGGCGTTCGGTCGATAAGCTCTTTATCCGCCGCGGCGAGATGCAGGGTTCGGTGAATCTTATAGTCGGAGAGGCGTCAGAGCGCGGTATACCGATAATAGAGGTCGAGCGTGAAAAGCTTGATTCACTGTGCGGAGGCGGAGTTCATCAGGGCGTCGCGGCAATGGCAGCGGAAAAGGACTACTGCACCGTGGATGATATTCTCGCCATCGCCGCCGAGCGGGGAGAGATGCCCTTCATAGCCATATGCGACGGCATTGAGGACCCTTACAATCTCGGTGCGCTGATACGCTGTGCCGAGTGTGCGGGCGTGCACGGAGTGATAATTCCCAAACGGCGCGCCGCGGGGCTTACGCCAACTGCGGCAAAGGCGTCTGCCGGAGCTGTCGAGCATATGGCGATAGCCAAGGTCGCAAATATTGCCGCAGTTATTGACGAGCTTAAAAAGGCAGGCGTATGGACGTACGCGGCTGAGGCAGGCGGCGAGAGTCTTTATGACACCGACACCGACCGCCCGGCGGCATTTGTTTTCGGCAGCGAGGGCGAGGGCGTCTCGCGTCTTGTAAAGGAACGGTGTGATTTCACCGTTTCGATACCGATGTACGGCAGGGTGAATTCAATGAACGTTTCCACTGCAGCGGCGGTGGTTCTTACCGAAGCGGCGCGCCGTCGGCACGCCGGAAAATGAAAGGCACGGTAATTCAATGTCAGAAGAAAACAAGAAGCAGGGACATAACGGTACCGGCGGCAACGGCGGACTGTTCGGTCGACTTTTCTCAAAGAAAACAGATCAGCCGGCAGGAAACGGCGACGCCGGCAAATCCCTCAACGAAATGATCGATGAGGAAAACCGGAATACGTATCCGGAGGATGCAGCCTCGGGATCCCGGCAGGATGCGGACGGCGAGGAGTTTGTCTTCTCCGGGCTTGACGGGGAGCTTGACAACGCCGCAGACGCTATTTCCGATGAGGAATATTCCGATATTCTCTCGGAGATACTGGGAAGCGTAAGCGATGCAGCTGACACTCGAGCAGAGGATGTAGTCGTGGATACTGATAATGACGGTGTGGATGCCGAAGCCGCTTCTGCCGATCTGCAGGAATCGGACGAGGCTGTCGTATCCGATCACGCCGATTTGTCGGAAGCCGCGGAGGCTTCCGACGACGAGGAACACTCCAAAGACGGCGCGGAACTGCTCAAAAAAATAATGGCGTTCAAGGCGTCCGAGCGCAACTCATCAGCCGCCTCAAAGACCGAAGATGTAAAGCCCGGCAGTGAGGAAGGTGCGCAGGAGTCCGCCGGCAACGACGTCGGCGCAAACACGGACGTTTTTGAGGATTATGAGTACGTGACAAATCCGTCGAGGCACGAGGACGCCGAGCCGGAGGAAGCGGAAGCACAGGAAGAAGCGACTCCCAAACCGGAACAGGCAGGGGAGGAGATCCCGGCGGACGGTGACGGCTCAACGGAGGACGAGACCGACAGTGAGCCTTCGGATGAAGAAAAGCCCGAAAAGGACGATGCCGAGGAGGACGACGACCGCGACCTTATGCTTGCGCTCGGTTACGGCGCTGACGGCGAAGCCGCGACTGAAAGCGGCGCTGCCGTCCGCGACGACCTCAGCCGCCATATCAGGGATAACCGTCCGGATTATGCCGGAGCTTTCGGATACCGCGGCGAGGAATACCGCTCACGCGAGCAGACCGAAGATATCAAGAGGGCATACCGCACCGACAGCCTTTCAATGATATTCCGCGCAGGCGGCACTGCGATCCTTGCGCTGGTCATACTTATTTTTGAATTTTTCGGGAATAAATTCGGCGGAGCGCTCAGCATGAGCGACTACCCGACGGTACATATTCTTGTTTCCATGCAGCTGTTGCTGCTTGCGGCGGCGCTTTCATGGAAGCAGATGATAAACGGACTTGTCGGCATCTTCCGCTTTGAGCTGACCCCGCATTCTGCGTCTGCGGCGGCGGTGATTGTGGTGCTACTTTACGATGCTGTGCTGGCAATTGCCGCGCCAGAATCATTTACGCTTTACAATTTCCCGGCGGTGCTTTGCATTGTCATGTCGGTGGTCTACGATATACTTGATCTTGAACGTCAGATACGCGCCTTCAACTCGCTCAGCTCGTGGGAAAGCTGCTGTACTCTTGAAAAGGCAGACGCGGTGGAGCTGGCGGCGGCGCTCGGCAGCTCGGCTTCCGGCAAGCGCGAGGACGCTTCAATCAAGTCCGCAATGAGACTGCGCCGCGGCAGCTTTGCAAAAAATTATTTCAGCCGCACAAACCGCAAAAATCCCGCGCTCAAAGCGCTCAATTATGTTATAGCTCCGGTCGTGGCATTGGCGCTGGTCATATTCCTCATCTCGCTTGCAGCAGGACGCGGCTTTGTTCCCGCAGCCAACACCTTTACCGTAATGGTGCTTATCGCAATGCCGGTCTTTGCAATGGCGGCGCTGATATATCCTTTCTGCGATCTGGCAAAGAACGTTCTGAAGCCCTCCGAGGTGCTTCTGAATGAATCGGAGGCGGAAAATTACGCCTCTGCCGACGCGGTCATATTCAGTGAGGATGATGTTTTCGGACCTCGCTCGCTGATGATAAAGCGCATCGGTCTTTGCGGCGGAATGGCGGCGCGCGATATATTCGGAGTCCTTGAGGGCGCTTCCGCAGTGTTTGACAAGGTAGGCGGCACTCTTGCCGGGGCATTCCGACGCGCGGCGGAGAGCGGTTCTGCAAACGGAGGAGAGCCGGAATCGGATGCCGAGATACTGCGCGTCTGCGACGGAGGCATTGCCGCAAAAGCGGCAAACCGCGAATATATCATCGGCAGTGAGAGCTTTATGACGCTCAACGGCATTACCTGTCCGGTCGATCCCGATGACCGCGCGTTTGCCGAGGACGGCGGCTCTGCTGTAATGTATATTGCCGTTGACGGCGAGGTATCTCTTAAACTGTTTGTAACATACACCGCCGACGACAGATTCCGCAGTCTTGTCTCCACCCTTTCGGGACGCGGTATCCGCCCGGTGCTGGTAAGCAACGACCCGAACCTTGACGACGCGCTGCTTGCCCGTATGCTTGGCGAGCTTAAGTGCCCGGTAAGAGTGATCCACGACCCTGCGGCGGTAGTCGCAAATGAAGAAGGCGAGGACGCTGAGGCGGACGGCGGCAATAGCAATAAAAATAAGGACGATAAGGATACCGTTGACGCCGGACTTGTTGCCGACGGCTCGGATTGGACGTCTCTTGTCGGCGCGCTTTCCGCATGCGGTAAGCTCTGCCGTGTTTCGTCGCTCAATGCGCGCATCAGTCTCGGGATCATAGTTGCAAGCGTTCTGCTGGCGGCTTTCCTCGGGGCGCTGGGCATCCTTAACGGAATGCACTCCGCATACGTTGCAATTTACCAGATAATCTGCGTTCTGCCCGCCATTATCTCCTCAAAGCTGATGCTTAACTGAATCTGATTTGAACCGCAAGGGGATGGCGTTCGCCGCCATCCCCGGAATTTATAAAGGATAAAGGATAAAGAAATATGATACCCGAATCAATACTGAGATCGGTCTCAAAGCCCGGCAGGTATACCGGAGGCGAGTACGGTCAGATAGTCAAGGACAGGGAAAAGGTCAAGGCAAGATTTGCTTTCTGCTTCCCGGATTCATATGAGATAGGTATGTCGAACCTCGGTGTGCGCATCCTTTACGGTGTGCTCAACCGCGAGGAGGACATCTGGTGCGAGCGTGTCTATGCGCCGTGGGTCGATATGGAGGACAAAATGCGGGAGCATCATATCCCGCTCTGGGCGCATGAAAGCGGAGATCCGATAGCCGACTTTGATTTTATCGGCTTCACTCTGCAATATGAGATGAGCTATACAAACGTCCTCAATATGCTTGACCTTGCAGGGCTTCCCTTGCGCGCCGCAGATCGTGGCGAGGACGCTCCGCTGGTCATAGGCGGCGGACCCTGCTCATATAACCCCGAGCCTGTAGCCGACTTTTTTGACCTGTTCAATATCGGCGAGGGCGAGGAAATGCTGCCCGAGATAGTGCGTCTTTACATTAAAATGAAGGAGGACGGCAGCTATACCAAGGCGGGATTTCTGCGCGAGGCGGCGCGGAGCATCGAGGGCGTTTATGTGCCGTCGCTTTACGACGTAAGCTACAATGAGGACGGAACGGTAAAGGCATACACGCCGAAATATCCGGACGTGCCGGAAAAGGTGCGCAAGCGTATAGTCAAGGACCTTGACACGATGTATTTCCCGGATAAGCTCGTCATGCCGTATCTTGAAACGGTTCAGGACCGGATAATGCTTGAGGTTTTCCGCGGCTGTATACGCGGGTGCAGGTTCTGTCAGGCGGGCATTATCTACCGTCCGGTAAGGGAAAAATCCCCCGAGGTGCTGTGCAATCAGGCAAAATGCCTTTACGAGGCGACAGGATATGAGGAAATGTCGCTCAGCTCTCTTTCCATTTCGGATTACACCCGTCTGCGCGAGCTGACCGACGGGCTGATATCATGGACAAACGACAAAAAGGTCAGCCTGTCGCTGCCGTCACTCCGTATCGACAGCTTTACCCGCGAGCTGATGGACAAGGTCGCCTCTGTGCGCGCCTCCTCGATCACCTTTGCTCCGGAGGCGGGAACTCAGCGCCTGCGTGATGTGATAAACAAGAATGTCACCGAAGAAGACCTGATGAACGCCGCGGGAATCGCCTTTGCGGCGGGAAAAGAGCAGGTCAAGCTGTACTTTATGGACGGCTTGCCCACCGAGACCGATGAGGATCTTGAGGGTATCGCCAAGCTCGGCAAAGCGGTAATTGAAAAATTCTATGCGACGCCCGAGCACAACAAGCGCCGTCAGCCGCAGGTTACTGTCAGTGTCTCCTGCTTTGTTCCAAAGCCCTTTACTCCGTTCCAGTGGGAGCCTCAGGATATGCCGGAGACGCTTGAGAGAAAGCGGCTTTATATCCGCTCAAAGATAACCGACCGCAAGATAAAATATTCCTGCCACGATTCCGGAACATCGCGCATCGAGGCGGTGCTGGCGCTCGGAGACCGCCGCGTCGGCGCGGCGCTGGAGCTTGCCTGCCGCGAGGGCTTCAGATTCGATGCCTGGGATGAGTTCTTCAGCTATGACAGATGGATGGACGTTTTTGCGCGCGCGGGGATCGAGCCGTCATTTTACGCCAACCGCCGCCGTCAGACGAGCGAGGTCCTGCCGTGGGATGTTATCGACTGCGGCGTGACAAAGGAATTTCTTATCCGTGAATATGAAAAGGCTCATGCGGGTGTGACCACGCCCAACTGCCGCGAGCATTGCTCGGGCTGCGGAGCCAACAGATTGGGAGGTGAGAGGGCATGCTGTCCGAGCCTTCAAAAATAATCAGACCGTCAGGTGACTTTGCGCCGCTTGCCGAGCCGCGGGTCGTAAGACTCAGCTTCAGCAAAAAAGGAGCGGTGATCTTCACCTCGCACCTTGACCTTCAGCGCACGATGATGCGAATACTGGCGCGCGCCGATCTGCCGCTCTGGTACACGCAGGGCTTCAATCCTCATGCAAAGCTGGTATTCGGGCTTCCGCTTCCGCTGGGGTGCGCCGGAGAGCGCGAGCTGATGGATATCAGAATTGAACGCGATATGCCCTGCGATGAAATACTTGAGCGCATGAGGAGAGCGACCGTTCCGGGAATTTCGTTCACGGAATGCTATCCGGCAAATGAAAAATACGCCGGAATTGCCTTGGCAAGCTATAAGATAGTACTGCGCCTGCCGGAGGAAGACCAGCTGAGTGCCGGGGAGGTTGAAAAATACCTGTCGAGCCGCTCAATTATCACCGTAAAAAAGACAAAATCCGGTGAGACGGAGACTGACATCGCGCCGCTTATCCGCTCGGTCAGCGTTTCGACGGACGGCGGCAGCCTCGTCATAGATACCGTACTTGCCGCCGGATGCACTGAAAATCTCAGCCCGGAGCTGCTTATGAGCGTGCTTGTCCGGAATTTCGGCAGTCGCGCGCAAGCCGCGTTCGGTATGGCGGACTATTCGGTCATCCGCACCGGAATTTACCGCGCAGACGGCAGAGATTTCAGATAAATCATTCTTCCTGCACCTAAAAACGGACTGCTATAAACGCAGCAGTCCGTTTTTAGGTGTTTTTTTATTCTTTTTTCTTTCTTGTACCATGAGCGATCAGCCTTACCGCCGCAGCACCTAGCAGTGCGCCGAGAGTGTTCAGAACAACGTCGTCGATCTCGGTAAATCCCACGTCGAACATGAACTGCAGGGCTTCAATTGCCGCGCTTGAGAGCGCACCTATAAGTGTTATCAGCGCAACAGAGCGCCCGGAGCGGAAGGCAAGATACGCTCCGAGCGGCACAAATGCCGCGATGTTTCCGAGAAAGAGTCGGAAAAAATAGTACGCGCCGCCGTTGCGGATAACAGCTATCAGCTTTCCGAACAAAACAGTGTTCAGCTGTCCGCCCAACATGAAATCGTCAAATGAAAATCCGGGGCGGAATACAGTAAGCCTCAGCAATAGGGCAAGGTATAAAATGAACAGGATGTCTATCACAGCGCAAGCCGCGCGTGATAAGGACTGCGCGGGAGCGAGGCGGACTTTTCTGCCCGCATTTCCGGAAACCGCTGCTTTTTTGCTCATCTTCCGGTGCTTTCCGCAGTGTCAGACACGTCACCGGCTTCGGTTTCGTTTCCGGTCAGACGCAGGATAAGTGACAGGGCGGTGTCATCCTTGAGTGGACGCGCCGTATATATGTAATATTGGGTTTCCTCCGCCTCCGTGCTTGCGGCATCCTCGGCGGTGACAAAGTACCAGTTGCCGGTCTCGCTCATGTGAAAGAGCCTGACCCCCGAGTCAAGAGCCACTGCGGAGCCGCCCCAGAACTCCCAGATCTTATACATGGTGTACTTGCCCTTGTATTTCTTGGTGCTGAAGGCGATAGGCAGCTCCTCGTCGTCGGTGACGTTTTCGGGGTCGGTGATCTCGGTCAGCGAGCGCAAAAGCGCCATGTCGTCCGGATCGTCTATCCGGCTTTTGCCGAGTATCAGCTCGCCGGGAATTCCCCCGTCCGGCATTCCGTCAAGCGGCAGACCGGTTTTTGAAAGCAGTATGAGCTTTTTGCCGTCCATGGCATAGCAAAGATATCCGGCGCTGTCACCCTTTACGCGGTAAAGGGGAGAGCCGTAAAATGAATCCGCGATCCTGCCAAGGTACTCTCCGATCTCAAATTTACGCTCTCCGACCTTGCCTACCGGGCTGTAATGCTCGCCGTCATATATGACTCCGGTGCGGTCATCGTCCCATTCGGCTACTACCGGATTGCCTATCTTCACCGACGACACCGCAACTGCGGCGACGATGATGGGAAGAATTATAAGTGCTGATATAATGATAATGGCGCGTTTTGTCATTGAAGTCCGCCTTTCGTTTATCTTAAATACAATTCATTATTACATTATATCAGTTATCGTGGCGGACTTCAAGCATCCGGGGGTAAATATTTTTGCTTTTTCGGATTTTTGAGCGCGAACCGATCATCCGGCGGCGCGTTGCGCGACGTATTCCCGATATACCTTGTGGGCTTTAAGCCTTGGAAGCGTCAGTGAGAAGAAGCCGCTATTCTGTCCGTCGTTGCTCCATCCCTCGAGCAGCTCAAGAGTTTTGAGGTAAAGCACACCGTCCTTTTCGCCGCGCGATTCAAGCTCGCGGCAAAGACGCACCAGCGACGGCACAGCGTCGTCTCCGCAATCATTGGCAAGCATCCATACGTCGGGGTTTTCAAGCGTGCCGTCAAGATAACGGTCAACATTGTATTCCGCGATAAGCCGGTCGGGGTTTGACAGAGCCAATATGCCGAAAAGCAGTACAAACGCGATCAGAAGGGACGCCGCGGCGTTGGTCTTGGGGCATATCTGTTTTATCAGCATGATAACAAACGCGGCGGCAAGCAGGAGCATGAACCATGCCGCGTACACGCGCAGCTGCGTAAGTCCGTAGGCTTTGATATAAAGCGCGGTCTTTGAGATCGCAGTGGCGATGAGGATAAGTGTGGACAGTGAAAGCAGAGCGGTGAAGATTCTGACAAGCGTGTCGGGCTTGCCGTCGTTTTTGCGTTTGGTAAAGGCGGACACAAGCAGCATTATTCCCGCATTGATACCGGAAACGGCGCACAGCTCAAAAAATCCATCGCGCGCGTACTGTGAGTATATCTGAGTGCCGTCCGGCAGTCTGCCGGTGAAGGCGGAGACGTAGTTTTCCCACTGCGATACAAAGAATACGCAGTACACAGCAAGCAGCGGAAGTATGGCAAAGCAGACCATTATCCCGGGCGCGAACTTTGCGCCCGCCGAGAACTTCCGGCAGGATTCCGCCGACATATATTTCCCGTGCTTGCGGTCGGCTCCCGAAATGAATGCTCCGAAGCCGTAGGCGGCAACCGGAATGCCGAAGATAAGGCATACGAGGTGATCCGCAAGATTATCCGGGCTAAGGCGGAGTATTTTGTTCATGATATCGGAAAAGGTCTGGTCGTATGAGAGCAGACATACCACGATAGCCGTAGGTATCACAGCAATAAGCAGACCGAGCAAGGCAAGCAACACCTGTTTGCCGCCGCTTGTTGTGCCTTCCGTTTTACGGTGAGGGAACAGCGAGCGGAAAAATGTGCCGAAGGAGGCAAAAGGCATCACAAATACCGCCTTCAGAAAATCGTAAAACAAAAGCTCGCGCGCATGCGCTTCAAGACCGCCGCCGTAGGAAAGCGTCACCCAGAAGGTAAAGCATATCAGCGACCACAGAAAGGTGCAGGTGTGAAGAAAAGCGTTGGAGGATAAAAACAAGGACGCGGAAAGTACAAGCGGGGAAACAAGGTAAAAGAGCGAGCGGGGCGTCTGCCGCGCGTGCGAGAGCAAAAGAAAGATCCCGCCTGCGGTGTAAAGCGCCAAGATCAGCAGAAACGCGCCGAGTGGGTGCGCGCTTACCGGCAGAGTTCGGCAGAAAAGATATCCAAGCAGCAGTGTCGCCCATGCAAATACGGTTTCGTAGGCTTTTATCTGACGTGTCTGTGCGGTCTTGGGCTGTTCCGCAGTCAGCGCGCCGGCAGGATCAAATTCATTGTAATTCATTTGCGTACTCCTTTACTTATCGGAAGAATATTCGAGAATGTCCTCTACGCGGCACTCAAGTGCCTTGCAGATGGCGTCAAGGGTTGAAAAGCGTATGGCTTTGGCTTTGTTGTTTTTTAGGATCGAAAGATTGGCTTGAGTTATCCCCACCTTATCCGCCAGCTCGCCAAGGGATATTTTGCGTTTTGCCATCATAACGTCAAGATTGACAATGATCATTTTTGCCCTCCGTTATATGGTGAAGTCGTTTTCTTCCTTAAGCGCCACGGCTTCCTCAAAGGCATTTTTGACTACTCTGAGGCACAGCCCGACGAAAAAGGCTATAAACGCCACGGCTCCGGAAAGATAAAAGGACGGGGTAAGCGCGGCAAACAGCACCGAGGCGGCAATGCAGCCCCATGATACCGCGCGTATGCGCGCCACATTTGAGGGGCAGAACACCTCCCCGCGCCGTATGGCAAGCAGCAGCGTAAGCAGAACTGTGTCGCATACTGCGGCGACCGCCAGAATGAGATAGGCGACGGTCAGTATGAACGGAAAGCTGCCGAAGAACAGTGGGAGATCCTGTGCCGAGGACTTGAGATTGTAAAGCAGCCCGGCAAGCCGTGGCATGAACACTGCCGACACGGCAATTGCGGCAAGGGTGAGAACGGAAAGAACCAAAGATATGACGCAGGAAGCGCGTCGTCCGATTTTCAGCATGATGAGTACCATTCCTTTTGCTTTTTGGGGCGTATCATCCGCCCGTCGGGAACAGTATACCACATGAAGAATTGTTTGTCAATAGAAATTTATCGAAAAACGATAATTTTTTATTCTTTTTCAAACGGCTTCTTACCGTATGCGAGTGACCGTGCATACTTTGCGAAGAATGCTGCAAGGTTTGGAGGTCGGCTTGCTTTGTATAAAAATACAGATATTCAAAAAAGCAAAGGTTCATATATATGCGTGGGCGGGGGATATCCGCATATTCGGAAAAATATGATTTTTTATAAAATAAATCATTGACACAGAAGTAATTTAATATTATAATTATAAAAAACAAATAATGTTCCGCGCAGTGGCGGGGTGCATTCGCGCCGCGGTTCGTTGCGTATATATGTTTTAGAAAAGGAAATATCATCATGGCGAAATTTTGCTCGAATTGCGGCGCGCCGCTTGACGAGGGATCGACTTCATGCTCTGCCTGCGGCCATGACCCGGCAAGCGAAGCTCCTGCGGCTGATACTCCTGCCGTGACCGCAGCTCCGGCTAAGGAAGCACCGAACGCAAGTCAGGTACAGTACATACCCTGTCAGCCTCAGCCTGCCGATAACGCGGAGACAAAGGTAATAAGTACCGGAGCGTTTTTCGGTCTTATGCTGCTTTTTTCGATTCCCGTTGTCGGCTTCATCTCCGCTCTTATCATGACCTTTGCCTGCAGGAACAAAAATCTCAGGCATTATGCGCTTGCGGCACTGATATGGATGCTCGTTGCAATTGTCCTGACAGTGATCCTCGGCGCTGCTGCACTGTTCATTCTGCGTATGTTTTCTGTGACGCTCAACACCCTGCTGTCAGAGGCGCTCGGAGTCGAGCCGGGAAGTCATGGTCTTGAGGATCTCATCGAGCAGTATGCGCGTATGTACGGCTATGAGCTTCCCGAGGATTTTATGATCCCCGATGATTTAATAGTCCCCGATCGCTTTGGCGAAATAACGGTTCCCTCGGAACAGTAAACCGGGCGGAGATCAAATTGATTAAAAATTATTTTTAATATATATTTACGGAGGAAATTTATCATGGCATTTTGCTCAAAATGCGGAGAAAAACTTGATGATGGAGTGAAGTTCTGCCAGAAGTGCGGAGCACCTGTTGACGGCGCTGAAACCACGCAGCAGAATCAGCAGAATCAGCAGAATCAGCAGAATCAGAAGGGCGGCTTTGAGGCTGTCTTCAATACCCCGGACACCACTTCGGAGTATGATCCCAAGGACGTCAGCGACAACAAGGGTATGGGTGTGCTTTCCTACATTGGTATTCTGGTGTTGATCCCTATATTGGCGGCAAAGAATTCGAAATTCGCACGCTTTCACTCAAATCAGGGACTTGTCCTGCTGATTGCCGACGTCGCCGTGTCGATAGTGTCCGGAATACTTAACGCAATATTTGGCGGTATTATTGTTCTCGGCACGATAGTAAGCATCGTCTGCTCGCTTGCCGGACTTGCCCTGCTTGCTCTTGCTATCCTCGGTATCGTCAATGCCGCCCAGGGTAAAGCAAAAGAGCTTCCCCTTATCGGCAGCATCAAGCTGCTCAAATAATCAGACATTTTTTGCCCTGCGACATTGCGCGTCAAGACATAAAATTTCTGACAAAATCCCCGCGGATAAAACATCCGCGGGGATTTTGTGTATATGCAGCATCCCGAATATTGTATTGCTTTAAAAAATGAATGCAAATGAGGAAAACAAGTATATACCAAGAGGAATTAATAAAATATTAAGAAAAAACGGATATGTACTATTGACTTTTCATTAATTACATAATATAATTAGTAGTGGAAATATTTTTCGACATTTTTCTTCGTCTTATAGTGATATCTGCTGCTACAAACAAATAAAATTTTGCATGAAAGGAGAAGCGACATGAAAAAGAACAGGATCATTCCGATCCTCTGCGCTGTCATTCTGTCCGCTGTTGTGCTTACAAGTGTGATAGCTGCAGCGTCATTGCCGAATCGGCAAAACGGAAACGGCGGTGCATCCGATACGCGGTCCGACCTTTCGGGCGGTATAACAGCTGACGTCGGGTCAACCGATACAGTATCCGCTCCACGTGCGCAAACCAAGGAGGAGCGTATTGCCGTGGTTCAGTCAAAAATTACCCGTGAGGACGTCTGGGCTGATGTTTCCGCCAAGATAGCCACATGGGACAACAGCGAGGAGGCTGCAAGGCGGTTTGAGGAGTTCAAAATGAATCACACCTGCCGCGAGGGAGTCATCTGTACTCATATGCCGAGTATGTACTGGCTCAGAACCGGAAACTATCAGCAGCCAAGTGACCCGGTAAGCATTCATTTCAGTCAGATAGCAAGCGAATATCAGGCGTATATTGACGCAGAGAAAAAGCGGGAGGAATGTACCCACGAGAACGGTCTTGTGTTTCATGACACGGATACCGGCGCGTACAGCCTTGTCTGCCCTGATTGCGCCGCAAAGCGGACAATAAGCTTAGGTGATGTATCCAGTGAAGCAAATGCTGACAGTGAAGTGGGATTAGTAACAACACGTGCTATTACAACAAACTCAGTGCTAACTTCCGGATGCGCGCACACGTATACCGATTGGATCTGGTACAATACCACTCAGCATGTGAGGATATGCACAAAGTGTTCGGCATATTCGTACGGTTCTCACAGCATTGTTGAAGCCGATTGCGTGACCTTCAGACACTGCACGATCTGCAACGGACGTGATTCTTCATGGCAGATAGCATACGGTCATGAGCTTGCGTACGATTTTGACTGGGATGCGTGGGATTTTGAAAATGAAAGCAGCTACTATCATTTTTATCGTTGTGTCCGAAAGGACGATTACCTTGAACCTATCTGTGACTATGTAATAAGCAGATCTGCGTGTGATTTTACCGCGCGCTATTGGGATCCGGCTGTGAACGGAAAGCACGAGGTCTATCATGTTTGTCCTTACTGCATAATAACTTTTTACGAGAATGACGCCGTGTGCGAAGCCGCAAACGGCAGAACATGCAGCTATTGTTTGAACCCTAACCCGTTCAACTGAACCTGAACGCCGCAACTGCGGAGGCTATTCTTTGGCGCAAGACCTCTTCGACGGCTGGTAAATGATATTGTCAGGCAGCAGATATTAAAGTCAACGATAAAGGTTTTACGCCGAGGGGTGTTAAAAAATTCCTT
>DPGK01000029.1:91479-128976 GCA_003523225.1 Clostridiales bacterium
TTTTTTTACAGCCCCTTTTTTGATTCCCGGTCTAATGACGCCTGCCGTGGAATATAATTTGAAGAACAGAATATGAAAGGCGGTAATGAAAATGTCCAAACGGTCAACGACCTGCGAGCTGAGGGAAAAGGATGTGATAAATCTCTGCGACGGCGCGCGGCTGGGACACGCCTGCGATTTTGAATTCGATGTTTGCGACGGCAGAATATGCGCCATAATCGTCTGCCGTGAGACGGGCTTTCTCGGATTCGGCGGCGAGGAGTGCTTTGTTATTCCGTGGGAGAAGATCGAATGTATAGGCGAGGACGCAGTGCTGGTAAAGATCCCGGTCGGGGATCTATGCTGCTTCGAACGGGACAGAAAGAAGGAGAGAAAAAAGTAATTGTAAATAAATTGTAAACAATAAGAATTTGATTGAAAAATAAGGAATAGTATGATATAATATCTGTGTTTGCGCCGGAAGAACAGGTGAACGGCGCGGACGGGCTGTCTGCGGGCACCGCAGAGGCTCAGAATAAAACACACACGCCGTGCAAAGCGGTCGGGTGCCGCCGTTGGCGGTTGTCCGCATTCGGGGCGGCGTGGTGGAAAAACCAGAAGGAGGACACTTAAAATGTCTGTTATCACCATCAAACAGCTTCTCGAAGCCGGCGTCCATTTCGGACACCACACCAGAAGATGGAACCCCAAAATGCAGGAGTACATCTACACCGAGCGCAACGGTATCTACATCATCGACCTTCAGAAGACCGTAAAGAAGTTTGAAGAGGCCTATATGTACGTCCGTGAGCTTTCCGCCGACAACAAGTCCCTTCTTTTCGTCGGAACCAAAAAGCAGGCTGCCGACGCCATCAAGGAAGAGGCTGAAAGATGCGGAATGTTCTATGTAAACGTCCGTTGGCCCGGCGGAATGATGACCAACTTCAAGACCATCAAGAAGTCCATCAACCGTCTCAACACCCTTACCAAGATGGCTGAGGACGGAACCTTTGATATGCTGCCCAAGAAGGAAGCTGCCGCCCGTCAGAAGGAAATGGCAGATCTCGAGAGAAACTACGGCGGTATCAAGAACATGAACGACCTTCCCGCCGCTATCTTCGTGGTTGACACCAAGAAGGAAGCCAATGCCGTCAAGGAAGCCAAGAAGCTCGGCATTCCCGTGATCGCCATCGTCGATACCAACTGCGACCCCGACGACGCCGATTATATCATTCCCGGCAACGATGATGCCATCCGCGCCATTAAGCTGATTTCCTCCGTCCTTGCCGACGCCGTTATCGAGGGCAGACAGGGTGCGGAATCCGCCGATGTCGAAGCCGACGCCGCCGAGACCGCCGAGGCTGAGAAGACCGCCGCCGAGGCAGAAGCCGAATAATCGGTACGGTTCAGTTCAATAAAATAGAGGAGATAAAAAATGGCTGCTATTACCGCAAAAGATGTTGCCGCGCTCCGCGCCAAGACCGGTATCGGTATGATGGAGTGCAAAAAGGCCCTTGTTGAGGCAGAGGGCGATATGGAGAAGGCGCTCAAGGTTCTCAGAGAAAGAGGACTTGCAGTAGCCGCTAAGAAGGAAGGAAGAATCGCCGCCGACGGTGTCGTTGAGATACTCAAGGAGGGTGATGTGTCTGCAATGATCGAGGTCAACAGCGAGACAGACTTCGTTGCCAAGAACGCGACCTTCCGTGAATTTGTAACCTCACTGCTCAAGACCATCATTGCCGCCAAGCCCGCCGACATCGACGCGCTGCTTGCCGCAAAGTATCTTGACACCGATCTGAGCGTCAACGATAAGCTCAAGGAAATGATATTCCAGATCGGCGAGAAGATCAACATCAGACGCTTTGTTGTCGTCAACGGTATCACCAGCACCTACGTCCATGGCGGAGGAGTTGCCGGTGTTATCGTCGGATTTGACACCACCGCAGAGGTTGCCGCGACCGAGAAGTTCGCAAAGATGGCAAAGAATGTTGCGCTTCAGATCGCTTCCGGTAACCCGCCCACATATATCACCCGCGAGGATGTTCCCGCAAGCGTGCTTGCCGAGGAAAAGGCTATCCAGATCGCCGCTATGAAGAACGATCCCAAGAACGCCAACAAGCCTGAGAACATTCTTGAAAAGATCGTTGTCGGTAAGCTCGGAAAGTACTACGAGCAGGTATGCCTTGACGAGCAGCAGTTCTTCCTTGACGATGACCTTACCGTCGGAAAGTATATTGCCAACACCGCCAAGGAGCTTGGCGCTGACATCAAGGTCAGAGAGTTCCACCTCTACGAAAAGGGAGAGGGAATTGAAAAGAGAGAGGACAATTTCGCAGACGAAATTGCAAAGCTCACTCACCAGGGCTGATAGCTTCAGCTTTACCTTATAATATTATCAGGGTATGCCGCGCCCGTGCGCGGCATACCCTGACTTTTGATTTTTGCCCTGTTTTGCCGTAGGCGAAAAAACGTAAAGGAAAATTCACGAAAAAAAGCGGGAAAAAGAGTAAAATTCGCGATTTGGGTGTTTACAAAATCGCGAAAATAAGATAAAATATAAGTGTGTGTGATTTTTTGATTTCAGAAAGGGCTTTTATATGCTTGAACCAAAATACAAAAGAATATTGTTAAAGCTTTCGGGCGAAGCAATATCCGGCAGCGACGGTATCATCGACTTTGATTTTCTTGACCGTATAGCCGCTACGCTCGTTGAAATTTCCGCCGCGGGGGTCGAAACGGCTGTCATCTTCGGCGCGGGCAACATCTGGCGCGGCAGACAGGGCGGAGAAATGAACCGCGTTACCGCCGACAGAATGGGAATGCTTGCCACGGTCATAAACTCGCTTGCCGCAAAGGACGCGGTCGAGCGCGCCGGAGGCAAAGCCGAGGTGTATACCTCCACCGATATGATGCCTTATGCGGAATATTATACCGCTGACCGCGCAATAGAGTCGCTCTCCGAAGGTAAGGTGGCTATTTTCGGCGGCGGAACGGGATGTCCCTATTTCTCCACAGATACGGCGGGTATGCTCCGGGCGATAGAGATAGGTGCCGACGCCTTCCTGCTGGCAAAGAATGTGGACGGTATCTATGACCGCGACCCCAAGGAGGGCAACGCAAAGCTCTTTGATGAGATCGGATACATGGACATGGTAAAGCTCGGTCTGCGCGGCATCGACCTTACCGCCTCGGCAATGGGCGCGGAGTTCGGACCTCCCGCCGTGGCGTTCAGGCTTGCCGATGTTGAGGATATCAAACGTGCCGTCGAAGGCAAGGGACGCGGCACTGTAATAGTAAGAAACTAAAATAAAACGGAACATAATCAGGAGGAAAATGACATGAAACTCGATACCAAGGCATATGAGGAAAAAATGCAGAAGTCGATCTCGTCCTTCCGCGGCGAGCTTGACGTAATACGCGCGGGTCAGGCTAATCCGCAGCTGGTCAACCGTGTGAGCTTTGAATATTACGGAGCACCCACACCCATTACCAATATGGCGGACGTAAAGGTGACCGACGCCAAGACCGTCACCATCACACCTTACGACCCCTCAACTCTCAAGGCAATGGAGCGCGCACTGCTTGCCTCCGACATCGGTATCACACCGGCAAACGACGGCAGAGCGCTGCGTCTGGTTTTTCCTCAGCCCACTGAGGAGAGACGTAAGGAGATCGTCAAGCAGGTGCAGAAGATGGGTGAGGATGCAAAGGTCGCTATCCGCAACATCCGCCGCGACGCGAACGATGTCTGCAAGAAGCTGAAAAAGGATTCCGAAATGACCGAGGACGAACAGAAGGCGTCCGAAAAGGCGGTTCAGGATCTGACAGACAAGTACATCAAGGAGATCGACGAGATAGTCGCGAAAAAATCCAAGGAAATCATGTCCATCTGAGTGCGGCGGAGAAGCTGTATGGGAGACAATATCAAAGCGCCTGCGTCGGGTGAGGCGGGCAGCCTGCGCCACATTGCTTTTATTATGGACGGCAACGGGCGCTGGGCAAAAAAGCGCGGCTTGCCGCGCAGTGCCGGGCACTCCGCAGGCGCGCGCGCATTTCGTGAGATCGTAAATTATTGCGGGGACATCGGCATAGAATGTGTAACGGTGTACGCTTTTTCAACCGAAAACTGGGGCAGACCTGCCGCAGAGGTGCGCTCGATCATGAAGCTGCTCGGCGACTACCTTAAGGAATGCGAGGAATCGGCGGACAAATACGATATCCGTATGCGTTTCCTCGGCGATCTTTCACGCCTTGACGACGATCTTCGCCTTCGCGCCGAGGCGCTTGTCGAGCGCACAAAAAACAAAAAACTCTGTCTCAACATCGCCCTTAATTACGGCGGCAGAGACGAGCTTGTTCATGCCTTCAACCGGCTTGCCGACGAGGGAAAGCGCAATATCACCGCAGAAGATATTGAAGGCGCGCTTTATACCGCCGGACTGCCCGACCCCGATCTGATCGTGCGCACCGGCGGCGAAATGCGGATCTCCAACTTTCTGCTCTGGCAGTCCGCATACGCGGAGTATTATTCAACCGATGTGCTGTGGCCCGATATGAAGCCGCACGATGTAGACCTCGCAGTAGAGGAATTCCATAAAAGAAAGAGAAGATTCGGCAAGGTCTGAATCTTCAAAGACAGTGATGTTAAAAAGGACGATTACCGCCGTCTGCATGGCGGTCATACTGATTCCGGTGCTGATTATATGGCAGGATACCGCTATCTTCGCCGCTTTGTTTGCTTTTGTGGCGGTCATGGCGGAGTTTGAGCTGCTGCGGTGTCTCGACCTGCACAAGAATGTACCGATCTCGATTACATTATACGCCGCCGCAGGTGCGGCTCCCTTTGCCGCGCGTTATCTCGGACGTGAAATGTTCCTTTGCGGTGCGCTGGCGGTTCTCGGGCTTATTCTGCTTATTTCGCTGACGGTATTTACCTTCTCCAAGGGGCGCGTCACGCTTGAGCAGTCCTGCGGGGCCGGTGCGGTGGGGATTTACATCATCCTTGCCTTTACCTCTGTCGTTTTGCTTTGTGATTCCACTGCCGGGCGCTATACCTACCTGCTCGTCTTTATCGGCGCGTGGTCTACCGATGTTTTTGCGTATATCTGCGGCAGACTGTTCGGCAAGCACAAGCTGATTCCGGCAATAAGCCCGAAAAAGACTGTGGAGGGCTCGGTAGGCGGCATAGTTTTCTGCGTTGCCGCATTTCTGATCTACGGCTGGGTGCTTGAAAAATTTGCCGACGTAAATCCCGACTATCTGGTCTTTGCCGTCGGCGGAATATTCACCTCCGTGGTTTCTCACGCGGGAGATCTTATCATGTCGGCAATAAAGCGCAGCTGTGGGATCAAGGACTTCGGAAAAATACTTCCCGGACACGGCGGGATGCTTGACAGGTTTGATTCGGTGATGGCGGTATCTCTTATGCTGCTGTTCCTTGAATCCTTCTTCGGGCTTATGAACTGACGACGGGACGGTCGGAATAAAAAAATGACAATGAATGAAAAAAAGCTGATACTGCTTGGTTCTACCGGTTCGGTGGGTACGCAGGCTGCGGATGTTGCACGGGCACGGGGTAATTCGGTCCGTGCAATTTGCGCAAAAAGCAATGTAAGCGCCGTGGAGGCGCAGATACGTGAATTTTTACCTGCGGCGGCGGCAATGTCCGACCCGGCTGCGGCGAGCGCACTGCGCACTGCAGTCGCCGATCTTCCGGTCAGGGTCTATTCCGGAGTCGAGGGGATATGCGAGATGATCGCCGACTCCGACGCCGACACGGCAATAAATTCTATAATCGGATACGCCGGACTTGACCCGACGCTTGCCGTTATCGACAGCGGGAAAGATCTTGCTCTTGCCAATAAGGAATCGCTTGTTGTGGCGGGAGAGATAGTTATGAGCCGCGCGGCGGAGCGGGGAGTTGACATTGCACCCGTTGACAGCGAGCACTGTGCTATTGACCAGTGCCTGCGCTCAGGCAGCCGACGCGAGATAAAAAAACTTATTATCACCGCCTCCGGCGGTCCGTTTTACGGGAAAAAGCGCTCTGAGCTTTCCGGAATAACCGTTGCCGAGGCGCTGGCGCATCCCACATGGAGCATGGGCGCAAAGATAACCGTCGACAGCGCCACTCTGATGAACAAGGGCTTTGAGCTTATCGAAGCCGCGCACCTTTTCGGCGTGAATGCCGACAGGATAAAAGTTATAGTCCACCGCGAGAGTGTGATCCACTCAATGGTGGAGTTTGCCGACAATTCCGTGATAGCACAGCTTTCGGTCCCCGACATGAGACTTTGCGTGCAATACGCGCTCAACCGCCCGATGCGCGACGCGGCGGTGATAGAGGAGCTGGATCTTTGCCGGATATCGCGGCTCAGCTTTGCCGAGCCGGATGAGGACACCTTTATCCCGTTGCGGCTGGCGCGTCAGGCGCAGGAGGCAGGGGGAGCGTCCGCGGCGGTACTCAATGCGGCAAACGAGGTAGCGGTGTGGGACTTTCTGTCCGGCAAATGCCGTTTTACCGATATTATCGACACGCTTTCCTATGTCTGCGGCGAGTTTGCCTCATACTCGCCGTCCGTAAGGACACTTGAGGGCATACGCGAGGCTGACGCCGCGGCGCGGGACTGCGCCCGCGGATATCTTGAACGCATTGCCCGCTGATTACTGAAAAAATTCCGCCGTCGGCGGTTATGGGAGAATCAATGATATTTCTTTATTTTCTTCTTACAATATTTCTGCTCGGAATACTGATACTGGTTCATGAGGGCGGTCACTTTCTGATTGCGCGGGCAAACGGCATCAAGGTTGAGGAGTTTGCCATCGGAATGGGACCGAAGATACTGACCCGTGTGTCGAAAAAAAGCGGCATCCGGTATTCGCTTCGGCTTTTTCCTATAGGCGGATTTGTCAGCATGGCGGGGGAGGACGAGGAGTCGGATAATCCCGATGCATTCTGCAACAAAAGCGTATGGCGGCGTATGCTGACCATCATTGCAGGACCGCTTACCAACATTCTGATAGGTATTATTTGTATGCTGATACTGGTCTGCGGCAGTGAAAATCTTGCCTCAACCACCGTCGCGCAGTTCCGCGACGGGTCTGTAAGCTCGTCGTGGCTTAAGGAGGGCGACCGTATCACCTCCGTCGGCGGAGTCCCGGTACACACCGGCAATGAGCTTGTATATGAGATCATGAACAGCGGATACGAGCCGGTAAAGGTCACTGTCGTGCGCGACGGAGAGAAGCTGACGCTTGAGGGAGTTGAGTTTCCGACCTTTACAGACTCCGGAGCGACATTCGGTGAGGCGGATTTTATTCCGTATGCAGAAGCGAAGAATTTCGGAAACATCATCAAGCACTCCTTCTTCCGCTCGCTTTCCACAATAAAGATGATATGGGATTCGCTTGTTGACATGATAAGCGGAAGATACGGTCTTGAGGCGGTGTCAGGACCGATCGGTATCACCGAAACGGTCGGAGAGGTGGCAAAGCAGGGCGGAATGAATCTGCTTTACCTATTCGTTGTGCTGGCAATGAATCTCGGCGTAGTCAACCTTCTGCCGGTCCCGGCGCTTGACGGAGGCAGATTTGTATTTCTTCTCATTGAGGGCATAATCGGCAGACCGATAAACCGCAAGGTCGAGGCATATGTCAATGCCGCAGGTCTTTTCATTCTGTTGGCGCTTATGGTGCTGATAGGCTTCAAGGACATCTTCACCCTGATAAGATCGCACTGACATGACCGGAGCATACTGATGGAAAGAAAAATGACAAAAAAGATTGTGGTCGGCGGCGTGCCGGTGGGCGGTGGCAGCCGCATACCGGTGCAGTCAATGACAAACACTCCAGCCGCAGACGCCGAAGCCACATACCGGCAGATAAAGCGTCTTGAGTCGGCGGGGTGCGATATCATCCGCATCGCCGTACCTGACATTGATTCGGCACAGACAGTAAGGTATATTAAGGAAAAAGGAATAGGTATCCCGCTTGTCGCCGACATTCATTTTGACTGGCGCATCGCGCTCAGATGCGTTGAGTACGGGGTGGATAAGATAAGGATAAATCCCGGCAATATCGGCGACGCAGACCGCGTCCGTGAGGTGGCGCGCGCCTGCGCTGCCAAAAACATACCGATCCGTATCGGGGTCAACAGCGGCTCTCTTGAAAAGCCATTGCTTGAAAAATACGGCGCTCCTACGGCTGAGGCGCTTTATGAGAGCGCTATGGGTCATGTAAGGCTGCTTAATATGTTTGACTTCGACGATATAGTGATCTCGGTAAAATCCTCCGACGTCCGTTCAACCGTGGAAGCATACAGATATATTTCCGAGCGCTGTGATTACCCGCTTCACCTCGGTGTTACCGAGGCGGGCAGCAGCCGCATGGGAATAATCAAAAGCTCCGCGGCTTTCGGTGCGCTGATATGCGATGGCATAGGAGACACGGTGCGTGTTTCGCTTACCGATGACCCGGAGCGCGAGGTGGAGGCGGCGCATGATATTCTGCGTGCGCTTGACTGCCCGGGACACGGCGGACTTGACATTGTGAGCTGTCCGACCTGCGGACGCACCGGGATCGACCTGTGCTCGCTGGTGTCCGCGTTTGAAAAACGCGCGCGGGAGGAAGGCTTTTACCGTCTTCCCATCAGGGTCGCGCTTATGGGATGCGTGGTGAACGGTCCTGGCGAGGCGCGTGAAGCTGACATAGGCATCGCCGGAGGAAAAGGCGAGGCTGTGCTTTTTGAGCACGGGCAGATCGTCGGTAAGATTCAGGAGAACGAAATTATTGACGCGCTTGCGGCGCGCATCAAAGAAAAATACATGTGATTTGACAGTGCGTCGGGATCACCGGAAGGGAGAAAAGATTTGCGGACGCTCAACGAGCTTTTTTCAAAATACACGGCAGAGGGCGAGCAAAGGCAGTTTTTTGACTCGGTGCGTGAATACTCTGTAAAAAAGCACAAGGAAAAACTGATATATGAGATATCGGTAAAGCTCGACCGGATATTTGACAAGCAGACGATATACGGAGCGGAGGCGGGTATTGCCGCGGCTTACGACGGGTATACCGTAAAGTTCATGCCGTCATATCCTCCAAAGCTTCTTGACGATACCTACATACCTGAGATTCTTTTTGAGGCGGAGCACGTCGGATGTGTTTCAAGGGGGTTCTTCGGCGGCTGTGAAGCGCATCTTGAGGACGGCAAGCTGGATATTGCCATACCGTTTTCACAGAACGGCGTCGGATTTGTAAACGACGCGCGCACGCCTGAGGTCATTGAAAATATAATCCTGTCCGAATTCGGGATAAAAGTTCCGGTCACAATACGCGAGCTTGAGGGCGTGCCGCTGGCATATGAGGCGGCTCGCGCGGCAATGTTTGAGGAAATTGACCGACGCAGTGCCGTGGCGGCGGAGAGATACGAAACGGAGATGCGCTCGCGTCCCACGGGAGAGGGCGGAAAATATCAGGGCGGAAAGCCCCAGCAGGGTGGCGAGGAAGCGGAGGACGCCGTTGAATACAAACGGATCTATTCCGCATACGACGAGGACGCCGTCGCCATAGTTGAGGATGGCTGCTGCACCATCGGCAGCACTGTGTTTGACATTTCCGATCCGGAATACATTATCGGTGACCCATTTAAGATAGAGCCGCTTTCAATATCCTCGCTGCGCACCGCGCGCCGCAAGGTCGTCGTAGTCGGTGAGATATGCTCCTTCAAAAGCGAGGAGGCGCGCGGCGGAGGTATGTTCGTTACCTTCGGTATTTTTGACGGCAACGCGACTATCGAGGCACGCACGCGGAAGCTGGAGGCGGAGGACGCCGCAGAGCTTTCCGAGCTGCTCTCAAACGGCATGATAATCGCCGTCGAGGGGGACGTCAGGGTCGACAGAAACTCGCCCGATCTGCTTTTCTATTACAGCTCAGTTGCAAAGATCAAGCGTTTCCCAAGGCTCGACACGGCAGAGGAAAAGCGTGTCGAGCTGCATCTGCATACAACCATGTCGGCAATGGACGCTATCATTTCCCCCGCCGAGGCGGTAAACACCGCAAAGCGGTGGGGACACAAGGCGGTAGCCATTACCGATCATGCCAATGTTCAGGGCTTTCCGGAGGCTATGATAGCCGCCGAAAAAGCGGACATGAAGGTCATATACGGGCTGGAAGCGTATTTTGTCAACGACAGTGTAAGTCCTCTTGTTGGCGAGTGGAACGCTCCTTTCGGCGATGAGGTAGTGGTTTTCGATATTGAAACCACCGGTCTTTCGGTCATAACCTGCAAAATTACCGAAATTGGCGCCGTAAAGATAAAGGGCGGCAGGGTGACAGACCGCTATTCCACCTTTGTCAATCCTGGCTGCCATATACCGGAGGAGATCACCGCACTGACCTCCATTTCCGACGAAACGGTAAAGGACGCGCCGTCAATTGCCGAGGTGCTGCCGGAATTTCTGGCTTTTGTAGGGTCAGATCTGCTTGTCGCGCACAACGCCGATTTTGACACCGGATTTATCCGTTACGCCGCTAACGAGCAGGGGATGGAATTCAACAATCCATACCTTGACACAGTTGCGCTTTCGCGTTATATCAACACCGACCTCAAGGTGCATAAGCTCGACGCAGTTGCAAAATATTTCGGGCTTGGCGACTTCAATCATCACCGCGCCGTTGACGACGCCGAGATGCTGGGACTTATCTACCTTAAGATGCTTGAAAAGCTCGAAAAATTCGGTATCGAGGATTTTGGCAGGTTGGTTTCGGAAATACGCGCCAACACCGATCCGCTGACGCTGAAGACCTACCACATGATAATTCTCGTCCGCAATCTGACGGGACTTAAAAATCTTTACAAGCTGGTGTCTCTCAGCTATCTGAACTATTACCGCCGCGTGCCGCGCATACCCAAAAGCGAGCTTGACCGCCACCGCGAGGGTCTTATCATCGGCTCGGCGTGCGAGGCAGGCGAGCTTTTCACCGCCATAACCGACAACCGTTCGGAAAGCGACATAGAGGATATCGCATCCTATTACGATTATCTTGAGATACAGCCGGTTGGCAACAACCATTTCATGATAGACGAGGGTCGCGCTCCGGACGAGGAGGCGCTGAGGGATTACAACCGGCGCATTGTGGCGCTTGGCGAGAAGCTGGGAAAACCGGTCGTCGCAACCTCGGACGCGCATTTTCTGAATCCCGAGGACGAGCTTTACCGCCACATCCTGCTTGCGGGTATGAAATTCAAGGACGCAGACAAGTCCTGCCCCATTTATTTTCATACCACCGACGAAATGCTGAGTGAATTCGCCTATCTCGGCGAGAAGAAGGCGCACGAGATCGTAATCGACAACCCCAATGCAATAAACGATTCAATAGAAAAGATACGCCCGATACCGGAAGGCTCTTTCCCGCCGCATCTTGACGGAGCGGAGGAGGAGCTGACCGAAAAATGCTGGACGCGCGCTCACAATATGTACGGCGACGAGCTGCCGGAAATAGTCTCGGCGCGGCTTGAAAAGGAGCTTAGCTCCATAATCAAAAACGGCTTTGCCGTGCTTTACGTCATTGCCGAAAAGCTGGTGCATTTCTCCGAAAGTCAGGGGTACCTTGTCGGCTCGCGCGGGTCGGTCGGTTCGTCCTTTGTCGCTACAATGGCGGGAATATCCGAGGTAAACCCGCTACCGCCGCATTATTACTGCCCCAAATGCCGGTACAGTGATTTTTCAAACCCGGACAAGGTCGGCTCAGGCTTTGATATGCCGACGAAAAACTGCCCGGTGTGCGGAGAGAAGCTGGCGCAGGACGGTCAGGACATTCCCTTTGAAACGTTCCTCGGCTTTTACGGAGAAAAGTCGCCGGATATCGACCTCAACTTCTCCGGTGAGGTGCAGGGCAAGGTACATAAGTTCACCGAGGAGCTGTTCGGAGCGGAAAACGTATTCCGCGCCGGGACACTCGGCACTCTTGCCGACAAGACCGCATACGGCTTCGTGGCAAAATATTTTGAGAGTAAGGGAGTTTCCCTTTGCCGCGCGGAGGCAGACCGCATAATCAGCCACTGTGTGGGCGTCAAGCGCACTACAGGACAGCACCCCGGCGGTATCATAGTCGTGCCGCGTGAGAAGGAGGTATATGACTTCACCCCAATACAGCACCCTGCCGACGACCCGAAATCAGATATTATCACCACTCACTTTGCTTTCTCATATCTGCACGATACCATCCTGAAGCTCGACGAGCTGGGACACGATATTCCCACAAAATACAAGTTCCTTGAGAAATACAGCGGTATATCCGTAATGGACGTTGCAATGAACGACCGCACGGTTTACGAGCTGTTTATGTCCACCGAGCCGCTTGGCATACCTCAGATGGACGTAAACGACAAGGATGCCAAAATGCTCGGGCTTATGATAGGTACGCTGGGACTGCCCGAAATGGGTACGAGCTTCATTCAACAGGTGCTGGTGGATGCAAGACCGAAAAACTTTGCCGACCTTATGCAGATATCCGGTCTTACCCACGGCACCGACGTGTGGCTCGGCAACGCTCAGGATCTTATCAAAAACGGCATCTGCGATATATCGCACGTTGTCGGAACGCGCGACGGTATCATGCTTGACCTTATAAGATACGGCGTGGACAAAAACCTCTCGTTCAAGATAATGGAGCTTGTCCGTAAGAACAAAAAGGGCAAGCCCCTGCCCGAGGATATGGTCGCCGCCATGCGCGAAAAGGGCGTGCCGGAATGGTATATTGACTCACTGCGTAAGATAAAATACATGTTCCCCAAGGCGCACGCCGCCGCATACGTCATGTCGGCTATACGTCTTGGCTGGTACAAGGTCCATCAGCCGGTCGCGTTTTACTGCGCCATACTTACCGTTGCTCCCGACGGCTTTGACGCAACAATAGTATCACGCGGCAGGGGGGCGGTCGTCGACACCATGCGGGATATAAACAACCGCTGGAATGACGCCACGCAAAAGGAAAAGGATCTTTTCGGCGCATTGCAGTTTGCCAACGAGTGCATGATGCGCAATATCAAGTTCCTGCCCGTAAGCCTTGAGCGCTCGCACGCCAAGGAATTTCTGCCCGAGGACGGAAATATCCGTATGCCCTTTATGGCGCTTCCCGGCGTGGGCGAAAACGCGGCGCTTGCCATAATGAACGCCCGCGAGGAAGAGCCGTATTTCTCGGTGGAAGACCTTCAGCTCCGTGCGAAGCTCAATAAATCCGTTATTGAGGTGCTCCGCGTCAACGGGGTGCTGGATAAGCTGAGTGAAACCGCACAGCTTTCGATGTTTGACTTGCTATGAAAAAAGAAAGGTGACTATGATGAAAACACTGAAACAAACCGCAAAAGGGATACTTTCACTTCTTCTTGTGATTTCAGTCCTTTTGGGCTGTAATCTGGCGCTTGCCTCATGCACTCCCGTAGAGGGCGGCGACACCGACACGACCGTAGAAACGGACGGGCTCCCCGATCCCGAAGCCCCTGTGGTGCTGTCCTCCGGAGGAAAAGGGATATACCGCATAGTGCGTCGTGAAGTATGTACTTCGCAGACGATGGCAACCTTCAAAAGCGTGATACGCTATCTTAATACCGAACTCGGTGCAGGTATGGAAATTTACGACGACTGGCTTATGCCGGACGTTGAACCCTCCAGCGTAAAGGAGATACTTATCGGCAACGCCGACCGCGAGGAATGCCGTGCAGTCCTTGAGGCGACGCCTTTTGACGGATATACCATCCGCGCCACGGGGAATAAGGTCATTATCGCCGCTCACAACGACGAGCTGCTTGCCGAGGCGGCGGAAAAGTTCAAGACCATGGTCACAAAAAACGAGAACGGAGATATTGTCATGTCTGAATTCCGGGCTTCAAAAAGCGGCGGCGGGAGCTTTGTGTTCGGCGCTGAAAACAGTCTATCGGATTATAAGATAGTCCGCGCCGGCTGGGCGTCCGACAATGCCGCAACTCAGCTTGCCTCAAAGCTCAAAAGCACCTACGGAGCAGAGCTTCCGGTCGTGACCGACTCCGAGCCGGAAACCGAATGTGAGTTTGTCATCGGCGTTACCAACCGTGGTACTGCCGGGACCGAAGCCGGAAAAATGACCGGCGCATACAGCAAATTCGGGTATATGTTCTTCACTGTGGGCAAAAAGATCTTTATCTGCGGCGGTGACGACAGCGATAGTGCAAATGCCGGTGCAGTCAATAAATTCATTGAGGAATTCATTACCCCCAAGCTCACCTGCGTCTTTAATCTGTCGGCGGAGCTGAACGAAAGCGGACTTTGCGGTATGGACAGCGATGTGTCTCTTATCGAGGGAGCCGATACGCGCGTTATGTCCTTCAATATTCTGTCGGAGGAATGGGACGCTGCGGCGAAGATGACGGGACGCGACTACCGTGTCGCGGCAACGATCCTTCACTACTCACCGGATGTTGCGGGTATTCAGGAAATATCCGAATTGTGGTATTCGCGGCTTACCACCCTTATCGGTAGCGAATATGCCTTTGTCGGAAAAAAGATCCCGAGCGGAAGCCTTAATTATACCGGTCTTATCTACAATAAAAACAAGGTAAAGCTGATTGAAAACGGCATGACGGTGTTTGCCGTAGGCAACAGCCCGCGTCTGCGTCTGCTCAACTGGGGAGTTTTTGAGTCACTTGAAAGCGGAAAGCAGTATATCGTCTGCAACACGCACTGGGACGCCAACCATACCGGCGACCATACGCCGGTACGCGTACAGCAGGCAACCGAAATGGCGGGGCTTGTAAACGGACTTATCGAAAAATACAAGCTGCCAGTATTCTGCTGCGGTGACTACAACTGCAACGAGGAAAGCGAGCCGTACGCGACATTTATGTCAATGACGGGATTCAAGGATCCCAAGTACACAGCAAAAACCATCACCAACCCCACTAAAACCACTCACGCGCTCGGAAGCACGGCTTCCTCCGCTGCCGGAGTCTGCATTGACCATATCCTTGTGTCGCCTGACATGGAGATACTGTACTATACCACGCTTATCGGCAGCTTTTGGACCTCCGTCTCCGACCATTGCCCGATATATATTGATTTCAAGCTGCCATGAGTATGTTCGGAATGATGAAGATAAAGACTGCATTGCCTACAAAGCCGGTACTGGTATGCGTAATTGCCGTCATACTTGCGTCGGTGCTGGCTTCATGCGAGTCCGGGAAGATGCACATTGAGGACACAAACGGCGCGGACGATGTATCCCTTTGCACGCTGACCGAGGAGGACATCCTCGGAAGACCCTCATATATAAGCTATATGTCAATAGAAAATTCCGTCAACGATTCTTATAGGCTCACTGTAGATAAGCTGTCCGGCGTCAGTGAGGCAAAGAAGATAACGGTCGGGGCGGATGCGGTTACGCTTACATATACCGTTGAGGTAAGCGAGGGAAATCTGCGCGTATGCATTGTAAAGGACGGCGCTGTTGTCGCCGACCTTGCTGTCAACGGCGGTGAGCAGCAGCTTACGCTTTCTGAAAAAGGCACCTACAGGGTGATCGTAGCCGGAGAATCGGCGAAGCTTGCACTCGCTCTGAGCCAAGACAGCTGAAAATAGTTGGTGCGCAAAAATGGCTGTCGAAAGCTTAAAAACTTCCGACAGCCATTTGACTATTCTGTTATGATGATGAAAAGCTGAGAGTGAGTGCGGTTGACTGCACAGGCGTGTATCTACCTGCGCTTCAGAGCATCGGCAAGGTCAAAGCCAAGCACCGATCCGCAGAAGCGGTTATCTCTGTACTTCTCAAGCAGTATGAATATCAGCTTTGCGATGAAGTATGCGGCGATCGCCGATATTCCGCCCACAATAATTGCCGCAAGCACGTCCGAGGGATAGTGCGCCATCAGATAACAGCGGGAAAAGCCCATCAGCACAACGTAAATATATCCGAGCAGCATCAGCTTGCGGCGTGATGACAGACAAAGCGCGCTCACGCCCGCCATAGCCGCCGTGACGTGACCGGAGGGGAAGGAAAAGCCGTCCTCGGCGGGTGAGCCGACAAAGCGCCACCATTCGGAGTATACAAGCGCCGTTTCGGTGAGCGGTCGCGGACGCGCTATAAGATCTTTAAGAATGATATTGCCGATAAGTGCGCCGCAGCATACAGCTCCGAACAGGCAGACACCTGCGCGGCGGGTGCGCCTGAAGCAGATGAGCAAAAACGCAAGGGCGAAAAATATCAGTCCTTTTTCACCGATAAAGGTGATTATCCGCGCAAGCGGGGTAAGCACCGCTCCGGCAGACTCGGCGGCTGAGTGGCAAAAAACGAGGATCGAGCTGTCAAAAGCACCGAAAAAATTATTGAGCCATTCTGAAACAGCGGTAAGAGTCATATCTGCAAGCCTTTCTTGTTTTGCTTTTACGATTTTATTATACACCAACTGCAAGGTAAAATCAATAGAGGCTGTGCATAATTTACTGAATGCCCATGCGGTAAAAACACAATAATGGAGAATATCAAATGAAGCTATGTGTGTCAACGCTCGGCTGTGCGGAGCGCAGTCTTGAGGAATCGGCAAGCCTTTGCGAGCGCTTCGGTATCGGTGGCATCGAGCTGCGCGGGATAGGCGGCGAGATGGATATAAAAAAGATTCCCGACTTCAGACCCGAAAACGCCGCGCAAAGCGCTGCGATACTTAAAAAGTACGGTGTTACTCCGGTGGTGCTGGGGACTTCCTGCAAATTTCACGAGCCTTCAAAGCGCGCCGCGGCGCTGGAGGAGGGAAGGACGGCGGTCAGTATCTCCGCCTCGCTCGGCATCCCATATATCCGCGTTTTCGGCAACAATACCGTTCCGGACGAAAAAACGGCGGAAAGATCCGTCGTTGAGGGTATCGGGGAGCTTTGCAGGTTTGCCGCCGGAACGGGCGTTACGGTACTGCTTGAGGTACACGGCGATTTTAACCGTACCGGAACTCTGCTTCCGGTCATAGACGGGCTTTTGTCCGCCGGGGCGGATAATTTCGGGCTTATCTGGGATATCGCCCACAGCGATCGCGCGGTCGGCGACAACTGGGAGCAGTTTTACCGTCAGACGGCGCAGTATGTGCGCCATGTCCATATAAAGGATCATCTCCGCCCGTCGCCGGATGCCTCCCGTGATGGATTTGAGCTGACTTTGCCCGGGGACGGCGACATTCCCATACGTGATATAGTTCGCCGCCTTTGCCTTGACGGCTACGACGGATATTTTTCGCTTGAGTGGGAACGCCGCTGGCATCCGGAGCTGCCCGTGATCGAGACGGCTCTTGAGCGGTTCACGGAGATAATGGGGAATATACAATGAGCGTCGGCTTGCCGGCAATGAGGCTTTATTGCACTTTGTAGCAACAAATGGCTGCCGCGCAGTGCGCGGCAGCCATTTGTTGAACCGAATCGGATTTTTTAGCCGTTCTTGCGGTCGGAGGCGTACTTTTTCAGCGCCTGTGCCAGCTGGTCGGGGCAGGAGGTGGGTTTGCTTCCGCAACGGATGCCGTCAAGGCGGGCAATAGCCTCGTCGATATCCATGCCGCGTATGAGCGCGCACACGCCCTGTGTGTTGCCGGAGCATCCGCCTACAAAAGCGGCGTCAGCAATTATTCCTTTTTCGGTGTCAATGTCAATTTCAATTGCCCGGGAGCAGGTTCCGTGGGTCTTGTAGCTTATGTGGTCCATGGGAGGTCCTCCTTTGGGTGGTTTTTTATTGTTTATATCATTCCGAGCAGACGGTAGCTGTCGGTAAGGAAGGCTTCAAGCTCTTTTGCTGTCAGCTTTTTCTGTGCTATCAGCGCAAGGCGGTAGATATATGCGGCGTAAGCGTCAGCTTTTTCCGTGTCTGTGTCGGATGCCGCCATCAGCTCTTTAAGTCTTGCGTATGCGTGTGAGGCGAGATTGAGAGAGAGGGTGTATTCAACCGGGAAGTCAGGCATCTCCTCACCGGGAGCGGAATAGAGCTTCATCATATCCGCAAACCTGCGGGATTCCTCACTGACGGTGAGCAGCGCGGGAACCTCGGCGTTTTTAAGCTGAGCGGTTTTTACTGTCAGCTTTTCGTCCCCCGAAACCTTGCGGAACAGCACGGTCAGCGGGTCATCGTCGGGCAGCTTGTCCGATTCCTTGTCGCCCTCCTCGGTCTTTTCTGCTTTCAGCGCGTCGTCGATACCTGCGTCCACGCGCACAAATTTCACGTCGCCGCGGTACTGCTCGACCGACGCCATGAACTGCGTGTCAATGGCGAGGTCGTATACTGCCACGTCGATGCCTTCGGCACGGAACATTGAAATGTACTGCGCCTGAAGCGCGGTGTCGGAGGTGTAATATATCTTACCCTCGTGCTTTTCCTTGGCTTTTTCAAGATACTCGGCAAATGTCACCGGAGAGCCTTCGCTCAGTCGGATAAGCAGCGTATCCTTTACGCGGTCAAAGAACTTGCGGTCGCGCAGGCAGGCATACTCAATGAATATGCGGATGTCGGGATATACCTTTTCGTACTTTTCGCGCTCGGTGTTGGCAAGTGAGCAGAGCTTGTCTGCGACCTTTTTGACGATGTGCGCCGACACCTTTTTAACGTATGCGTTGTCCTGAAGGTAACTGCGCGAGACATTGAGCGGCAGCTCGGGGCAGTCGATCGCGCCGCGGAGCATAAGCAGGTATTCAGGTATGACCTCTTTTATGTTGTCGGCGACAAAGACCTGATTGTAGTAGAGCTTGACCTGACCTTCAAGGCTCTGATATTCGCTGTTTATCTTGGGGAAGAACAGGATACCCTTGAAGTTCAGCGGATAGTCGGCGTTGATGTGTACCCAGAACAGCGGGTCGTTGGCGTCAAGAAACAGCTTGTGATAAAATTCGATGTACTGTTCGGGGGTGATATCGGACGGCTTTTTTGCCCAGAGAGGAGTGGTGTCGTTTATGGGCTTCGGTGCGTCCTCATGCTCACACTCGCAGGTCTCACCCTCGGCGTGCTCATGCTCGTCCTTGTGTTCCTCGCCGTCGTCAAAGTAAATTGCCACGGGCATAAAGGAGCAGTAGCGGTTAAGCACTGTGCGCAGCTTCGAGGCGTCAAGGTATTCCTTTTCATCCTCCGAAATGTGCATTATAACCTCGGTGCCGCGCGCTTCGCGGTCGCCGTCGGAGATCTCATATTCTCCGGCTTCGGTGCAGACCCAGTGGACTGCAGGTGCGCCGGTATATGAGCGTGTATTTATCTCGACCGTGTCGCTTACCATGAAGGAGGAGTAAAAGCCGAGTCCGAAGTGACCTATAATGCCGTTTGAGTTGTCGCCGTTTTCGTACTTGGCAACAAAATCAAGCGCGCCGGAAAGCGCTATCGAGCAGATATACTTTTCAACCTCCTCGCGCGTCATACCGATACCGTTGTCCTCAACCGAGATCGTTCCGGCGCTCTTGTCAAGACGCACGGTGATACGCCAGTCGGTCTCTCCTGTGTCGGCATGTCCCAGCGATTCAAGACGGCGCAGCTTTGTTACCGCGTCAGACGCGTTGGACACTATTTCGCGCATGAAGATATCCTTGTCGGAGTATAGCCATTTTTTGATTATCGGGAATATATGCTGTGTCTCGACCGATATTCCGCCGCGCCGTGAGCCGTTATCGGAGCTGTCGACGTTGTTTCCTTTTTCATCAGACATAAAAAATCACGTTCCTTTCTTTAAGGTCATATTATTACAACAAATATTATAGCTCTGAAATATTAAAATTAACACATAAACTTGTTATCATTTTGTGTAAAAGGGGTGCGGAATAACGCCGTGTCGCAAAAACGGCGGTGCGCTTTTATCTTGTCGTTATATGTATGCTCTATAAAAAGACAATTGTCATAAAACGGAGTATAATTTATAATTAAGGCAACGATAAAAGGTGAATTTCAAAATGATATCTTACGATCCGCTTTACCGCACCATGAAAGCCAGAAACATAACGACCTACAAGCTGGTCACACAGTACAATGTCAGCCGCAGTCTGCTTGACAGGCTTAAACACAACCGACCGATAAGCACGGTCACGCTGAACGATCTGTGCCGAATACTTGACTGCCGCGTGGAGGATATTCTGGTTTACAGCGATGATGATGCCGAGCCGGTTCAGCGCGCGGAAATGTAACTGATTTAAGTATCAAAAACGGAGGAAAGGATGGAGCTGTTCAAAGGTCGTCCGATGGCGTTTATCGGAACAGCCGCGCTTGTCTGCGCCCTGCTTGGCTGGTATCTTTCCGGTTGGGCAAAGCTGCTCGTTGCCGCGGCGGTCTGCCTTCTCTTTCTGCTTCTTATATGTCTTGCCTCCTGCGGACGCATCTGCCGCAGAAATTTTGTCACGGGAATAATTGTCTGCCTTGTCTCGGTATGCGTGCTTTTGCGCGCGTATTTTTATTTTGATTGCAGGTATCTCGGAATGACGCGCCTTTGCGGAGACGAGCATGAGTTTACCGCCCGCATGATCAAGCGAAGTGCGTCGGGCGCTTATTCGGAAAGATTCGAGGCTGAAATTGAAAGCATTGACGGCGAGAGCACGGATTGCCGCGCATGGATAAGCTGTGAATATGCCGCCTCATACCAGCCGGGGACTCTGATCGGCTTTCGCGCCGTACCTGAGCCGTTCGAAAAGACCGCACTTTATGACGGCGAAAGGGCGGCGCTTTCGCAGGGGTATATGCTCGGCATTACGCTTGAGAGCGAGGAAAACTGTGCGGTCCTGTCGGATGAGGCACTGCCGGGGCTGCGGGGAGCTATGCTGCGTCTGAACGCAAAGCTGTCGTTTGCGCTTTCCGAGGGCGTAGGAGGCGACGCGGGAGCGCTTGCGGCGGCAATGCTGCTTGGTGACCGTGGCGGTATCGACGATTCGGTCGAGCGCGATTTTTCGCGCGCGGGAGTCTCGCATCTGCTTGCGCTGAGCGGGTTGCATCTGTCCGTTATTGCGGGAGCAGTCGGATGGCTTCTGTCGCGTCTGCGCATGCCAAAGCCCCTAAAGACCCTGCTTCTTGCCGGGTTCGTGCTGTTTTATCTTGCCCTGACCGGATTTTTGCTTTCAACCGTCAGAGCCGCAGTGATGCTTCTAATGGTCTGGGGAGCGTATTATTCCGGCGCTGACAGCGACGGAGTCAGCTCGGTATTTCTTGCGGCGGTGCTGATCCTTATTGTTTCTCCCGCAGCTATTGTCGACGCGGGATTTATGCTTTCCTTTTCCGCCGCGTTTGGAATAGCAGTATTTCTTCCGGTGTATACCAAGTGGTCGTCAAAAAAGCTCACGGCGCTCAGGCAGAGCGCGGGCAAGGTACGCATCTGCGCGGCAAGATTTTTCATCGGCGCGGGCGCGCTGCTTCTGACCGGGCTTTCGGCAAACTGCTTTACGCTTATTATAATATGGTCGCTATTCGGCGCTGCTCCGCTTGCCGCGCCGCTCACTAATCTTCTGCTTACCCCGCTTGCCGGACCTTTTCTTGCGCTGTCGATGGTATATCTGCCCCTTGACGGTGTGCCCGTGTTCGGAAAGGCGGTGGCTGCCGCTGTGCGCCTCATTGCGGATATAATGCTGCGCTCCTGTGCGTGGATATCGGATATACGGGGAGCGGTCATTTCACTCGAGTATGATTTTACGCCGTATATTCTTATTTTTGCCGCTCTTTTCATGCTTGTAATGCTGGCGGTGCGGCTGAGACGCAAGCTGCTTGTTTTTCTTCCGCCCCTTGCCGCCGCGTCGGCATTTGCCCTTTGCCTGTTTCTTGGAGGAGCGAATACAAATCCGGTGAGCGTGGAATGCCTCAGCAACGGAAGCTCCGAGGCGCTGATACTTACCTCGGCAGGCGGAGCTGTCATCGTGGACATCGGAGACGGCTCGTACGGCTCTTGGCGCTCGGCAGTCGGCGCGGCGGAGGCAAACGGAGCCACCGAGATAGAAGCGCTTGTGCTTACGCATTATCATCAGCGCCACACCGCAAGCGCCGAAAGACTTATGAAGCGCGAAAAAGTGCGGCGCGTGTGGATGCCGTATCCGCAAAACTCAAGGGACGCGGGAATTATGGCGCGGATATCTGAAGCCGCAAGCCGCGAGGGTGTCGAATGCGCTGTCTATTATCCGGGTGAGGCAATGATATGCTTCGGCGACGCGGCGATAGTTTCCTCCGGACCTGTCTCGATAGAGCGTTCCACACATCCGGTAATAAGGCTTACGGTCTATGTCGGAGAGCAGGGAAGTGTCGAGTACATAGGAAGCTCGGCGTGGGAAGCGCCGACCTGCGCCGGCGGCGTCGGAAGCGGAACTGTCATCTTCGGCTCACACGGTCCGGTGATAAAAAGCGCCTCCCCGGTCGTGCTTGGCGACGGGGTTGACGAGGCGGTCTTCTGTTCCGGGGCTGCGGCGTACGCCGTTATTGAGGGCGGGGCGGCGGACGTCGGAAAAATCAGGCTGATGGTCTGCCCACAGCTCTGGAGAGGTCAGGGCTGAGTGACGAAGTCTAAATATGAACTTTAGACAAAGCTGCGGACTTTGCCCGCGCAAAAAGCACAAATGTGACAAAAATCGGCGAAATGTGTTGACAATGTGAAGGTTGTTTGATATAATATTCATGTAACCGATCAAACTGTTTTGCTTATATATCCTCTGAAATAAGGTCAGAAAGTCTCTACCGGATCACCGTAAATAATCCGACTATAAGAAAAACAAAAATACCGCCGCGCGCAATCAGCCGACGGGGAAACTGTTTTCTGCTATCTGATCAATTATTTCAAATACCGGATATACGAGCGGCAGCGCCGCTCTTTTTTGTTTGCAAAACGAAAAAATATCTGATTTCAATGCGCATAGCGCGTTGTAAATAAATAATTATTAATTTTATCGGAGGAATCAAAATGATTCGCAAGTCTTTATCGGTTCTCCTCGCGCTTGTTATGCTGCTTGGCACCTGCGTTGCTCTCGCATCCTGCCAGGACAAAGCAGACGCTAACTTCAAAGCCGGATTTATCTTCCTGCATGACGAAAACTCCACCTACGACCTTAACTTCATCAAAGCGGCTGACGAAGTCCGCGAGGCTCTCGGCTTCTCCGAGGACCAGTTCATCTACAAGACCAATGTTCCCGAAGGCGCCGAATGCTATGAGGCTGCCAAGGACCTTGTGGAGCAGGGCTGCACAGTTATCTTTGCAGACAGCTTCGGACACGAGGACTACATGATCGAAGCCGCCAAGAAGTATCCTCAGGTTCAGTTCTGCCACGCCACAGGCACCCGCGCACACACCGAGGGACTTGACAACTACCATAACGCCTTTGCTTCCATCTATGAGGGTCGTTACCTTGCCGGTATCGCCGCAGGAATGAAGCTCAACGAGCTGATTGCAGCCGGTAAATTCACTGCCGAAGAAGCGAAGATCGGATACGTCGGCGCTTTCACATACGCTGAGGTTATTTCCGGTTACACCTCCTTCTTCCTTGGCGCCCGCTCCGTCTGCAAGTCCGTGACAATGGAAGTCACCTTCACCGGCTCATGGTACAATGAGTCCGCTGAAAAGGAAGCCGCCAACAGACTTATCGCCAACGGCTGCAAGCTCATCAGCCAGCACGCTGACTCTATGGGTGCTCCTACCGCCTGCGAATCCGCCGGCATCCCCAACGTTTCCTACAACGGCAGCACCAAGGTTGCCTGCCCCAATACCTTCATTGTTTCCTCCAGAATCAACTGGGCTCCTTACTTCAAGTACGCCATTGAGGCTGTACGCGACGGCAAGAAGATAGACACCGACTGGACTGGTACGATCGCCACCGAGTCTGTTCTGCTGACCGAGGTCAACGAGCAGGCTGCCGCAGCGGGAACTCAGGCTGCTATCGACGCTGCCAAGGCAAAGCTGGTTGACGGTTCTCTCAAGGTATTCGATACCGCTACATTTACCGTAGGAGGCAAGGCCCTCACCTCCTACATGGCTGACGTCAACACTGACGCCGCTTATGAGCCTGATACCGAGGTCATTACCGACGGTGCGTTTGCGGAGTCCAAGTTCCGTTCCGCTCCTTACTTCAATGTTGAGATCGACGGCATCACGCTGCTCGACAGAAACTACGGCTAATACAAGTATTTAATTCCGGATCGGGGGACGGGCTGCCGCGCCAAAAGCGCGACAGCCCCCCATTGGTTCGTTTTATGCGGCGCGAAATCGCCGCAAAACGCTTTTTATCGGAGGATTCCCGTGGAAAATAATATTGCCATTGAGTTAAGAGGCGTCACAAAAAGGTTCGGTCACGTCATCGCAAACAAGGATGTGAACCTTCAGGTGAGAAAGGGCGAGATACTTGCAGTTCTCGGCGAAAACGGAAGCGGCAAGACCACTCTTATGAACATGATATCCGGTATTTACTTTCCGGACGAGGGGGAGATACTTGTTGACGGCAAAGAGGTCGTCATAAGCTCGCCAAAGGATGCCTTCAAATACAAGATCGGAATGATCCATCAGCATTTCAAGTTGGTGGATGTTTTCAGCGCCACAGAAAACATTATTCTCGGCATGAAAGACGGCGGGAGCTTCGACCTTAAAAAGGCGCGTGAGAAGGTGGTCGGGATAACCGAAAAGTACGGCTTTGTCATCGACCCCGACAAAAAGATATACGAGATGTCCGTATCCGAAAAGCAGACGGTCGAAATAATCAAGGTGCTTTACCGCGGCGCCGATATACTTATCCTTGACGAGCCTACGGCTGTTCTTACGCCGCAGGAGACCGAACGCCTTTTTGACGTTCTGCGTCGTATGCGTTCGGACGGAAAGGCGATAATTATAATCACACACAAGCTGCACGAGGTGCTGTCGCTTTCAGACCGTGTGGCTGTCCTTCGCAAGGGCGAATACATAGGCACTGTCAACACAGCGGAGGCGACCGAGGCTTCGCTTACCGAAATGATGGTTGGCAAGAAGATAAGCCTCAATATTGAAAGAAAAGAACCCAAGAACACCGAGGACCGTTTGGTGGTGCGCGGGCTGAACTGCCGCGATGCTGAGGGTATGCGTGTTCTTGATGACGTTTCATTTACCGCCCGCGCAGGCGAGATACTCGGAATCGCGGGAATTGCAGGCAGCGGTCAGCGTGAGCTGCTTGAGTCGATAGCCGGTCTTCAGACGCTTGATGGCGGGGAGATCCTCTATAACAACCCCAAAACCGGAGAAACGGATAACCTCCGTGACAAAACTCCGCTTCAGATAAGAAATTTAGGTGTCCGCCTTTCCTTCGTTCCCGAGGACAGACTCGGAATGGGACTTGTCGGAAATATGGACATTACCGATAACATGATGCTTCGCAGCTACCGCCGCGGAAAATCAATTTTCCTTGAAAGAAAAAAACCGCACGACCTTGCCGAGCAGATAATACATGATCTTGATGTAGTGACTCCCGGTACGTCTACCCCGGTAAGACGACTTTCGGGCGGCAACGTGCAGAAAATACTTGTCGGACGCGAAATATCCTCACGCCCCACCGTGCTTATGGCGGCGTACCCGGTGCGCGGACTTGACATCAACTCCTCTTACACTATCTATAATCTGCTTTCAAAAGAAAAGGAAGAAGGTGTTGCCGTGATTTTTGTCGGCGAGGATCTTGACGTTCTGGTCGAGCTTTGCGACCGCATAATGGTGGTTGCCGACGGAAGGATCACAGGAATCGTTGACGGCAGGACCGCCACAAAGGAGCAGCTTGGACTGCTTATGACCAAGACCCACCGAAAGGGGGAGGAAAATGAATAACGAGAAGCATCGTAACCGCGCTCCGGCGGAAAAAACGGCGCGAGAGCCGCTGTTTCATATAGTCAAAAGAGACGCCATCCCGTGGTATCGCGCGTGGATGATACGCGGGCTTGCAATTGTCGCCGCGTTGATAGTCAGCGCCATTGTCACAATGTTGCTGACAAAAAAGAACCCCATTGCGGTTTATACGACCATGTTCCGCGGCTCGTTTGCAACTCCCTCACGCATCTGGACTATGCTTCAGGGGCTTGCCATGCTGCTTTGCGTGTCGCTGGCTGTAACGCCCGCCTTCAAAATGCGCTTCTGGAACATCGGGGCAGAGGGACAGGTGCTTATCGGTGGTCTTGCGGCGGCGGCTTGCATGATCCTTCTGGGCGGCAAAATGCCCAACTGGCTCCTTATTATCGTTATGACCGTAGTTTCAATTGTCGCGGGCGCCATATGGGCGGTCATCCCTGCCATATTCAAGGCAAACTGGGGAACGAATGAAACGCTTTTCACCCTGATGATGAACTACGTCGGTATTCAGCTGGTTTCGTACTTCGTTATGGTGTGGGAAGTACCGAAGGGTTCGGGTAAGGTCGGTATTATCAATCAGGCGACCCGTGACGGCTGGTTCCCGACGATAGGCGACAACGACTATCTGCTTAATATCATCATCGTGTTTGTACTTACGGTTTTGCTTTATGTTTACCTCAGATACAGCAAGCACGGCTATGAGATAGCCGTCGTCGGCGAAAGCGAAAATACAGCAAGATACATCGGTATCAACGTAAAAAAGGTAATCATCAGAACCATGCTGCTTTCCGGTGCTCTGTGCGGCGTGGCGGGACTGCTTCTTGTCGGTTCGACAAACCACACGATAACCACAACGATCGCCGGAGGACGCGGATTTACCGCCATCATGGTCTCATGGCTGGCAAAGTTCAATCCTATCTATATGGTGATGACGTCATTCCTGTTGATCTTCCTTGAAAAGGGCGCAAATGAGATCTCCACGGTTTATCGGCTTAATCAGTCATTCTCGGATATACTTACCGGAATTATTTTGTTTTTCATAATCGGATGTGAGTTCTTTATCAATTACGAGATAAAGTTCCGCCACACCGTCACACGCAGAAAGGAGTGAGTAAGATGCTTTCGGCAACTCTTGTTATCACCTTTATTCAACGTGCCATAGTTCAGAGCATTCCGCTGCTTTTCGGCTCTACCGGTGAGATACTTACCGAAAAATCGGGCAACCTTAACCTCGGTATCCCCGGTATTATGTATGTCGGCGGTATAAGCGGTGTTATCGGCTCGTTCATTTACGAAAACTCGCTTGCCGAGCGCACCGATATCCGCGCACTGCCTGCGGTGCTCATTCCGCTTGTGTGTACGATCGTCGGCTCGCTTCTGATGGGCTTGCTTTACTGCTTCCTTACCGTTACACTGCGCGCAAATCAGAATGTTACCGGTCTTGCCATCACCACCTTCGGAGTTGGATTCGGCAACTTTTTCGGCGCATCCATTGTCAAGCTGACAAAGAGCGAGATACCCTCGGTGGCGCTTACCAACACCAGTCAGTTCTTCACAAAGTCGCTGCCCTTTGCCGATAAATGTGGCTGGTTCGGAAAGGTGTTCCTCTCCTACGGCTTTATGACCTATCTTGCCATAATAATCGCCCTTGTTGCCGCCTATGTGCTTAAGCGTACCCGCGTGGGACTTCAGCTCCGCGCAGTGGGCGAAAGCCCCGCTACTGCCGACGCCGCCGGTATCAACGTGAACCGCTATAAATACGTTGCGACCTGCATCGGAAGTGTTATTGCGGGTCTTGGCGGACTTTACTATGTTATGGACTACGCAACCGGCGTTTGGTCAAACGAGGGATTTGGCGACCGCGGCTGGCTTGCCATAGCGCTGGTCATATTCGCCCTTTGGAAGCCGGATTCCGGAATACTCGGCTCGTTCCTGTTCGGCGGACTTTATATCGTTTACAATTACATTCCCGGTCTGGCACTCAGCACGCAGGAGCTGTTCAAAATGCTCCCGTACGTGGTGACCATCATCGTGCTTGTTGCAATAAGTATGCGTAAAAAACGCGAAAATCAGCCTCCTGCAGCCCTTGGCAGCTCCTATTTCCGAGAGGAGCGATAGGGTGTAAGCTTACGCAAATAAATAAAGCCCCGGAATATCCGCCACTTAACGGATGCTTCGGGGCTTTTGTATGGTTTGGCATTACCGATGCCTGATGCCGTGCGCGTATTTTCCTCTCTGTGTGCCGAAGGCACGCTTCACAGGGCGAAGCCATGATTCATTATTCATGCGCCGCAGGCGCGCTTCATTGAAAAAGTCCATCTTGCATTGCAAGATGGACTTTTTCTGGTGGAGACAATTGGAATCGAACCAATGACCCCATGCATGTCAAGCATGTACTCTAACCAGCTGAGCTATGCCTCCGTTCAACGTCGACTATTATATCACATCCGGAGAGAAAATGCAAGACCTTTTTTTACTTTTTTAAAATTTTTTGATTTTTATCGCTTAAATAATGTCCTCAGCGGGGGAAAAGCTCCGAAAACAGGGGCGAGGCGATAAGTCCTTCCTCGTGAAGCCTGTATTCACGACACCATGCGTCCCCTGAGGTGCGCCATGCTCCGGGGGAGGGATAAGAGAGCATTCTGTCGGCGCAGTGGAGATGTCCGAAGCCGTTGGTGCGCGAAATGTAGAGCTTGACTTCCACGGTGTGCTTTCCTGCCGGAACATCGTGCCAGACGACCGAGTAGGGTGAGAAAGCGCCTGTGACGGTGCGCTCGCCGTCAAGGGTGCATTCGTAAACCGCTGCGCGGTACTGCGGCAAGCGCAGTGAAAGCTCTCCGCCGTTGGTGGCTATGTCGAAGCGGTAGCTTACGGCTCCGCTGTAAAAGGGCAGTCCCTGAGTGGTTATCGTCTCAAAGGCGAGAAGCTTTGGCAGCTCCTCAACTACGGTGCAGGCGCCGTGGACGCTTACGCCGAAGTCACCAAGCAGATAGCACCATTCGATCGCAGTCCGTTTTCCAAACGGGGCTTCCAGCTCAAGCACCGACACACCTGCGGGAATATCCGGCATCGGGACGGTGCTTATCGCCTTGTCAACGTAATAACCGTCGGTATCTGACGGAACAGTGACACCGTTGAGCGTGATTTTTGTGTTCTTCGCCGCCTCAAGCGCAAGATGAGTACCAACCAGCGGAATTCTGCTTTCGATCCTGAAGCGCAGCCGCACGGTATGCTCTGTCGGCTCGGCGGGAATGCACCACGGCTGATTTGCGCTGCCTCCCCACGGATCCCAACCAAGTCGGCGGCGAAGCAGTGTGTCGACCCGCAAAAGCTCCTCTCTTGGCTCAAATTCGCCGCCGTCGAGGGCAAATTCCGCTTTGTCAAGCAGCAGTGCGTTTGGCTCTGAGAGCGAGAAGGGCACACTGCAAGGAATTCGGATGGGCGTCTCCGTTGTGGCGGGTGCAGGGGCGGGCTTGTATGACTCGCACTCTTGGCACGGGTCAAGGCGTAAAAGCAGACTGTCATGCAGCCACAGTCCCGCCGGTATTACCGTGCGTCCGCGCTCGTGCCTGAACTCAAAGGGCTTTACCTCGCCTGTCATTGTTTCGTAAAGCGTAGCCTTCCATATGCCTTTTACGGTAATCTTTATCCGCTGACGTCTTGATATATCCTTGTTGTACGGCTCGTCCGCCTGTGCGATAAAGAGCCACATACCCTCACCGTCTCGTCTGAGCTGATGGAAGAGATTATTCGTCAGCTCGCCACTCATTTGACGCAGCTCAACGGTGCGGTCGGCGGCAAGGGCGCTCAGCAGCTCGCCGCGTGTAAATCCGATGTGCTCTGAGCTTTCATACAGCTCGCCGGGAATGTCCGAGGGATGCGCGTCAAGGTATTTCGGCGCGCTGCCCATGAAGATAAGTCTGCCGCCAGCCTTCCTGAAGGCTTCAAGACGTTCACAGGTGGTCGAGCGCAGTGTTTCACAGCCTGGAACGATAATGACGTCATACTCCATTTTCCCGACCTTCAGCGGCGCGCCGCCCTGCCCGCAGAGTGAGGGCAGCAGGGATTCGGAAATAAAGTCGAAATCAACCGAGCCGTAAAGTAGCCAGTTGGTTACGTTCTGGAAATTGGAATCAAGTGTATCGCGCGCAAGCGCGGTCTGCTCGGCGGGTCCCCAGTGCAGCCAGTAGGATTCCACCGGATGTATTACCGCTGTCCGTATCTCAGGCGTGCCGCGGGTCAGCGCGGTGTTAAGGCGTGCGAAATGATCCTCAACAAGCGGATATTTTGCATACCACGGGGACTGATAGTTTATTGACGCGGGATAATCGCGCTTGGATTCTCCCTCCATTGACACCCATGAAAGATGCGGAACGCGCACGGTAACACCCAGCGCCGCCTGCCAGTCTCCCTGCAGCTTGTGACCGCGGAAGTCATAGTCCCAGTCGGTAACGCCGTAAAGCTCGCTCATAACGCCCTCACGACCGTACTGATGAGCCACCGACGCCGCCTGCTTTGCGGTGTTAAGCTCGCGGCGGTTGGCAAGCATATCGATCCCCGGCAGAGCAAAGGCGCGCAGCGAGCGCATTGCCTCGCCTACTGCGGAGGTCTGCGTCCCCAGCGTAGGTTCTTTCATCATATGTCCCGTAAGCGCCAGTCCGTGCGCGTCGCACCAATTGCCTATGGTGTCGGCAAAGGCGGTGGCAAAGCGCTCGCAGGCGTGGTCGTGATAATGATACCGTGCGTCCGAAACGCCCTCGGGCAGCTCCCAGATAAGCTCGGGCAGACGCGCAAGTATCGACTCACCGTAGGCGGCGCGATACGTGTCGTCAAAATCATCGGTCCACGGGAGCGCCACATCCTCAAGAGATGAGGCAAACTTCAGCGTCTGTTTGTGCGTGAACTGCGGCTCGTCGGTGAAGATGGCGGGGACGGTATTGCCGAAACGGTCGCCGACCTCACGGAAATACGCCTCATGCGTTATCTCGATAAACCGTTCAATGGCGGCTTTGTCCATTGTGTTTACATATGTATAGCCGTTGTAGCGCGGCGAGGTGTGCGGAGATTCAAGGTAGGCGTAAAATACACGTCCCCCATCGTCGGCTTCTTCTTGGTCGCCCAGTACGCGGTAGGAGGCAAGGCATCCGTCGTCGTCAAGCGTTACCGAAAAGCGGCAGATAAGCTTGCCGTTTCCGCTGCGCAGAGCCGTTGCCTGTTCGTTACCGCTGCGGATCTTCCCGGCGACCTCCTCATAAGAAAACGGCGTGAAAAGCAGGTAGCGTATGCGGTATTTTTCGTCCTTTGTGACAAGACCGCCCGCAAAACCGGAGGGCCAGCGATCCTCGTCGTAAAGCCATGCAAGCATACCGTTCTTTTCCGCCTTGTCAACGCAGGCGCGGATGCAGGACATGAACTCATCCCCGAGGTATGGCGTATCCATGCCCGAACGGACGTGCATGTGATAGCCGCCAAATCCCATTTGTCCGAGAATGTCTGCCTGACGCATCAGCTCGTCCTTGTCAAGACGGCAGTTCCATGACCAGAAGGGCGCGCCGCGGTACTCTGAGGTCGGAGCCTTGAAAAGCTCACGTGACAGCTCCGGGCTTTGATTTTTCGGATAAAGCATTTCAATTCTACCTTTCTTGATTTGTGGAGTAATCGTTAAATCAAAGAAGTTATGTATTCAGTTACGCGGCGGCTTATGCGCGTGCCGCAAGTACCTCTTTTTCGTACTGCTTTACATTGTCAAGCCAGCTTCCGTCTGACGGAACTCCGGCGCGGCGGCAAAGCTCCTCCCAGACCGCGCCTGCGGGAAGGGTCTTAAGCTCCTCACTCATGACAAGCAGCTCGGTGAAGCGACCGCTGTCCTGAAGTGCGCGCATCTGCTCATGAGGCATAAGCAGGGCAAAGAGCAGTGATTTTTCAAGATTGCGCATACCTGTGACCCATGCCGCAATGCGGTTTATGCTGGCGTCAAAGTAGTCAAGCGCCAGAAATGTGCGGCCAAGTGCGTTGCAGCGAACGACCTCCTTGGCGATCTCGCGGGTTTCATCGTCAAACAGCACTACATGGTCGCTGTCCCAGCGGACGCCGCGGGTGACGTGCAGGGCAATGCGGTCGGAGAAAAGCAGCATCGAGGATATTTTGTCGCTGACAACCTCGGTGGGATGATAGTGCCCGTTGTCCATAAGCGGCACAAGACCGTGCGCGGCGCTGTATTCAAGGCAGAACTCAGCCGAGCCGACAGTGTATGACTCCACACCTATTCCAAAGACCTTTGACTCCAGCGAGACGGCTACAAGATCCTTGTCGTAGCCTGCACCCAAGATGCGGTCAAGAGAGTCGGCAAAGCGGCGGCGCGGACCGATACGGTCGGCGGGAACATCCTTGTAGCCGTCGGGGATCCAGATGTTCATAAGGCACTGCTTGCCGGTCTCGCGCGCGAAGTATTCGGATATACGCAGGCAGGCGATACCGTGACGGATCCAGAACTCGCGTACATTGTCATCGGGGCTTGAAAGCGTCAGTCCCGACGCCGCCATAGGATGTGAGAAAAATGTGGGGTTGAAATCAATGCCGAGGTCGCGCTCATTGGCAAACTTCACCCATGCGGCAAAGTGTTCGGGGCGCAGAGCGTCGCGGTCAGCCTTTTCTGTCCCGTCAAAGATCGCATATGAGGCGTGAATGTTTATCCGGTGCTTACCGGGGATCAGCGCAAGCGCCGCGTCAATGTCGCTCATAAGCTCGTCGGGCGTCCGTGCGGCTCCGGGATAGTTTCCCGTCGCCTGTATGCCGCCGTCAAGTGAGCGCGCGCCTTCAAAGCCGCGTACATCGTCGCCCTGCCAGCAGTGCATTGATATCGGTGTGCTGAGAATCGTTTCAATTGCTTTTTCCGTGTCAACGCCGAGAGCGGCATAGCGCTCACGTGCGTTTTCGTAAATCAGTTTATCATTCATAAATAAATACCGACCTTTCAATACTTGTATGTTTATTATACCTCATATCCTCCCGGGTTGCAATAAAAAAAGGGCTTTTAATCGCTTTTGAACATGATTTTTTCACTTTTTCCGTATCAAATTCCCCGGCGCGGGCAAAAAATCATCTGTCAGTTGATCTCGAAGGGTGGAAATATAATGGAAGTCGGACAAACAAAAAAAGCTCCCGTCGCAGCGGGTGCATTCTTTTCTTCACACATTGCCGAGGTGCTGTTGGTTCTGTTTTTCGGCGGGGTGGTGTACTGCGCCCTGGAGGTACTTTGGCGCGGCAGAACACACATATCAATGGCAATATGCGGCGGAGTGTGTTTTCTTATTATGTATGAGCTTCAGAGGACAGAAAAATACAGTGCGCTTCCGCTGGTGCTTCGCGCACTGTTTGGCGCGATTATCATAACTGCGGCTGAGCTTATAACGGGGTGTATTGTCAACCTCGGTCTGGGGCTTGAGGTGTGGGATTATAGCAGACTCCCGCTGTCGCTCTGGGGGCAGATATGTCTGCCGTTTTCGCTTTTGTGGTTTCTGCTTGGATTTATAATACACCCGGTGTGCGATCTGCTTCGACGTTTTGTGTTCGGCGGATAAGACAGATGCGCGTTATTTTTCCTTTTCCTCAAGCATAAAATCATTAAAGAAGTCAAGCATACCGAGAGAGAGGAAACGCCGATGCCCGAAAAAGCGCAGAGCCGCGCAAGATCGCTGATATACAATTCGCTCCTTTTGTCCGCGGCGGCAATACTGATGCGCGCGGTCGGAGTCAGCTTCAGTGTATGGATATCCAACCGCGTCGGGGCGGAGGTAATGGGACTTTACTCGCTCTGCACCGGCGTGTGGGGATTTGCGCTGACGCTTGCAACCTCAGGCGTCAATCTGGCAGCCACACGTACCGTCGCACAGGCGCTTGGGGCTGGCGAGGAGCGCGGAGGCGGTAACGCAAGAGCGGCGCTCAGACGCGCACTTCTATATGCTGCCGGGTTTGGCACGCTTGCGGCACTGCTGCTGATCTTTTCGGCAAAGGCGATAGGTCTGCACATTCTCGGGGATGCGCGGACGGTGCGTCCGTTGCGCCTTCTGGGAATATCGCTCCCGGCGATATCCGTTTCCTCGGCGCTGTCAGGATATTTCTCGGCGGTAAGGCGGGTATGGAAAAGCGCGCTCTCGCAGGTGTGCGAGCAGTCTGTAAAGATATTTGCGGTTTCCGCGCTTCTTGTGCGACTGCTGCCGCTTGGCGTCGAGTGGTGCTGTACCGCGCTTGTGCTTGGCGGGGCGATATCCGAAATTTTCTCCTGCCTTGTGGGGGCAATTCTTTATGTGTCTGACCTTCGCCGTCATATAGGAAATGGCAAACCGACGATAAGCGGCAGGGAAAGCACCCGGCGACTGCTTTCAACAGCGCTTCCGGTGGCGTTTAGCGCTTATGTGCGCTCCGGCTTGACGACCGTAGAGCATATTCTCATTCCGTCGGGACTTGAAAAATACGGCGCTACACGCGGCGGCGCGCTTGCCGAGTACGGTATGCTTAACGCAATGGTCATGCCTGTGGTGATGTTCCCGTACGCCGTGATATATTCCTTTACAGGCTTGCTTGTTCCCGAGCTGACCGCCGCCGCATCTCTTGAACAGCGACATCGCATAAGCTATATTTCGGGGCGGGTATGGAGGCTGACGATCATATTCGGAACGGGTGTTGCCGGGTTGCTTATCTGCTTTGCCGATGAGCTGGGATATGCCCTTTACGGCTCGGCTGACGCCGCGCGGTTTATCAGGCTGTTGGGACCGCTCATGCCGGTGATGTACCTTGACACCGTGACCGATTCGATGCTAAAGGGACTTGGCGAGCAGGTCTACACCATGAATGTGAATATTGCCGACGCGGCGCTTTCCGCGGGGCTGGTATGGATATTGGTTCCAAGGTATGGGATCTCCGGTTATATCGCGGTGCTTTACATAAGCGAGCTGATAAATTTTGCACTCAGCGCCGCGCGGCTCTTGCGCGTGAGTGCCATGCGTCCGCGGGTGCTGAGCTGGGTATTTGCCCCGGTGCTTTGCGTGATAGGCGCGGCGTCAACGGCAAGAATGCTGCTTATGCTTCTGCCTCCTGTGCCGGAGGGCTGCCCTGCATGGCTGACGCTGACTTGTCATATGGGGCTGACGCTGGTATTGTTTACACTCCTTCTGCGTGCGACGGGGTGCGTTGATACAGAAATTTCGGTATGGCTTTGCCGCTCTCTCGGTATACGGAGAAAAAAAGAGGAAATGACCTGACTTGCCGTATGATGTCATATGGCTCTGCGGCGGTACGAATATATACGGCTTCAAAAATTTCCGGGCTTCGGCGCTTCGCCGCAGCCCGGTTTTCTACTTTTAATACAGCTTGTACTTGAGTCTGAGGTTATCTGCTATCATTGCAATAAATTCCGAGTTCGTAGGCTTGCCGCGGCTGTTCTGTATGGTATAGCCGAAATAGGAGTTCAGCGTTTCGACATCGCCGCGATCCCATGCCACCTCGATGGCGTGGCGTATGGCGCGCTCAACGCGGGAGGTCGTGGTCTGATATTTCTTGGCGACCGTGGGGTAGAGTACCTTGGTAACGGAATTGATGACGTCGCTGTCCCGCACCGTCATAAGAATTGCGGTACGCAGATACTGATAACCCTTGATGTGCGCCGGAACGCCGATCTGGTGTATGATCTTTGTGACCTGCGTTTCAATGTCGGGGGTGCGATCCTGATCGACTGCCTGTCGTCCCTGAGCCTTTGCCGCACGTGTGCGGGTGATGCTCTTTATGTGGTCGGCAAGGCTGTCGCAGTCAACCGGCTTCAGCAGGCAAAGCTCGGCACCGGCATTCATGGCTTCAACAAATAGGTTCTGACTTGATACCATCGAAAGTATCATAAATGCCGGAGGCTCATCCGGCTCAAAGCTCATGCTGCGCGCACCGCGCAACACGCCGATGCCGTCGAGCTTTGAAAGCCACACGTCGACAAGCGCCACCGCAGGATGCAGGCGGGAGATGAGTTCGAGCGCTTCCTCGCCGTTCGACGCCTCATATATCGCGCCAAAGCCCGCGCGCCGCAGTCCGTCGGCAATTGTCTGTCTTGATGTCTGATTTTCATCCGCTATAAGAATTTTTGTTGTGTTGTCCATTTTTCTTCCTCCGTTATGTTCTTGGATTTGACAACACTATTATACCAAATAATACCAATATTTGCAAGTCAAAATACGAAAAATATTGCACAAAAATGACAAGCGGGGATTGTTGATAATTACCAAATTATGCCACATAGTACCCAATATGTGTACTTGCAGGCGCTGTGGAATAACAATATGTTGTGTATTGCGTTTTTTTGTCGGAGCTTTTTTGAGGCTTGCGCAGACGTCCGGCGTTGCTCCGGAGACCCGGAGGCGGGATCATCGCTCTACTGCCCTGACCTTTTGCAAACAGGCATTATCGGCAATTACGACGCATCGCTTTGGTTAATGATGTTCATATTACACAACACGATACATAATAATTCATCGGACGTTCATAAATATGGATTATAATAATATATACAAAGCGGTAAGACCTGAAAGGAATATCACATATGGCTAAAAAAGATGATAACAGATCATGCGCGATGAAGACCTCGATCGGCGGACAGGCGCTGCTTGAGGGAATCATGATGCGGGGGCCGGCAAAGACTGCGATGGCTGTCCGCCGTCCGGACGGAAGTATGTGTCTTGAGGAATGGAACAATAAGAAGAATACACGTCCCAAGATCACAAAGCTGCCCATCATCCGCGGTGTGTTCAATTTTATAGATTCAATGGTCATGGGGTATAAGACCCTCATGCGCTCTGCCGAGATCGCGGGGCTTGACGAGTCTGTGCCGGAGGCAGATCCCGCCAAGGATGAGAGCGCGTCGGCTGAGGCGAGCGGAGCCGTCCCGGAAAACGATAGCCCCGCACCCGTAAGCGGAGAAGAAAAAGAAAAGCCTGCCGCAGAAGAAAAGAGATCCGGCGAGGTATCCTCCGGCGTTATGACGGCGATGATGGTCTGCGCGGCGGTGCTTGGCGTGGCGCTGGCGCTGTTCCTGTTCAAGGTCATACCGGAAACGCTGTACGAGCTGCTTACCCGTGCTTTCCCGGTGCTCAGCAACCCCGGTTATGGCTATTCGCTCATACGTGCCGCGTTTACCGGTGTGGTCAAGATAATCATTCTTGTGGCATATATGGCGATTATCTCGCTGATGAAGGATATAAAGCGCACGTTTATGTATCACGGCGCAGAGCATAAAACGATCTTCTGCTATGAAAAGGGGCTTGAGCTGACCGTTGAGAACGTCAGGATGCAAAAGCGCTTTCACCCCCGCTGCGGCACATCCTTCCTGATCCTTATGGTTCTTGTCTCGATCTTCATTACAATGTTCATACCTTCGACTCTCGTTGCCAACCGTGTGCTTAATGTTGTGCTTCGTTCTGTCATAGGCGTATTGCTTCTCCCGATAATCATGGGCATAGGCTACGAGCTTCTGAAGCTCGCCGGCAGACATGACAATCTGTTTACAAGGATAATTTCCGCTCCCGGTCAGTGGCTTCAGCATATAACCACCCGCGAGCCTGACGACGGAATGATCGAATGCGCGATAGCCGCCCTCAAAAAGGTCATTCCCGATGACGGCAGCGACCGCTGGTAAGGTTTCGGGTCACAGGTCACATGATAGCAATAAAAGAAACGGGCTGTCGCGTCAAGCGACA
>DPGK01000029.1:129174-199187 GCA_003523225.1 Clostridiales bacterium
CAGCCCGTAAACTATGTTAATTTGCTTTTCAGTTGCTCAGAGGAAGCTGATATTCAGCGGGGATCGAGGAGAGGATGGGAGCGCCGTCAAGCGAATCGGTCCATACGAGCGGGTCGAGGTTCATGGCGCTTACCGCACCGATACCGGTGTTTACCTCAGGTGAACCGCAGGCAGGGATCTGAGCATTGGGGTTTTCAGCCTCGGTCTTCCAGACAAGTACCTTTCCGGAGGTATATACGTTGCTCGCGTAGTCGACTCCGCTCTTGGTCACACAGGTCGCGCTGACCTGAAGTGATTCGGCGCTGAGAGTGTAGACGTTTCCGGTGCTGTAGCAGTTTTCAATTTTGCAGACATCAGTAGTGCCGTTCATTCTTCCGATGATTCCGCCGGCGGCGGCTGTTCCCTTGTTGGAGTTAAGGCCGTAGTTGCAGCTTATGACTGTACCTGCATTGTAGCAGTTGGAGATAAGGTCGTTTTCGGATTTTGATCCGCCCATAACGCCGCCGATGCCGCCTACAAGCGCGCATCCGCTGGTTTCGTACAGCGGGTTGTCAAGCAGACCTGCCATGATAGTTCCGAAGTTGGCGCAGTTCTTTACCTGTGCGCCTATAACTGCGGGAATGATGCCGCCGACATAAACTGCCGCTGCGGGCTTGGAGCCGGTCACGCTTCCGCGGTTTACGCAGTTTTCAATAAGGATGTTTGAGCCGGGGTAGGAAATATATTTGCCGACAAGACCGCCGACATAGGCGTAGCCGTATACATCGGCGTTGTTGACACAGTTGCGCAGAACATTGTCGGTTCCGTCGTATGTACCGATGAAAGCGCCGGTGTTGGAGTCGGTTGATAAAACGCGGCCGCTGGCGATTATTATGTTTTCAATAACGGCATTAGTGCAGGCGCCGAACATTCCGACATTTCCTGCTCCGAGTACATAAAGACCGGTAATTGTGTGACCGTTGCCGTTAAAGCTGCCGCTGAAGGGGGCAAAGGTGTTTCCAATGGGATTCCAGACGTTTTTGGGCTGGTTTTCTATCGACCATTCGGCTATGTTGGCGACGTCATTGAAGACAATGTCGTTTATGAGAGCATACTTGCCGTCGCGGGGACCGTCTTCCATAAACCAGAACAGGTCATCAATTGTGGAGAGCTGATATACTCCGTCAACAGTGGCAGGAGTTGCATATGTCTGCTCTGGCTCGGTGGAGATCTCCGGAGCTTTTGTGGTTTCGGGCTTCTTTGTGGTTTCAGGCGCTTGGGTGGTGGAAGCGGATGTCTGTTCCGGAGGCGTTGCTGTGGTCTCGGCAGGGTCGGCGCTTGACTGTGCAGGCGTGCCGCCGGGGTTACAGGCACACAGTGTCAGCAATGTTATAGCAGCGATGACAAGAGATAGGATTCTGATATTTTTCATCTGAATTGCATCCTTTCGATTATTATCGGAACGTTACATATTCCTATTTCTTAGATTTTATCACAAATACGGATGTTTGTCAACCTATGAAATTATGAAATATTAATATTGAATCGTTCAGCCGCGCACGGTCTGGGGGTCTCCCGCTTTGAAGGGAAGCGTGACGGTTACAGAGCTGTTTGCGGTTATTGAGTAAGCTTTAAGCGTATTTGCAATATAGTTGTCAGCTTCATAGTAGTAAGTTGAGGTGATGCCGGAGGTCATTTTACGGAACTGATCTTCCGGCGTCGGCCAGAAGGCGACCGGAGCTGCGATCTGTGCATACAGATTAAGCCTTACGCCGTTCCAGCCGTGATGTGCCACCTGCATGATGTCGCACTTGAGGAAACCGACACGGCTTCCGTCCGCTTCGGTTATCTCCACGTCCTTGTAGCGGCGATACATCTTATCGGAGGCTTTGTCGTTGGAGTCGCCAAGGATCATTATTTTCTGTCCGCCAAGCACGATGCGCGTTACCATTGAAGTCTCATTGAAAAGGTGAATGATGTTGGGGTAGCTGTCCTCCTGCGTGTAAAGGCAGGTAAGCTCAACATTTCTGATGTAGTATTTCTGACCGCTGTGTATTACGTATTTCTTTTTTATTCCGGCAGAGTCCATCGCTCTGGCAAGCTGTTCTTTGACATAGTAGTTGGGGTCTCCGGAATTGTAAACGGAGGATTCCGCGGCGGTGTTGCAGTAAAAGCCGTCTATGGTCACTTTCGAGCCGAAGGCGCGGCAGAAGTTGTAGAACACGCCGAAGTGGTCCCAGTGCTCGTGGGTAAGTATCCAGCCGGCTATTACTATTTTACCGTCGGGACGTTCGTTCAGCTCCTGCAGCAACGAATACAGCTTAATGTGGTCATCTCCGGTCGTTCCGCCGCCGTCTATCAGGATAAAACTGCCGTCCTCAAGCGTCAGGATGTAGCACATTCCGAAGTTGCCCGAGGCGTAGTTCATGGACATCTGTGTCAGCTTCGGCTCGGTGATCTTGGTGATATTTTCGGGCTGAAATGCGGGCAGAGAATACGCTCCGGTGGGGCAGGAGATTATCCGCACGGCTTTTTCGTATTCAATATAGTAGACATAAAGCATTCCTTTGTTCGAAACATAGGTGGCGTAAAGATTGTTCCCTATGGTGTTTTCCGCTTCAAGCCTGAAGCCCTCATTTTCAAGCTTTGCTCTGTAAGCAAGGTATTCATCCTGCGTGGTCTCGGTGTAGTAAAACTCGATATTCTGATATCCGGCGTCGTAAAGCCCGTAAAGGCTGCCTCCCTCGTATGCGGGGAAGTCGATGTATCTGTCGGACGCCTTTGCGATACGTCTTGTGCCTTCAAGGAAGGTAAGGCTTATTTCCCCGTTTTCGTTTTTCGACATGAGGGAGCGCGCTTGAGAGGCAAACATATCGCACGCAAGACCGATGTCGGTTTCGGTCCAGCCGGCTATCACTATCTTGTTTCCTATCACGGCGTAGCCGTATTCATTGAAGCCAAGCTCGGAAAGAAATCCGGCGTATTCCTCACGATCGACTTTGCCTACAAGTATTTCGGTCTGCTCCGCGGGAACAAGGTCGGGCATCAGCCAGTCGTCTGAGGTGAGCGGCTTATTGCCAAGCACTTCGTTGAACATACTTCTCAGCTCATACGCCTTTGATACAATAAAATCGGTGCGGTCGGAGGTCTCGCTCGGATTTGCTATGTTGTCGAGCTTTTGCGAGTATACTATGTTGTAGGTCAGCTTGTTGTCCGAGACAAGGTTCACCACAGTCAGTGCGTCGCTGATGTGGCAAAAGCCCTCATCAAGCGTCAGCTTGCCCTCCTTAGCCTGCGGCAGCAGCTCGTCTATGAAATACCTCACGCCGAGGAGCACAGCGTCCTCGTTTGTGCCGTTTATCACGATCTTGTTTCCGATCGCGGCGACAACATAATGCGCGCCGTCTGCGCCGACTCCGGACATAGCCTCCTCAGACTGCGGGCGGTTGGTCTTGCCTACAAGTATTTCATACGCCGCATCATCCGGGGAGACGCCGGGCTGAAGCCAGTCCTCGGATATCAGCGCGCTCTCGTTGAAGGCGTAAAGCGACTTGCGCACTTCAAGCGCGCCGCTTATCAGATTTTTTGAAGCGCTTTCGGGGCGTATTACCGTGTAACAGGCAAGATCAAGCTCGATCTTTGGGGTCTCGGGTATCTCTTCCGGTCCGCAGGAAGAAAAGATGACAGCAAGTACCGCCAGAAGCAGCGGAACGATGATAGCAGTAATGTTTTTTCTCATTTTAAAATTTGAAGACCATCCTTTCCGTCATGGTAAAAAACAGGGTGTGTTTTTGCCGTACTGAATAACCGGCTGGGATGCGGGAATAATATCCTTGCGGCGCTTGCTGCGCCGGATGTGATGATTTCAAAACAGAGGAGAGTAAAAAATGCAGCTTACACAAAAGGAAACCGGGCTTATAAAGGATCTTAAGGGACAGGAGCAGCTTTGCGTTGAAAAATACCGCAAGCACGCCGACAGCGCCAAAGACCCGGAGCTTCGCGGACTTCTTAACTATATTGCCGGGGTAGAGCAGGGGCATCTTCAGACAGTCACCGAGATTCAGAACGGTCAGACTCCGTCGCAGAAGGATGCGGGTCCCGCGCCGACCTTTGGCGCGACCTATCAGGCGGGTGAGAGCGAGGATAAGAAATGCGACAGCTTTATCTGCTCCGACCTGCTTGCCACCGAAAAGCATGCCTCGCACCTTTATGACACCTGCATATTTGAATTTGACCAGCAGCAGTACCGTCAGGCGCTTGGAAAAATTCAAAAGGAGGAGCAGGAGCACGGCAAGCTGATCTACGACTATATGAAGAAAAACAGTATGTACTCCTGAGTGATGGACGGACAGCGCGTAATGCACTTATGTCCGCACCGGGGCTGCGGCGATATACGCGGCAGCCCCGGTGTTTTTTATTCGGCTGACCGGATCAGTATGCTCTTACCTCGTATACCTTGAATGCGGGAGCGCCGTTTGTGGCAATGAAATGTATCTCTATCTCGTCGCACTCTGCCGGAGTCAGCTTTACGACATTATGCCGCTGATAGTTGCCGCGTACCTGCTCGCGACCGACCTCCTTGCCGGCTTTTTTCAGTATCACGTCGTAGTCTTTGACCAGCTCCGGTGCAACGCCGATGCGCTGCTGAGCCTGACGGTTCGCGGACATTGTGACGCGGATGGGGTAGGCAAAGTTGGAATCAAAGGTCAGATCCACCTCGGAGATATTATATGCGGCGTCAAGCTGCAGGGTAAGCGTTTCGCCGTTTTCGGAAATGCCGTCGGAGATCCAGGCGTTCTGCTCCTCGCCCAGCTTGCGGGAAGTGCCGTTTACGACCTTCTGAGGCTCGCCGCCGGGGATCTGCGAGCTGGCGCTCACGGATGCGCGGAGAGCACGGTCCGCCGGGTCGTGGTTCACAAAAGTAGGCAGATAGCCGTCATCCTTAAGTATTATCTGCTGAAGCTCGTCAATATGGGGGGCGAGTCCTCGCGGCTCGCAGGCGTATTTGGTGCAAAGGGCTGCGGCGGTTCCGACCGCCTGACCGCCGATGGCACAGCAGCCGATAATGCGGGTGGATGCAAGACCGAGCTTGGAGGTGCTGATGTCGCGTCCCGCCATGTAGAGGTTCTTTATGTTCTTTGAGTAGTAGCAGCGGTAGGGGATCGTGTAAACGCCGAGGAAGTGGTGGCAGTCGGAGGGCAGCAGGTCAAAGTCCAGCAGACCGTGCGCGGCGTGCAGGTCAACACACCAGCCGCCGTAAGCTACTGCGTCGTCAAAGATCTTGTGGTCGAGTATATCGCTTTCCGTCAGTACATAGTCGCCAATAAGCCGACGGCTTTCGCGTGTGCCGGGCAGTGCGCCCACCCATTGGAGGACATAGTTCTCCGCGCCGTGGTCGCCGCCGTTCTTGATGTGATCCCAGATACCGTATGCATAGGCGTAAAGGTCGTCGCGTATCGTCTCATAGTCAAGTATGATGTCGTCGCCGTCTCCCATAAGCTCCAGCCACCAATAGCCGTAATCCACGGCGGCGCAGCTGCACGCCGAGAGGCGAAGCCACTCCTCGGGGTCGGGAGCCATGCTGGCGTCAACCTTCATGGTCTTTGAGTGAACACGGTAGCGAAGCTGATGCTCGGTCAGCTTTTTGGTAAAGGCAGGAGGGGTGAATTTCACGGGATGCCCCACATTCACCGCTTTCATGAGTATGGTATTTCCCATGCGCTCGTTGTTTGCCTTTTCGGGTGCGTGAGGCTCGCCGTATTCCGATTGCGCCTCGCTGCCCTGCTTGAACTCCGCTCCGGCGAAAAAGCCCAGCGTGCCGTTTCCGGTGCAGTCGGCAAATACCGGAGCTGTGAGGCGGTATCTCATTTCGGTGGTCTCCTGGAAGCAGCGGATCGCAACTATGCGGTCGTCTGCGGCTTCAACATCGTACATTACCGTGTTGAAATAAACGTCAAGCAGCTTTTCAGCCTTGGCTTTTTCAAAGAGCACCGTGTCCCAGTAGGAATAGCTGAATGTATCATTATGCGCTTTGTTTTCGGACATAAGCTCGTAAACCAAGCCGCCCTCGGCATAATCGGGCTGTTTAAGGCTCTGGTCGGCGCCCGAGATATGTATTCTGATCTCACTCGAGGCATTGCCGCCGAGCACCGGTCGGGCGTGTACCAGCGCCGTGCGTGTCCCGTGTCGTGCGGCGGAGATTGCGGCGCAAAGACCTGCCATTCCGCCTCCTACGACAATGAATTCATAGCTTTTTTCTTCGTAGCGTATCAATTGTTCCTCCTTGGCAGCCGCGTTCCGGTCATTGTCGCGCGGTATATATTTTTTTACTTTTATATTATCTCACAATTGCCGGTGATTGTCAAGCGTTTTTGCCGATTTATGCTTTCTGCGGGTTGACAAATTGGCGGTCGGATGATACAATACAACAATAAGGAATAACCACATAACCACATGACAGTATTCAGAAAGATATAAGGAGAGACACGAAAAATGAAAGAAACGATTTCCAGAATTATGTTCCTTGTGTGCGCTTTGCTGCTTGCCATCGCGCTTTGCTCCTGCCAGCCGGAGCAGACGCCTGACGAGACTACCGTGGAAGAATCCACCGCAGACCTCAGCGCAATTCTCGGAGTGGAACACGTTGTGAGTCAGAAGGAACTCGGGTGCACTCCGTTTTCCGCCGTGCCCGCAGATGCGGGAGTTGTCGAGGCAAAGGTGTTTGACCGTGAGCTTATCCTGACCGGTCAGGGGGTGGGAAGCACGTCCGTCACCGTTACGAATACATACGGAGAGGAATTTGAAGTATCCGTCGTCTGCGACGCCGTAAACGGAATTTCGGTCAGCGGCGCATATGCTCCGGATGAAAAGTCGGTCGATGTGCGCGATTTTGGTGCCGGGTCTGCCGACAACGCCACTGCGGCTATCCAGAAAGCAATTGATTCACTGCCCGACGGAGGTACAGTATACATTCCGCGCGGGACATATACCATCAGCCAGATACAGCTGAAGGAGGGTGTAAGCCTCAAGCTCGAAGGAATGCTTAAGGACTACACCCAGTCATATACTCAGGCGGGAGTACAGCGCGCGGTAGCGCGCGGCGACTTTGCCGTGCTGCGCACCGACGGAAGCGGGGATATGTTCATAAATCACAAAAACCATGATTACGGACGCAACGGCTGTTCGAATTTTTCGATCACAGGCGGAATGCTGGATATGAAGGGCAAGGTGCGCTGCTTTATCTGGTGCTGTGCCGACAATGTCCTGCTTAAAAATGTCGTTCTCAAGGACTGCCCCAACAACCATGCCATTCAGGTCACGGGCAGCACAAATGTACGCATTCTTGACTGTATGTTTGCCGGGTATAACTATACGACAAACAATACCACAGCCGAGGTGATACAGATCGAGCAGACGCATCCGGGCGCGATCGGTGGCGGAGACAATCCTGCCTCCAAATTCGCTGTGGGTGAATACTATTCCTGCTCGAATGTTGAAATAAGCGGCTGCTATTTCGGCAGAAGCGACACATATGACGCTCCCACATATGCCATAGGGCATCACGGTCAGGTGCATAAGTCTGCGGTGACGGGACTTAAGATTACGGGCTGTGTGTTTGACAGCTGCCGCTGCTCCGCAATACGTTATCCCGCTTACAGCGATGTGCTGATAAGCGGTAACAGGTTTATTTCGGATCGCGCCAACAGTGTTTCCGATGATGCTGTGTCCTATCAGATATCTCTTTATCTCAAGGATTCGGATATTTCAATAAAGACCACAAACGCCTCCGGCGCTTCGGTGACCGCATATTACGCAAGAAAATACGCCTGCATCGGCTCGATAGGCACGGTGATCGAAAACAATGTGTTTGAATTCAGCGGCGCGACAAAAATGCGCGGCGCGGTAAAAGCGGTGTCAAATCTTTATGACTCCGACGTGATGTATGACACAAGCACGGCGTTTATAAACTGGTATACCGACACCCCGGCGATTCAGCGCGGCTTCAAGCTGGTTCAGAACCGTATAGAGGATCTGACTGTGCGCGGTAACAAGATAATTGTTGACGACAAGTTTACAGGCAGCGGACGCTTCTTTGAAATGCGCTATGTAAAGGGGCTGCTTTGCGAGGACAATACCGTCGAGGGAAAGAGCTATAACGTAAGCTCGGTCGTTGACGGTGTAAGCATCGAATATGCGCAGGCTGTGGGCTGCACATCAATGGCGCAGTATCAAAGAAAATATACCGTTTCCGCGATAAGGACCTGCCCTGTCGACATTTTGCTTGGCGGAGAGGGCGGAATGACTTTGCGCTATATGTCTACGAGCGCAAAAAGACTGACACTGCTGTCGGACGGCGGCAGACTCCTGCTCAGCGTCAATGATGACGGCTCGCTTTCGGTCACGCCCGTTCCCGACGAGGGCAAGACCTTCGCAGGCTATGAGGTAACTTCGGGAACGCTGACACCGAACGGCAACCGCTCGGAATTTTCCGATAACGTCACCGTTACTGCTAAGTTCAGATAAAACAGAAGCTGAGACCGTATCTCTGCTTCTTGCTCAGCATAAAAAACCACCCCGGCAGGAATTAAACGTCCCTGCCGGGGTGGTTTCCGTGATCGGAAAAATAATATTGCTATAAAATACGGAATGCTGTGTATTATTGCGCGCGGGTCAGTTCTGCCCGTAATATGCGTTCTTACCGTGCTTGCGGTCGTAGTGACGGGAGAGCAGCTCGGGCTGTATGATCTCGGGCTTTTGTCCGGCTGCGGCAAAAAGCTGCTCGGTATACAGCGCCATTTGCGCCACGACCTCAAGCACTGCCGAGACCTCGACCGATTCCGGGGCGTTTTTACCCCATGTGAACGGTCCGTGTGAGTGGACCAGCGCGGCGCGCATACGTTCCGCGCCTATCGGCTTTATCGCCTCGATGATAACGGTTGCAGTCTCCTTTTCGTATGATCCCGCAATTTCCTCGGGTGTCATTTTTCTGGTGCAGGGGATTGCTCCGGAAAAATAATCGGCGTGTGTCGTGCCGTATGCGGCAATGCTTCTGCCCGCCTGTGCAAACGCCACGGCGTGTGTTGAGTGCGTGTGCGTCACACCGCCGATCTCGGGGAATGCGCGGTAAAGCGCAAGGTGAGTGGGGGTGTCGGACGAGGGCTTGAGTCTGCCTTCGATCACTCTGCCGTCAAGGTCAAGCACCGGCAGGCAGTCGGGGGTAAGCTCATCGTACGGAACACCGGACGGTTTTATAACTACAAGCCCGCTTGCGCGGTCGATGCCGCTGACATTGCCCCATGTGTTGATGACAAGTCCGCGCGCGACAAGCTCCATGTTTGCTTCATATACTTCTTTTTTCAGGGATTCAAGCATTTTTCCCTCCAAAGTGTTTGCGGTAAATTTCTGTTTTTTCTTCATCCGACAGCACATAAGGGCTGTTCGTGTAATTTTTTGCGTTGCTTATCAGCGAAACGCGCTCGGCGATCTCCGCGTCGGTGAAGTGCAGTCTGACGGCGGCGAGGGAAGGCAGATATTCTGCAAGCAGCGAGGGTTTTGTGCCGATACCGGCGGCAAATGCGTCGATCAGAGCCGCGCCTTCGGGAGTTCTGCGGTTGTACTCAATATAGTCGCCGTGGAAGACCGCGCACGCTCTGCCATGCGGAATGCCGTCGAGCAGAGTCAGGCTGTATCCGAGCGGATGCGGGAATCCCGTCCCGGTGATGCTTATCGCCGCACCTGCGGCGCAGGAGGCACAGGCAAGAGCGTCCCGCATATCCGGCGTAAAGGTGTCGGGATATTCCGACAGCACATCCCATATCGCGCGTCCCGCATAAAGCGAGAGCATACGCGAAAGATCGTTTGATTTAGGCGAAAGATATGACTCCATCGCGTGCGCCATGGCGTCAAGCGCGGTGCTTATCGTGCCGTCGCGCCCCACCGATTCGGTGTATGCGGGGTCAAGAAAAGCCACGCGCGCCCATGCTCCGCGCGAGGAGTAGGTCTTTTTATGTCTGCCGTCGGGAAGGGTAAGCACCGAATAGGGGTTGGCTTCGCTGCCGGTTCCGGCTGTGGTGGGGATAAGCACTATGGGAAGAGGTGGGTTTTGCAGCTTTTCTGGTATATACAGCTCCTCGGGTGCTATAGTGGGATTTGCCGCGAATGCAGCGACGGCTTTGGCGCTGTCCATTGCCGAGCCTCCGCCTATGCCGATCACAAAATCTGCTCCCAGCGCGGCGGCGCGAAGCCCCATGTCGTACGCCGATGAAAGCGGTGGATTCGGCAGCGCTCCGTCAAGTATGTCGCAGGCTATTCCAAGGGATGACAGCGCCCGCGTCACGTCGCCGAGCGCCCCGGAGGCATGCGCGCTGTGCTTGCCGCATACCACGGCGGCGTGCCTTCCGAGCTTCAGCTCATTCGGGCGGGAGGCGACGCATCCGCGCCCGGAAATTATTTTTACAGGTATGTCTATTGAAAACATCATAGTCTCAGCCTTTCCCGCGCATTGTACGCGGACAAAATTACTCCATGTATTATACACCGAAATTATTAACCGGATGTGAATAGCAAAAATAACCGCTTGAAATATAGTGAATATATTTGATTCCATATATTTTTTTATATACTATAAAAAAAGTGTTGAAATCGCGCGCGAATTGTGGTAATATAATAATATTGATTTAACTTACATTAGGCAAGGAAGCTGAAATGGTTGCTGTTTCGACATTTTTTGAGAAACTCGGGGATTTTTTCACCTCTGCCGCCGAGTTCTGCAATTCATATATTCTCGACGCCCTGCGTGGCTTTACGTTCGCGGACGCGCTTGATATACTGATCCTTTCCGCGATACTTTTTTATATTTACCGATTCATACGCAACCGGCGCGCCGGAAGGCTTGCCATCGGTCTGCTTTTTGTGATCGCGGTGATGCTGTTGAGCATCGCCCTTAACCTCAAGGCGCTGAAATTTGTGCTTCAGAACTTTTATCAGGTCGGCATGATCGCCATAATTGTGATCTTTCAGTCTGACCTTCGTGCGGCGCTGGAGCGCTTCGGTACTACGCCTATCAAGGGCTTACGAAGTATGAATGCCGGAGAGATGAAAAAGATCGTCGAAATGGCGGATGTGCTGAGTGAGGCGGCGGATGCAATGGCACGCAGCCGCACCGGCGCTCTCATTGCCATTGAGCGCAACACAAAGCTCGGCGAGCATCTGGGGCAGGGAGTGGTTCTGAACGCTGAAATGTCCGCTCCGTTGCTTCGAAATATTTTCGTCAACAAAGCTCCTCTGCACGACGGCGCCGTTATCGTGCGCGGCCGCCGCATATACGCCGCGGGTTGTTATCTGCCGCTGTCATCAAAGGACGTAAATAAGGATCTCGGCACGCGACACAGGGCGGCGCTGGGTCTCAGCGAGGTCAGCGACGCGGTAGTGATAGTTGTTTCGGAGGAGACCGGAACAATATCAATTGCGGTTGACGGTGAGCTTGAGCGTAACTTCACGTACGCCACACTCAAGCAGCAGCTTGTAAAATATCTTGTGCCGGACGAAGGGCCGGTAAAGAAGATCAGCAGACGCGCCAGACGCGCCGCGGAACGCCTTGAAAAAGAAAAAGCCGCGGACGGCGCGGAAAACAAGGAAAAGAAACGGTAAGGAGGCGCAAAAGGTCGTATGAAAAAAAGATCTGCCGAAAACGAATATTCAGAATACGACGCAGCGGATCAGTACTCCGAAACAGGTCGGGACAGTCGCGGCGGCTTGCAGATAATTGCGCGTATTGTGTGTCTTTTGCTTGCTTTTGCCATCTGGCTTTATGTCATTGACAACGATTCCGACGACTACGAAAAGACATTTACGCTTATTGCCGTTGAGGTCGAGGGCAGTGAAACGCTTGCTGACGCAAGCAACATGTCGGTCATAAATCTTGAGGAGAGCGCCGTCAGCGTTACGGTGCGCGGCAAACGCAGCGAGATAAACGCGCTCACCTCCGAGGATTTTCGCGCATATGTGAATGTAGGCGGTATAACCACTGCCGACAGGCATCTTGTTCCTGTGTCTGTTGACCTGCCTGCCGGAGTCGAAAGGATAAACACAGAACCGTCTGCGGTCAATATTTACACCGACGTACTTGCCTCCCGCGAGGTTCCCGTGGAGGTCGTTCCGCGGTATATAATTGATTCCTCCTATACGATCGGAAAGATCGAAAAGAGCGCGGATACCGTTACGGTCAGCGGACCCAAGAACCTGCTTGAAAGGATCGCGGCGCTGAGAGCCGTGATCGAAATGGGCGAGATAACCACAGGCGTGATAGCCACCGGAGTCCTTGAGCCGGTCGATAAGGACGGGCTGGCAGTGGACAGCAAGTATCTGCGCCTCGGTACGCAGGATATCACGGTATCTCTTGAGGTCTACACCGACAAAACGGTGCCGCTTGCGGCGGAGCTTTCCCCCGGCTTTTCGTCGTCGCTTTACCGCGGCTGTACTATAACGCCCGCCTCGGTGACTCTGCGCGGAGACCCGAAGCTGCTTGCCGCGGTCGATAAGGTCGTTATCCTCAATATTCTGTCGGACGAAAAGGACAGTTACACGGTAACGCTTACCGCTTCAATGCTGCCGGCAGGGATAAGTTTTGTCGAAAATCCGGGGTCGGCTGAGGTGCGCCTGATATTTGACGCGCCGGAGACAACTGCTCCGCCGGAGACTGCCGCAATTCCAGCGGACGGAAACGATCCTGAAGAGGATATTGAAATTCCCGAGTGAGAAGACTTGCGCAATTTTTAGTTTAGCTGACATGAGCAGCTGATACGGAGATCTATTGCATATGAGCAGAATAACGCTTCGCCGACTGTTGACCGGAACCATTGTGCTCCCCTTTACAGCCGGCGATGCGGCGGCTTTTGACGCCGCCGCAAGAATGATGAAGCGAGTGGGAGCGGACGGGGTTCCGCTTCGTTTTCACCTTTACAGAAAATCGGTGGACGCAAGGCGGAGGGATATGATCCGTTTTGTGTACACCTTTGCGGTCGAAGCCGACGAGCCTTTTACCATTGACTCACGCCGTGCCGCCGATGAAGGAATAAGGGAATACCCCGACGATTCCTTTGCAATATTCCGTGGGGGTAGCCCGATGAAGGCGCCGCCGCTTGTGGTGGGCATGGGACCCGCCGGAATGTTTGCCGCGCTGATGCTTGCGGAGCAGGGATACCGTCCTGTGATAATCGACCGCGGTGACGCTACCGAGGAGAGAGTACGCAGGGTCGGGATATTCTTTGCGGGCGGCGCGCTTGACCCGGAGTCGAACGTTCAGTTCGGCGCGGGGGGAGCAGGCACATTTTCGGACGGCAAGCTTGTCACACGCATCGGTGACCCACACACCTCCTATATTATGCGCCGCCTTTGCGAGTTCGGCGCGCCGGAGGAGATCATGTGGCGCTCAAAGCCCCATGTGGGTACTGATCTGTTGCGCGGTGTGGTAAGCCGTCTGCTTTCGCGTATTGAGGAATGCGGCGGAAGTCTTATCTGCCGCTGTCGCCTTGACGGAATAGACGAGTTGCCGGACGGAAGCCTTGCGGCTCATACCTCGCGCGGCGATATACACTGCGGTGCGGCGATCCTTGCCACCGGACACAGCGCAAGAGACACATACGAATATCTTATCTCAAGCGGCTATTCCGTAGAGCGCAAGCCTTTTTCGGTCGGTGTGCGTGTGGAGCATCTGTGTGAGGATATTGACCGTGCAATGTTCGGCGCTCACGCCGGGGATGAGCGGCTCGGGCACGCCGAATATACTCTTTCCGACACCAAGGGAGAGCGCGGCGTTTATACCTTCTGTATGTGTCCCGGCGGGGAGGTCATTGCGGCTGCGAGCGAGGAAGGCGGCGTTGTGGTAAACGGCATGAGCGCCCACGCGCGCGACGGCAGAAATTCCAATTCCGCGCTTGCAGTCAGCGTTCTGCCGTCCGATTGCGGTACGTCTCCGCGCGACGGCATAGAATATCAGCGCCGACTTGAGCGCGCGGCATTTGCCGCAGGAGGCAGTGATTATTCCGCCCCGATAGAAACAGCGGGCGATTTTATGGCGGGAAAGCGCCCGGAAGGGGCAGTGCTTTCCGAGCCGGGAAGGATAATTCCCACATATACACGCGGTGCATGGCGCACTGCAGACCTTTGGCGCGTGCTGCCGGAGGGTATCTGCCGCGGGCTTTGCCGCGGACTTGAAGTTTTCTCATCCCGCATCAAGGGCTTTGGCGCGCCGGATGTTATACTGTCGGGAGTGGAAACACGAACCTCAGCTCCGGTGCGTATACTGCGTGGAGAGAACGGGCGCGCGCCGGGCAAAGGCGCGGTCTATCCCTGCGGAGAGGGCGCGGGATATGCCGGAGGCATAACGAGCGCGGCGCTTGACGGTCTTAAGACCGCACTTGCGGTAATTGCCGCAAACGCTCCGCCGTGCGGGAAATAAATAACGCGGCTTTACCGGAGGAGCTTCGACACACGCCGATCCGGTATCAAGAATCAATTGAACTGAAAGGTACGGTCTGAAAATATGAAAAGCGAGGGCAGGGTAGTAAGTCTTGACGGAAGGTATGCCGTTGTCGCCACCGAAAGACGGGCGGCATGTGATGGCTGTCATAAAAGAGAAGAGGACGGCACCTGCTCCGTGTGTACTCTCCTTGGCGGCGAGCGGCGGCTTGACACCCGTGCGCTCAACCGTGCCGGCGCAAAGGTTGGGGATACTGTGGCGCTTGAGAGCAGCTCCGGGAGGATGCTCGGTTATGCGGCGCTGGTCTTTCTTCTCCCCTGCGTGCTTGCCATCGCGGCGTATCTGATCTCCTCCCGCTTTACCGGAAGCGAAACTCTGCTGGCGCTTTCCGCGCTCGGAGGCCTGGCTCTGGGGCTTGCCGCAGCGGCGCTTTATTCGAAATTCTGCGCGCGCGACCGGGTAGATGTCGTGATAACAGAGATCATAAATACAGAGACAACGGATCCCGCAGACGCAGATTCAAATAATTAATAGTGTAAGGTACATACTGAATATATGGATATAAATAAAGCTTCAAAAGAAAAACGCTGGGAGCTGCGCGGAGGCATTCCCGACGCTCAGGGCGAGGCGGAAATTGCCGCGATAAGCGCGGCGGTCGGTGTTTCGCCTATTGCCGCACGGCTGCTTTGGGGACGCGGTTGCCGGACTCCGGAGGCGGCAAAGAGCTTCCTTTCAATGGGAGACACGCTGCTGCACGACCCGTATCTTCTGCCCGGAATGAGCGAGGCGGTGGAACGTATCGGGCGTGCGCTTGAAAATCCCGAGGAGCATATTGTGATATACGGGGATTACGATGTGGACGGAGTAACCTCCGTCAGTGCGCTTTACCTTTACCTGCGGGAAAGAAATCCCGATGTGTGTCTTGAATATTACATCCCGAGCCGCAGTGAGGAGGGATACGGAATGTCCTGCGCCGCAGTCGACACTCTTGCCTCGCGCGGCGCAACGCTGATAATCACCGTTGATACCGGAATCACCGCCGAGGATGAGGTGGACTATGCAACATCCCTCGGAATTGACGTCATAGTGACCGATCACCACGAGTGCCGTGAAACGCTGCCCCGCGCGCTGGCTGTCATAGACCCTCACCGTTCGGACAGCCCGTATCCTTTTTGCGAGCTTGCGGGAGTTGGGGTGGTGTTCAAGCTCATCTGCGCCTGCGAGATCGACCTGTGCCGCCGCCGTGGCGAGCCTGAGATCGACGGAGTGCGCCGCGCCTTCCGCGGGTGGGCGGATCTTGCCGCCATAGGCACTATTGCCGATGTAATGCCGCTGAGGGATGAAAACCGCATGATAGTGGCATACGGGCTTACGCGCATTGAGCGCACCGAGCGTCCCGGACTTGCCGCACTGCTTGAGGCGGCGCAGTCCGGTCAGGGCGTAAAGAGCGCTGACGGAGCGTCCTCCGCTCCCAAAAAACGGCGTATCAACGCCGGGTATATAGGATTTGGCATTGCGCCGCGGATAAACGCGGCGGGAAGAATGGCTGACGCCGGCATCGCCGCCGATCTCTTTCTTACCTCGGACTCAGAGCGTGCGGCGCAGCTTGCCGTGCGGCTTTGCGAGATAAACCGCGAGCGTCAGACTGAGGAAAACCGCACCGCCGAGGAGGCATTCGCCAAGATAGAGGCGGAATGCGATCCCGCCAAGGACCGTATCATAGTCGTCGCGGACGACGGATGGCAGCAGGGGATCATCGGTATCGTTGCTTCACGAGTGGTTGAGCGGTATGGAATGCCTGCGATCCTTATCACCTTCAACGGTGCAAAAAAACAGTATGGGTCAGAGGGGGACGATGAGCCCTCCCCGGATGATATTGGAAAAGGCTCGGGAAGAAGCATCAAGGGGCTTAATCTGTGCGATGCGCTGGCTTCCTGCTCGGATATACTTACAAGGTACGGCGGACATGAGCTTGCCGCGGGACTTTCCGTGGAGCGCGGAAGAATTGATGAGCTGCGCCGCCGTCTCAACGAATACGCAAGCGCCTGTCTTGACGGCGGGGAAATAAAGCTTGCGGTTTCCGCCGACTGCGAGGTCAAGGGCGACGACCTGACTATGGAGCTTGCCGAGGAGCTGCGCGCTTTTGAGCCTTGCGGAGTTGCCAATCCGACGCCTGCGTTTATTCTTCGCAGCGCCGCTGTAATGCGCATTTCCCCGATAGGAGCGGGAAAGCACACAAAGCTCACTCTTAACGCTGACGGCAATGTGCTGGGCGCGGTCTGGTTCGGAATGCCGGCGTCGTCGCTTGACTTCCATGAGAATGACCGCATAGACCTTATCTTCAATCTTGACATAAACGAATTTCGCGGATCATCCTCCCTTCAGCTGCTTGTATGCGACGCGCGGCTGTGCGCCGGACGACGTGAGGCGCGGGCGCGGCAGAGATGCCGTTTTGACGAGATACTTGCCGGAGCAGATTTTGACGAGTCGGAGGATGTGCTGCCATCGCGCCAGGATTTTGCCCGTGTTTACCGCGCTCTGGCGCATGAGCTGAGATCCGGGCGGGACGCCTTTACCGACGAGACTGCAATGTGGCTTATAAACCGGGGATCTGACGGGTCGGGGCGGGAAAAGGAAACGATATGCTACTCCAAATTCCGTGCAATACTTGCGGTATTCGGGGAAATGAATATATTCGAGGTCGGCGAGCCGACTCCGGGAAGCTTCCGTATAACGGCGCTTCCCTCGACGGGAAAGATTAATCTTGAAAGCTCCCGTCTGCTCAGCCGGCTGCGCGGTCAGTGCCGGAAGCACGGCGGCGCGGGACAATCATGAAACAGGACGAAACTCATATGAGCAAGAACAACGAAACAGAAGCTATCAGCAAAAAAACTGCGGCGGATGAAAACGTCGTAAACGACGAAAACGTCGTAAACGACGTAAACGTCGCAAATATAACTCCGGCAGACGCAAAGCCTGCTCCTGCAGTTTTTACCGGAGAAATGGACGACGCCGGTCTTGGTGAACACAAGCATTCTATCCCCGGCGAAGCAGGACCGGAACGGCTTTACGGAATACTGCGCGCCGCGGGAAATGGGAAAAATTACGATATTCCGAAGATCAAAAAAGCCTATGAATATGCCGCGCGTATGCATGAGGGGCAGCTCCGCGACAGCGGGGAGCCTTATATTTCGCATCCGCTTGCCGTTGCCGAGATAGTAGCCGGACTGGGGCTGGATACCGATTCGATCTGCGCCGCGCTTTTGCATGACACGGTCGAGGACTGTGCCGATAAGACAAGTCTTGGCGAGATATCAAAGCAGTTCGGTCCGACTGTGGCAATGCTTGTTGACGGGCTTACAAAGATCGTGGCTCTTACCGTTGAGGACAAGGAAGAGGAGCATATTGAGAATCTGCGCAAGATGCTTCTTGCCATGTCCAAGGATATACGCGTAATATTCATAAAGCTCTGCGACCGCCTGCACAATATGCGCACGCTTAGCGCAAAATCAGAGAAGAAACAGCGAACGATAGCTCTTGAGACGATGCAGGTCTATGCTCCGCTGGCACATAGGCTCGGTATGCAGAGGGTCAAGCAGGATCTTGAAAATCTCGGTCTGTTTTATCTTGACCCGATAGGATATGCCGAGGTAAAGAACGATATTGAGAAAAAATACGGTCAGAACCAGAATTTCATAGAGAACATCCGCGCGGCGGTCGATGCAAAGCTGAGGGAATACAATATTGATTTTGTCCTTGAGGGAAGGATCAAAACGGTATACAGCATATACCGCAAGATGTATAACCAGAACAAGAGCTTTGACGAGATCTACGACTTTTACGCACTGCGTATCATTGTGGGGACCGAGCTTGAGTGTTACACTGTTCTCGGTATAATTCATGAGATGTTCAACTCGATGCCCGGCAGGTTCAAGGACTATATCTCTACGCCGAAGCCGAATATGTACCGCTCGCTTCACACGACCGTTATCGGACGGGACGGTATTCCGTTTGAGGTTCAGATAAGGACCCGCGAGATGCATGAGATCGCCGAATACGGTGTTGCTGCACACTGGAAATACAAGAGCGGTGAAAAATCCAAGGCGGACATTGACCACAAGCTCGAATGGATAGCAAGACTTATCGAGACCGAGGACGGTACCCGCGACCCGGATGAGTTCATGCAGGCGCTTAAAACCGACGTCTTTCATGAGGAGACGTACGTTTTCACTCCCAAGGGAGACGTTATCGCGCTGCCCTACGGCTCAACGGTCATAGATTTTGCCTATGCGATCCACTCCGCCGTCGGAAACAAAATGACGGGCGCGAAGATAAACGGCATGATAGTGCCTATTGACCGTGTGCCGCAGAACGGCGAGATAGTTGAAATAATCACCTCCTCCGCCTCAAAGGGACCAAGCCGCGACTGGCTGAAGATAGTAAAGACCAGCGAGGCGCGCACAAAGATACGCCAGTGGTTCAAAAAGGAAAAGAGGGCGGACAACATCGTTGTGGGACGCGCGGCACTTGAAGCCGAGCTGAAGAGATACGGACGTTCCTTTACCGACGCGCAGTTTTGCGAGGTGTGCTCCGCCGTCGGTGCGCGCACCGGATTTGCCACCAACGACGACCTTTTCAATACAATAGGCTATGGCGGACTGTCGGTATCAAAGCTGGCAGTCAAGCTGCGCGATGAATTTGACCGCGTAGTCAAGCCGGAGGAGACTCCGCCTCCGATTACCGAGGCGGCGCAGGTCCAGATCTCAAAAGCACCTAAGAACGTCAAGACCAACAGCGGTGTTATCGTTGACGGAGAGGTGGGGTGCGAGGTCAAGTTTGCACGCTGCTGCAACCCGCTGCCCGGAGACCCGATAATAGGATTTATCACAAAAGGTCACGGCATTTCAATACACAAGCGGGATTGCCCCAACGTTATCGAGGGTATGCACAATCTTGAAAACGCCGACCGCTGGATACCCGCAAAATGGGAAAAGGGCGCGGGCGAGGTGGGCGCAGGAGTATATGAGGCGCAGGTTCAGATCCACGCATACAGCACTATAACCCTTATTGCCGATATTACCAGCGCGCTTGCCGAGATGAAGGTCTCGATCCTTCAGATCAACTCGCAGAAGCGGGCTGACGACACAATGCTTATCGGCGTCAAGGTGGCATGTAAGAATATCGACCATTATAATTCCATTGTCTCGCGCCTGCGTGCGCTTGCAAATGTTATCGACGTAACGCGCGGGTATGTCTGATAACTGCTGTCGCAGACAGCACATGAATGTACGTTTAAGTTAAAAGTTAAAAAATGCAGAAAGCGCCGCCCCGGCGGCAGGGAGAGCCAACATGATTGCGGTTTTACAGCGTGTTTCCTCAGCGTCAGTCGAAACTGACGGAAGAATATGCGGCAGATGCGGCAGAGGTCTGCTGATCCTTCTCGGAGTAGCCGTAGGCGACGGTATTGCCGATGCCGATGCGCTTGCCGAAAAAATATCCAAGCTGAGAATCTTTGAGGACGGTACAGGCAGGATGAACCGCTCGGTGATCGATGTCGGCGGCGGTGCGCTGGTGGTTTCAAACTTTACCCTGCTTGCCGATTACCGTCACGGCAACAGACCCGGTTTTACTGGTGCGGCGGCGCCGGATGAAGCGCGTCGGCTTTACGAGTATTTCTCGGCGAAGCTTGCGTCTTGCGGGATTCCGGTGGGTAACGGCGTTTTCGGCGCCGATATGCAGGTCACTCTCTGCAACGACGGACCGGTTACTATGACTCTTGACAGCACTGTATTGCTCGGAAAGGCGGGACATTGATCTATGATTATTCATCTTGAGGGAAACCTGAACCGGTACTATGTTCAGACGCTTTGTATGATATTCTTCCCCGGGGAGAAATTCTCTGAGGGAGAGATACCGTCTCCGGACAAGCCCGAACTGTGGGTCAGCCTTACAAAAAACGAAAACGGCTACTCGGCGTCGGCTCGCGCCGTGCTGGGTGAGCGCTCGGCTGAGGCGGAAAAGGAGCAGGAGCAGGACGGCACAATGACAGATGAGCGCTGCTCAAAGCTCGCTGTCGGCGGAGCGGTGATAGGCGCGCTCGGCTCGTTGCTTGAATACCGCCCGTCATGGGGAATGCTGACCGGAGTGCGCCCGTCAAAGGTCGCCACCGAGATGCTTTCCGCCGGAATGAGCAAAACTAAGGTCAAAAAAACGCTGACGAGCCAGTATATGACCTTCCCCAAAAAAGCGGCTCTTGCCACCGATGTGGCGCTCAATGAGCAGAAGATCATCGGTACTCCGAACGTGGCGGATTGCTCTATATACATATCCATTCCGTTCTGCCCGACCCGCTGCGCATACTGTTCGTTTGTTTCATATACCTCAAAACGGCTGCTGTCGCTGATCCCCGAATATGTTGACAGACTTTGCGGGGATATCCGCGAGGTCATGAGCGCCGCACGTCGGTTGGGGCTCAGGATAAAGACAGTTTATGTGGGCGGCGGGACGCCGACGGTGCTGAGTCCCGATCAGATATCCCGGCTGCTTTCCACAATAAATGAGTGCGTGGACGTTGGCTCGCTTGAGGAATTCACATTTGAGGCGGGAAGACCGGACACAATAACCCCCGAAAAGCTGAGGGCGGCGGCGCAGCTCGGCGTCACACGCATGAGCGTCAATCCGCAGACTCTCTGCCCGGAGGTACTGGCGGGGATAGGAAGAACGCATACGGTGGAGGATTTTTACCGCGCTTATTCCGACGCGCGTGAGTCGGGAATCCCGTGTATCAACGCCGACCTGATCGCAGGTCTGCCCGGAGATACCTTTACGCGCTTTTCGGCAACCGTGGACGGGATCCTTGCCCTGAGACCCGAGAACATCACCGTTCACACCTTCTGCGTCAAAAATGCGGCGGAGCTGAAGCAGACTGCCGGAATCTACTCTATGCGCGGCGGGGATGTGGGCAAGTGCGTGGATTATTCGCAGATAAAGTCACAGCAGGCGGGATATGTCCCATACTATATGTACCGCCAGAAGAATACCGTGGGAAATTACGAAAACGTCGGGTTTGCCCTCCCCGGATATGAGGGAAGGTATAACATCTACATGATGGAGGAGGTCCACACCATTCTTGCGGTAGGAGCGGGGGCTGTTACCAAGCTCGTGCGCCTGCACCCGGCGGACGGTACACGGCCTGTGATACGTCGGCTGTTCAATCCAAAGTATCCGTTTGAATATCTGCGTGAAAACAAATGCGCAGAGCTGCGCCGGGGGATTGAGGACTTTTTCGCGGAATATCCGCTTTGATCCTGCGCTCACAGCGACGGGATAAAAGCTCAAAATAATATAATAATGTAATTTGTCTTGTCCGCGCTCATATAATTGAATGGTTGAGCCGCAAGGTGTGCGGCACGGGAGGTTTTAAGTGAGCAGGTATGAGCTGAGCGGAAATACAGCAGTAAAAAAAGCCGGAAAGCGTTATATGGGAGGAATGCTGATCCTTTCGGTTTCCACCCTTTTATGCAAGGTCATAGGTCTGCTTTTCAAGATCCCGATGCTGAGAATAATAGGCATCGAGGGGATGGCGTATTTTTCTTCTGCCTACCATATTTATATGCTGCTGCTCACAATGTCAACGGCGGGGCTTCCGGTCGCGCTTTCAATGATGACGGCAAAAAGCGCGGCGCGCGGCGACCGTTCCGAGGTAAGCCGCATCTGGCAGGTGTCGCTCTCCCTGCTTTTGCCGCTCGGCGTTATAGGAACTGCGGTGCTTTACTTCGGGGCAGGATATTTTGCGGAATGGATAAGCATCCCGGGGTCTGAATACGCCATAAAAGCAATTTCTCCCACCCTGTTTTTTATCTGCGTGTCAAGCGCGGCGAGAGGATATTTTCAGGGGCATGAGATAATGACCCCCACGGCGCTCTCCCAGCTTATAGAATCGCTCTCAAAGCTGCTGCTTGGAATGGGCTTTGCATATGTGGCAATAAACCGCGGAGTGGATTCTCCTCATGTTGCAGCCGCGGCAATTTTGGGGCTTACCGTAGGAGTTGCCGGCGGGGCTTTGTATCTTACGCTCAGAAAGCTGGTCTTCCCGCAAACGCGGGCATACCGCAGTCTGTACACTGCCGCTTCCGACCCTGCGCCGCGTCGCACGCTGGCGGCACAGATGATAAAGATCGCGTTTCCCGTCACAATAAGCGCCTCCGTTACCAGCCTTGCAGGTCTTGCCGATACGGCGATGATCACCTCACGGCTCACCGGGAGCGGTCTGGCATATGATACCGCGTTGGCACTGTACAGCGCCTACTCAAATCTTGCCGTGCCGCTTTATAACCTTCCTACGGCGCTTATAACTCCGGTCGCCATGTCGCTGGTCCCCGCACTTTCCGCGGCAGTCGCCGCGGGGGAGGATAAGACCGCGGCGGAGGTGCTTCGCACGGCATTCAAGGTCACGCTGTGCGCGGCGATCCCGGCGTCACTGGGGCTTGCAGTGTTTGCACGTCCGGTGCTTGCGATGATATATCCCGCCGAGAGCGGGTCGGTGGCGGCGGCAGCCCCGCTGCTTTCGGTGCTTGCGTCGTCGGTCGTGTTTTCCTGCATCATCACCGTGACCAATGCGGCGCTTCAGTCATACTCTCATCCGTCAATGCCCATCGTGTCTATTGCGGCGGGGACTCTTGTCAAGGTGCTGTCGGAATATCTGCTTGTCGGTTCTACGGTCGGAATTTACGGCGCGCCTCTCAGCACGCTGCTTTGCAGTGTGACTGTGGTGCTTATAAACCTGATATTTATGCACAAATACACTCCCGCACAGGGAATTTTCCGTATCGGAGCTGTCCTGCGTCCGCTCGCTGCCTCGGTGGTGGCGATAGCGGCGGCAATTGCTGTCTTTGTTGGCGCAACGGGACTCGGCGCGGGGAACACCGTATCACTTCTCGCGGCGATAGCGGCGGCGGTGCTGATCTATGCCGTTGCGGCGCTGAAGCTGAGCGCTGTCACGGCGGAGGATATAGAAATGCTGCCGTTTGGCGAGAAGGCGGCAAAGCTGCTCGGAAGGGTCGGGATGTTCCGCCCGATCCGCCGCAGCAGACGCGGAAAATAAACCGTGAGGGACGGAAATTATATTATTTTCGGTTTTGTATGGCTTTTCGGCATCAATTCCGGGTGGAATGTCAAAACTGACAGAAAGGAATCATAAAAATGAATCAGAAGGAAAAAATCGAATATATAGTCGGCAAAGGAGGAGGCAGCTATACCTTTGACGACCTTTGCCTGATACTTGAGATACTCCGCGGTGAGGGCGGATGTCCGTGGGATCGCGAGCAGACGCACGAGAGCATCCGGGCAAGTCTTATTGAGGAGACATATGAGGTAATTGAGGCGATAGATACCAATGACCCGAAGCTGATGCGCGAGGAGCTGGGAGACGTGCTGCTTCAGGTGGTGTTTCACTCTCAGATCGCCGCAGAGGCGGGGGAGTTTAATATTTCCGGTGTGGCAAACGATATCTGTGAAAAGCTGGTGCATCGCCACCCGCACGTCTTCGGCAGCGTAAAAGCGGACACCTCCGACGAGGTGCTGAAAAATTGGGAGGTCATAAAGAGTCACGAGAAGCACCGAGATACCGTGACCTCAAAGCTGCGCGCTATTCCTTTGGCGCTTCCGGCGCTTATGCGCGCGCAGAAGGTTGGAAAAAAGGCGGATTTCTTTGATTTTGACAGCGCCGATGCGGTGCTTGAGAAGCTTAAGGAGGAAGCCGCCGAGGTTTCCGAGGCGGCGGCATCGGAGGATCCTGCCGCCGTTGAGGAGGAGCTTGGCGACCTGCTTCTGACCGTTACAAGCCTTGCCCGCAAGCTCGGTGTTGACAGCGAGCGGGCGCTCAGCCGCGCAACGGACAAGTTCATTGATCGCTTTGAGCGTGTGGAGCAGGAGGCTGAGGCAATGGGAAAGCATCCATCTGAGCTTTCAATGACCGAGCTTGACACGATATGGGATCGCATCAAGCACGAAAAAATGTGAACATTTTGTAAATTGTGATCGCTTGAGCGCTGCAATATTGCAATCCGCACAGAAAAAATGTATAATGAAACTTACCTTACGGTAAGGTAAACAGTAAAAAAATGAGACTTGACAAATTTCTTAAGGTCTCGCGTGTGATAAAGCGGCGTACGGTTGCCAACGACGCCTGCGACGCGGGGCATATATCCGTTAACGGAAAAGTGGCAAAGGCATCATACGACGTCAAAGAGGGCGACGAGGTGACGGTGTCCTTCGGACAGCGGCAGCTTGTGTTCCGCGTGCTCAATGTGCGCGAGCACGTCGGCAAAGCGGACGCCTCGGATATGTATGAGATAATCAGTCAGTGACCCGCTCCGCGTCATAAATCGCATATCTCCCGCATATGCTGTGTCAGGGACAAGTATATGTATAAAGGGAGGATCCTTATGAATAACGGAACAGGATATCAGGGAAGCGGGGAAAAGTCCGGAGAGCCTGAAAAGGGAAAGAAGCAGACGGAGCATGAGTTTTCGGTGCGAGGGCGCAGGACGATGCAGATATGCGGGGTCAGCGAGGTGATCAGCTTTGACGAGAACAGCGTGGTTGCCGGCACCGCCTGCGGAGAGATGACAGTTGAGGGTTCGGGACTTCACATCGGTGCGCTTGATATTGACCGCGGCTTTCTTTCGCTTGACGGAGATATAAGCGGAATTTATTATCTTGAAGACCCACATCTTGGCTCGGGACGCAAGAAGCGCGGGCTTTTCGGGCGCTGAGCCGCAGGGGATCCCAATGGAGGTCATGGAAATCTCCCCTGCCGCACAGGCGGAGATGCTGCTTGTTTCCGCTGTTGTCGGCGCGGTCGCCGGAGTCGTATTTGACCTGCTTCGGGTATTCCGCACTGCCGCAGTCGGCGGATATGAGCGCCCGGCTTATTACGAAAGGGCGCTGCCTCTTGTCGGAGTGTTGAACGAGGGCGTGCTGCGGCGGCGAGCCGCGGGTGTATTGCTGGCTCTGGCTGATATTATCTTTCCGGTCGCCTGGGCGGCGGCGATGCTTTGCGTGTTCTTTGTTGCCGATGACGGTATCTTCCGGCTTTCCGGGCTAATTGCCGGGGCGCTGGGCTTTATGCTGTGGCGCAAGACACTGGGCAGACCCTTCCGGGCGTGCGGGAATATCATTGTCTATGCTATCCGCGCGGCGGTGGCTTATATCTGTTTTCCGGCGGTTTTTGCGATGCGGCTCATATTCCGCGGCGTCAAGGCGGCGGCGACGGCGCTGTCCCGCTTGCTGCGGGAAAGAAAAATACGTAAATTTGATGCGCGTGAGCGCGAAAGACTTATGCGGCTTGCCGCCGAAGGCTTTGGTGCAGGCGGCGTGTTTGAATCCGGAGACCGAACGAAATAAAAAGGAATTTTCAAAAATGAACGACGGCAGAAATTATTACGGTAAAATAACACTCGGCAAGGCGGGCTTTTTTGTGAAGATCGCAATTTTTGCCGTGGTGGTATGTATTCTTGTCAGTTCTTTGAGTTTGCTTATTGAATATAACCGTCTCTCAGCCGATAAGGCTGAGCTTGAGGAAAAGATATCCGACGCCGAGGTGCGCGTGGCGGAGCTGAAGTATGAGCTTGATGCGCCTATGGATGAGGAATACATTCTGAGGGTCGCACGCAAAAAGCTCGGTCTTGTGCTTCCGGAGGAGATAATTTATTACACAGACATTGAGACGGGTAACTGACAGATGAATTTCTTTTTGAAGCTGGCATTTCTGTTCTGCATCGGTTCGTTGCTCGGCTGGTGCATTGAGGTGCTGTTCCGTCGCTTCTTTTCGGCAAAAAAGTGGATAAACCCCGGCTTCCTTGTCGGACCTTACCTGCCGCTTTACGGCTTCAGCCTTTGCACGCTCTATCTTCTTGCAATGCTTGAGGAATTTATTCCGATATCCTTTCCGGTACTGCGCAAGCTCGTGCTGTTTGCGGTGATGGCGCTGTGTGTTACAGCCATTGAGTATGTTACAGGGCTTATCTTTATAAAGCGACTCAAGATCAAGCTGTGGGATTATTCCGACTGCTGGGGAAATGTCGACGGTGTCATCTGCCCGCTATTTACATTTTTCTGGGCGTTGCTCAGCGCGGCATATTATTTTCTTATACATCCGCATATCCTCGGCGCACTGGAATGGCTGGCGCAGAATCTGGCTTTTTCCTTCTTTATCGGGGTATTTTACGGAGTTTTCGCGATCGATCTGGTACACTCCACGCGCTTCCTTGCGGTGATACGCCGCTTTGCCGACGACAAAAAGATAGTTGTCAGATATGAGGAGCTTAAGGAGCATATCTCTGAAAAGCTGCGTCAGGATCGTGTGCGCGGGCGGGCAAAGCTCAAGGATTTCTTTGCCGTTTACAGCGTCCCTCCGCTCGGCGAGCATCTGAAAAGCTATTATGAAAAGGTAATGAAAAATATCGAGGATCGCCGTTCGGGCAACAAAAAGAAAAAATAAATAAACCGATCCGTGGCGGTATGCTCAGCGCAGCCGCCACGGATCATTATAAATTATTCGGTTCAGAGATAGCTTTTTCAGTCGGCGTAAACAGAGGTGATACCGAAATATTCCTCAAACGTCAGTCCCGACGCGGTAATGCTTTCGGCAAGGTCAACGCCGAGGTAACGGACGTGCCACGGCTCATATATATATCCGGTTATAGCCTCTTTTCCCTCCGGATATCTTACGATGAAGCCGAATCTTGCGCAGTTCTCGGCTATCCATTTTGCTTCCTTGGTGTAAGCAAAGCTGTCGTCCACAGAGTTAAGATCCATTGCAAGTCCGCTCTGATGCTCGGAATATCCAGGTCGCGCCGAATAGCGGTCTGCCGCTTCTTTGCCGTCGCGGGCAACATAGTTGTTGTAAAGAGTCTGCTGTCTTGTGTATGAGCGGAAGCCTGAGACGATAGTCAGCGTGATTCCGTCCTTTGCCGCCGCGCTTTGCATTTCCTTGAAGGCAATTTCCGCTTCGATCAGTATCTTACCGGGGTTGTAGTCGGCGGGCAGGGGATAGGATTTGTTTGCAATAAGTACCCCGTCCACATACCATATGCCGTCCTTTTGCTCTATTACGTGTTCGGGAGCGGGAGCGGTGGTTTCGGGGGGAAGCTCCGTATCTGTCGTGATATCGGGGAGTGTGGTCTCCGGAGTATCGGTGTCAGAGATGTCAGAGGTGTCGGAGGTTGATATATCTGGCGGCAGCACACCGCTGTCCGACGGTGTAAGGCTGTCAGTACCGGGCAGTGAGGAAATATCGCCGGGACCGGTGATATTGTTGCATGAGGCAAGCGCCGCACTGACCAGGCAGAGCGACAGGACTCCCGCGATTGTTTTTTTGATTTTAATCATTTTCATATTGATCTCCATGCCGCCACAGGCGGCTCAAATAAATTTTAACTAAAATTGCTTGTATTTGCAAAGCAAATCAAAATGGGTTGGGCCCCATTTTGAGAGCAATTTAGGCGTGAAACAGCTGCACTTAGATTTTAGAAATGCTTTATTTTTCACGCTACATTCCTTTCGGCGGCGTTCTGCCGCGACAGATACCATTATAGACTATGCTATGGTAATTGTCAATTGTCTTTATGTAAAGTTTTTATGAAAAGCGGGAATCTGAGCGGCGCGGCACTTTTGCGTCTGACGGGGGAATGTATTCTTGATTTGTCGCGCGCGATATGATATAATAAAAAATAGGAAAGAAAGGAATTGCAAAAATGAAAAACAAACTGTCCGGTCGCTTCTGGTGCTCACTTGTGCTGTTCAGCCTTACAGGTCAGGTGGCATGGGTCGTTGAAAACATGTATTTCAACGTTTTTATATATAAAATATTCAACGCATCCGCCGGGGACATCTCTCTGATGGTTGCCGCAAGCGCCGTGGCTGCTACGCTGACCACGGTGTTTATCGGTGCTTTGTCAGACAGGCTCGGCAAGCGCAAGCTGTTCATGTGCGGCGGCTACATACTGTGGGGCGTCTCGATTTTCTCCTTTTCGCTGATACGTCTTGATGTGATCAACGCACTCTTCCCGGCGGCGGCGTCCGCGGCTGCCGTAGGAGTTTCGCTGGTAATAATCATGGACTGCGTGATGACATTTTTCGGCTCAAGTGCAAACGACGCAGCCTTCAACGCATGGCTGACCGATTCCGTTGACAGCTCAAACCGCGGAGCGGCGGAAGGGATAAACGCAATGATGCCGCTTGTGGCGATCCTGGCTGTATTCGGCGGGTTTATGGCGTTTGACCTTGACAAGTCAGAAAGCTGGAATATCATTTTCTGCGTAATAGGCGGTATTGTTCTGCTTGTCGGCATAATAGGGCTTTTCATTATTGACGAGCCCCGCGCAAAGCCGTCCTCCGAGGGCTACTGGAGCAGTATAATATACGGTTTTCTTCCGTCTGCGGTAAGGGAAAGCCCGGGGCTTTACCTGGCGCTCGCCGCTTTTGCGGTCTTTAATATTTCAATTCAGATCTTCATGCCCTATCTCATAATATACTATGAGGTATCGCTCGGTATGGCGGATTATGTGCTGGTCATGGCGCCTGCTATCATCATCGCCTCGGTCATTACCGCATTATGGGGTAAGGTTTACGATAAAAAGGGATTTTCACTTACCGCGTCGGTATCGGTGGCGGTTCTTGCCGCAGGATACATCGTGCTTTATTTCTGCCGTGCGACACTGCCGGTGTTTGCCGGGTCGTTGCTTATGATGAGCGGCTATCTTTGCGGCATGGCGGTGTTCGGAGCGCAGCTGAGAGAAAGAATGCCCGTCGGAAAGGCAGGGCGGCTTCAGGGCGTGCGTATCTTCTCGCAGGTGCTGATACCGGGCATTGTAGGTCCGGCTATCGGGCGCGCAGTCCTTTCCGGAGCCGAAACAATAACCGGCAGCGACGGCACAAGCTCCTTTGTTCCAAGTGCGGACATATTTGCGGCGGCTCTGCTCCCACTGCTGCTTCTGATACCCCTTGTGCCGCTTATCTCTCGCTTTGGCGGCAGCCGCACAAGGCATCTTGAAACTCCGTATGAACCCGGTGACGTTCCTCACGATTATTATCCGCGCCCGCAGCTTGAACGCGCAGGCTTTGCAAACCTTAACGGCAGGTGGCAGCTTTCGCTCGAAAAGAACGGAAAAACAAAGCCGCTTGGTGAGATACTTGTTCCTTTTCCGCCGGAGTCGGATGCCTCCGGTATCGGCAGAGTGACGGTGAAGGGCGAGACGCTGATATACGAGCGCAGCTTTGATTTTTGCGGAGACGGCACGCGCACCCTGCTGCATTTCGGCGCTGTCGACTGCTTTACAAGCGTTACTCTTAACGGCAAAAACGCGGGAGAGCACAGCGGCGGATATCTTCCATTTACCCTTGATGTGACCGACCTGATACACGAGGGGGAAAACAAAATATGCGTCAGAGTCAGTGACCCGCTCGACCACGATCATCCTTACGGCAAGCAAAGATACCGGCGCGGCGGAATGTGGTATACTCCCGTAAGCGGGATATGGCAGACCGTCTGGCTTGAATGCGTACCGGAAAAATATATTGAAAGCATTAAAATTAGCGCTGATTTGTCCGAGGTAAAGATCGAGACCAAGGGCGGAGTGCCGGAAAAAACGCTGCTATTCGAGGGCAGGGAATATAAATATTCCGGCGACAGCTTTACCTTTGTACCCGAAAAAACGCTCCCGTGGACGCCCGAAACACCGAATATCCGCCGCTTTACCATACGCTGCGGCGAGGACAGCATTTCCTCATACTTTGCTCAGCGCGAGGTAAGCGTGGGTAGCGCCGGAGGCAAAGAGTACATACTTCTCAACGGCAGACCGTATTTCTTCCACGGACTGTTGGATCAGGGGTACTGGTCGGACGGTATCTTTCTCCCCGGAAGCGAGGCGGGATGGCGGGACGATATACTTAAAATGAAGGAGCTGGGCTTCAATATGCTCCGCAAGCATATTAAGATCGAGCCTGACATCTTTTATTACTACTGCGATATATACGGCATGGCGGTCTTTCAGGACATGGTAAACAGCGGCGATTACAGCTTTATCATTGACACGGCACTGCCGACCGTCGGGGTAAAAAAGGGGATAAGCCACCGCGCGTCCGACAAGAGACGTAAAATATTCCTCGATACCTCACTTGCGACCGCAGATCTGCTTTATTCGCACCCGTGCGTGGTCTATTATACAATATTCAACGAGGGATGGGGACAGCACGACGCCGCCGGATATTATGCGCGACTCAGATCGCACGACCCGTCAAGGGTGTGGGACACTGCGTCAGGCTGGTTCGGCGGAGTCCCGAGTGACGTCAGCAGTGAGCACGTATATTTCAAACCGGTGGACATTACCCCAGTGCAGGGAAAGCCGATGGTGCTTTCCGAATTCGGCGGGTATTCCTGCCGGATAGAGGAGCATTCCTTCAATCCCGGAAAAAGCTACGGCTACCGCAGGTGCGCCGATACCGAAGCGTTCATGCGTGACCTTGAGAAGCTGTATACGGGGGAGATAGTGCCTATGATCCGCCGCGGGCTGTGCGCCTCGGTGCTCACTCAGCTTTCTGACGTCGAGGACGAGACAAACGGACTCCTGACATACGACCGTCGCGTAAACAAAGTCGGGCGCGAGCGGATGCTTGCGATCGCGGGAAGCATACAGTCGGCGTTTGCAAAGGCGACGGCGAATAGCTCCGGCACGAAGGAATAAAACGTTGCCGTACCAAATTCAATTTGTTTTTGGAATATAAAAACGTGGCTGATGCAAAATGCACCTTTTATGTGCGTCTGCATCAGCCCCAAAATATTTATGCGCTTTGCTCGCCGAGATTATCGGCGTATTTTTTTGCCTGAAGACGGAACATTGCGGCGTATTTGCCGTTCTGCTGCATCAGCTCGTCATGTGTTCCGCTTTCCGCTATCCGCCCGCCGTCGAACATATATATCCTGTCAGCCATTCTGGTGGTCGAAAGCCTGTGTGAAATGAATATCACCGTTTTTTCCCCCGCATAGCGCAGGATGGCGTGGTTAAGCTCGTATTCCGCCGCCGGGTCGAGCGCCGCAGACGGCTCATCCATGATGATAAGCTCGGCGTCCGACGCAAAGACTCTTGCTATTGCCACCTTCTGAGCCTCGCCGCCCGAAAGATTTGTGCCGTTTTTGTCAAACTCACGCGTCAGCGGGGTCATTATCCCGTCTTTAAGCCCGTCGAGCTTGTCGCCGAAGGTCGCGGCGCGCAGCGCGCCCCCTACCTTTTCGCGGTCTTCCTCGCGAAAATCACGGCACAGCACGTTCTCCGCTACCGTGGCGGCAAAAATGCGGAAGTCCTGAAACAGCGCGGCAATATGCCCACGGTATTCGTCAAGGCGGTATTCCTTTATGTCAACTCCGTTGTAAAGCACGCGCCCGCCGGTCGGGTCGTAAAGCCGCATTATGAGCTTTGTAAGCGTGGTCTTTCCCGCGCCGTTGTAGCCCACAAGTGCTATGCGCTCGCCTTTCTTTATTTCAAGCTCGACCCCGCAAAGCGCTTCGCGCTTTTTCTCTTTATCAGCCTTTCCCTCGGTTGGATCATCCTTTTTGTCCTTATCCGCGCCATCCTCGCCGTATTCATAGGTGAAGGAAAGATCTTCAAGCTTCAGGGATTCAAACTGACCGGGGGACTTGTCTCCCGAAACAATTTTTGGCTCGTTTGCAAGGAAGGAAACGTATTTTTCAATGAAAAGCGAGTATTCGTAGAATTTTGTCAGGCGGTCGGTAAGGTCTGTCATGAACCACCGCACACGCCATATGCTGTTTACCGCCGCCGCAAAGCCGCCGACCAGCACCTTGCCCGCCGTAAGCATCAGCGTCATATAGGCGGTGATACCGTAATATGCGATGTTGCCTATGGTTGAATACATAAGGGTATTGAGCAGGAAGTATTTTCGGTTGTAACGCTTACAAATCTCAATGTCATCCTCATAGCTTTGGTCGCAGATGTTGTCAATGTTCTGCCACACCTTGCCGCAGCGAAGCTCCTTGGAATAGTCGCCGAGGTGATATACGCGGTTGACATACGACTTGCGTCTTGATATCGGCTTTGTCTCCTCGTTATATTTATAATTCAGCTTTCCGGTTATCTGATTCAATATTATCCTGAGAATGACCTGTGCAAGTATTACGATAGCCGCCACCCTGTCGATGGTGAACAGCACCGTAAATGTCGCACCCGACGCCACAACGCGGTTGATTATCTTGCCGAGGTTATCCTGCACGCTTACGGCGCGGGATGCCGCCTCGTCCATTGCCCACACAAAATCGTTGTAGTATTTGGGGTCGTCATAGCAGGCAAGGTCTGCTTTTTCGGCAATGCGGAACAGCTCGGATTGCATCCGGTAGCTCAACTTCTGCTTCATGACCGGGGCGAAGCATTGCCAGTATATCCCGTCAAAGATATAACCGCCGAAATAAAATACAAGCAGTATTCCTATTATTTTCGCCGCAAACCAGAAGCCGCTCCCGTCGTCCATCGCGTTGAAAAGCCGATTGATGAATAACACCTCTGCGGAGTTGAGGAAGCCCCATATCACGCCCTCGATAACCGTGCCTATCATATATTCGGGTGTGAACTTCCATATCTTGCCGAGCATTATGCCGTTATTGCGCAAAATACGCCAAAGGCTGTGATGCGGTCTGCCGTCGCGGCGCTTTTTCTCCTGTGCCTGTGTGACAGCGGCGGAGCTTTTCTTTTTATCAGCCATTTTCCTCACCCTCCCCGATATAATTTTCCGCCTGCATACGGAACATCCCGGCATATCTGCCGTTCTGCGCCATCAGCTCGGCGTGCGTCCCGCTCTCTATCACTCTGCCGCCGTCCATAAGATAGATCCGGTCGGCGAGCACTGCGGAGGACAGGCGGTGCGAGATAATGACCGCCGTTCTTCCCTCGCAGGCGTGCATCATGTTTTCAAACATATTGTATTCGGCAACCGGGTCAAGCGCGGAGGACGGCTCGTCAAGTATCACAAATGGGGTCTGCACGGCAAATATCCGCGCAAGCTCCACCTTCTGAAGCTCGCCTCCCGAAAGCACTGTTCCCTTGTCGTCAAATTCGCGGGTCAGGGTGGTGTTGATACCGTCGGGCAGGGAGGATATCTTATCCCATGCGCCCGACTGCTTCAGTGCTTCTGTCACGATTTCCGCGTCGCCGTCACGCAGCGGACGCATAAGCACGTTTTCCGCCACCGACATTGAAAAACACTTGCACTCCTGAAACACAACGCCGAACTGCTCGCGGTAGGAGTCAAGCGAATAATCCGGAAGCGGAGTGCCGTCAAGCCGTATCTCCCCGGAGCTTGGGTCGTAAAAACGGAGCAACAGCTTGACAAGAGTGGATTTTCCCGAACCGTTTGCCCCCACAAGCGCGATCTTTTCGCCTTGCTTTATGCTCATTGAAACGCCGCAGAGCGCATCCTTGTCCGCGCCCTCGTAACGGAAGGTAACGTCGCAAAGCTCAATGTCGCCTCCGGTTGCCGTCCTGCCGGTTTCGTTGGGCTTTATCTTCGGCTCATATTCGAGAAAATGGCGGTAGTCCTCAATATAAAGGGCGTTTTTCTGAAAATCGGTTACGGAAGTAACAAGACTACGCAGATTTTCCGACACCGCCGCAATTCCGCTGAACACCACAATGCAGTCGCCGATAGACATTCTGCCGACGACAAGCGCAGAGAATGCCGAGTAAAGCATAGCGCCGAGGATAACGACGCCGTCCATTCCGAATCTCTGGCAGAAGCTGAAAAAGGCAAGCCGCGGTCCGTACTTTCGGACATTGGCTTTGTATTCGCGGTATGCATCGCCGAACATACGGAAAAGAGTCGAGCCGATAAAGGTCAGCCGTATCTCTTTTGCGTACTCGCCCAGATAAAAGGCGCGCCGCACATATTTCTGCTTGCGCCCCACGACCTTCTGCTGATTGTCAAGCTCGTGCTTGACCTCGTTGCGCTTTTTGCTGAGAAGTCCGAGCAGTAACGGCAGGATGCCGAATATCATAAGTACGGGGTCTATCGTAAAGATAAGCAGCGAGGTGGCTGAAAAAGACACAAAGCACCAAATGACCCGCCAGATGATATTCATGATATCATATATTTTATTGGTAGCTTCGTCTCCCGCCTTTACGTATTTGTCATAGAATTGAGGATCCTCATAGCAGGCAAGCTCGACTTCGCGGGATTTTTTGAAGATGCTTTTCTTGATGTACAGCTGCAGCCTGATATTTGCCTTGTAAAAATAGCTGTACCAAGCCATGTCGTCAAGAAGGGAGGCAGCCGTATTCGCCAGCCATATCGCCGCAATGTAGATAATGACCCTATTTACCGGTATGCCTCCGGAATATGAGTTTACTATCATCCGCAGCATATATGTTTCGCCCATAAAGTTAATCAGGGCGGAGAGCGCAGGAGATATTATTGAGCGTGAAAGCACTCCCGGGGCTGCGGTATGTATGGTTCTGACTCCGAACCATGTGTTCTGCCACACACGCTTCCACGTCAGATTTTTCTTTTTTTCTTCTGCTTTTTTCTGTTTTCTTTCGGCTCTGGCGGCGGCTTTTTCCGCCTTGCTTCTTTTTGAGTCGGTCTTGCTTTCCGGAGCGTCGACCTTTGATGTCTTAGCCGTCAGAGCAATCTCATTTGCGTCCTTATTCTCGGGCATGTGTTCTCCTTCTCGTTGCAAACTGTTTTTACCGGTAGGTAGCGGGAACGATCTGTTCTCTATTATATAGTCATCATAACTGTCCGTTTGTCAGCCGACATTAAATAAAAAATTCATTTTTTCTTCAATTAATTCTATCATAGAAGTATCAGTATGTCAATAAACTGCGGGTTGAGCAAATTCGCTTCTTTGGCGGAATTTACGCTTATATGGCGTTTTTGGCGCGCAAAACGGTCGATGAGATCGCCGCGTCCGGTGGGGACGAGGATATGATCTCAACGTTCCGTAATACCGTTATGGTATTCAAAGAAGACGGCACGGCTGAAACACAAATGCGGCTTCCCGAGGACATTACTCAGGAACAGATCGACGCGGCAATTGAGGAGGGAACGAAGATCCTCGACGGTTGGGCTGTTATCAGCACCGAGGAATGGAAGACCGAGGACGGAAAGAATCTTTACAACACCGGCAGAGAAGGCGAAGTTCTCGGTGAGGAAGTATCTCCGTGGGTAGAGATCAAGGAGATCGGTGATATGATTGAAATTGATGTTTTGCGCTATGTTCGCGCCGAATAAAAAACTATTGGAGGATAAAAATTATGGCATTCTTTGACAAACTTAAAAGTAAGGCAACTTCCGCAGTCAGTGGAGCAGTAAAGCAGACGGCGCAGAACGCTGTTTGCAAGACCGAAAAAGTGGTTTTTTCGGATATTCCCGAAACAATTGACGCCTTCAAGGCGCTGCCTCAGGCTGCGCTGTCATCTCCTTTTGACGCAGCGGCACTGGCAGTCGTCGCTCTGTCCGTATACCCGGCAGATAAGGAGCTTTGCTTCAGTATTCTGGATTACCTGCGCGGTCCGCGTCCGATGAACGGCATGGATAAGCAGTTCATTTCCGACCGTTTCCGTGAAAAGGACTATATTCCGCGCTCCTGTTTTGAGGGTGCAACGCCGGAGAACGACTATATGCCGTCGTCCCCCTATACGGTAACGGTAAAATCCGATCCTCATTCATATGACGAGCAGGGAATTGCAAAGCTGTTCATTCCCTCCGGCGGAGCGGATGACCCGCGTCCCGTAAAGCTGCGTCAGGCAAAGGACGGCAAGTGGTATCTTTGGGAGCAGTTCCTGCTCACCGGAATCCGCCAGCCCGAAAGCAGCAATCCCTGGGCTTGATCTTCGCCTCGCGGCGACCTTGCGCGGATAATGCCGGCTAAGTGATAGTGAAAAAGCTCTACCGCTTCCGGTTTGAGACAAAAGCGCGACCGTAAGCCGATAATACTCGGCGCGGTTAGAACTATCTAAAATAATAAGCCGCTGTATCTCAGAGATCATAAGCTCTGATATACAGCGGCTTTATTTCGTTACATAAAAAGTATTTTCTTTTTCTCTGCGGAGTTATCGTCAAGTGTATCGGATTTAACTGCCCGGTATTCAAGGCGTTGAAGACCGAAAAGGGTTTCCGGTATATCTTTGGCGCAGAATTCCTCCGGCGTGCCGTAAAAGATACGCGCGCCGTCGTGTAATACGGTTATGAGGTCGGCAAGCTCAATGGCGCGGTTAATATCGTGAAGCACTGCTACCACGGTCTTGCCAGCGTCGCGTTCCGCACGCAGAAAATCGCACAGGTTCTTCATATATTCCGTGTCAAGATGCGCCCCCGGTTCGTCGAGCAGAAGGTTGGACGTGTCCTGCGCAAGCAGCATGGCGAAGTATGCCTTTTGCCGTTCACCGCCCGAAATACAGCCGAGATATGATTCCGCAAGAGCGGATATCCCGGTCTTTTCCATGACCTCTTCCACCTTCTCGCGGTCAGCGGGGGAGAGTATCCCCATCCGACCCGTGTACGGACTGCGCCCGTAAGAGACGAGCTGGCGGACAGTGATACCGGGACTGCGAAGCATTTGAGGCATTAAGGCTATGCACCGTGCGCGCCGAGCCGTATCAATTGAGCGTATCTCATTGCCGTCAACGGAAATGCTGCCGTCATATGGGATAAGCCCCGACATGGCGCGGAGAAGTGTGGACTTTCCGCACCCGTTTTTGCCGAGTATCACTGTAATGCGCGACGGCTCGGCAGTAAAGGAGACCGAGTGCAGGACTTCTTTTTTGCCGTACTTTACCTTGACATTTTTGCATTCAATCATGTTTTTTCCGCCTTCCGATCAATAGACAGATAAAGAAGGGCGCGCCGATAAACGCCATGATTATTCCCGCCGGAAGCTCCCCGGGGGCAAACAGCGTGCGCCCGGCAAGGTCGGAAAGCACAACGATTATCGCACCGCAAAGCGCGGCGTGTACAAGCCGCAGGCGAAGCCCCGAGCGTGTCAGTCGGCGCACAATGTGCGGTACGATAAGTCCGACAAAGCCGAGAAGCCCGGCAAAGGACACCGCTGCGGCGCACATTGCGCTTGCAAGGATGATAGCTGTCAGGCGCACAGCGCGAACGGGAACTCCGAGCGAGCGCGCACCGTCGTCTCCGAGGCAGAGCAGCTCAAGCTTTGGTGCAATGATAAGGCTCGCGACAAGGCAGGCGGCGGTCATGACCGCGGGCACGGCAAGCTGCCCTGCGGCAATATCCGAAAATCCACCCACCGAAAAAGCCGCATATGAAGAAAGCGCGTCCGGATATTTTATCGAAAGAAAGGATATTCCGGCGCTGAAGACGGAGGATACCGCCACACCGGCAAGCACGACGGTGGACTTTTTTTCGTAGGAGGAGCTTAGCGACGACAGAAAAAGAACGATAAGCGTTGCGCTGAGCGCTCCTATGAAAGCCGCCACGGGCTGAAGCTGCCAGAGTGTGGGGAAGCGGCAGAGGATCATCATTACCGCCAGACCTGCGCCGGAATTGACTCCGATGATGTTGGGCGCGCACAGATCGTTGTCGGTTACGGTTTGCAGAAGAAAGCCGGCGGCGGACAGTGCAATTCCCGCAAGAGCCGCGGCAAGCACGCGCGGCAGACGTAGGCGGAACAGAATAATATATGCCGTATTGTCATTCCCCGATATCGCGTCGAATATCCGGCGCAGTGTAAGATTGACGCTTCCGAAGGCAAGCCCGCACAGCATTACTGCCGCGAGCAGTGCCGCAAGCGATATACCGATCACGGCATTTTTCCGCTTTTCGCTCATCATGTTTTCTCCGGGTAAAGCAGTTCTGCAAGATATTCATATGCCTCTGCCCATCTGGCGTTCGGCTTGAAGTGAAACAGATCTTTGGGAAGATAAAAATACCTGTTCTCTTTTACGCAGGCAAGGTCTTTCCAGCCATCGGCGGCAAGCAGGGAATTCATATAATCCTTTGCCGCCGCCTCATCCCCCATTGTGGTGATAAAAAGATAGTCCGGGTCCTCCACGAGTATTGCTTCAAGACTGAGGCTTGAGGAAAGCTCGTTGTTGGTGTCGGCGATATTACGCGCGCCAAGCTCACTGAGCATTACGCAGGCAAAATTATCGGATGTTGTTTTGGCTTTTGTGGATTTGGCGGATGACCCCGCGCGGACAAAAAGTATCGAGGGGGTGCTGTCTGCCGAGGATATCAGGTCAAAAAGCGCGTCTATCTGCTCCTTAACCTTAATACCGTATGTCTCGTAGCGGGCATCCTCGCCGGTTATATTGCAGAATATTTCAAGAACGCCGAGGTAATCCGAAAAGCTCTCGACCCTGAAAAGCGCCGCCGGAATGCCGACCGAGCGGCAGAAGTCCACGGCATTGGTCTGACAGGCATAGTCAGCCGTTCCTATTACAAGGTCGGGGGACTCCGATGTCAGAGTTTCAAGGTCAATTGTTGTATGCCCTGCGCCCGCGTCCACAAGAACGGCGCTGTCTCCGGCAAATCCGCGTTCAACTGCCTCTCCTACGGTAATATCAACATTTCCGCCTGCCGTTACCCATATGTCAGCGTATGAGGAAAACAGCACGGCAACCTTTTTCGGGCGTGCGGTCAGCGTTACGTCAGCGCCGGTGCTGTCGGAGAAGGTGTAGCTCCATTCCGCACCGTCGTTTGCAGACGTAGTGCCGCCATTTCCAAGCTCTGACTGCCCGCCTGCGGCGCAGGAGACAAGCAGCAGCGCCGCGACGGCAGTGATAAGGAATCTGGGCAGCTTCAGCAAGTTGCGCCTCCCTTTACGGTCTTCTTCATTATTTCGTCCTTGTTTATCTTTCCGTTCAGCAGCTTGTCCTCAACGTAGTCAAAGCCAAGCCGTGCCACGGTATCAGAGAAGCGTTCCCCGGTAATGCCCTCGTTTCTGAACAGCAATATTGCACGGTCAACCGTTTCAATGACTTCTTCCTCGGTGCGGAAGATGCGTCCGAGCGCCTGTCCCTGCGCGACCTGCTTGCCCCAGCGTCCGCCGATATAGATCTTGTAGCCGACAGCACTTTCGTTTACCGCTCCGAACGGGCACTTGCCGATGCAGCGACCGCAGTGGTTGCATTTTTCGGCGTCGATAACGATCTTTTCGTCCGTCATCCTTGCGGTCTTGATGGGACAGTTCTTTTCAACCTGACATATCTTGCAGCCGCGGCATTTTGAAGTGTCGATCTCGGGCACGCGCTGACCTATGATGCCAAGGTCGTTGAGGTCGGGCTTTACGCAGTTGTTGGGGCATCCGCCGACCGCGATCTTAAATTTGTGCGGCAGGATAAGGTCATGATATCCCTTGTAGAACAGCTCGTGCAGCTTTTCGGAAAGACCGAAGGTGTCAATAAGACCGTACTGGCAGGTCGTTCCCTTGCAGGACACCACCGGGCGTACCTTTGAGCCTGTACCGCCCGTTTCAAGTCCGTGCGCGGCAAGAAATTCAAAAAGTCCGTCGAGATTTTCATATTTTACGCCCTGAATTTCAAGCGTCAGACGTGTCGTCATGGTGACCTCGCCCGAACCGTATTTTTCCGCTGCCTCGGCGATCATACGGTGCTCATCGGAGGTTATTTTGCCGTTGCGGGTGATAACGCGGACGTTGAAAACGTCGTCGTATCTCTTGTCCTGAAGGCATCCGAGTCCCTTTACACGCTTTATCTCATCGGGGGAGAGCTTCTGCCCGTTTCTTTCAACGCGCACTTTGTTGAAGGCGACGCCGCCCTCAAGTACCTTGGTGTTGACGTAGCCCGCATGCTTCAGTCGGTTCTGCAGGAAATAAGCGCGTTTACCGCGTGTGCAGACGAGCAGCAGCTTTTCATCCTTTGCAATGCCATCTATTCCGTTGTCAGCCTTTGTGATGTCTACCCAACGCGCGCCGGGAATGTCGGGGGCGGGCTGAGCGTCGATGACGGTGTACCCTTTAGCGGCGCCGGCTGCGTATTCCGCAGGGGTAAAGCTGTCAAGCACACCCGCGAGCTTGTTTTCAAGCACACAGCATGCGGTTGCAAACGGATGTATTGCAGTGGAGAAGGGGGGAGCGTAGGCAAAATCAAGCGTATCAAACTGATCGACGCGCGCTTTAAGGGAAATACCCGTCACGGCGATATCTATTATCTTGTCCACCTCTCCGGCGCCTATTGTCTGAACGCCGAGCAGACGTCCGGAATCCTTGTCGGCTGTCAGCTTTATTATGAGCATGGACGAGTCGGGATAGTAATGCGCCTTGTCGTCGGTGACGCAGACGGCGGAAACGGCGTTATAGCCCTGAAGCTTTGCATCGCGCTCGGTAAGACCGGTTCTGCCGCAGTTGAGATGGGGCAGTACCTTTGCCACACCTGTTCCGAGGCATCCGCCGTAGCTGTTGCTTCCGCCTGAAATGTTGCGGGCGAGCAGGCGCGCGGTTATGTTGGCGGTGGAGCCCATTGCCGACCACTGGGGTTTGCCGGTAATGAGATTTCTCACCTCGGCGCAGTCTCCGGCGGCGTATACGTCGGGGATGTTTGTCTGCATATTTTCATCAGTCACTATCGTTCCGCGGTGCATCTCAATGCCCGAACCCTCAAGGAACGCGGTGGCGGGGCGGATGCCGATTGCCATTATGACGATATCGGCGGGCAGACGTCCGGCGTTTGTCACCACAGCTTCCGCTTTTCCGTCTCCCTCTATCGCGCTGAGGCTTGTCCCGGTAAGAACGCGTATGCCTTCCTGCTGGAGCTGTCTCTTTACATAGTCAGCCATTTCGGTGTCGAAGGCGGAGGGCATGATGGTTTCGGCGGCGTCGATCACCGTCACCGACAGACCGAGCGAGCTGAGGTTTTCAGCCATTTCAAGTCCGATAAATCCGGCTCCGCATACCACGGCGCGGCGGCATCCGGTGCGTTCTATGTACTCTTTTATGTTTTGGGCGTCATCCGGTGTGCGGACGGCAAAAACTCCGGGCAGATCAACTCCGTCCGCGCGGGGAATAAACGGGGCGGCTCCTACGGCGATTATCAGCTTGTCATAGCTCTCGCTTCCGGTCTCGCCAGACTGCATACGCCAGCTTACTCGCTTGGCTGATGTGTCAACAGCGGTCGCCTCACAGCCGACAGTCACCGCGGCTCCGGTAAGAGCGGAGAATTTTTCTGGCGTGTTTACAACAAGCTCGCTTCTGTCTTCGATGCTTCCGCCGACAAAGTAGGGAAGTCCGCAGCCTGCATATGAAATTTCCGTGCTTTTGGTCAGGATCCGAACATCAGCGTCTCTGTTACAACGCTTGAGCTTGGCGGCAGCCTTGGTTCCCGCGGCAACACCGCCGATGATTAAAATTTTCATAAGGTTAAATCCCCCTTTTTCTTTTTACATCTTGATTATAGCATGTTTTTGTGATAAAATCAAATCATCATTTTATATCGTTTGATTAATTTTTATTATTAACACTTATAAAATATTGTTTACCGGGGGTTTGTATGGTAGATCAGAAACTTCTGACCTTTCTTAAGCTTTGCGAGACTATGAATTACCACGAGACCGCAAGGCTGCTTAACATGACTCAGCCCGCCGTCACCCAGCATATTCGCGCGCTGGAGGATGAGTACGGCTGCCGGTTTTTTATTTACGATCACCGCAGGCTGACAAAAACCAAGGAGGCAGAGACGCTTGAGGCGTACGCCCGCAGTGCCGTTTTCAACGAGGGGAGACTGAAGGTATCTCTCGGCAAGTCGGAGATGGAGCGCTTCCGCATCGGCGCAACAAAAAGCATAGGCGAATACATGATAGGGGAAATGGTGTCGTCGTTCCTTTCCGACCGCGGCAGAACGGCGGATATTACCATAGACAATACCGAGCATCTGCTTGGTATGCTTGACAAGAATCTTATTGATTTTGCCCTTATAGAAGGCTCCTTCAGCAAGCTGAAATACGGGTATAGGCTGTTCCGTAACGAGCCGATGACGGGAATATGCGCCGTCGGTCACCCTTTTGACGGCAGGTGTCTTTCAATTGAGGATCTGTTCGGAGAAACGCTCATCCTGCGAGAGCCGGGGTCGGGAACGCGGGATATCTTCAGCGCTATCCTTGCCGAGCACGGGTATTCGGGGGATGATTTCTATCGCACGGTAATGGTGAGCGAATTTTCGCTGCTGTGCACTCTTGTGCGTCTGGGAACGGGTATTTCGTTCGTATATGAATCGGTGGCGAGGTCTAACAGCGGCATCGGAAGATTTTCAATCAACGGCATCAACGCCGTTCATGAGCTTAACTATGTTTTTCTGAAAAATACGGTTGCGGGAGACATGATAAATTCATTTCAGACCTGACAGATAACTCCCGCAGGATCGGATTGAACCTTAAATATCTCATCATGTAAATATTGACAAATACATGTGCGTACTGTATAATAATATTAGCATTACAGTGTTACAGTCGCAACAGATGATCCGGAAATGACAGCCTTTCTGTCCGTCCCCAAATGCAAATGTGTGAGGTAGAGCTGTGAGAGTCAAGGTTAAAAATGAAAAGGATTCGAGAGTAGAGAAGCCGATACGTCGCTCGGCACTGAGGATAAAGCTCGGCACGCTTTATTACGGAGTCAGGAGATACCGGATGTGGTTCGGTATGCGTCGGCAGTTTGCGCGGGAAAAAAGCACCGAGCCGCTGCCATATCAGTATTTCAGCCATAAAACGCTCCTTTTGCGCAAGCTCAAGGACGTGGATATGTGGATGCAGTACAACAAGATAACAAATCTGAAGCTCGCGGCGGCGCGGCTCAACGGGATGATCCTGCACCCGGGCGAGGTATTCAGCTACTGGCGACTTATAGGTATGCCGACGAGGATCAAGGGCTATAAAAAAGGGATGATCCTGCGCAACGGCAGATGCGAGGCGGGAGTCGGCGGTGGGCTTTGCCAGCTTTCAAACCTTATTTTCTGGATGACGATACATACGCCGCTTACAGTGATAGAAAGACACCGCCACGGGTACGACGTATTTCCGGATTCAAACCGCACCCAACCGTTTGCAAGCGGTGCTACCTGTTCATATCCGCACATTGACCTTATGATAAGAAACGACACAGAGTCGGACTATCAGCTTTTTGTGTACGTGGGAGACGAGTATCTGCACGGCGAATGGCGGGTCTCTGATAAGCCGGAGCTGAGATTTGAGATAGTTGAGAGAAACCACGAAATGCGGGCAGAGTATTGGGGCGGCTACACCCGCCGGAATGAGATATACCAGCTTATATACGACAGCGCGGGAGAACTCATCGAGGATCGCTTGCTTATAAAAAATGCCGCTATTATGATGTATACGCCGTTCCTTGAGGAAAGTTCTCCCTCGGCAGTCGGTGCGGAAAAAAATCAGGATGAAAGCGGCGAGGCGACGCAGTAATACAGCATAAAATAACAGAACATCAAGCCGGAAAGATGGTAGTATAAAATGGATGATTACGAAGAGCTTAAAAAAATAATTGACGGGGCGTCGGATATTGTGTTTTTCGGCGGCGCGGGGGTCTCGACCGAGAGCGGCATACCCGATTTTCGCGGAGCGGGTGGACTTTATCTCGGCGAGGAGGATGACGGAGTGCCGCCCGAAGAAAAGCTGCATATAAGATATTTTCTCAGAAATCCGGAGGGATTTTATCGGTACTACCGCCGTCATATGCTTTATCCCGAGGCGCAGCCGAACGCGGCTCATCTCGCCCTTGCCGCGCTTGAGCGCGCAGGCAAGCTGAGCACCGTTATTACGCAGAATATTGACGGGCTGCATCAGCGCGCCGGGTCGTCGAATGTGATAGAGCTGCACGGCTCAACACTGCGAAATTACTGCGTCAGGTGCGGAAAAAAATACGGTGTTGATTATATTCTGGACAGCACGGGCGTGCCAAGGTGCAGTGAGTGCGGAGGTATCGTCCGCCCGGACGTTGTCCTTTACGGCGAGGGGCTGGACGGCAGCGTGTTTGCGGACGCCGAGGAAGCGATAGCCAATGCTGACGTACTTATTGTCGGCGGCACGTCGCTGACGGTCAATCCCGCCGCGTCGCTTGTTGATTACTATTGCGGGGAGCACCTGATAATAATCAACCAGACTCCCACGCCTTACGACTGCTTTGCGGAAATGATAATCCGCGACCCGATTGGCACGGTCATGGACAGTATTGCCGAGGACATATAAGCGCGATCCGGAATAAACGTAAGCGCCGACGGCTATGGCGGCAAAAATTCAAAATTTGCTCTTGACTTTTTTCGCGGATTATGGTATCATATAAACGTACTTAATGAATACAGTGTCCTTTGCGACTGACGGAATTAGTGGAGTTATACCACGGAGAAACAAAGGATATCAAATGCCGACCGTCTGGGCGCACCTACCGCATCAGGTAAGTGCGCCTTTTTGAATTTTGAAGCTATGCCTGGAAACGGTTTTACTCACTCATCATCGGCGCTTTGCGCCGGGGCTGACTGTATGCCGTCAAAAAGCAAAGCGCCGGAACAGAAAGGAAGGGTCATTAAAATGAAAAAGATCGCAGTAATCATGGGCAGTGACAGCGATATGCCGGTAGTTGAGAAAGCCATCGGTGTGCTTGAGAGGTTCGGAGTGCCGTATGAGGTCCATGTGTTTTCCGCCCACCGCACGCCTGCCGAGGCGGCGGAGTTCAGCGCGTCTGCGCGCAGTCGCGGTTTCGGGGCAATAATTGCCGCCGCAGGAATGGCGGCTCATCTTGCGGGTGCAATAGCCGCAAAAACAACGCTTCCCGTAGTCGGAATACCTGTAGCCTCAGCAGGGCTTGGCGGTATTGACGCGCTTCTTTCCACTGTACAGATGCCATCCGGGATACCCGTGGCGACTGTTGCCGTGAACGGAGCTGCCAATGCCGCCCTTTTATGTATTCAGATGCTTGCGATCGAGGACGCAGCTCTTGCCGCGGCGCTTGAAGAAAAGCGGGGATCCGACCGCCGTGCGGTGCTTGAAAAAAACGCCGCGGTGGAGGAAAAATTCAATAAATAAAGTAACCGACGTTTGGACCTATAAATTAAATCAGAACAGATTTTCAAAACAAAGAGAGGAACACTTAAAATGAAAAAATGCGAGCAGCTTTACGAGGGAAAAGCCAAAAGAGTTTTTGCCACCGAGGACAAGGACTACGTTATCGTATCATATAAGGATGACGCCACCGCCTTTGACGGGCTTAAAAAGGGCGTTATCGACGGCAAGGGTGTTGTGAACAACCGTATGTCAAATCACCTTATGAAATATCTTGAAGAAAACGGCGTTCCCACCCACTTCGTCGAGGAGCTTTCGGAGCGTGAGACGCTTGTCCGTCATGTGGAGATAGTGCCGCTCGAGGTGATCGTTCGCAATATTGCCGCCGGCTCCTTCTCAAAGCGCTATGGAGTTGAGGAGGGTGTGGTGTTTGCCTCTCCCACTATCGAATTTTCCTACAAGAACGACGACCTGCATGACCCGCTGCTCAACTCCTACCACGCGCTGGCTCTGGGGCTTGCGACAAAGGAGGAGATCGACACGATAAAGGACATGGCGTTCAGAATAAACGCACTGCTGAAGGATTATTTCCTCAAGCTCAACATCAAGCTCGTTGACTTCAAGCTCGAGTTCGGTCGCACCTCAGACGGCAGGATAATCCTTGCCGACGAGATATCTCCCGATACCTGCCGCTTCTGGGACGCCACAACAAACATGAAGCTGGATAAGGACCGTTTCCGCCGTGATCTGGGCGGAGTTGAGGACGCATACCGCGAAATGATGACCCGCGTTTTCGGAGAAAACAATGGCTGATCTGAGAGAAGAATGCGGCGTATTCGGAATATTCTCCGATAAGGTAACTGACCTTGCGATGGACTGCTATTACGGGCTTTTCTCCCTCCAGCACCGAGGACAGGAAAGCTGTGGGATCGTTGTGAACGACGACGGGCTTTTCCATTCCTATAAGGACGAGGGGCTGGTGGGAAAGGTGTTTACCCCGGATGTGCTTTCATCGCTCGGAAACGGAAAAATGGCTATCGGACACGTTCGCTACGGCACCACCGGAGGCGGCGGAAGAATCAACGCACAGCCCATTGTTGTGAACCACATCAAGGGACGCATGGCTCTGGCGCACAACGGAAATCTTGTAAACTCATACGAGCTTCGCTCAGAGCTTGAGCTGCACGGTGCAATTTTTCACACGACCAGTGACACTGAGGTCATATCCTACATTATCACTCAGGAACGTCTGAATTCACGTTCGATACAGGAAGCGGTGGCGCGTGCAATGAAGCGCATACGCGGCGCGTACTCGCTTGTTATAATGTCCCCTTCAAAGCTCATCGCTGTGCGTGACCCGAACGGCTTCCGCCCGCTCTGCTTCGGCAAAAAGCCGGACGGCAGCTACGTGGTTGCCTCCGAAAGCTGTGCGCTTGACTCGATTGGCGCGGAGTTTATACGTGACGTCATGCCGGGTGAGATACTTGTCTTTACCGACAGCGGAGTGGAGTCGATAACAGACTCCTGCGGACTTTGCCGTCCCTCGCCCTGCATTTTTGAGTACATTTATTTTTCAAGACCCGATTCTGTCATTGACGGACACTCGGTTCACACCTGCCGCCTGCGTGCGGGCGAGCTGCTTGCCGAGGAGCTTCCGGTCGAGGCGGATGTGGTTATAGGAGTTCCTGATTCCGGTCTTGACGCGGCAATAGGCTATTCGCGCAGATCCGGAATACCGTATGAGCTCGGATTCATCAAAAACAAATATATAGGACGCACATTTATTTCACCGGGACAGTCGGCGCGGCAGGACGGAGTAAAGATCAAGCTCAACCCCATTGCCGGAGTTGTGCGCGATAAGAGAGTGGTGCTGGTTGACGACTCCATCGTGCGCGGCACTACAAGCGGAAGAATAGTAAAGCTTTTGCGTGACGCCGGGGCAAAAGAGGTGCATCTGCGCGTTTCCGCGCCGCCGTTTCTCAACCCCTGCTATTACGGCACCGACATTGACTCGCGTGACAGTCTTATTGCCTGCCACTGCACCATTGATGAGATAAGAAAACGTGTGGGAGCGGATACTCTTGCATACCTCAGCCTTGAAAACCTGCCGCGTATGCTTGGTGAAAACGGCGAGTGCGGCTTATGCGATGCCTGCTTCAGCGGATGCTATCCTACCGAGACACCCACAAAGACGCATAAAAACCGTTTTGAACAAAAGATTTCAGAAAAGAGGAAGGGCGAAGATGAATAACAGCTACAGTAAAAGCTATGCCGCGGCGGGAGTCGACATCACTGCCGGATATCGCGCCGTGGAGCTTATGAAGGCGCATATCGCGCGTACAATGACGTCGGGTGTGTGCTCGGACGTCGGTGGATTTGGCGGACTTTTTGAGCTTGACCTTGCCGGGATCGAAAAACCGGTGCTGGTCAGTGGCACCGACGGTGTCGGCACAAAGCTGAAGCTTGCGTTTCTTCAGGACAAGCATGACACTGTCGGTATCGACTGCGTGGCAATGTGCGTAAATGACGTTATCTGCTGCGGCGCAAGACCTTTGTTTTTCCTTGATTACATCGCCTGCGGCAAAAATGTTCCCGAAAAGATCGCGGCTATCGTTGCGGGCGTCGCCGAGGGCTGTGTGCAGAGCGGAGCGGCGCTCATCGGCGGAGAGACGGCTGAAATGCCCGGGTTCTATCCGGAGGACGAATACGACCTTGCCGGTTTTGCGGTCGGCGTGGTTGACAAGAATAAAATCCTCCGTCCCGAAACGGTAAAGGCAGGAGACGCCGTCATCGCGCTGCCCTCAAGCGGAGTGCATTCAAACGGATTTTCGCTTGTGCGCAAGGTGTTCGGAGTAGGTGAGCGCGATATCTCCGCTCCGCTTGCAGAGCTGGACGGCAGATCGGTGGGAGAGACGCTGCTCACGCCGACAAAGATCTATGTAAAGCCGATACTTGCCCTGCTTGATTCGGGGGTTTCGGTGCGTTCGATCTCACACATCACCGGCGGCGGCTTTTACGAAAATATTCCGAGAAGTCTCCCGGCGGGACTTTGCGCAAGAATTGAGCGCGCCTGCCTCAGAACTCCTCCGATATTCGACCTCATTGCAAGGACGGGCAACATTCCGGAGCGAGATATGTTCAACACCTTCAATATGGGGGTCGGAATGAGCGTTATTGTCAGCAGTCAGGACGCCGAACGTGCGGTAGAGGTCCTGCGCGGCGCAGGAGAGGAGGCCTACATCATGGGCGAAATAATCAACGGCGAAGCGGGCGTGCTTTTATGCTGATCCGCGAGGCGGTAAAGGGAGTGCTTGCCGGACTTTGCGTGTCGATCGGCGGCTGTGTTTTTCTTGCGTGTGACAACAAAGTCGTGGGCGCTTTTCTGTTCAGTGTGGCGCTGCTTACGATCTGTTATTTCGGATTTTCGCTGTATACCGGAAAGATAGGGTATATTGTGGAGAGTCACTCCGGACGCGACATAGCCGCGCTCGTTTCCGGACTTGCCGGGAATCTTGCGGGTTGTGCGGCTTTCGGTCTGCTTGCCCGCGCGGGGCTGACGTCCCTTGCCGGGCGTGCAGAGGAGCTTTGCGACGCAAAGCTGACGCAGACAGTGCCGCAGGCTCTTATACGTGCCTTTTTCTGCGGCGTCCTGATGTATGCCGCGGTATGGATATTCAAAAGCCGCGGTTCGGCAGCCGGAATTTTCGTGTGTATTCCGACATTTATTCTGAGCGGATTTGAACATTCGGTGGCAGATGCCTTTTACTTCTCGGCGGCGGCTGAATTCAGTGCGCGCAGTGCTTTGTATGTTTTTCTCATCATCGTCGGAAATACGCTGGGCGGATGCTTCATTCCGTGTCTTGAAAAGCTGACAAGGGAGCGCGGCGGCGAGCCGAAAGCTCAAAAAAAGCCTCAAAACCGTTGAAAGCTGAAAGGGGTCAAAACAATGGATAAAACCAGAATTGCCGTGCTCGTTTCGGGCGGCGGCACTAACCTTCAGGCGCTGATAGACGCCGAAAAAAGCGGAGTGCTCAAAAGCGGCGAGATCGTGCTGGTGCTTTCAAACAAGCCGGGCGCTTACGCACTGAAAAGAGCGGCTGACGCTGGGATCAGAACGGAAACAGTCGAAAAAAAGGACTTTTCCGACCGTGCGGCTTTTGAATCGGAGATCATTTCCCGCCTTGAGCAAAGCGACGCGGAGCTGATAATACTTGCGGGCTTTATGTGTATTCTGAGTGCGGATTTTACCGCGCGATATCCCAAAAGAATCATTAACGTACACCCATCCCTTATTCCGTCCTTCTGCGGAGAGGGATTTTACGGTCTGCGCGTGCATGAGGCGGCGCTTGAGCGCGGAGTCAGAGTGACGGGCGCAACCGTGCATTATGTCAATGAAATAACCGACGGCGGGGAGATCATATTGCAAAAAGCAGTTGAAGTAAAGGAAGGGGACACCCCCGAGATACTCCAGCGCCGTGTGATGGAGGAAGCCGAGTGGCTTCTGCTCCCGCGCGCCGCCGAGCTTGTCTCACAAAGAATAATCAGGGAAAAGGAAGTATTGGCATGAATATCTACGAAGTAACACCTGTAAGCGAAAGGCTTGTGGGTAATCCGTATGTCGGGCGCGGCATCATCATCGGGATGACTCCGGATGCAAAAAAAGCAGCTGTTGCCTATTTCATTATGGGCAGGAGCGAAAACAGCCGCAACCGCGTTTTTGTACTTGAAAACGGAGAGGTGCGCACCGAGCCGTATGATCTCTCAAAGGTAGGAGATCCTTCTCTTATCATCTACCGTGCGGTGCGCTCCCACGGGAACCGGCTTATTGTCACCAACGGCGATCAGACCGATACGATCTGCGACGGTCTTACATCGGGCATCTCCTTCCGCGACGCACTGGCAAAGCGCGCCTTTGAGCCTGACGCGCCCAACTTTACTCCAAGGATCAGCGGTATGCTTACATTTGAAAACGGCGGCTTTTCATATGAGATGAGTATTCTCAAAAGCATCGACGCCGAGGGTAGCGATTGCGCCCGCTATACCTTTGATTACCCTGCAAAGCCGGGGCTTGGACATTTCATCCATACTTATGTTACTGACGGCAACCCGCTCCCGACCTTCCAGGGCGAGCCGGAGCGCGTGGCTGTACCCGATGATATAGATGCGTTCTGCGCGGATATATGGAACAATCTTGACGCAAACAACAGAATTTCGCTTTATGTCAGATACACAGATCTGACTGACGGAAGCATTGAGGAAAAAGTAATAAACAGAAACAAAGGAGTATCGGTGTAAAGAGGCAGGTCCTGTTTTACACTGCTGTTTGCGCCGAAGCTCAAACAGCCCGGAAAGGTATAATAATGAAAGAATTTGAACTGAAATACGGATGCAACCCCAATCAGAAGCCCGCTCGCATTTATATGGAAAACGGAGAGCTTCCGATAAAAATACTCAACGGCAAGCCGGGGTATATAAATTTCCTTGACGCGCTGAATTCATGGCAGCTTGTAAAGGAGCTTAAGGCGGCTCTCGGACTGCCCGCCGCCGCTTCCTTCAAGCATGTAAGCCCCACCTCGGCGGCGGTGGGAACTCCTCTTTCCGACAAGCTCAAAAGAGCCTGCTTTGCGGATGACATTCCGGGACTTGACAAGTCCCCAATCGCCTGCGCATATGCGCGCGCCAGAGGCACGGACCGTATGTGCTCTTTCGGAGACTGGGCGGCGCTTTCAGACGTCTGCGACGTTACTACAGCCCTTATGCTGAAGCGCGAGGTCTCGGACGGGATAATCGCACCCGGATACGAGCCTGAAGCGCTCGAAATTCTTAAAACCAAGAGGCGCGGCACATACAATATTGTCGAGATAGACCTGGACTATGTTCCCGACCCGATCGAAAGAAAGCAGGTCTTCGGGATCACCTTTGAACAGGGCAGAAACAATTTTGAGATAAACGAAGCGTTGCTTTCAAACGTCGTTACCGCCAATAAAGCCCTGAGCGATGAGGCAAAACGAGACCTTATCATTTCGCTCATTACGCTTAAATACACACAGTCCAATTCGGTCTGCTTTGCCTACGACGGTCAGGCGATAGGCGTCGGAGCCGGTCAGCAGTCAAGAATACACTGCACCCGTCTTGCGGGAGGCAAGGCTGACACATGGTTTTTGCGTCAGCATGAGAAGGTGCTGGATCTGCCCTTCCTGCCGACGCTCGGACGTGCTGACAGAGACAATGTTATCGACGGATATATCAATAAAAACGAAGAGGATGTCTGCGCCGACGGCGTATGGCAGAGATATTTCAGCTTCCGCCCCGAACCGCTGAGCGACGCTGAGGCGAGGGAGTATATAGCTTCGATAAGCGGCGTTTCAATTGGCTCCGACGCCTTCTTCCCGTTCGGCGACAATATCGAGCGCGCCCACCTCAGCGGTGTTTCCTACATTGCCCAGCCCGGAGGTTCGATACGCGACGATCAGGTCATTGAGGTGTGCGATAAGTACGGAATTGCAATGGCGTTTACCGGAATGAGACTTTTCCATCATTAAGGAGATATCGGGATGAGGATTCTTGTTGTAGGCGGCGGAGGGCGTGAGCACGCAATAATAAAAAAACTCCGTGAGAACCCCTGTGTTGATGAAATATATGCCCTGCCGGGTAACGGCGGCATCGCGGAATGCGCCGTCTGTGTGCCTGTCGGGGCAAAGGAGATCGACAAAATAGTTGATTTTGCCGTAAAAAACAAAATAGACTATGCGGTCGTGACTCCCGACGACCCGCTGGTGCTTGGTGCGGTCGATGCCATGAACGCTGTGGGCATTCCCTGCTTCGGACCGACAAAGGCAGCCGCGGCAATAGAGGGAAGCAAGGTATTCGCAAAAGATCTGATGAAGAAATACGGTATTCCGACTGCGGCTTACGAGGTTTTTGACACTCCCGTGGCGGCGCTGGAATACGTAAAGTGCGCGCCGCTGCCTACCGTTATCAAGGCGGACGGTCTGGCACTCGGCAAGGGCGTTATAATTGCCGAGACGCATGAGGCGGCTGAGGACGCTGTGCGCTCAATGATGGAGGACAGGGTATTCGGTGAAAGCGGAAGCCGGGTGGTCGTTGAGGAATTTCTGAGCGGTCCGGAGGTCTCGGTGCTTGCCTTTACCGACGGAAAAACCGTTGTTCCGATGGTGTCGTCGATGGATCATAAGCGCGCCTGCGACGGAGATATGGGTCCGAACACCGGAGGCATGGGAACGGTAGCTCCGAATCCTTATTATACTCCGGATATCGCGCGTCAGTGCATGGATGAGATCTTTATCCCCACCGTGCGCGCCATGAACGCAGAAGGACGCACCTTCCGCGGCTGTTTGTACTTCGGACTTATGCTTACCGCCGACGGACCGCGTGTGATAGAGTACAATTGCCGCTTTGGCGACCCCGAAACTCAGGTGGTGCTTCCGCTGCTCGATAGTGACCTTCTGACCATCATGCAGGCAACGACAAACGGGACTCTCAGCGCCGACATGGTAAGGTTTTCGGACAGATCGGCTTGCTGCGTGGTCATGGCGTCAAAGGGTTATCCCGTAAAATATGAGACCGGATATGAGATCACACTTCCGGATGCTCCCGAGGGGGAGATATATGTCGCCGGGGCAAAGCTCGAGGACGGCAGACTTAAGACCTCGGGCGGTCGCGTGCTGGGAGCAGTCGCCGTTGCAGAGTCACTTGAGAAAGCGGTTGACGGCGCGTACCGCCTTGCCGATAAAATACATTTTGAAAACGCATATTTACGCCGTGATATAGGCAGACGCGCAATTGCTGCCGGAAGGGAAAGCTGATGGTTTACCGGATCTATACCGAAAAGAAAAAGGGACTTGACAACGAGGCGCGCGCACTGGCGTCCGACCTGCACGGGATACTTGGTATCACCTCCTTGGAGGATCTGCGGATCTTAAACCGCTATGACGTTGAAAATATCAGAAAAGAGCTGTTTGACTATGCCGTCCGCACGGTTTTTTCGGAGCCGCAGCTTGATGACGTGACCGATTCGCCGGAAATGTCCGGGGCGCGGGTCTTTGCCGTGGAGTATCTTCCGGGGCAGTTTGACCAGCGTGCCGACTCCGCCGCGCAGTGCATTCAGATACTCTCGCAGGGCGAGCGTCCTGCGGTGCGCACCGCAAAGCTGTATCTTCTTTACGGAGATCTTTCGGACGCGGAGCTTGCGGAGGTCAAAAAGTATGTTATCAACCCGGTTGAGGCGCGCGAAGCGTCGCTTGAGACTCCCGAAACGCTGACTGTCGGTTGTGAGCTTCCGACCCGTGTGGAGACTCTTGACGGCTTTATCTCACTGTCCCGCAAAGGACTTGAAGAATTCGTGAAGAAATACGGTCTGGCAATGGATATCGACGACGCCGAATTCTGCCGCGCCTATTTCAGCCGCGAAGGACGTGACCCGACAATTACCGAAATACGCATGATAGACACATATTGGTCGGATCACTGCAGACACACGACGTTCCTGACCACTGTGGACAGCGTCAGCTTTGAGGACGCGCTGCTTCAGAGGGCGTATGACGACTACATTGAGACCCGCCGGTTGCTCGGACGCACCAAGCCCGTCAACCTGATGGACATAGCCACGCTTGCTGCAAAATATCTGCGCAGCATAGGGAAGCTTTGCAAGCTGGATGAGTCGGATGAGATAAATGCCTGCACGGTAAAAATCGAAGTCGAGGCGGACGGCGAGCGTCAGCCGTGGTTGCTGCTTTTCAAGAACGAAACTCACAATCATCCTACAGAAATAGAGCCGTTTGGCGGCGCTGCCACCTGCATCGGCGGCGCTATCCGCGACCCGCTTTCAGGACGCTCATATGTCTACGGAGCTATGCGTGTGACGGGAGCGGCTGACCCAACCGTACCGGTATCCCAGACGCTTGAGGGCAAGCTGCCCCAGCGCAAGATCGTGACAACAGCCGCGGCTGGGTATTCCTCATACGGCAACCAGATAGGTCTTGCCACCGGGATCGTAGACGAGATATATCACCCCGGATATGCCGCAAAGCGCATGGAGATAGGGGCTGTGATCGCCGCCGCTCCCGCAGAAAATGTGCGGCGCGAATGCCCGTGCCCCGGAGATATCGTAATTCTTCTCGGCGGTAGGACGGGAAGAGATGGTTGCGGCGGAGCTACCGGTTCGTCAAAGTCACACACCGTTGCTTCTCTTGAGAGCTGCGGGGCTGAGGTGCAAAAGGGAAATGCACCGGAGGAGCGTAAGCTGCAAAGGCTTTTCCGTAATCCGCAGGCAGCGCGCATGATAAAGCGCTGCAACGACTTCGGCGCGGGAGGCGTTTCGGTCGCCATAGGCGAGCTGGCGGACGGACTGGATATTGATCTTAACTCCGTTCCCAAAAAATATGACGGACTTGACGGCACAGAGCTGGCGATCTCAGAGTCACAGGAGAGAATGGCTGTGGTGGTCGCGCCCGAGGACGCCGCGGCGTTTACCGAAATTGCAGGAAAAGAAAATCTTGAAGCTACAATAGTTGCCAAGGTGACTGCCGAGCCGCGCCTTAAGATGCGTTGGAACGGCAGGACGATAGTTGACGTCAGCCGTGAGTTCCTTAATTCAAACGGCGCGGAAAAGCATATAACAATAAAGACCGCAAAACCGGGAAGCTTTGAAAATCCGATCCCTGCGGACTTTTCGGCGGGTTATTCCGTACTGATGAGCGACCTCAACGTCTGCTCAAAGCGCGGGCTTTCCGAGCGTTTTGACTCCACCATCGGTGCCGGTACTGTGCTTATGCCCTTCGGCGGCAGATATCAGCAGACTCCGGTGCAGGCGATGGTGCAGAAAATTTCGGTCGAAAAGGCTCATACCGATGACTGCTCCTTTATGTCATGGGGATATAATCCGTATATAACTGAGGCAAGTCCCTACCACGGGGCATACCTTGCTGTGGTCGAGTCGGTTTCAAAGCTCATCGCATCAGGTGCTTCCTTCTGCGATGTTTATCTTACGTTCCAGGAATACTTTGCCCGCCCCGGCAAGGATCCGGCACGTTGGGGACAGCCCATGTCCGCGCTGCTCGGCGCCTTCCGCGCTCAGAAGGAGCTTGGTGTGGCGTCAATAGGCGGCAAGGATTCAATGAGCGGCAGCTTTGAAAAGCTCGATGTCCCGCCCACGCTTGTTTCCTTCGCCGTGACCACCGGAAAGGTCGGGGAGGCTGTTTCGCAGGAGTTCAAGAATCCGGGCAGCGAGGTGATCCTCATATCGCCCGAATATGATGAAAACGGACTGCCTGTAACCTCGTCACTGCTTGAGGTGTTCAGCCGCGTCACATCTCTCCTGCACTCCGGAAAGGCAGTATCCTGCTATACTCCGTGTCTTGGCGGCGTTGCCGAGGCGGTGTTCAAAATGTGCATAGGCAACCGACTAGGCTTTGAATACGACAAGTCCTTGACCCTTGATGAGATGTTCGGCTACGCTTACGGCGGCTTCATACTGGAGCTTGCAGCCGGAGTGAGAGCGGAGGAGGGCAGACGCCTCGGACGCGTGACTGACATACCCTCGGTATCATGGCGTGGCGAAAGCCTTGAGCTTTCCGCGATGCAAAATGCGTATGAGAATAGGCTCGAGGGGGTTTACTCCTGCAATATCCCGACAGAGGGCAAAAAGATCGAAAATTATTCCTGCACGGAGCGCTCCGTTGCCGCGCCTGCCGTAAAATGCGCAAAGCCGCGTGTGCTGATCCCGGTTTTCCCCGGCACAAACTGCGAATACGATTCCGCAAAGGCGGTACGCGACGCAGGCGCGGAGGCGGAAATATACGTTATCAACAACCTGACGTCCGACGGGATTTCCCGCAGTGTCGAGGAATTTGCCCGATTGGTCAGAGATTCGCAGATAGTCTTTATCCCCGGCGGTTTTTCCGGAGGCGACGAGCCGGACGGTTCGGGTAAATTCATCACCGCGTTCTTCCGCAGCGCCGCTGTCCGCGAGGCTGTCGGCGAGCTGCTTGACGTGCGCGGAGGGCTTATGTGCGGCATCTGCAACGGTTTTCAAGCGCTTATAAAGTTAGGACTCGTTCCGTACGGAAAAATAATCGACACCGACGCGCATTGCCCGACGCTTACCTTCAACACGATAGGGCGTCACCAGTCTAAGATCGTGCGCACCCGCGTGACTTCGGTCAAGTCTCCGTGGCTTTCGGGCTGTGAGGTCGGGGAGATATACTCCGTTCCGATCTCCCACGGCGAGGGACGCTTTATTGCCGAGGAAAACGTTCTGCGTCAGCTTGCCGCAAACGGTCAGATCGCCACTCAGTATGTGGATCTTGACGGAAACGCCACCGATGACATTCACTTCAATCCCAACAATTCGATGGCGGCGGTGGAGGGGATCCTCTCTCCCGACGGCAGAGTGTTCGGAAAGATGGGTCACTCAGAGCGCACGGGTGACGGACTCTATAAAAACGTACCCGGAAAGTACGACATGAAGCTGTTTGAATCAGCTGTAAAATATTTCAGATAAGATCGGAGGAACAACATGGCACACCTTACCGACATTGAAATTGCGCAGGCGTGTAAAATGAAGCCGATAAGTGAGATCGCCGCCGCCGCGCACATAGACGAGGAGCTTATTGAGCCTTACGGAAAATACAAGGCAAAGACCGACTTGTCTATCCTTGCGGACGATACCCGCAATAACGGAAAGCTGATACTTGTTACTGCCATTACGCCCACACCTGCGGGCGAGGGCAAGACCACCACGACCATAGGACTTGCCGACGGCTTGAGAAAGATAGGCAAAAATTCCGTGGTCGCACTGCGCGAGCCGTCGCTCGGTCCCGTTTTCGGAATAAAGGGCGGAGCTGCCGGGGGCGGTTATGCTCAGGTGGTGCCTATGGAGGATATCAACCTTCATTTCACCGGGGATTTCCACGCTATCGGTGCGGCAAACAACCTGCTTGCCGCAATGCTTGACAACCATATTCAGCAGGGCAACGCCCTTGGTATTGACCCGCGCAGGATCACATGGAAGCGCTGTGTGGACATGAATGACCGTCAGCTCCGTTTTATCGTGGACGGTCTGGGAGGCAGGGTCAACGGTACTCCGCGTGAGGACGGCTTTGATATAACAGTTGCTTCCGAGATCATGGCGGTGCTTTGTCTTTCATCCTCTCTTGCCGACCTTAAGGAGAGACTGGCGCGTATAATTGTCGGATACACTTATTCCGATGATCCGGTTACGGCAGGTCAGCTCAAGGCGGCTGGCGCTATGGCGGCGCTGCTTAAGGATGCGCTGAAGCCTAACCTTGTGCAGACGCTTGAGGGGACACCCGCACTTGTACACGGCGGTCCGTTTGCCAATATCGCACACGGCTGCAATTCGGTCATTGCCACAAGGATGGCACTGAAGCTCGGCGACTACGCCGTTACCGAGGCAGGCTTCGGGGCAGACCTCGGAGCTGAAAAGTTCCTTGATATCAAATGCCGCATGGCGGGGCTTGTCCCTGACGCTGTGGTCGTGGTGGCAACTGTCCGCGCGCTGAAAATGCACGGCGGCTTGCCCAAGACCGAGCTTGCGCGCGAGGATCTTTGCGCGCTTGAAAAAGGTATTCCCAATCTTCTGCGTCATGTTTCAAATATTAAAAATGTGTATAAGCTGCCGTGCGTAGTTGCGCTTAACCGTTTTCCGACCGATACCGATGCTGAGGTCAGCTTCATAATTGACAAGTGCCGTGAGCTGGGTGTGAATGCGGTGCTTTCCACCGTCTGGGCTGACGGCGGAAAGGGAGGAGAAGCGCTTGCCCGCGAGGTCGTAAGACTTTGCGAGGAGGAAAAAGGTGATTTTACCTTTGCGTACCCGTCCGACCTCAGTCTTGAGGAAAAGATCAATGCTGTCGTCACCAAAATATACGGCGGCAGCGGCGTTACCTATCTTCCCGAAGCAAAGAAACAGCTGGCAAAGCTCACCGATATGGGATTTGGGGGATGCCCGGTATGTATTGCCAAAACGCAGTACAGCTTTTCGGACGACCCGACAAAGCTCGGCGCTCCCACCGACTTCACCGTTACCGTAAAGAATGTCAGGGTATCTGCCGGGGCGGGATTTGTGGTCGTGCTTACAGGCGACATAATGACTATGCCGGGGCTGCCCAAGTCGCCCGCCGCAGAGCGTATCGAAGTAGACGAAAACGGAAAGATCACCGGACTGTTCTGATCTGCTAATACTGAAACAAAATAAAAAACCCATCCCCCTGCCGAACGGCAGGGGAATGGGTTTATCCGCATTGAAGCGGGTCATTCAGAAAGCGGTTTGCTTATTCGGCGATTACTTTCTTCTTGGATACGTAAGCGATGCCAAGCACGGCAACAACTGCAACTGCCGCAACAGCGACGAGAGCATAGTCACCGGTGATGGGAGGATCTACGGGGTCGGGGTTCACATTGACAGGCTCGATTGTGGTGAGCTTGCCGCCGTCAAGATACACATAGATAGTTCCCGCTGCAGCGTTTGCCTTGTCAACGAGATCCTGAGACACGGCGTCGACTCTGGTGATAGCTCTTACATTTACCGGAGTTTCGGCGGTGTTGGTGAATACCATCTCATTGTCGGCAGTAGCGACTGTGGCGTAGGTATCGTCGGTGTAGGTGTTGAACTTGTAAGCTGTGCCGTCAAGATCCTTGCCGAGAACGGTTTCAAGCGGGATGCGGTTTTTGGCGTTGGCTTCGCCGTCAGAATAGGAAGCCCAGGAGAACCATTCGGTCTTGCCGCCGTCAACGATGAATACGTTTTCAACGGTGCACTGTTCAACTGCCACGTTGGAGCAGCTGAAGATTGCCAGACGAGTGAACTTATCGGTTACAGGAAGAGCTTCCATTTCGCCGGCGCCGATGCAGTTCTTGATGGTCGTTCCGACGGAGTTGGTGTAAGCTACGAACTGAGAACCGAACTGTCCGGCGGAGACCTTACCGATGTTTACGCAGTTGGTAATTACATAGTAAGCATCATTTGTGCCGTAGCCATAGCCGGCAATACCGCCAACGCGGTAACCGCCGGAGACATCACCGGTGTTGAGGCAGTTCTTGATGGTGTAGTTGACAGCAATGCCCTTAGATCCGGCGTTGCCTATAATACCGGCGGCGTCGCCTTTTACGGAGTTTTCTATGTAAGAGTCGATCTTACCGTTGTTGATGCAGCCATCGATCACAAGGGGAGTGGTGGTGCTGCCGTCGCAGGCGTAACCGATGATACCGCCGGCGATGTTGCCCTTGAGAGCCTCGTGCTTTGCGGTTACATTACCGTTGTTGACGGAGTTGTAGACCTCAGCGGACTTTCTTGCGTCACCGATGATGCCGCCTGCGCGGTAACCGGCAACGATCTCACCGTTGTTGGTGCAGTTCTTTACGATAACGGCGTCTGTTCCGTTGTAGCCGATAATACCGCCAGCGGCAGCTCCGGAGGCGTTGTCAAGGCTTGTTACTTTGCCCTTGTTGAGGCAGTTCTCAAACAGAGTTCCGTATATCTGAGATTCACCGCAGATACCGCCGGTAGCTTCCGGACCGGTGATGGCGCCTTCATTCACGCAGTTTCTCAGGATAGCAGCGCTTCCTTTGGAAGCCTTGCCGAGAATACCGCCAAGGCAAGCGTCCTCAGTGGAGGGCCTGGAGCTGGTGACGTTGGCTTTGTTGGTGATGTTCTCAAAGAGAGCATTTCCGGCGTTGGTGTTCATTGCAACAGCACCGACGTATTTGTCACCGGATACGATGTCGCCGACGACAGTCAGGTTCTTTACGGTACCGTTCATCAGAGCAAACATAAGAACGGATGTGGTGACTGTGTGTCCCGCACCGTCAAGAGTTCCGGTGAACGCGGTTCCGTCTGTTACTTCATAGGTGGCGTCAATTGTGATGTCGGCGGCGAGAACATAATTGCCGTCGGGAGCCATTGCCGCGAAATCGGCGGCGGATGAGATCGCAACTGCATCGGTAGCGGATGCACCGATGCAGAACAGAGCGGAAATCATCAGCAGACTGAGTACGATTGATACGATTTTGCGCATAATGATACCTCTTTCTTTAATTGTGATTTTTTCGCAGTCTGAGCCAGCCCGCGAAAGTATATGGTACAGTATTAATTATAACTAAAAAAACATTGCTTGTCAAGGCTTATTTATTATTTTTTATCCAAACAGATGTATTCAAAAATTTCTTTTATATTTAAGGTCAACAGTGTCGCAACTGCTGAAGTTATGAAAATTCACAATCGCGTCATATGCCTGTGCGGAAATCGTCACCCGCAGGCGGTATAATATTATCGAAATATACAGAAAGGACATCCCTGACGCATGAATGAAGTACAAAAACCTAAAAAACCGCTGATATTTTACTATGTAATTGTGCTTTTGGTGATTTTGTTTATCAATATTTTCGTTATGCCCGAGATTGCCCGTCATCAGATAAAAGAAGTCGATTACGGCGAGTTCATGAGTATGACAGAAAACCAGGAGATAGGAGAGGTTCAGGTTCAGGAAAACCAGATACTTTTCACCTCCAAGGACGGAAAGAGCATCTACAAGACCGGAATCATGAACGACCCGGAGCTTACACAGAGGCTTCGCGACTCCGGTGCAAAGTTTTCAAGTGAGATAATCGAGGAGACTTCCCCAATACTCAGCTTTTTGCTTTCCTGGATATTGCCGATGGTGATCTTCATCGGTCTCGGTCAGCTTCTGTCCCGCCAGCTCATGAAGAAGGCGGGCGGCGGCAACTCCATGATGTTCAACATGGGCAAGAGCAATGCCAAGGTGTATGTAAAATCCTCAAACGGCATCAGATTCTCCGATGTTGCCGGCGAGGATGAGGCAAAGGAAAATCTGGCTGAGATCGTGCATTATCTGCACAATCCCAAGGAATATGAGGAAATAGGCGCCTCCATGCCTAAAGGAATACTGCTTGTAGGCCCTCCCGGCACGGGTAAGACGATGCTTGCCAAGGCTGTTGCGGGCGAGGCGAATGTCCCGTTCTTCTCAATGTCGGGTTCTGAATTTGTCGAAATGTTCGTCGGCATGGGCGCATCAAAGGTGCGCGACCTGTTCAGCCAGGCAAAGGAGAAAGCTCCGTGCATCGTTTTCATTGACGAGATAGACGCAATTGGACAGAAGCGTGACGGACGCATCGGCGGCAACGACGAGCGCGAGCAGACGCTGAATCAGCTGCTGACCGAGATGGACGGATTTGAGGGGAATGCAGGTGTGATAATCCTTGCCGCCACCAACCGTCCTGAGGTGCTTGACCCGGCGCTGACCCGTCCCGGGCGCTTTGACAGACGTGTTCCTGTCGAGCTTCCCGACCTCAAGGGCAGAGAGGCGATACTCCGCGTGCACGCACAGAAGATCAAGACCGAGCAGGGCATTGACTATTCCCGCATAGCCCGTATGGCTTCCGGCGCGTCGGGTGCAGAGCTTGCCAACATAGTCAACGAAGCGGCGCTTCACGCCATTCGCGACGGCAGAAAAGCAGCGGGACAGGCTGATTTTGAAGAAAGCATCGAAGTCGTCATTGCCGGATATCAGAAGAAGAACGCGATACTGACCGACAAGGAAAAGATGATTGTGGCGTATCACGAGATAGGTCACGCGCTTGTGGCTGCAAAGCAGACAAACTCCGCACCGGTACAGAAGATAACGATAGTTCCGCGCACATCGGGCGCTCTTGGCTACACCATGCAGGTGGAGGAGGGCAACCATTACCTGATGAGCAAGGAGGAGATCGAAAATAAGATAGCCACCTTTACTGGCGGCAGAGCCGCGGAGGAGATCGCTGTCGGTTCGGTAACAACCGGTGCGTCAAACGACATCGAGCAGGCGACACGTCTTGCCCGCGCGATGATAACGCAGTACGGTATGAGCGACGATTTCGGAATGGTGGCGCTTGAGACCGTGAACAACCAGTATCTCGGCGGAGACGCAGCTCTCGCCTGCTCTCCCGAAACGCAGACCGAGATCGACCGTAAGGTCGTCGAGTTGGTAAAGAAGCAGTATGAGCGCGCAAAGGCGATACTTAACGAAAACCGTGCGAAGCTCGGAGAGCTTGCAAAGTATCTTTATGAGAACGAGACAATAACGGGTGAGGAATTCATGAATATACTCAATGCTTAAGGAGAGTGACAATGAAAAAGCCGATCTCGGGTACATGGTTTGAGTTCACTCATCACAATATTGCAGAGGGAAAATACTGGAATCCTGCCTGCCGCAGCTTCGGTGCGGAGGAATGGCGCGAAAAGATCAGAGAGATAAAAAGTCTCGGCATGAAATATCTTGTGCTCATGTGCACATCTCTCGTTTATGAGGATCACGCGGAGTCCTATTTCAGGACCGACATTTATCCGTTCGCCGAGGAATTTGCGTGCGACGATCCGATTGAAGCGATACTCACAGAGGCTGATATTCAAGGGATAGCCGTGTTTGTGTCGACCGGGTTTTACGGCATATGGACGCACACTGCCGAGAATATGATGAGCAAAGAGGTGACGGCGCGGGCTTTCCGTGCAATGGAGCAGCTTTACGCCGCATATGGCTCGCATCCGTCCTTCGTCGGCTGGTATTATCCCGACGAGGCCTGTATCAGAGGGCACTTTTCCCCCGAATTCATAGATTATTGTAACCGTTACAGTGCGTTTGCGCATACTCTCGATCCAAGGCTTAAAACACTTATCGCGCCGTTCGGTACGAATATTTTGTCCGCAGATGACGAATACGTAAGGCAGCTTGATTCTCTTGATGTGGATATCGTGGCATATCAGGATGAGGTAGGTGTAAGAAAATCCACTCCCGACCAGACCGGCGCGTATTACGCTGCGCTTCGCCGAGCGCATGACCGTTCGGGCAGAAGTGCGCTGTGGGCGGATATGGAGATATTCCGATTCGAGGGTGAGGTGTACCGTTCCGCCCTGCTTCCTGCGGATATAGACAGGATATCAGAACAGCTTGAGGCGGTATCTGAGTTCTGCGATGAGGTGCTTTGCTATCAGTATCTCGGACTCATGAACCGCCCTGGCAGCCGCGCTTTTTGCGGTCATCCGAGCTCTTTGGAGCTTTACGAGTCATACAGACGCCTCCGCGAGGAGCTTGTGGGCGATAAAGAGTCCGAAAAAGTCTGTTTGTGATGCAAAAAGGCTTAAATATTCATCCGGCGCTTGACATCCTGCGCCGGATGCTTTATAATATTGTATAATTGTATAAATGAAGTTTTGTTATCTTCCCGAAAGGATTTTTTCATCATGGCTGATAAGAACAAAAAAATGGTTGAGCAAATAACCTCAATGGATGTTGATTTTGCTCAATGGTATACCGACGTTGTCAAAAAAGCTGAGCTTGCCGATTATTCCGGAGTCAAGGGCTGCATGATAATCCGTCCCTACGGCTACGCCATCTGGGAGAATATACAGCACATACTTGACGCTGAGTTCAAGCGGCTCGGTCACGAGAATGTTTATATGCCCATGTTTATTCCCGAATCTCTCCTTCAGCGTGAAAAGGATCATGTTGAGGGCTTCGCCCCCGAGTGCGCATGGGTTACGGTCGGCGGTCAGAATGTTCTGCCCGAAAGACTTTGCATCCGTCCCACCTCCGAGACGCTTTTCTGCGAGCATTACCGCAATATTATTCATTCCTACCGTGATCTTCCCAAGCTCTACAACCAGTGGTGCAACGTTGTGCGCTGGGAAAAGACCACACGTCCCTTCCTGCGCACATCCGAATTCCTGTGGCAGGAGGGTCACACCATGCACGAGACCGAGGAGGAGGCGCGGGAGGAAACGCGCCGGATGCTTGGCGTATATGCCGATTTCTATGAGAGATCTCTGGCTATTCCGGTCGTGCGCGGACGCAAGACAGAAAAGGAAAAATTCGCGGGAGCAATGGAGACCTATACCGTCGAGCCGATGATGCACAACGGCGTGGCGCTTCAGGGCGGTACCTCGCACTATTTCGGCGACGGCTTTGCGCGTGCATTTGACATCACATATACCGCCCGCGACAACTCGGTAAAATACCCGCATCAGACCTCATGGGGCGTTTCCACACGTATGATAGGAGCTATCATCATGACGCACGGCGACGACAACGGGCTTATCCTTCCGCCTGCTGTCGCTCCCATTCAGGTTGCGATAATTCCTGTGGCTCAGCATAAAGAGGGCGTGCTTGAAGCTGCCTCTGCGCTGCGCGATCGCCTGTCTGCAAAATTCCGTGTAAAGCTGGACGACAGCGACAACTCTGCCGGCTGGAAGTATTCTCAGTACGAAATGAAGGGCGTTCCGCTGCGTCTTGAGCTTGGCCCGCGCGATATTGAAAGCGGCACCTGTGTGCTTGTCTCCCGCGTCAGCCGCGAAAAGACGGTCGTGTCTCTTGAGAATATTGAAGAAGCGGTCAAAGCGGCGCTTGCGTCGGTACATGACGAGCTTTACCGCCGCGCCTCCGAAAATCTTGCCGCGCGTACCTCAGTGGCGCTGAACTACGACGAGTTCCTTGACATCGCCGCCAACAAATCCGGCTTCATAAAGGCGATGTGGTGCGGCGACAGTGAGTGCGAGGACAAAATAAAGAACGATACCGGCGGAGTTAAGTCGCGCTGCATTCCTTTTGAGGAGGAGCATCTTTCCGACGTTTGCGTATGCTGCGGCAAGCCCGCAAAGCATATGGTCGTCTGGGGCAGACAGTATTGAGCTTGACTGCGCCCCGCTACAGTATCCTAAAGGAGGCTGACAAAGAAGCATGAAAGCGTTTTCCACGCCCTACCGCGAAAAGCTCAGGCGGATAGATCCGTGCGTGCTGATATGTGCGCTGCTGCTTTCCACCGTCAGCTGCCTTATGCTGTTCGGCGGACGTAATTATCTGAGAAACGGAACACGCCTGTTCATTATGCAGGTGGGAGCAACGGTTATCGGGATAATTGCGATGATAATAATCTCGACAATTGATTACGAAGTCGTACTTAAAAAATTCTGGATACCCTGCGCGGTTTTTTCGGTCGGGATACTTGCTTTTACGCTTAAGTTCGGCGTGGCGGTGGGAACCAACCGTAGCTGGCTGGATCTCGGGTTTATGACGGTTCAGCCGTCCGAGTTCGTAAAGACCACTTTTATCGTCACCTTTGCAAAGCATCTTGACCTTGTTAAAAAGGATATCAACAAGATATGGCATCTTGCAGGTCTTGGACTGCACGCGGGTGTGGTACTCTTTCTGCTTCTCAAATCAGGGGATCTCGGTGTTACTTTGGTATTCTGCGGTGCGGCGGCGATAATGCTTTTCTGCGCCGGTCTGAGTGCGTTTTATTTTCTCGGAGTGTTCGGTGCGCTGTTTATTGCGATCCCGTATGTCTGGCCCCATCTTGAGCTATACCAGCAGGAGCGCATAATATACGGCTTCAATCCCGAGGGGGACCCGCTCGACACCGGAATGCAGCCGCTACAGGGGAAGAGTTGCGTGGCAAACGGAGGATTTTTCGGCAGGGGATTTTTCGGCGCGGAAAATTATAAGACCCTGTATTCGGCGGAGAGCGATTTTTCCTTTTCCACCGTGTGCGAAATGTTCGGTATGCTTGGCGGGATGATAGTAATTATCCTGCTTGCTGTGCTTGTGGTGCGCATATTCATGATAGCGCGCTCGGCGCGTAAGGACGCAGGCTCTTTTATCTGCGTCGGTGTTGCCGCGTTTATAATTATCCAGAGCATTGAAAACATAGGAATGTGCCTTGCAATGCTTCCGGTCGTCGGTATCACGCTGCCGTTTATAAGCGGGGGAGGCTCGTCAACTCTTGCCATGTATCTGCTGATGGGCATGGTTCAAAGCGTTGCGTCGCACCGCGTGAAGTATTTCTTTGAGCGGGAGGGCACGGGAATGTCCCGTGCGGCGGCGGACAACGCGGAAGCAGTTATATAGTAAATCAATATTTACTTGCGCCCTTTGCGGGATGAAAGACCGCAAAGGGCGTTTTCTTTATGAATATTTGTCGCGCACAGCCCATATAATCTACCAAACGGTTTCCGAATTGCGGTTTCGGGATATATATCGGGAGAGGACGGTTGTGCTATGTTTGTTTATACTTGTCGCGCGGGAACAATCAGGTTTTTCGCCGTTATCGTGCTCGCGGCAGCGGCGCTTGCCGCGCTTGTGATATTTGTGCCGGCGTATCAGCCAGCCTCGGCGTCTGTCGGAGCGTCGGACGGCGGGACGATCAGGGTCAGTTATGACAAGATCAGGACAAATGAGGACAGGATCAAGTTTCTTGCTCAGTTCGGCTATGAGGTAGCTGAGGACCCGCTTGAAACGGTAGAGATAACATTGCCGGAGAAGTTTGATAAGGTTTACGCGGGATACAACGAGCTTCAGAAGTCGCAGGGGCTGGATCTGTCAAAATACAGGCGCAAGACAGTAATGCGCTATACCTATGAGGTCAAGAATTACGACGGCTATGACGGAGGCAGAGTGCTTGCCAACGTGATAGTCTACCGCGGACGCGTGATAGGCGGGGACATCTGCTCCGCTGACCCGCAGGGCTTTGTTCACGGTTTTGAAGGAGCGGCAAAAATAAGATAAAAACAAAAACAAAAACAATCGGTGCAGTCCGTGATCGTGCGGACTGCACCGATATTATATTTGGGTATGTCTCAGAGCCGGATATCCGCCGGACAGATGAGGTTAGTGGGGATATAGTCAAGTCCCATGTCCATCATTCTGGCGACGTTCTGAGCGGTGTCTCCGGCGCGCAGACAGAGGCGCACACCGGCTGCGTGTGTTTTCTCCACCAGTCCCGCAGGGACATCGTCAAGCACCGGGTAGTTATAGGAAACGCCGCCGCTTCCAAGCTCCGCCACCCGAAGCATCTGTTCGTCGGTGGTGAAGATATGGTGGATAAAAATTCTGTCGCTGACCCGGCGCGCTTCCTCTATATGGCTGAAGTCAACTGAGGAAAGCACCGCTCTGTCCGTCAGTCCGAATGCCTCGACCATGCGCAGGGTCTGCTCGACGACAAAGCCCTTGGTTTCGATAAAGGGAACGCAGCCGCCGCGGACGCATACGGACAGATATTCGCTGAAAAGCGGGAGCCTCAGTTCCTCATCGGGGCGTCCTTCAAGACCGTTCCCGGTGCAGATCCTGACCTCTGAAAGCTCGCGCAGCGTGTGCTCCTCGATCTTCATATCTGCGCCGTACATTTTTTTCAGCGATGAATTGTGGCAGCAGACAAGCACACCGTCAAGTGTGCGGCGAACGTCGGTTTCGATTGCCCAGTAATGTCTTCTTGCGGCTTCGGAAAAGGAGGCAATGGAGTTTTCAGGCGCCGTGGGCGTGTATCCGCGGTGGGCGATAAGCAGAGGCTTTTCACCGTCAAACAGGGGATTGTACTTTATTTCCGCCATCATCTTACCTCAAAGGAGAAGATATGAGCCTGCGCGCTGCCGTAGGTCGTCCAGAGCGACTCGGAAAAATATGTTCCGAGCGGGATCAGTCGCACGGCGACGGCGTCGATATCCAGCTTTTCGCGTATCATCCTCTGGTAGTTTTCGTGAGTCTCATAAACGGTTTTCCATTCGCCGCTCTCGTCCTGCGCTTCGATCTTAAAGGATTTGAGCATACATTTCGGGAAGCCGAAGGTGGTGTGGTCATAATCCGCACGCTTGAAAAGGGGGATGGAAATGTTAAGTGCGTCGGGATTTCCGTCCGTGTACTCTCTGTCAAGGTCGCTGTCGACGATAAGACGGAAATCGGAAATGTGAGTCGGCTTGTCGAAGGTGTATGTTACGGCACGGTCAACGATGCCCCAGTAGCCGTTGTCGCTGCCCCATATCTTGCGGTCGGTCCCGTTTAACAATGCCGAGGCGTCGCCCCAGACCGCCGAGAGTGTTTTTTCGTTGCAGAGCGGGGAAATTTTGCGCTTCATGCCGGGCAGGAAGCAGTCGTCCTCCATAAGCTGATCCTGAAGCTCTCCGATCTTTTCGCGGTACAGCTCGCGCGGCGTAATACCGCAGGCGGTGGCAAGAGCGGCGGCAGTTCCGGCTGCCTGTCCCATTACGCCGCAGGTCGCCATGACGCGGACAGTGGAGAAGGCGATGTGAGTTGCGCTTATATTGCGTCCGGCAAACATGAGGTTTTCAACATTTTTGGAATAAAGGGAACGCAGCGGAATTCCGTACGGCTCGGTAAGCCGCTTTTTCTGCAGGTGCGCGCCGTCCTTGCCGCTCATGGCAAAGCCGCCGGGCAGGTGATTGTCGATCTGCCAGCCGCCGTAGGCAACCTCGTCGGGGAACTGTCTGCCGTTTTCAACGTCCTGCTGAGTGAGAATGTAGTCGCCGACATAGCGGCGACTTTCCCGCTTGCCGGGGAGGAAGCCGATAAAGTCAAGCTCCCAGTTGTCCGCGCCGTGGTCGCCGCGGTTTTTCATGTGATCCCACACGCCGAAGGCGATCTTCAAAAGCTCATCGCGCGTCGTTTCGGTGTCATGTATCGAATCCGCCTCGCCGCCAAGCTCTATCCAGTAGAAATTGGTGTTTATTTTGTCAAGGCACTCGTGGGGCTTGAACTTCATTTCCTCATCGGTGTCAAATCTGTATGCCCAGTCGGGAGCGGTGAACTTGCACGCATGGTCGGTTTCGTGTGCCTGGATCATAAGGCTCATGCCCATTGTCTTACGGTCTGCCTCGGGCAGACCGAAGGCTTCGCCGAATTCCGATTTTGCCTCGCGTCCTACCATGTATTCGGCATCCGCAAGCTCGGCAAGAATGCTGTCGCCCGAACAGTCGATGAATATCTTTGCCTTTACCGTGCGCCATGTGTATGTGGTAAGCTGAAAGCCGGTGACGCTTTCGATCCTGCCGCCTCGGCACTCGGCGGAGCAGCAGGCGCAGTTGAGCATCAGCTCAATGTTTTTCTCCGCCTTCACCTTGCCGTAAAGGATGGAGTCCCATACCGAGAAGTTGCGTTCGGGGTTGATGTGCATATTCTCAAGCATTACCTCCTCCATGATCCCGGTCTCCTGGAGGTTGCGCACGCGTGTTCCGGCACCCGAAACCCACATTCTTATCTCGCTTGAGGCGTTGCCGCCGAGAACCGGGCGGTCCTGCATAAGCACTACCTTTGCGCCGTGGCGTGCCGCCGCTATTGCGGCAAATGTTCCGGCAAGACCGCCGCCGATAACGCAGACGTCCGCCGTGTGAAGAGTCTTTCTGAGCTCGCTCATTTTTAGTTTCTTTCCTTCCGATGAAAGCAGGGCGCAAAAATTCACGGGTAAACATGAGCCGACCCGGCTCACGCCTTGACTTTCTACGCTCTTTGTGATAAGATAAGTATAAACCACATAAATCGTAAAAGCTACCGAGTATGTGACGGCAGATTTTAATATTTGTGATATCAGGGGCGGGATATGGAACAGTACATAAAGCGACATGAAAACCGGGGCGAATATATAGACACACATATGCTGGGCGGCTGCCGCTGTCACACCAGCCGATACGGCTGGG
>DPGK01000029.1:199390-230493 GCA_003523225.1 Clostridiales bacterium
TCCAGCCGATACGGCTGGGAGGATATTGAGATCGGGGATGCTATGATCTTTTCTCACCGCACCACCGGATACACACGTGAAACCTTTACCGAAGGCTTTCACAGTCATGATTACAGTGAGCTGTTGGTGTATGTGGGCGGGGACGTCGAGTATATCGGCGAGAACACGCTCATGTCTCCAGTTTCCGGCTGTGCCGTCAGCTTTTCGCCGGGAATTATGCACACGGCGCGCCTGCTTTCGGCGTCGGTCTACGAGAGATATGTGCTTTATTTCTTTCCGGATTTCTTTGAATATATGGGGCGCACAGTGCCCATTCCCGGCTTTGACGGAAGCGTTGCATGTGCATCGAGGCTTATTCCCGCTGACAGCCGTCTTGCGGCAATACTTCACGACGCGGAGGCAGCGGTCTGCTCTGATGCACCGTACGGCGGACTGCTTGCGCGTTCACTTATAATTTCGCTTTTCGGCGTGCTTGCCGCCTCCTCTCAGCGACCCGCCCCGGCAACCGGAACGCTTACCGGTGAGCTTGCCGAGGTAAAGCGGTATATTGACGAAAATTATGCCCAGATACGCTCGGTGTCAGACGTCTCCGAACGGTTCTTTTACAGCCGCGAGCATCTTTCGCGCACCTTCCGCAGTCACTTCAACGTGTCGCTTTCGGAATATATCGTCAAACGCCGGATATCCGAGAGCCTCGGGCTTCTTGAGCATATGAGCGTCGCCGATGCCTGCTACGCCGTGGGGTTCGGAAATCAGACCTCCTTTATTTCCGCATTCCGGCGCATAGTAGGATGTCTGCCGTCCGAGTATAAAAAAAGCCGGGAATGCCGCACTGATGTGCTTCGTCCCGGCGGATGAAAATATTTTTCGGTTCGGATGCGCCCCATTAAAATGTGAACTCAGAATACGGGGTCTACCCGGTATTCACCGTCGATAAGTATGTACCGGCAGTTGTATCTTTGGCACCCATCAAGGCAACGGAGATTATCCTCCAGCAGTGTTTCCACCGTACAGTCCGAGTCGTCAAGCCTGTGCTCGATTGCGCAGGCGTATTTTTTTATATTGGAAAAATGCCCGGTTATATAGTCGCGGCTCATCACAAGGCAAATGAAACGTATCTGCTCAAGATGATCGGGGGAAAAGTCCTTTTTCCAGTCAAATGGGATATTTACGCCTTCAACAATGAGGTTCTGACCGTTTTCGACTGCGGTCTTTACGATCTCACGCAGGATCGGCCAAAGGTAGTCCGTAAGCTTATCGTCATCCTCGGGCGTAAGGTCGGTGTTTTTGCTGCGTATCAGTCCCATTTTCAGAAGATCGACCGACAAATACGGGTATTTGTATTTTTCGGAGAGCTTTTGCGCCAGCAGGGTCTTGCCTGTGTGCGACGCACCCGAAATAAGTATTATCATGTTTTATCCTCAGAAGCGAGCACCCGCTTACTTTGCGTCCCGCAAAAGCGGCAGCAGCTCGTAGATGCTCTTTATCGGTATAAGCTTTATTTTGCAGTCGATATGACGTTTTTCAAGGTTGCGGCAGGGAACCACCGCGCGGGAAAATCCGAGCCTTTCCACCTCACGGACGCGGTTTTCAAGCGAGGCGACGGCACGGCATTCGCCGGCAAGTCCGATCTCGCCGATGGCAACAAGGTCGTCGGGAATTATTTTGTCTGTTATCGAGGATATCATTGCAAGCGCCGCGGCAAGGTCGGACGCCGGCTCGTCAAGCCTCAATCCGCCGATGACGTTGAGATAAAGGTCGTTGGCTGAAAAGCGCAGTCCGAGCCGCTTTTCAAGCACCGCCAGCAAAAGGCACATCCGGTTGTAATCTACTCCGTTTGAGGTGCGGCGCGGGGCAGGGAAGGTCGTGGGACAGACCAGTGCCTGAATTTCGGCTATTATAGGTCGCGTACCCTCCATGGTGCATGCGGCGCAGTTGCCGGACACGTTTTTGGGTCTGCCTGCCAGCAGCATTTCGGAGGGGTTGGGAACCTCCTCAAGACCGCGGTCTGTCATTTCAAAAACGCCGATCTCATTTGTGGAGCCGTAGCGGTTCTTGCCCGCACGGATTATCCGGTACGCCTGACTGTGCTCGCCCTCAAAGCAAAGCACCGCGTCAACCATGTGCTCGAGTATCTTAGGTCCCGCTATCGAGCCTTCCTTATTTACGTGTCCGACCAGAATGACCGAAACGCCGTCGTTTTTCGCCTTTCCGATAAAAGACATCGCCGACTCACGCACCTGTGAGACGCTTCCGGGCGATGAGGCGGAATATGGGGTGTAGACCGTTTGTATCGAGTCGATTATCATCACATCCGGCTTTACCCGCGAGGCTTCGGAAAGGATCTTGTCTATATTGGTCTCGGTAAGCAGATACAATTGCGGCGAGCTGACACCAAGCCGCGCCGCGCGCAGCTTAAGCTGCCCCCCGGATTCCTCCCCGGAGACGTAAAGCACCCGCCTTGTCGCGCAAAGTATGCCGCTTATCTGCAAAAGCAGTGTTGACTTGCCGATCCCCGGCTCGCCGGTCAGCAGCACGACCGAGCCGCGTACAAGTCCGCCTCCCAGCACCCGGTCAAGCTCGCGCAGTCCGGTCTCGGAGCGGATGCACTCATCGGCTGTCATTTCGGTAAGCGGCAGCGCCCGGCTTCCGGTGCCTACGGTAAAGGCGCGCCGCGCCTCCGACGCCGCACTTTTGGCTTCCTCAGCGGGGGACAGCTTTTCCACCGCGTCCTCCACAAATGAATTCCATGCGCCGCACTGCGGGCATTTGCCCATCCATTTCGGACTTTCATATCCGCAGGAGGTGCAAACGTATATAGTCTTTATGCCTTTCATGTTCAAGGTCCTTTTCGTCCGCTGTTTTATAAGTCAATTATACACGACTTTGAAGAGTCAGTCAAGAGGAATTTGGAGCGACAGGAAAGGATGCCCCAAATTCGCATGCCGCAGGATAGACACGATGCCCGATCATGTCGCTTTTCACGGAGAAATCCCGGATCCCTGCTTTGAGCGCAGATATGCGTACATTATTACAAGGCTCAGTTTTTTCTGATATTCCGGCGCGGCAAGCGCGGCGCATTCTTCGGGATTTGAGAGGAATCCACACTCAACAAGCACCGCCGGGGTGACGGCGCGGTCGAGAAGGTAAATTCCGCTGCCCGCCGCCTTGACCCTGCGGTCGTTGTCGGGCTGCAGATATGTCTGCGTCGCTGATTGGATCTCCTTTGCAAGTGTGAAGCTCTTTTCGTCATTTTTTGAATACCACACCTGAAGTCCGTTCCATTTTTCCTGCGGAAATGCGTTCATGTGTATGCTTATGAAATCAGCGTCAGGATGAGCTCGTGCGCAGTCGAGCCGCGCGGCAAGGTCAAGGACTTTTTTGCGACCCTTGAAATCAACGCTGCGGTCGTAAAGCAGAATATCCTCAGTCCTTGTAAGCGTCACATCCACCCCTCCGACTCGAAGCATTGATGCAAGGGTGAGGGAGAGGGAAAGATTTATGTCCTTTTCGGTCGTTCCGTCCCTGCCGGAGCAGCCGCCGTCCTCTCCGCCGTGTCCGGGGTCGATCACAACAGCGTATCTTTCTCCCGAAGGAGTGCCGCCAGACTCGGAGGCGTACGGTCTTGACGTGAGGTAGCCGAACAGCAGCGTCATTCCGGCGCACAAAAGGCAGAATACCACTGCCAGCGCTAAAAATGCAAGTGCGATAGTTGCAGTACCCCTTCGTCTGTTTTGTTCTTTCATGCCTTCTCTGACGCCGCGTATGAGATTCAGATTAACACGGCGTCCCCCGTAGATTTTATATTCCGACGGCGCGCGATATGACAAAAATAAAAAAAGAAGCCGCCGCACATACGCGGCAGCTTCTTAATCAATCAGTTTTTGCTCTGAAGTCCGTCAAGATACTTCACTACGTCGCCAACGGTGACGAAGGTATGGATGTCGTCGTCCTGAATATCGACGCCGAAGGTTTCCTCACAGCGCATGACCAGCTCAGCAAGCTCGATGGAATTGATTCCGAGATCATTTGAAAGTTCAGCCTCTGGAGTTATTTTATCCTCCTCAACCTGCAGCTCGTCAACCAGCAGTGCTTTGAATTGTTCAAACATTAAAACAGCCTCCGAATAGAATGTGCATTGCAACTTCATTAATTATAACTCTAAAAAGTCGGTGTGTCAATAGCTATTTGCCGAATATTTGAAAAATACGCCCGTAAAAACGCATATTTCAGAGGTTTATAAGCGTTATCCGGCTGCGTGCGGACGGCTCAGAGATACCCGCCGCGCTTTTTCTTTTTTGATGCTCTGAGAAACGCGCGTATTATATTGTATAGCAGGGTGATGATAACCGCGCTCACTATTGTAGCGATAAATACACGGCTCTGGGAAAACTCGCGTATCCGTTCCATTTGATAAAGCAGCTCGCTGCGCGCGACTCCGGTCTTGGTGACAAGCGGGACGGTCGTCAGCACCTCGCCGTTGTATTTCACTGTTATGAAGCCGCACTGCACTCCTGCGGTGAATGGGGCTTCAAGGGAATCGAGGGTAAGCTTTGTAGTAAAGGTAATGTCGCTACCAACTTCCGCCGAGGTAGGCAGATAATATGAATAAGACGCGGCGGGAACAAGCAGTACCGAATCCACATCAGAGGACAGGGTCACGGGAAGCTCGCATATCAGGGTCGAGGCTGAAAGCACCTCGCGGTATCCGTAATTGCGGAACGCCCAGCCGATAATGTCGGTGGCTGTCGTGTATGCCGATATCGTGCCGTCCTCAAGCTCTCTGCCTCCCATTATCACGCAGATATAGCTTGTGCCGTCCTTGGCGGCAAGCGTGGTAAGAGAGTAACCTGCCTCCTCGGTCATTCCGAGATTCATTCCGCGGCAGAGGGAATTATAGTATTTTCCGCTTGAGACCTTGGATACAAGCTCGTTGCGGTTGCTTACGGTATATTTCTTTTCGCTGCCCTCGAGCGTATATTTCGGCTCGGAGGTCACGAGCATGAAAAAATCTGATTTTGAAAGCTCAAGGGCGAGTTTCGCCACATCTGCGGCGGTGGTGCGCATAAGTCTGTCGTGCATACCGGTGGGATTGGTATACCGCGTGTTTGTCATGCCCAGCTCGGTGGTTTTTGCGTTCATAAGCGTGACAAAGGATTCCGTGTCCCCTGCTGCCAGCTTTGCAAGCACTACCGCTCCGTCATTGTAGCAGCCGGCAAAGGCAATATAAAACAGATCACGTATCGTTACCGTGTCGCCCCCGGTCAGACCGTAGCGCGTGCCTGACACTCCGGCAACCATATCGTCCGTTATCGTTATTTTTTCGGAAAGACGACCCGACAGCTTATCAAGTGCTACCAAAGCCGTCATAAGCTTTACGGATGAAGCGGGATATACCAGCTTTTCCGGGTCTTTTGACAGTACGACCGTGCCGCTTTCGGGATTGTAAAGGTATACAGCGTCTGCGTTGTCAAGAGACGGTGCGGCTTCGGCTATGCTGCCGGAATTATCCGTAGCGGCAGATGCAGGTGAGAGCAACGGCAAAAGAGCCGCGACTGCGATAAAAATTACCGCGGCGCGGATGTATATGGATATTTCCTTTTTATTTGCGGATCTTTCCGGTTTCATTTATGCTTTTTCGTGATCGGTAAAATAATTCCGCGCGGCGGCAACATCGCGCTCTATCTGCGTGACAAGGTCTTTGGGGGATGCGAATTTCATTTCTCCGCGCAGTCTTTTGTGAAAAAACACTCTTGGAGAACTGCCGTAAAGAGAAACTCCGGGGTCAGCGAGCAGGTGAGTTTCATACCTGAACACTCCGCTTGCGTCCATTGTCGGCGCTTCTCCTGCATCGGTTACGGCGGGAAGCGGTTCTTTTTTGGGGGAAAGGATTACTGTGCTGACATAAACGCCTGGAAGAAGTGTCGCCGCCCCCTGCGGCGGAAGCTGGTTGAAGGTCGGAAAGCCGAGCTTTGCCCCGTCGCCTCTGCCGTGGCGGACCTCGCCGCAGACCGAAAAGGGATGACCGAGCAGGGCGCTTGCTTCCTCAATACAGCCGCGCGCGATAAGTTCGCGTATGCGGCTGGAGCTTATTGCTTTTCCGCCCTCCATTACGGGGGGCAGGATCTCAACGCGGTCGCCGCCAAAGAAGTCGCGCAGGGTATCGGGCGTTCCCATGGCGTTTCTGCCGAAGGTGAAGTTAAAGCCGCAGGCGGCAGCCCGGCAATGGCAGAGATCCGAAAGTATCTCACCGGCAAATTGCAATGGCGTCAGCTCACGCACTTCCGCGAAATCGGCAATGAAGGCAAACTCAAGCCCCGCTTCGGCAAAAAGCCGACATTTTTCCGCAGTGTCCGTAAGTATCGGCGCGCTTTTCCCGAAAAAAGCCGCAGGCGGTTCGCTGAAGCAGAAAACTCCGCAGCTTAACCGCTTTCTGCCTGCCGAAAGCCGTTCCGCAAGGGACGCGGCTGCGTCGGTGATTTTCCGGTGAGCCGTATGAAAGCCGTCAAAACAGCCGAGCGCCAGGGCGCAGTCAAAAGAACCGGCGGGCGGACAGTCGGGCGTGAGGGGGATAAACTTTATACCGTACATACGGCGGCTTACACTCCGATATAATATTTTACCAGCGCTTCAAGAAGCTCGTCGCGGTCAAAGCGGCTGATGAGGGTGCGCGCATTTTTGTGGTTTGTGATGTATGTGGGATCCTCCGAGAGGATGTACCCCACAAGCTGGCTTATTGGGTTGTAGCCCTTCTCGATAAGCGCGGTGTAGACCGCGAGCAATGTCTCGCGTATCATTTTGTCGTTATCGCTGAGCCGGGTGAACTCGCGCGTTTCGCGGTTCAGCTCTTTTCCTGTCTCTTTACTGAGCATCAGGGTATACCTTCCTTTCTTAGGAATCTGTCAATCTGTATTGCAGTGATCGTTATTTAGTTGCAGTATTGGATTTCCTCTGCGGGCGAAAAAATAATTCCATACTAATTATACCCTATCCGGAACAGGTTTTCAAGCCTTTTTGAAATGAATAAAAAAAATTTAATATTCTTGATCGTCCTTGCCGTTGTCATCTGCCGCAGAGTATTAAATTTGCGCAAAAATCAGCTATTGTGATTGACATATATAAAAAAGCATGGTAAAATAATATATTAATCAAAATCGCTGAAGGCGGAAGGGGTGAGGACGTGGAAGAAAGAAAGAAAACCGATGCCGCGTCGGACAGTGCGCGCGCCGAGGCGGACGACTTCTGGAATATCGACGCGCTTATGCCGCGCCGCCGTCCGTCAGCTCCGGCGTCGCGGCGGCATACGGAACCGGTGGAGATAGACATTGCTGCGCCCTCCACGGCCGAGCCTAAAGAGGTATCAGCAAGCGGAGCTGTGCCGATACCGCCGCATACGGGTGCGCTGTCAGGCGTAAAACGCCATAGCGCATATGATGCCGAGACTGAAGCCGCAGAATATTCATACCAGCCGGAAAGCTCACTTATCCATAGGGTGGATGTGCTGCGCTGGCACACCGGATATTCGTATTATGAGCAGTTTTTCCGCAGCGCCGCGGCGCTTGAGCATAAAACTTCTCACGAGAGCCGTCGGGTGCAGTTCTTCTCTTATATGCCGCAATACTCACAGCTTGACGGTGCTCAGCTTGCCTTTTATCTTTGGTGGCGGGACGAGGTGCGCGCTGGCAGATGTCCGGATGCCGATTATAGCTATATTCTGCTTTATATCTATGAGCTTATCAATCTTTACTCCGGCACTGACAAGGCGGGCATGGCTTGCGAGCAGTTATGCCGCCTGTGGATTGCCTACCGCGCCGAATATCCGCGCCTTGATGTTCAGCTTTCCGAATGGGTGTGCGATATGTGTCTTGTAAACCGTCTGCCGCCGCCGCTTGAGCTGCTTTCCCAGATGAAGGACGCTCCGTATCTCAGCGCGGCATCGCTGAGGGAATTTTATATTGACTGTTCTGCTGGTGACGGCGGATACGCCTCGGCGCTTATTTCATACTGCTCCAACTACGACTGGCACAAGAGCAAATATGCAGTTGGGGATGCACGGAATCTGTATGAGCGTCATCTGACCTTGGCGGTAAGCCGCGCGCTGGCGGCGCTTGAAGCGGTCGGCAATGCCGTGGGAACACCGCATATGCAGGACAGCCGCGCGGTGAGGGACGCGTATACCGGCGCTCTCTGCACTCCGCGCGCAAAAAAACGCCTGCGACTGAGCTACTGCTCATTTTCAAGGTCGCATGAGCTGAGGTTTCTGGTTACCGATATACTGAAATACTCCGAAAACAAGCTGCGCGCGGCGTTGGGGATAAAATCCCGGCTTTCCTACGGCCCGCTGCCCGCCGAGGCGCGCGCCTCCGTTGACGCTTATTTTGCGGCTGAGTTTCCGCCTGTACCGCGAGGCTCCATGGCACAGCGGCACGCCGAACCGCCGGAATATGAACGGCTTTACGACCCGCTGCCCGAAAATAACACCCTCTCTCTTGAACACGCCGCCGAGATAGAGCTTGAATCGTGGCAGACCACCGACCGGCTTATCGAGGCATTCTCCGACGGGGACACGGCGGAGGAAAGCACTCCGTCGGCGGTAACCGAAGCACCGATTACCGCACCCGAGGAAGCCGCGGAGGAGACGGACGCTCCGGAGGACCTCGGAGCGGCGCTGTCGGATTACGCAGGCTTTATTGACGCCGCCCTGAGGGGTGACGGAGCGGCGGAGCGTTCCTTTGCCGCCGGGCGTGGAATGCTGCCCGATTCTGTCGCGGATGAGATAAACGACATTGCCGCCGGGCTTTACGGTGATATCATTCTTGAGGACGACGGGGACATTTACCGGGTCATTGATGACTACGCGGAGGATATCCGCAATTTGATAAAAGATCTGAACGGGGGATAAAAATGCCGGATAACAGCACACAGAAAATACCGAAAAGGATACTTGCCTCGCTTATCGCTTCGGTTTCCGCCGGAGTCGTGCCGCGAGAGGGAGCACCATACATTGCGATAGGCAGAAAGGATGAGATATCCGCTTTCCTTTCCGATCTTGAGCTGGTGAACGACGGCGGCGGCTCAATGCGCTTTTTAGTCGGAAGATACGGCAGCGGAAAGAGCTTTCTGATACAGCTTATACGAGGTTACGCGCTTGAGCGCGGCTTTCTGACCGCCGACGCGGATCTGTCTCCCGAGCGCAGGCTGTACGGCAGCGGCGGCGCGGGCGTTGCCACCTACCGCGAGCTGATGAAGAATCTTGCCTCGCGTTCGTCTCCGGACGGAGGCGCGCTTCAGAAAATAATCGCCAAATGGATATACACACTGAAAGAGAAGGCTGCGGCGGGAGAGGGAGAAAATGCTTCCGACCTGTTCGCGGCGGTGCGCGGCGAGCTGCGCGAGCTTGAATTCATGGTCGGCGGCTTTGATTTTGCCCGTGTGATATCCGAATATTACCTTGCCGCCGAGCGCGGAGACGACACAGCCTGCGCCGCCTGCCTGCGCTGGCTGCGCGGGGAATACTCCACCAAAACGGAAGCAAAGCGCGAGCTGGGCTTTGACGTTTCGGCGATCATTTCCGACAGCAACTGGTATGATTTCATCAAGCTCTGGGCGGCGCTTTCCCACCGTCTCGGGTATCGCGGACTTATCGTTTTCATCGACGAGTGCGTGAATCTGTATAAGATACCGCACCGCGTGGCGCGTGAAAACAATTACGAAAAGATACTTTCAATGTTCAACGACACCTGTCAGGGTCGTGCGCCGTATCTTGAGATAGTTATGGGCGGAACGCCGCAGTTCCTTGAGGACACCCGGCGCGGTCTTTACAGCTACGAGGCGCTGCGCTCCCGCCTGTGCGACAGCCGTTTTCAGACGGCGGGAGTAAAAAACACGGTTGGTCCTGTTTTGAGGCTTGCGCGCCTTGGGGACGATGAGCTTCTGGCTCTTATTGTCAGAATGACGGCACTGCACTCGCAGTATTACGGCGTACCGGCGCGCATCACGCCGGAGGAACAGGTCGAGTTCCTTAAGATCTGCCTTTCCCGCGCCGGAGCTGACATGATGATAACCCCGCGCGAAATGCTGCGTGATTATATGACGGTGCTTAACATCCTTATGCAGAATCCGGACAAAAGCTTTGCCGACATTGCCTCGGCAGTGACGCTTTCCCATGCGGACGCCCCTGCGTCCGGCGGAGGCGCTGAGCCTGCCTTGGTCGCTCCGGAAGCCGGAAAGCGCGCCGACTTCGATCCGGCTGACATTGTATTCTGAGCTTTTGTCGGCGGTGTCAAGACGGATATTATGTTTCTGAATTTTTCCGCCCGCGCCGTTTCCGGCTGTTTTCGGCTGACGGCATAAGAAAGGCTGGTCACTTGAATGAACGACAACGAAATTTTCGAACGTTTTCCGGACTTTATCCGTGAGTATATTTACGCTCACTCATGGGAGTCGCTGCGCGCGGTGCAGACGGCGGCGGCAAAAAGCATTTTTTATACGGAAAACAATCTTCTCCTGACCTCATCAACGGCGTCGGGAAAGACCGAGGCGGCATTTTTTCCTATCCTGTCTCTTTTGTGGGAGGATATGCCCCGCACTGTCGGCGCTCTTTACATCGCGCCGCTTAAAAGTCTTATAAACGATCAGTTCGGGCGGATGAGCGAGCTTCTGGACATGACCGGTATTCCCGTGACGCACTGGCACGGGGATGTGGCGGCGTCACATAAGAAAAAGTTGCTTGAAGAACCGCGCGGAATACTCCAGATAACTCCGGAATCGCTTGAATCAATGCTTATAAACCGTTCAAACGACATTCCGCGCATTTTCGGCGACCTACGGTTTGTGATAATTGATGAGATACACACCCTCACGGGCAGTGATCGCGGCAATCAGATAATCTGTCAGCTTTGCCGCATTGCCGGACTTATCGGACACTCCCCGCGCCGCATCGGGCTTTCGGCGACGGTCGGAGACCCGGCTCTTGCCGCCGAATGGCTGGCTTCCGGCAGCGGCAGGGATACGGACATACCCGAAATGCCGCCCGAGCGTCTGCGCTGGAGACTGGGCATGGAGCATTTTTATATTCAGAATCCCGCCTTTGACCAGACCGCCGAGCGCGCGCAGGATATGCCGAATAACTGCCCGGAGGAAGCTGCCGGAGAAAAGCTGCCCGGAGAGGGTGAGGAAAACTCCTCTGGGGATGCCGACGCTCACCCTGCCGGGAACGCCGCGCTTGACGCGGGATATGAGTATATTTACGATTGTGTCAAGGACAAGAAGGCGTTGGTCTTTTCAAATTCACGGGAGGAGACCGAATACGTTACGGCAACGCTCCGGCAGGTGGCGAAGCGGCGTAATGAGCCGGATATTTTTCTGATCCACCACGGCAATCTCTCCGCCGCCATACGCGAGGAGGCGGAGCTTAAGATGAAGGACGACGACCTGCGAGTCGTCACCTGCGCCACTGTCACTATGGAGCTGGGGATCGACATAGGCAGGCTTGAGCGCGTCCTGCAAAACGGTTCGCCAAATTCCGTGACGAGCTTTCTGCAACGGCTGGGGCGTTCAGGCAGGCGGGGGCAGCCGCCCGAGATGATGATGGTCTTCCGCGAGGAGGACGCCCTGCCGAATACTCCGCTGCCTCAGCTGATCCCGTGGGAGCTTTTGCGCGCCATAGCAATAGTTCAGCTATATATAGAGGAACGCTTCATCGAGCCGCCCGGACGGAAAAAGTTGCCCTTCAGCCTGGCTTTTCACCAGACACTGAGCGTAGCGGCGGCGTCGGGGGAGCTGCGCCCGCGCGAGCTTGCCGAAAGGGTGCTGGCGCTTCCTCCGCTTGCGGGAATTTCAAAGGAGGATTACCGCACGCTGCTTATCTCAATGTGCGAGAACGACTACCTTGAAATGACTGACGAAAAAGGGCTGATAATCGGCCTTGCCGGGGAGCGGCTGCTTTCTTCCTTCAAGTTTTACGCGGTCTTCAAGGACAGCGAGGACTATACCGTCCGCTGTCGCTCAGACGAGATAGGCACGATCACTACGCCGCCTCCCGTGGGCGACCGCTTTGCCCTTGCCGGGCGCGTCTGGGAGGTTGAGGAGCTGGACGTCCGGCGCAGGCTGATATATGTCCATCCGGTGGAGGGCAAAATGGAGGTGTCGTGGCCGGGCGACTACGGCGAGATACACACGCGCATACAGCAGCGCATGAGGCGTGTGCTTGAGGAGGATGACGTTTATCCTTATCTCAAGCCCAACGCGCAGAAGCGCCTTGCAAATGCCCGGCGGCTTGCACGAAGCACCGGAATGCTTGAGCATTCGATAGTGCACCTCGGCGGGTATTCATGGTGTCTTTTCCCGTGGCTCGGAACACGTTCCTTCCGCACGCTGAGGAGATTTATTGCTTCGAATGCCTCGCGTTTCCGTATCAGCGGACTTGACTACGAGGGCTGCTGTTACATTACCTTCAGAATGGAGGGCGGAAACGATTACGAGCTTGCGCGTGATCTGGCAAAAAAGGTCGCAAAGGAGGGGATCGACTGCGCCGCACTTGTCGGAGAAGGGGAATGTCCTGTGTTTGAAAAGTACGACGAGTACGTGCCGCCGTCCCTGCTTCGACGCGCATACGCCGCCGATAAGCTGACCCCGCGCGAGGCGGAGCAAAGGATCATCGAAATATTCCGCGAATATTCCGACGAGCCTCTTTGAGAATCGGAGATCAAAGTATCAGTATTTGCGTTTTGATCCAACCGTTCCGTAGAGCGGGAGCAAGCCACCGCCATACGGGAAGCTTAATAAATTATATAATACCTGCCGTGCGTCAGCGCGGCAGGTATTTTTTGTCGATGATATCAAACAGAATTGCTCCGACTACCACGATAAGCAGGGTCATCATTATGTATTCAAACATCGGACCGTAATGATCGACCGCTCCGAGCGGGTCTGCTTTGACCGCAGGATATATCCGATATATCAGCGCGGCGCACACAAGCGAGATCACGCTTATCCCGCAGGAAAGCACCGTCATGGCTTCACGGCTTATCTGTGAAATTGAGTTTAAGAGCTTATGTTTGAGCTGCTTTTTCTTCATTTCGCACCTTATATGATAAAAATACAGAATATTTATTCAAATAACATGATTGTGAATATCGGGCGATTTCATACAAAATATCGCACATAAAAAGAATTTATGAGTAAATTATATCACAGGAAACCCGCAAAAACAACATGTAATATTATGAAAATGCAGGATAGCCCATTTGCACGCCTGCTAACTTCGAATTTATTTGACAAAAAATGTGTGAACATTATCAAAAGAATATGTATTTATATTTATTATTTTGGCTTATTTTTTGCATATAATAATTTAATTCTATGAAAAAATGCACAGTTGAAAAGCTCTGGGTCATTATTTGTTCATATTGTTTACAAACTTTCGTATTTTTCGCAACCGAAATTATGAATAAATTAGTGATAAAATATTGCCATCAGGACAACTGGAGTTCACACAGTGTCCTAAATTTATAGAAAGGATGTCCCGAACGGGACGAAGATAACATGAAGCATCAATTAAGAAAACACCAGCCGACGAAGGCGGATTACCGCGGATTGGTACAGATACGCGGCAAGGTACAGTGCATCCTCGGAAATGACGCATACTACAGATTGTATGAGGTCAGACGTGCCGGTATAAGGTCGTATGCCATAAACGTGTCTTACGGTAAGGACAACGTTTACTGTATGCTGGGGTACGGCAGGTCAGCCGCCTGCGGAATATTCGAAAAAGTTGTTGAGGGCTTTGTTACTCCCGCTACACTTCGCGATGTTTTGGCAGACTGGGAGAACGAACGCCGTGGAGCGGTGTGAATTACACGTCGGGCATAAAAGCAATGAGCCGTAGGAGCTCAAAATGCGGAAGAACTATTTACAAATCGCGCGGTGTGTGGTAAAATAGATTAAATGATCGTATGATCGACCGATTCCGCAAAGATGCCGCACGTCGGCAGAGGAGGAAACACAATGAGATGTCCGAACTGCGGCTGCCTTGAAAGCCGCGTTATAGATTCGCGTCAGAATATCGACGGCAACAACATACGCCGCCGCCGCGAATGTCTGAACTGCCAGAAGCGCTTTACCACCTTTGAGGTGATAGAGTCCGTTCAGCTTGTCGTTATCAAGAAGAACGGCTCGCGCGAGCTGTTTGACCGCTCAAAGCTGCTTGCGGGATTGCTTAAGGCGTGTGAAAAGCGTCCGGTGAACGCCGAGCATATCGCTGCCGAGATCGAGTCGGAGCTTCAGAATTCACTGCGGCAGGAAATTCCCTCGGGAGATATCGGCGAGATGGTCATGCGCCGTCTAAAGGCGGAGGATGCTGTGGCTTACGTCAGATTCGCCTCCGTTTACCGCGAGTTCAAGGATATTGAAACATTCATCCGCGAGCTGAACGACATAAAGCGCGACCCCGGCGACAGCGCATCCGGGCAGAAGGATACGCAGTGAATACGTGTCGGAGTGCTTATTTGACCGTAATTATTATTCTTTTGATATGAAAAACGGTTGGAATCCGTGGCACGGATGCCGCAAAATAAGCGAGGGGTGTCTTAACTGTTATGTTTACCGCATAGACGGCAAACACCTGAAGGATGCTTCCGAGATAGGAAAGAATTCCGATTTTGATCTGCCCGCGCGTATGAGTCGGGGCAAGCCCGCAATACCGTGGGGAGAAACAGTGTGGACCTGTTTTTCTTCGGATTTCTTTCTTGAGGAAGCCGACGGGTGGCGCGCCGAGGCATGGCGCATGATAGCCGGGCGTCCCGACCTGCATTTTATTATGATAACAAAGCGGATATCCCGTTTTGGCGTTTCGCTGCCGCCCGACTGGGGCGAGGGATATTCCAATGTTACGATAGGCTGTACCTGCGAGAATCAGCGCAGGGCTGACGAGAGAATGCCGCTCTTTCTCGCAGCGCCGATAAAGCACCGAATGATCATCTGCGAGCCAATGCTTGAGTATGTGGATTTTACCCGTTACCTTGACCCCGCCGCCGTTGATTCGGTGTCGGTCGGCGGAGAGTCGGGGGAGGGAGCAAGGCCTTGCAGTTTTGACTGGGTACGGCAGGTGCGGGATGACTGCGTCGCCGCCGGAGTGCCGTTCCGTTATCATCAGACCGGGGCGGTGCTTGAAAAGGACGGCAGAATATACCGTATTCCCCGCCGACTACAAGAGGAGCAGGCGCACCGCGCGGGAATTAACTTCCCCGGAACGGGCGCGTGAGCATATCCGCACGGTCACAGATGATATACTTTGGGGTTGCCTGCGGTTTGTGTTTGAATAGTATTACGATAAAACGATCCCTTGGCATACGGAAGTTTGGGATTCCGTATGCCAAGGGGCGTTTTTTGTTGTATTATCTATTTTTTAACCAAAAATCGGCATAAAATATCAAATACATATTGACATATGGAAAAAATATATTATAATATAAATAGTGATGCGCGTTTGAGTGTTTTGGCACAAATTCAGTACACTTTCCATTGCACCCCAAAAAGAAGCATCATGCTTTACGTGCCGTCCGTTTACACCGCCGGCGACTTTCGCACCGGAACCGATCAAAGCAACAACATGATTACTACATGAAAACCGTTAAGGAGGATCATCAAATGAAAAAAGTATTATGTTTTGTCATCGCCCTTTTTATGCTTTTCATGTGCTTTGGATGTAAGCCAGAAAGCAGCACATTCAGTGACGAAGATTTTATGCTGAGTCTCAAAATCTTTTATGTTGACAATAACGAAATAAAGAGCGTTGAAGAACGTCTTGATAGCAGCGGGCCGTCAGTAATAAAAAAATGGCTGACGCAGAATGGACTTGATGACAGCTTCACTCTTATCGGGTCTTACATAAACAAGGGAGATCCGAAGCTCGATGGGCTATCGGATGAGTATGAACTCCCGGAATACAGAAAAAGCGGGTTTGTCTATATTTACGATGATATTTATGAGTATTACTTTGACGCGGACATAACCGGCTTTTTGGAAAAGCCCGAAAACAAGCTCTATTCCGACTCGCTTAAAGCAACGCTCGACTACGCACGCGACGAGGTCTCAAAACAAAATTGGGTTGAGGAATACTGGGATCAAAAGGCTGCCGAACAGCAGCAATAATTAATAAAACGGGCTGCCGCACGTAGGTGCGACAGCCCGCATACTGTATAGCAAAGCAAGGGCTTCCGTCAGTTTGCCGAAAGTTTTCGCCCGCCTTTTTCAAAAGGCGGCGCGGTTGAGGGCGCGTAGCCCTCATCGCCGCCCGCAGGCGGCGAAATTCCCTCATGGCGCTTTCTTTTTGCCAAGCTTTTTCTTTGCGCCTGCTTCATCAAAGAAAAAGCGGGTTAAGGTTTTATGCACATTAATAATCGTTGTACCTTTTGTCTACAACCGGCGGGCTGCCGCACGTAAGTGCGACAGCCCGCAAATGTGTACTTCAGATCAATTATCAACAATCAGGCGCGAAGTCTTGCCTCGAGAGCGGCAAGCTCTTCTCTCAGCTCGGCGGGAACGCGGTCGCCCACGAGATCGTAGAACTCCTTGATGTTGTCGATGTCGGCAATCCATGCTTCCTTATCAACGCTGACAAGCTCCTTGATGGTGTCAAGAGTTACGTTGTCAAGACCCTCAATGTTGATGTCCTCAGGCTTCGGAACATATCCGATAGCGGTGAGGTTGGCATCGACCTTATCATCGCAGCGGGCAAGGATCCAGTCGAGCACGCGGAGGTTGTCGCCGAATCCCGGCCAGATGAAGTTGCCCTCATCGTCGGTGCGGAACCAGTTGACGTGGAAGATCTTCGGAGCGTTAGGAATGATCTTGCCCATATCAAGCCAATGACGCCAGTAGTCGCCCATGTTGTAGCCTACGAAGGGACGCATTGCCATGGGGTCGCGGCGTACTACGCCGACAGCTCCCGATGCGGCAGCGGTGGTCTCCGACGCCATGATGGAGCCGACAAAGGTACCGTTCTGCCAGCTGGTGGACTGATATACCAGCGGAGCGGTGCGTGCGCGGCGCCCGCCGAACACGATGGCGCTGATGGGCACGCCGGCAGGATTGTTGAATTCCTCAGAGAGGCAGGGGCAGTTGGTCGCCTTTGCGGTGAAGCGGCTGTTGGGATGGGCGCCGGAGGTGTTGACCTTGTCCTTCTTGTCGTACTTGGTGTAATCCCAGACCTCGCCCTTCCAGTTGAGGGCGTTCTTCGGAGGATTGTTGTCAAGACCTTCCCACCAGACGGTGTTGTCGTCAAGGTTGTGGCAGACATTGGTGAATATCGTGTCGCGGCGGGTGGTGGCAAGTGCGTTGGGGTTGGACTTTTCGTTGGTTCCGGGAGCGACGCCGAAGAAGCCGTTTTCGGGGTTCATCGCCCACAGTCTGCCATCCTTGCCTATGCGCAGCCATGCGATATCGTCGCCGACAGTGTGGACCTTATAGCCCTTCTTGCGGTAGATCTCAGGCGGAATGAGCATGGCAAGGTTGGTCTTGCCGCAGGCGGAGGGGAAGGCGGCGCAGACATACTTGGTCTCGCCGTTCGGGTACTCAACGCCCAGAATGAGCATATGTTCAGCCATCCAGTTTTCCTTGCGTCCGAGGTAGGAAGCAATACGGAGGGCGAAGCACTTCTTGCCGAGCAGTACGTTTCCGCCGTAGCCGGAGTTGACCGACCAGATGGTGTTGTCCTCGGGGAAGTGGCAGATGTAACGGTTCTCCTCGTCAAGCTCTGCTTTGGAGTGCAGACCCTTTACATAGTCAGCGCTGTCGCCGATAGCGTCAAGCACATCGTTGCCGACGCGGGTCATGATGAGCATATTGAGAACGACATAGATGGAGTCGGTAAGCTCGATGCCGTATTTGGCGAATTCCGAGCCTACAATGCCCATGGAGTAGGGAATGACGTACATGGTGCGTCCCTTCATAGAGCCGGTGTAGAGCTTTGAGAGCTTTGCATAGCATTCGGCGGGATCCATCCAGTTGTTGATATTGCCGGCGTCCTCTTTCTTTGAGGTGCAGATGAAGGTCCTGCCTTCTACGCGGGCAACGTCGTTGACTGCGGTGCGGTGCAGGTAGCAGCCGGGAAGCAGCTCCTGGTTGAGCTTTATCATTTCTCCGGTCGAGCAAGCTTCTGCGCGGAGCTTTTCCGCCTGCTCCTCGCTGCCGTCGATCCAGACGATGTTGTCAGGGCGGGTCATGTCAGCCATTTCCCGTACCCAATCAAGGATGTACTTGTTGTTTGTCATGGGGTATCTCCTTTATTCATTAATTGTTATTTTTTTAACAAGTGATTTCAACAGTAAATCATTTTCGTATATATTTTACACCAAACGTCTTTTTTTTTCAAGAGGGATTTCAAATGTTACAGTTTATTAACACCCACGATCACATGAGCGGCAAAAAACATACACAATGCACACAAAACAGCCTCTTTCGCTTCTTGAAATTTATGCCTTTTTATAGTATAATGTTATTATCATATTAACGAGGGGTTTCGTTATGTTTGAAGAAAAATACGTCGATCATAAGAAAGTGTATGTCTGGAAAACGGGGGAGAGGCTGCGCCGCGCCCGTCATTTTCTTGGTCGTTTTTTCTCATGGCGCAACCTTGCTCATGCCTTCCGTGCGGTTACGGGAGGCTTCCGGGAATATCTTCCGTTTTACATTGCGTGCTTTGCAGTTCAGCTGATATTCTGGTCGGGGATCTTTTACTCGGACACCATCATGGAGACGTCGCGCGCCGAGGCTTACGCCGCCGCTGACTGTCATGTTGTCGTGGACGGTTTGAGCAATTACGAAAAGACGGTCATTGAAAACGGCAAGCTGTGGGTCAATCAGCATCTTGAGCCGGAGGAGAGGATGTATGAATCCTACGAATTTTTCGGCTATACCGACGGGCTGGGAGATAAAAGATATGAAATGCGTATCCTGCTTGACGAGGATTCATCCGAACGGGCAGATGATTTTCTCAGCTATTACAGCATAGGCGGAGAGGCGACGCATACGTATTACACCGAAAGGATCACCGTAATAGAAGCGGCAAAGACAAAGGCGGGGACGGTCAGAACGGTCTTCTTCCTCCTGTCGCTGGCGTTTGCCGCCGCTGCGCTGCTTATCCTTTTCAATATCAGGACTAACCATTATAAATTCCGCTATGGCATATATATGTCCTTCGGCGCGGGCTTTGAAAAGCTGTTTGAGACCGCGTCGTGGGAGCTGTTTATGATCTCGCTTCTTACCTTCATTCCGTCTTTGGCGGCGGGGCTTGGAATTTCGGCGCTTGCGTATCTGCCGCGCGGGGCAGGGTTCTGCTTCAGGCTTGCGGATCTTCTGCTTGCTCTGCTCTGGGATCTGCTTGCGGTATTCATCGGGGTCTTCCCGCCGGTGCTGGCGCTTTCAAAAAAACGTCCCGTTCAGCTTCTGGCGGCGGAGGACAATTCAAACCTTGTTTCCTCGCCGAGACGCTCGGCATATATATTCGGAAAAAAATTTCCGGAGACCTACGAGCTTTACGGGATGATCCGTTTCCGCCGGTATTTTGCGGGTCTGCTGCTGGGGGCTGTTTCCTTCAGCACCGTATTCCTTTGCGGAATATTTTTCCGTGACCGGCAGGAGAACATTCAGTCTGCTCCCGAGGCTCAGTTCGGAATGACCGTACCCGGAGGCATTGACGAGGTCGACCTCGACCTTGCCGGAGATATTGAGGGCGTTGACTATCTTATGTGGGAAAATTCCACAGACGCTGCCGGATGGCGCAGTCACGTCGTGCTTACGTCCGGGCAGGCGGGAAGCAGAAGTTTTGTTTCAACCAAAGCTCAGGACGGTCAAAATATAGCCACAAACAGCTTCAGATTTTCGGCGCTTGACGAGGATATGCTGGATATTGCGGAGGCTCACGGGCTGTGGAAAGTCGCGGGGGATCTGCGGTCAGCGCTTACCGACGAGTATACCGTGGCGGTCAGCAATTATATATTCAATACCCAGGAGCTTAACATAAAGGTGGGCGACAAAATAAAGCTTGCTTTGTTTGATTCCGCCGATGCGCCGCTTGACTCAAGCATCACAGACCCGAGACTTATACTTCAGCAGCAGATAAAGTACGGAAGGTTCAATTACATTGAGGTCACTGTTGGCGCGGTGGTTGATACCGGAGCGGCGGACGATGCGTTTATGATCGGCGTGTCTCCCGAGCTGTATGCCGAAATAACCGGGAAAGCTCCTGTGACGGAATTTGCAAATGTGTATCTGAAGCAGGGTCTGTCGTACAAAGAGAGTCTGGAGGTCTTACGTGAGCTTCGCAAGCTGATCTCGCTTGACTCAAGTTACATGATATATGACTATCAGACGCAAGCGCGTTCCGCGGTTGAAAATGCGACGGATGTAGGAGGTGTTATCCTCATCTTCGCGCTGGCGGCTCTGCTGCTTTCGCCACTTGTATGGTTCTTCTCGCAGTCAATGTTCTTTGCAAAGCGGGAAGGCGAGTTTTACATGCTTCAGTCCTTCGGCGCGACAGATGCAAAGATAAAGAAGCTGCATCTGTTCTCCGGGGGCGTGCTGGCGGCGTCGGCGTTTGCGGCAAGTATTCTGCTCAGCTCCGCGGCGGGGTATCTGATGTTCATGCTGCTTGACAACTGGCTGCCGAAGTACGGCTTTATTCAGGCTGTGCGTTACAGCTTTTCGCTTCCGCCTGCGGCGTCGGCAGCATGCCTTGCGGTCTCGATGGCGTGCGGATTTGCTTCTTCGCTGCTGCCCTTCAGAGCATATATAAAGAAGCGCGAGCGGATCGAGCGCACACAGCTCGGCGAGTGACCCTGCGGGAGGAGGAATCGTTATGCAGGACAGAAGAATCATTCTTGAGACACACGACGTAATAAAGCAATACAAGCAGTATGATACCGTGGTGACGGCGGTCGACCGTGCGAATTTCGAGGTCTATGAGGGCGAGTTCGTGGCGATAATCGGAGCTTCCGGTTCGGGAAAGAGCACGCTGCTGCACATTTGCGCCGGACTTGACCGCCCTAATTCCGGCAGGGTGATCGTCAGAGGCAATGAGATAACCGCCATGTCTGCCGACGAGCTTGCCGAATTCCGCGGCAACTATATCGGTATGGTATTCCAAAACCACAACCTTATACCTCAGTTTACGGCAATGGAGAATATTCTTATCCCGACGCTTATGTGCAACAAGCCGGATTTCAGCTATGAGGAGCACCTCAAAAAGCTGGTCGCCACGCTTGACATCGGGGACAGACTGCACCATCTGCCAAGCGAGCTTTCCGGCGGACAGCAGCAGCGTGTGGCGATCGCCCGCGCGCTTATAAACCGTCCGCAGGTGGTCTTTGCCGACGAGCCTACGGGAAACCTTGACCGCAGGAACGCCGACGAGGTGCTTGATCTGCTCTTGCGCACCAAGGAAGTCATGCATCAGACGCTTATCATGGTAACGCACGATATGTCGATAGCGGAACGCGCCGACCGCATCCTTTCAATGGAAAACGGCTGCATAAAGCCGTACAGGGTCGGGAACTGACGTAATATTGCCGTGCTTGCGATATTGCGGATTTCAGGCACGGTAATGGTTTGGCGTTGCAAAGTATTCTGAAAATAATTATCCGGACTGTCGCGTCATGTCGCGGCAGTCCGGATAAATTTAACATTGAAAGCTTTACAATATACGGCAGGCTTTGCGGACTGCCTCAACTTTGCATACAAATGCGGGGTCAGATAAGCTCAGTTTTGCGCCGTAAGACAAAAAATTGCATTCAGCATATAGACAAGCACGATTATTTGTGGTAAAATAAAGAATAATTATATCATATCATTACGGCGGCGGCGCTTTGACTGCCGCCTCGGAATACGAGAGGTCAGCATGGATTACAAGCGTTTAGCCGAGCTGCTTTTCCCGGACGTTACAGTGACTCCGGAGGAGCTCGAGGAAAAATATCCCCCGCGCAAGCTGCCGGAGGGAGCAAAGGTCACCCGCTTTGCGCCGAGTCCTACGGGATTTGTTCACATCGGCGGAGTTTACCAGACGATGGTGGGGGAGAGACTGGCGCATCAGTCGGGCGGCGTGTTTTACCTGAGGATCGAGGACACCGACGCAAAGCGCGAGATCCCCGGTGCTGCCGAGGGGCTTATAAAGACGCTTTCAAGATACGGCATCTGCTTTGACGAGGGTGCGGCGATAGGCGAGAACGGCGAGATAATCGACCGTGGAGCTTACGGTCCGTACAAGCAGAGTCGGCGTGCGGATATTTATCACGTCTACGCCAAAAAGCTGGTCGCCGAGGGCAAGGCGTATCCCTGCTTTACCACCGACGAGGAGCTGCGCGCCATTGAAGCGGCGGACAAAAAGGCGGAGGTCAAGTCACGCGAGTGGACGGTGGAGACCGAAGCCGCGCAGAAAGCGGAAATGCGCCGTCTGCGCGAATTTACAATTGAGGATGTCGAGCGCAATCTTGCAGCCGGCAACAAATTTGTTCTGCGCATACTTGCCGACGGCGACCCCGAAAAGAAGACCCCGTTTACCGACCTTGTAAAGGGAAAGCTGGAAATTCCCGAAAACGATGAGGATTTTGTACTGCTCAAGAGCGACGGCATACCCACCTACCATTTTGCGCACGCGGTCGACGACCATCTGATGCGCACAACGCACGTTATACGCGGCGAGGAGTGGCTGCCCAGCGTTGCAAAGCACATTCAGCTTTTCCGTTATCTCGGCTTTAAGCCTCCGAAATATCTGCATACCGCGCAGATCATGCGCCTTGACGAGAACGGCAACAAGAAGAAATTTTCAAAGCGCGATCTCGGTGCTAATATGAACGATTACGAGCGCGACGGCTATGCGCCTGCCGCGGTCTCCGAATACCTGCTTACCGTTCTCAACTCCAATTTCGAGGAGTGGCGCATGCAGAATCCGGACAAGCCCTTCACCGATTTTAAGTTTGACATCAAGAAGATGTGCGCGTCGGGCTGCCTTTTCGACCGTGCAAAGATCGAGGACGTTTCAAAAAATGTAGTCTCCCGCATGAGCACGGACGAGGTGTATTCTCAGCTTTCCGACTGGGCGCGCAGCTACGACCCTGACTTTTACGCACTGCTTGACCGTGACCCCGATTACGCAAAAGCCATTCTTTCGATCGGTCGCGGCGGCAAGAAGCCGCGTAAGGATTACGGGCTCTGGAGCGAGGTCAAGGAGTTTGTCAGCTTCTTTTACGAAGAGCTGTTCCGCCGCGAGGATGAGATACCGGCGAGCTTCAGCCGTGCCGACGTCAAGCGCGCGCTGACCGAATTTGCCGATACGCTTGATTTTTCTGACGATGCAAACGCATGGTTTGAAAAGATCAAGGCTGTCGCCGAGGGAATGGGATACGCCTCGGATATGCGCCGCTACAAGGCGGCTCCGGAGGAATACCGCGGCAGTGTGGCGGATGTGAGTATGTTCATCCGCGTTGCGGTCACGGGAAGAATGAATTCTCCCGACCTTTACACCGTCATTCACATTCTCGGGGCGGAGCGCACAGTTGCCCGCGTGCGCGAGTATGCCGCCGGGATCGACGGCTGATATTAAAAATAAGTCATCCGTGTTTGCGGAAAAACAGCTAAGAAAGGCTTTCTGAATATCATGGAAAACACAAACGAAGACGTAAGAGCGGAAGCCGCAGAAAATGAAATAAGCGGCAACTTCATACACGATATAATCGACGAGGATCTGCGGCTCAACCCCGAGCTTAAGATACACACGCGTTTTCCTCCCGAACCAAACGGATATCTCCACATCGGTTCGGCTAAGGCGATACGCATAAACTACCAGATAGCGCGCAAATATCACGGACTGTTCAATCTGCGCTACGACGACACCAACCCGGTTCGCGAGGGGGACGAATACGTGCAGTCGATCTACGAGGATCTTAAATGGCTCGGCTGTGAGCCTAACGGCGGCGTGTTTTACGGTTCCGACTATTTTGACAAATGCTACGAGTTTGCTGTAAAGCTCATCAAGGACGGCAAGGCGTATGTTGACGATCTTTCCGCCGAGCAGATGAAGGAATACCGCGGAACGCTTACCGAGCCGGGGCGCGAATCCCCCTTCCGCAACCGCTCCGTGGAGGAAAATCTTGAGCTTTTCGAGCGTATGAAGAACGGTGAGTTCCCCGACGGCTCGCACACTCTGCGCGCAAAAATTGATATGTCCTCTCCGAATATGAATATGCGCGACCCCGCCATATACCGTATTCTGCACACCGACCATCACCGTCAGGGCAATAAGTGGTGCATATATCCTCTTTACGACTATGCGCACCCGATACAGGACGCGCTTGAGGGCATAACGCACTCCTGCTGCTCGCTGGAATTTGAAAATCACCGTCCCCTTTACGAGTGGGTGGTGGACAATATCGGATTCGACCCCAAGCCGAAGCAGCGCGAGTTTGCGCGGCTTAATGTCACGCACACGGTGATGAGCAAGAGATATCTGCGTCAGCTTGTCGAGACGGGTCTTGTGGACGGGTGGGACGACCCCCGTATGCCTACGCTGTGCGGTCTGCGCCGCCGCGGCTATACTCCGTCCGCAATATTTGATTTTGTTGACCGTGCCGGAGTTTCAAAGGCTTACAGCGTGGTGGATATCGAGCTGCTTGAGCATTGCATCCGCGAGGAGCTGAATGCGACCGCGCCGCGCCGTATTGCGGTCATGAAGCCGCTGAAGCTCATCATTGACAATTATCCCGAGGGAAAGACCGAGTATTTCGAGCTTCCGAATAATCCTCAGGCTCCGGATGCCGGGACGCGCCCGCTTCCGTTCACCCGTGAGCTTTATATCGACGCCGACGATTTTGCGGAGCTGCCCCCGCCTAAATTCTTCCGTCTCAAGCCGGAAGGAGAGGTAAGGCTTATGGGCGCGTATATCGTGAAATGCGTATCCGTCGAGCATAATGCGGACGGCAGCGTCGCCGCCGTTCACTGCACAGCCGACCTTGAGACCGGAAACGGCAATCCCGCCGACGGAAGAAAGGTCAAGGGTACTATCCACTGGCTTTCCGCAGAGTATGCCCGCCGCGCCGACGTAATGCTTTACGATTACCTCTTTACGCTTGAAAATATCGACGATATGCCGGAGGGCAAGACCTACGGGGATTATCTTAATCCCAACTCGGTCACAAAGCTCGAGGGCTGCATGATCGAGCCGTCGCTTGCCGACGCCGCTCCGGGCGAGCGCTTCCAGTTCGTGCGCAACGGATATTATGTCAAGGACACCAAGAACGCCGATACCTTCAACCGCATTGTCGGGCTGAAGGACAGCTATCCCAAAAAGCAGTAAAATGCCGGTCACTATTACCGGCAGACTGCCACTCTTGATAGCGGCGGCGTACCTTGCGCTGATATCGCTTATATCCGTTATTGTCACAGTTTACGACAAATGGGCGGCGAAACGCCGCCCGTCCGGCAGGATAAGGGAAAGCTCTCTTATCGCCCTGTCGGTGGTCGGCGGCTCCGCCGCCATGCTGCTTACAATGCTGATTATCAGGCACAAGACCCGCCATCCGAAATTCATGATAGGTATCCCGCTGATACTGATAATTCAGGCGGCGCTGATATATGTTTTTGCCAATTATATGAGTATATCCTTTATCTTTTGACAAAAACGGGGAAGGCGGGCTTGCGTCCGCCTTCCGCATTTACGGGTAGAAAAAATTTTTCGGATTTTGAAGGATTTTTTTCTGAAGCTCTTGAAAACCGACGGAAGATGTGATATACTAAAATTTATAAATGCAGTGATGAAGTTTGCCTTCACGCACAAGCGTTCAACAGAGAGACCGCCACGGCTGAAAGCGGTCGTTCGCGCGTGCAGGCATTTCGCTTCGTAGCAGGAGAGGTCAAAGCGACTATGTCGCCTGTAGCCGATCCCGGCGGCGCCGTTATACGTCCTTTGAGAGCCGGCGATGTTTTTTCGCCGGAATTCGGGTGGTACCGCGGCGCTGTGCTCCGTCCTGATTCGGACGGGCTTTTTTTATGCCCGGAACACGCACCGGATGATACCATGTGCATAACCAGCAAAACAAAACAAGACAAAACCGAAAGGAATAAAACCGCAAATGAAAGAAATTCTTCAGAAGATCCGTGCCGAGGCTCTTGAGCGGATATCCGCCTGCGACGCGGATCTTGAAGCCCTGAGAGTTCGCTATCTCGGCAAAAAGGGTGAGCTTACCGCAGTTCTGCGCGGTATGGCGGGACTTTCTGCCGAAGAAAGACCTGTAATAGGTCAGCTTGCCAACCAGATACGCGGGGAAATAGAAAACGCGCTTGCCGAACGCTCCGCGGCGCAGAAGCAGAAGGCGCTTGAGGCACAGCTGCTTGCCGAACGTGTTGACGTGACCGCTCCCGGCAACGCTCCCGCCATCGGACACAGCCACCCGCTGACAGTCGTCCGCCGCGACCTTGAGGAAATATTCCTCGGACTTGGCTTTTCCATTGCCGAAGGGCCTGAGGTCGAGTACGATTACTACAACTTCCAGGCGCTCAACATTCCGGAGAATCACCCGGCGCGTGACACTCAGGACACCTTTTATATCACCGACAACATTCTGCTTCGCTCGCAGACCTCCCCGGTTCAGGTAAGGGTCATGGAAAAGCAGAAGCCGCCGATACGTATAATCTCTCCCGGACGTGTGTACCGCTCTGATGATGTGGACGCCACGCACTCCCCGCTGTTCCATCAGCTTGAGGGGCTTGTGGTCGATCACGGCATCACTATGGGAGACCTTAAGGGAATGCTTGAGCTGTTTGCAAAGAATATGTTCGGTGAGCAGACGCGCATACGCTTCCGCCCGCATCATTTCCCGTTCACCGAGCCGTCGGCGGAGGTTGACGTCTCCTGCTTTGCATGCGGCGGAAAGGGCTGTCGGCTTTGCAAGGGCGAGGGCTGGATCGAGATCCTCGGCGCCGGAATGGTGCATCCGCACGTGCTGAGCGGCTGCGGCATTGACCCGGAGGAATATTCGGGCTTTGCATTCGGACTCGGTATTGAAAGAATTGCACTGCTTAAGTATCACATTGACGATATGAGACTGCTTTACGAGAACGACATCCGCTTTATCTCCCAGTTCTGATATGGCGGAGCAGGGTAAAATAAGCAACTCATCAGGCAAAGAGAGGGCGCGCGACTGGGCGCTCATGACGCTCGGAACGCTGATACTTGCCGCAGGCATATACTTTTTCAAGTATCCGAACAATTTTGCTATGGGTGGGGTCAGCGGTCTTTCAGTGGTGCTTGGCAGCGTTATCCCCTTTATAACCCCCGCGCAGATAGTGACGGCGCTAAACATACTCTATCTTCTGATCGGCTTTATTTTTCTCGGACGCAAGATAGGCATACGCACGGTATATTGCAGCCTGCTTTTGTCCGGTGCGCTGTCCCTGCTTGAGCTTGTCTGCCCCATGACCGAGCCGCTTACCGATCAGCCGCTGCTTGAGCTGTGCTTTGCGGTGCTGCTGCCGGGTATCGGGTCGGCAATGGTCTTCAACTGCGACGGCTCGACGGGCGGCACGGACATTCTGGCGCTGATACTTAAAAAGTATCTGAAGATCGAGGTCGGGCGTGCCTTGCTTATGGCGGATATGGCGGTCGTCGTAATTGCCTTCTTCACGTTCGGAGTCAAAACCGGGCTGTTTTCACTGCTCGGACTGCTTGCCAAGGCGTTCCTTGTTGACTCCGTGATCGAAAATATCAATATATCTAAGTTTTTCATTATCGTCACATCAAAGCCGGAGCCTATCGTGGCGTATATCGAGTCCACCCTCCACCGCGGCGCAACAAGGTGGGAAGGGGTTGGCTGTTATACCGGCGAGAAGCGCACGCTTCTGCTGGTCGTCATGAACCGTGCTCAGGCTATGCATATGCGTGAATTTGTCCGCACAGTGGATAAGGACGCCTTTGTGCTTATCTCCAACTCCGGTGATATTATCGGCAAGGGCTTCAGACAGACCGGCTGAGCGGGCACTACGCGCAAAACGCAAAAATAAATGAAAGGATATTCCGGTACAAATTATGATCTTATCTCTTGAATGGCTTGCCGAATTTGTTGATACGGCAGGAATAGATACAAAGCAGTTCTGCGACAGAATGACCGCCACCGGCTCTAAGGTCGAGGGCTTTGAGGTTCTGGGCGAGGATATTCAGAATGTAAAGGTGGGGCGTATCGTCGCGCTCCGCAAGCATGAAAACAGCGATCATCTTCAGATATGCGACCTTGACGTAGGCGGCGCGGAAACCATACAGATAGTGACCGGCGCTCAGAATGTTTTTGAGGGCGCTATCGTTCCGGTAGCCGTGGCGACGGCTCACCTTCCCGGCGGCGTTACCATAAAGGCGGGCAAGCTGCGCGGCGCAGCCTCAAATGGAATGCTTTGCTCGATCGGCGAGCTGTCACTTGACGAGCACTATATGCCCGGTGCTATTGCTGACGGGATACTGATCCTTGGCGAGGAGTTCGCGCCGATGATAGGCAGGGATATCCGCGAGGCGCTGCGGCTTTCCGATACCGCCGTGGAATTTGAGATCACACCCAACCGTCCCGACTGCCTGTCCGTTATCGGTCTGGCGCGTGAGGCGGCGGTGTCCTTTGACCGCGAGCTGAAGCTCCACACGCCCGAGGTCCGCACCGCGGGTGACGGGGATTCCATCGGAAATTATCTCTCGGTCAGAATTGACGCGCCCGACCTTTGCCCGCGTTACACCGCGCGTGTGGTCAAAAATGTAAAGATAGCTCCATCGCCACTGTGGCTGAGAGCGCGTCTGCGCGCCTCGGGAGTGCGCCCGATAAACAACATCGTCGACATAACCAACTATGTCATGCTCGAGTACGGTCAGCCCATGCACGCCTTTGATTACAAGTGCCTTGACGGGGCGGCAATATCCGTCCGTCGCGCCGCTGAGGGTGAGGCTTTCCGTTCGCTCGACGATAAGGATCACATTCTTGACGCTTCGACTCTTGTTATATCCGATAAAAACAAAGCGGTGGCGCTTGCCGGTATCATGGGCGGCGCTAACAGCGAGATCACCCCGTCAACCGCAACCGTTGTATTTGAAAGCGCCAATTTCATGGGAGCTTCGGTGCGTGTTTCGGCAAAAAAGCAGGGCATGAGAACAGAAAGCTCCGCACGCTATGAAAAGGGACTTGACCCCGAAAACACTCTCCCTGCAATCGAGCGCGCCTGCGAGCTGGTCGAGCTGCTGGGTGCAGGCGCGGTGGTGGACGGCATAATAGACGTTTACCCCGGCAAAAAGGAGCTGCGCACTGTCGGGTTCGATTCCGCAAAGATCAACGCTTTCCTCGGTACTGATGTGCCGGAGGATTATATGCGCCGCGTGCTCTCAAGACTTGGCTTTGAGCTTGACGGCGGCAGCGTGGTCATTCCCTCGTGGCGCGACGATGTTCTCGGCACTGCCGACCTTGCCGAGGAGGTCATCCGTATGTACGGGTACAACACCATTCAGTCAACGCCTATCTGCGCGCGCACGACCGAAGGCAAGCGCACTCCAAAGCAGAATTTTGAGCTGACGCTTGAACGCGCCCTTATCGGTATGGGTCTTTCCGAAATACAGACCTTCTCATTCATCAGCCCAAAATACTACGATAAGATAAACCGCCCCGAATCAGACCCGCTCCGCCGTTCGGTGGTCATACGCAACCCGCTGGGCGAGGATACCAGCGTTATGAGAACCACGGCGCTGCCCTCAATGCTCGAGGTGCTGGCGCGGAACAACAACTTCAACAACGAGAACCTGCGCCTTTACGAAATGGCTACGGTCTATCTGCCCAAGGATGATCCCGCAGAGCTTCCCGACGAGCCGGTGTCCCTGACTCTCGGAATGTACGGCGGATGTGATTTCTACACTATAAAGGGTATCTGCGAGAGCCTGTTCGGACTTGTCGGAGCGAATGTAAAGTTTGCGGCGAGAAGCGATGACCCCACCTTCCATCCCGGAAGATGTGCGGCAATGCTGGCGGACGGCGAGCTTATCGGAGTTGTCGGTCAGATACATCCCTCTGTTGCGGACAACTACGGCTTTACAGTTCCGGTGTACGCCGCCGAGATACGTGTGCCTGTGCTTATGGCGCACAAAAAAGGAGAGACGGAGTACCGTCCGCTCCCCAAATACCCGGCAGTGACGCGCGACCTGTCTTTCGTCTGCGACGAAGCTCTTGAGGTCGGAACGATCGAGGATACGATCAGAAACGCCGGCGGACGTCTTGTCGAGGACATCAAGCTCTTTGACATTTACCGCGGCATTCAGGTCGGCGCGGGACGCAAGAGCGTTTCAATGCGCGTTACCCTCCGCTCCTCGGATCATACGCTGACCCAGGAGGAATCGGAAAAGGATACCGCGAAAATTATAGCGGCACTTGACCGTGAGCTGGGAATAAAGCTCAGAAGCTGAAATTATCTTCGGTGCGAGGTAAACCGGATGGAAAATGAGATCTTTTTCGGTCATTTCCAATATATCAGGTGCATGGCGCTGATCCACGACGGCGGCGAGCGTCGGACGCCGGCAGTATACAGGCATGATATGACCGCGCCTGACGGCAAAGGAAATGTCATTATATACGGAGCCGGTCTGCCCACGGACGAAAAATCCGCCCGTGCTTTTGACGAAAGCAGATATATTGAAGCGGATGCTGATGTGGTCGATACCGTGATATTTTTCGACGGGACCGGACCGCACACGCGAGAATTTCCCTTTCTTGAGGACGGCGGGACGGTTTACCGCTACCTCACCAAAGAGGATGCCGAGCGGGTAAGATCCTATTTTACACCGGACTATACGCTCAGATTCTGATCCTGCAGCACTTTCGGATGAATAAATGAATAATTTAAGGACTGCCGCACTTCGTGGCAGTCCTTTTCATCCTGTATACCCAAGTAAGGGCTTTCGTCAGTTTGATGAAAGTTTTCGCCCGCCTTTTTCAAAAGGCGGCGCGGTCGAGGGCGCGGAGCCCTCTCTCGCAAGGCGGCAAGCCGCCGAACAACCGCCGGGGCGGTTGTCCGATGTTCTGCTTCGCAAAAGTTTCCGCCCG
>DPGK01000011.1 GCA_003523225.1 Clostridiales bacterium
ATCCCTCAGTCAGCTGCGCTGACAGGGCATATTGTCAGGCAAGTGCATCACCTAAACATGATGTATTTCTCCTTTGCCTCATTTTTGGCAGCCGTTCGCCTGTTATATTAGCGACGGTATGCAGTTTGCAATAATGATCGCGCCTTTTCAATATCCAAACGGTATGGTATATTTCAGAAATATTGCGGCGTCAACAATAATTATAATCAGATTCAGAAAACTCGTCATCATTGCAGAGCTTGTTAGTAATCCCATTGCCTCTACTTTGAGTCGGAGCAGGGACAGAGAGAGTATGCCGAATGGAAAGCTCAACAAGAAGCCGCTAAAAAGGAAAAGAGCGAGGTCGCGTGACCTCGCTCTTAAACGGCGTCAGTTCGTAAGTTTAATAGTAAAATACAAATCCGAACCAATTTCGATTTATGAAATAGTTCGGATTTGTTACGTTTGGTGAAGCGGTCGAAGATAAATCCAAACCACACCACCGCGGTATTTAGTTTGTCATACCTATGCACACCCCCGATAATCGGGAGCGGCAACTTGCCGCTGGTGACCCGTACGGGAATCAGAACCCGTGCATGCGGATGGCGTTTGTGCGATAATGAAATTGGGCGGACCGCATGCTATGGATAGTTTTGCATAGCAAAACTATCGGGGTTCAGATTCATGAAGAAACAGTATAAAAAAGCAGGACACAAGCGATGCGTGTGTCCTGCTTTTTTATGGTGACCCGTACGGGAATCAGAACCCGTGCATGCGGATGGCGTTTGCGCGATAATGAAATTAGGCGGACCGCATGCCATGGATAGTTTTGCATAGCAAAACTATCGGGGTTCAGATTCGGTTAAGGATAGCAATAAGAAAGCACCGAAGCAGTGCTTCGGTGCTTTCTTATTGGTGACCCGTACGGGAATCGAACCCATGTTACCGCCGTGAAAGGGCGGTGTCTTAGCCTCTTGACCAACGGGCCGTAGCGGGAGTTGGATTTGAACCCACGACCTATCGGGTATGAACCGATTGCTCTAGCCAGCTGAGCTATCCCGCCATAATGCTTTGATATTATATCACAAGCCTGTTGCTTTGTCAATAGTTTTTTATCAAATTTTAATCGCATGGCGCTTTTTTTCGTTCCAAAGGCTGATACGTCCTGCATTTTGCCCGGCGGTCGAATACATTGGTGCGGCGCACCTGTAACGCACAACACCCCTGCGTTTTTATTCTTCCCTTTCTGCGCACGCTCATTAAATTTTCGTAAATTCTCAAAGTAAATGCAACAGTAGCAAGAGAGCTGCGTTTACATAGAGAAATGGGTGGCAATAAGTATGAGAAAAGAAAAAAGAAGTGGACAAGAAAGCAGAAAATAAGGCGAAAAAGAAGAAAGAAGGCACAGCCAAAAAGCCTGAGGAAGAAAATTTCTTAGACTGAATGCAACTATGGTTGCGTTTACTTTTAGAAGGATTTTGTCAACAGTTTCGGAGACCGTATGACTTCATTTGCAGGAATGAAAGAAATTCCGAAAGCATAAGCTATGGAGTCGTAATAGTAAAATGAAAACATATCATAGGCACTTTTGCCGTTGAACTGCTTTCTTTTTGCGGCGTTTACATGGAAAAAGATAAGATCAACGGTATCTTGCGTGAAATCATCGAATGAAGCTCCGGGCTTGACAATATCGCGGAAGAGAGTATGGTTTTTCGATCTCCGCCTTTTCATGTGGGGAGCATTTACTTTGAGAATTTACGATAAACATTTATTGAGATAAATAACAATCCAAAGCCTTGATTCGAATGTTTTTTTATGCTATAATAACTATGAGTAGATATTTGTTCTTACTCCCGGACACGGTCATGCACGTCCGATGAAATGCGCTTAAATTAAATAAGGAGGAACCCTCATGAAAGACGAAACAGCTCGCATCCTCAGAAACCGCCCTGCCGTAAGGCTGGGGGCGATACTTCTCGCACTTCTCATGCTTGCAGGCGCGCTTTGCTCCTGCGCAGATCAGACGAACGGAGAGATCACCACCGAAGACCCGGGTACTGCGACGGTCGATCTGCCCGAAACCACCAGCGATATTTACAGCGACGTGCCGGGTGGCAGCTTCGGGGGCGCGGAGATCCGCATACTCAACAACGTAAACTCATGGGCGCTTACCACTCTTGAATCGTCCGAGCAGTACGGCGACACGATATCCGATGCCGTTACCGAGAGAAACAAGATACTTGAGTCTCAGATAGGCGTAAAGCTGGTCATCGAATCGAACACCAACGTGCTTTCCGCCATCCGCAACGACCAGGATACGCAGAGCAATGTTTACGACTTCTTCTTTGACATCAGCACCAGCAACGTCAAGCTGATAGCCGAAAACCGACTTGTGGATTTCAACACCATTCCGGGTATGAACCTTGAAAAGGAGTGGTGGTATCCCACGACCAGCAGAAGTCTGGCAATAGGTCCTGCCACCTATATGCTGTTCTCGGATATTCATCTTTACTTCCACGAATCCTTCTATGTTTCCATCTTCAACAAGGATATGCTTTCCCAGTACGAGGGGCTGGAGGATCCTTACAAGCTCGTTGGGGAGGGCAAGTGGACAATTGACAAGCTGACCGAAATGATGAAGGTCGTGTCCAGCGACGTTGATGCTTCCGGAGTCAAGGATATTGCGGAATCAACAAGCATTTACGGTCTTGTGGCGCACACCAACAGCGGATATTCAATGATGGTGGGCTTTGACACGCCCCTGCTTGAGTATGATTCACAGCATATCCCCAGCTCCGACTTCACCGGAGTGAGCGAGCGCTTTGTTGACGCTTACAAAAAGGTCTAGGGCGCGGTTTATGACACCACTATCTGCGGCAGTCCTATAAGCACCGGATATTCCAAGCTCTCCAACCGCCATCACACTCCCTTCTCCGAGGGACGCGCCCTGTTTATGTACGAGGTGACCGGTACTCTTAAGGAGCACCGCGACGAGAGCTTCTCCTACGGCATCGTGACCTCGCCGAAATACGATGAGGATCAGAAGGAATACATATCCCCCATTACCTGCAGCGCGGCGTCGCTTTGCGTGCCGGTTGGCTCTCAGGATCTTGAAAGACTCGGCATCGTGCTTGAAAATATGGCTGCCATCTCGCACAGAAAGATAAAGCCCGCATATTACGACATTACGCTTTGCTACAAGTACAACAAAGACCCCGCCGCAATTGAAATGCTCAACGTGGTGTATGCCAACGGCAGATTTGAGCTTGCGTATGTTTACAACTTCGGCAGCATACGCGATACCGTTGAGAACGGCTTCAAAAACGGTGTGACCGAAATTTCGGGAAGGATCGCCGGAGTCAGAAAGCTCGTTAAAAGAGGCATAGACGATACCCTTAAAGCGCTTGGACTGTAAAACACGGTTTTACAGCTCATATTGTCATTCAGTCTGCTAAAGGAGGCAACACATATGAAAAAAACCGCTGCTTTTATTCTTGCCATGCTCCTGACTGCCGCGCTTGCGCTGCCGGCGTTTGCAGCGTCCGCAGCCCCGGATCTTGAGAACGGGCTGGTCGCTCACTACACCTTCGACGAGTATGACCCCGTGTCGCAGACATATGCCGATTCTTCAAAGGTCAATCCCGGTCCGGTCGAAAAAATGATGGGAACGGCTTACACAAGCCCCGGTCCTGTCGGCAACGCCGCGTATTTTGATTCAAACACCGTATATATGTCGGATTATCAGGCTCTCGGTGACAAGATGCTCGGCCTTTCCGCCATGACCTTCTCGGTCTGGGTCTATGCCGACAGCTTTCCCGTCACCTCTGAGGACAAAAACCGCTACATCTTCACTACCCAGTCGTGGGAGGTGGGAGACCTGCATCTCAATTTCGTCTGGGGCGACTACCCCGGCTCATGCCAGGTCTGCATAAAGGGCAACGGCAAAGCACCCACAGGCGGAATTTATGAGGAAAAGGCGTTTACCTATTACCGCACCCCGCAGCTTGACACGAAAAAGTGGAATCTCATGACGCTGGTCTATGATACCAACACCAATACCATTAAATTTTATCTTAACGGCACGCTTTCGGAGACCGCAACGTACTCCGCCACCGTTCCGGTAAATATTTCGGCAATAACCATCGGCAACAATTACGAGGTAGGCAAATATCCCGGCTTTGAAGGGTATCTTGACGATATGCGCATATATGACCGCGCGCTTTCCGACGCCGAGGTAATGGCGCTGTCAAAGCTGGGCAACGATATCGTCGAGCCCTCTCCCGTGCCGATAGCGGACGTTGAGGAGACAAAGCCGGCGTCCACTCAGACCGAAAAGACGGAGACCACCGCCGAGCCGGCAACAAGCACCGCGCCGGAGGCAACATCCGCCCCCGAGGCTTCTCAGCCGGTGCAGCCCGACGGAACGACCGCACCCGCGGCTGACAGCACCGACGCTCCCGCAAAGAAGGGCGGCTGCGGCTCATCGGTCGGCGCGATTGCCGGAGTTTTGTCTGTGCTTCCCGCAGCCTTCTGCCTTGCAAGAAGAAAAAGACGCTGAGGAATATTTGCCCTGACCGAAGCTAAAGCATCAGGTGCGCACCTGAAAAATCAGTTTTGCTGCTGTCGCGCCATGTGCGCGACAGCAGCTGTGTGAGGATATTTATGAAAGAGCATAATCAGAGCGCCGCCGGGCGCGGAAAGTTTATTGTATTAGAAGGCGGAGACGGCTGCGGAAAGACCACGCAGGCGGCGCGGCTGTGCCGCAGGCTCGGAGCGGAAAGAGGCAGAAAGTGTCTTTCCGAACGGGAGCCGGATTTTCGCAATGTGGCGGGAGCCGTTACGCGATCGGCATACTACGGCAGTGTAAGGATACTTCCGGAAACTCTGGCGTATCTTCACGTTGCCGACAGGCTTGAGCATATAGCTTTTATGCTTCCGCTTCTCAGAGAGGGTTGTGACATCGTCTGCGACAGATACTACCCCTCGAATATGGCGTACAACCGCACGCCGAGGCTTTCGATGGAGCAGATATACGAGCTGAACCGTCCCTGTTTTGAAACGCTTGACGCCGACCTGATAATTTATCTTGACGTTCCGCCGGAGGAAACTGCCCGTCGGAGAGCGGCTGACCGCACCGCCGAGGAGCTTTTTGACGCCGATGAGGCGCAGCGCTCCGTTTACCGCAATTACCGTGAGACGCTTGATTTTCTTTCTGCGAGGGGAAGACGGGTTGCCGTTATTGACGCTTCGCGCCCCGAGGCTGAGGTGGCGGAGGACATATGGCTGGCTGTCGCCGGGCTGTTTGAATGATTCCGGAAGCACGGTATTCCGGTGCTTTTCCGGATGCCTGATATATAAAGCTTCAAATTAAATCTCCTGTTCAGGAGAAATCACCACGGAGGAAAACCATGATAAATGGCAAAAAAATCAAAGCCCTTGCCCGGGTAATTTCGCTCGGACTCATGATCGTCTGCATTGCCGGCTCCTTTGCCGGCTGTACACCGTCCGGAGGCGGAGACACCACCACTGCCGACGCCGAACCGACGGATAATCCGCAAACCAACGAAGAACCCCAAACCACAGAAGAACCACAAACGGAGGAACCTATTGTGACCACGGAAGAGCAAACCCAAGCGCCCGAAAAGGAGCCGCTCCCCTTTGATGAGAAGATAAACGTACTTTTCATCGGCAACAGCTACACTTACTACAACGACATGCCGGTGATTTTCCGCAGCCTTGCAATATCTGCGGGATATAAGAAAGCCGGCTCGGTAAGTGTTACAAAGGGCGCATACACCCTTGCACAGTTTGCGTCAGCCTCCGACCCTATGGGTCAGCAGGTCGAGACGATGCTTAAGGGTACTACAAAATTCGATTACATAGTGATCCAGGAGCAGTCGGAAAGACCCGCCTCCGACCCCGCTCTCTTTTATGACGGCGTGCGCGCGATGGCGGCAAAGATCAAGCAGTACCAGCCCGACGCAAAGGTGGTGCTTTACGCCACATGGGGACGCAAAGCGGGACATTCTACCCTGACTAAGAACGGCTGGACGACCGAGCAGATGCACACGCTTCTGCGCTCTGCATATGACGCGATAGGCGAGGAAATGGGCTTTACCGTTTCTCATGCCGGAGCCGCCTTCCTTGACGTTTATACAAACAAGCCCTCGATAGAGCTTTACAATGCTGATAAAACGCATCCGTCCCCTGCCGGATCATATCTTATCGCGTGCGTGCATTACGCCACCATCTTCGGGCGCTCTCCCGTCGGCATAGAATACACCGCCGGACTTTCCGCCGATGATGCAAGATATCTCCAGGAGGCGGCATACCGCGCAGTATTTGAGCTTGCGGAGCTGCCCGAGGCAGACCGCCAGAGCTCGGTCGGCGTTACCGCCGTGGGACGCGAGACTCCCAACCTTGTTTACGGCGACACCGTAAACCTTGCTTCTGCTCCTACTTCGACCCTGCTGACCATCGTTGACGGCAGCGACGGCAAGCGCAATTTTACCGGCATACGCGGCGACAAGAACGCCGTATGCTCCTCGGTAAGCGGCAGCTCGTTTACCGACGCGCAGCTTGCCGACCTTGCCGATATCGGATACGGTGTGTCCCTCATCGGCGCAACCTCCATCCCGACCTCGACCAAGGTCGGCGAGACCTTTACCGCGCTGCAGGCGCTGGTGAACGGACACTGGGGCTCGTCCTACATGGCTAACTTCAAATTTGGCAGCAAGAAATACGACGTTTCGGGCAAAGAGGACGCCTCCGGAAAATACGTCGGACTTATCACGCTCAACTTTGGCTCCAAAAAGACCTTTGACGCTATCGGATATTACTCCGGAAACCTTGAGGGCTTCCCGCAGGCGGCTGACGTTTACGTCAGCGACGACGGAGTAAACTGGACGCTCGTCCCCTCTGCGTCATACAATGCTGCGGCGATGGCAAAGGACAACAAAACGCTCATTAACATCGGACAGAGCGTTCCCGACCTGTGGCCGGGCTACAACAATGTTGCAAACGCCTCCTGCTTGTTTTCAATGAACGGCACGTCCGGCAAGTATATACGCATAGGCGTAATACTCGGCAAGGGTGACCCTGCAGCCATTTCCGCCACCGCAGTACAGGATATCAACACCCGCGAGCTTGTTGTTTACGGAAATTGACAATAAAAAATTCATTTTGGTCTTTACAAATACGCGGGTGTGTGATATAATAAAAATGTATGTCGGTAATTTTGCGCCGGCAGAACAAAAAATGACGCAGACCCGGTCTCCGGATATAAGACCGCAAGGCTATTCACCCGCCGGTTGCTGAGTCCGCGCATAAAAAAACATGAGGTGAATGAAATGACCAAAGAAGAAAAGCTTGCCATCATCGAGGAGTATGCTACGCACGAAGGCGACACAGGCTCGCCCGAGGTACAGATAGCCCTTCTCACCAGCAGAATCAACTCTCTTACCGAGCATCTGAAGAAGAACAACAACGACCATCACAGCCGTCGCGGTCTTCTGAAAATGGTCGGTCACAGAAGAAATCTGCTCAACTATCTGATGAAGGTAGATATCGAGCGTTACCGCGCCATTATCGCCAGACTCAACATCAGAAAGTGAAAATGCAAGGGTGAAGAGCGAAGAATGCCGCGTTTTTTACACGGCATTCCGCCCTTTGCCCTTTGCTTTCAAAAAACGCCGTAAAAACGGCAGGTAATGCGAACGAAACCCGCAAAGGACAGCATTTAACCGTGCGCCCCGCGAGGTCTTCCATAGCGGCAGTATCTGCTTTGCAGTACAGCTGCATATCGGGGGGCTTGCGGTTAAGTGCTAACCTGGGCGGGAACGTATAAATTCAGGAGGTACGAAATGTACGAAATCAAAAGCACAACCATGCAGTTCCCGAACCGGAAGCTGTTCAACTACACCTTCGCCGGCAGACCCCTTTCGGTAGAGGTCGGAAAAATGGCGGGACTTGCCAACGGCTCCTGCCTTGTCAGATATGGCGATACCGCAGTGCTCTGCTGCGCTACGGCGTCAGAAAAACCCCGTGACGGCATAGACTTTCTGCCGCTGTCGGTAGACTACGAGGAAAGAATGTACGCTGCGGGCAAGATCCCCGGCGGATACCTCAAGAGAGAGGGCAAGCCGAGCGAAAAGGCTATCCTTACCGCCCGCGTCATTGACCGCCCCATCCGTCCCCTTTTCCCGAAGGATCTGCGCAATGACGTTGCGCTGACCCTTACCGTTATGTCGGTCGATCAGGACTGTTCTCCCGAAATCACCGCCATGCTCGGCGCGTCCATCGCACTGTCCATTTCCGATATTCCGTGGAACGGACCGATCGGCGGCGTGTTCATGGGTCTTGTTGACGGCGAGCTGGTCGTCAACCCCACCGAGGCACAGCGCGCCAAGAGCGATCTTGACCTGACGGTCGCCGCTTCCATGGGCAAGGTCGTTATGATCGAGGCGGGCGCAAACGAGGTCGCCGACGACGTAATGTACGACGCCATCATGAAGGCTCATGCCGAGATCAAGGAGCTGCTCGGTTTTGTCAATGCAATAATCGACGAGGTCGGCAAGCCCAAATTCTCATATCCGTCCTGCGAGCTTGACCACGATATGTTCGATAAGATCTTCGCCTTCTGCGAGGCTGATCTGATGAACGCGCTCGACACCGACGACAAGAACGTCCGCGACGAAAGAATGGTCCCGATCGAGGACGCAATACTTGAAAAGTTCGGCGAGGAATATCCCGACCTGCCGGTTCAGATGCCCGAGCTGGTCTACAAGATGCAGAAAAAGGTGGTGCGCCGCTGGCTGCTTGAGGGCAAGCGTGTTGACGGACGTGCACTCAACCAGATCCGTCCTCTTGCCGCCGAGGTGGGACTCTTCAAGAGAGTACACGGCTCGGGAATGTTCACCCGCGGTCAGACGCAGGTCGTCACTATGGCGACGCTCGGCACTCTTGCCGAGGCGCAGATGCTTGACGGCATTGACAGCGAGGATTCCAAGAGATATATGCATCACTACAATATGCCCGGCTTCTCGACCGGTGAAGCCAAAGCGACCCGCAGCCCCGGCAGACGTGAGATAGGCCACGGCGCGCTGGCTGAGCGTTCGCTCGTTCCCGTGCTTCCCTCACCCGAGGAGTTCCCCTATGCCATCCGTCTGGTTTCCGAGGTCATTTCCTCCAACGGCTCGACCTCTCAGGCGTCGGTCTGCGGTTCTACTCTCGCCCTTATGGACGCCGGCGTGCCGATAAAGGCTCCCGTCGCCGGAATCTCCTGCGGTCTTATCACCGAGGGCGAAAAATGGATGACGATGATAGACATTCAGGGCGTTGAGGACTTCTACGGCGATATGGACTTCAAGGTAGCCGGAACCCACAAGGGTATCACCTCCATTCA
>DPGK01000015.1:0-4609 GCA_003523225.1 Clostridiales bacterium
GCGTTTGCTCTGCCGATCTTACGCACAAACTATACCAATTCCCGTAGGGCGGGCGTATCCGTCAGTATTTGCAGTTTCAATTTTCAACGCAGAAGCTATGAAAAAAAGTTTCGTTTTTTTGTATTGACAACCCATGCAAAGTGTGATATAATTTACTGGTCAAAGTTTGAAAGCCTGTTTATATGGGCGGACGGCTGCGGAAAATTTAACATATCGGGGTGTTGCACAGCTTGGTAGTGCGCTTGGTTCGGGACCAAGAGGCCGCTGGTTCGAGTCCAGTCACTCCGACCAGTCGGCAGTGCCGGCAGCCAGTATCGCTGTCAGTGCTGCCGCTTTTTTATACCCGCACCGACAAAGCCGGCGGCGCGCCGCATAAGCCGAGGCGCTTGCGGCTCTCTCCCAATACTTAAAAGGAAAGCTTCGAAATGGACAACGCAAAGGATCTTTATATACTGGACTTCACAAACGTCTGCTGTTATTCCGAAATACATCAGATAATAAAACGCGGGCTGGGACTGCCCGATTACTACGGCGAGAACTGGGACGCGCTCTGGGACTGTCTTACCGACATGGCGTCAGGCTCGTTCATGTTGGATATTGTCGGCTTCGACACCCTGCGCAGCCGTTTTCCGGAAGCCGCCCGGACTTTGCTTGACATCATGGGCGACCTGAAGCGCTGGGCAGGCGACCGCATAAAAATAAACGTCTGCACCGGGGACGGCGACAGACGCGGGATCGATTAAAGACGGCGCGCCTGCCGCTTGAAAACGTACGGATATTTTCCGTTGGGAGGAGCAAATGAAAAAACTTCTGACGCTGCCTAATCTGCTTACCGCCCTGCGCATTGCAGGCGCGGTATGTATGATATTCATGCCGCCGCTCACTCAGGCTTTCTTTATAATCTACACTCTTTGCGGGGTGAGCGATGTGCTTGACGGAACCATTGCACGCGCGCGGCACAGCGAAAGTGATTTCGGCGCAAGGCTTGACAGCATTGCCGACCTTTTGTTTTACGCCGTAATGCTGCTGCGCATCTTCCCTGTGCTTTGGGAGCGTCTGCCGCGCGTGATATGGCTGCTTGTGGCGATCGTGCTGCTGATGAGGGCGGCGTCCTATATCACCGCAGCAGTAAAATACCGCCGTTTTGCCTCACTTCACACCCTGCTCAACAAGCTGACGGGCTTTGGGGTATTTATGATACCCTATTTCATCGGCGGCAACTTCGGCACCGTCTACTGCTTTGCCGTCTGCGCCATAGGATTTCTCGCCTCGGCGGAGGAGCTACTGATACACATTCTCTGCCGGGAGTACACCCCCGGAGTCATGTCCCTGTTTGACCTGAGAAAAAAGCGCGCATCGCAAACGGTACCCGAAAAGGCTGAATAAACAGAATAAACAATTGATCCGACCTCCATTTTGGGGGTCGGATCAATGCAAATTCACTTGACAACCTGAGTGTTACATGATAAAATATAACATGATAAAATATATATGACGATAAAAATTATAAAATCATTTATCACACCACAAAAGCGCAAAGAAAGGAACCCCGATCATGAAAGCAAGATTGACCTCTGTACTGCTTGCTCTGCTTATGCTTCTGTCCGCAATGGGACTTGCCTCCTGCGTTCAGAATCAGAATGGCGGAGAAACCACGACCGCATCAACCGATCTTCCCGACACCACTGCCACGCCGGAGTCCACCGCCGTCACCCCCAACATTCCCGAAACACTGAACTATGGCGACACTACCGTCACGATCCTCATGTGCAAGGAACAGATGAAACAGACCATGACCATAGACGGCAGCGAGGGACTTCTCCCCGACGCTCTCAACACCCGTCTGCGCAAGGTCGAAAGCAGACTCGGCGTTAAGCTCGAATTTATTGAAGAGCCGGGCAACTGGGCCAACCGCGCCTCCTTTATAAGCAAGGTGGAGGCAGCCGTCCAGAACGGCTCGGAGTACGATCTGGTCGTTGCCTACAACCTCAACCCGCCGACCATGGCTGTAAGAGGACTGCTTATGGATATAAACGAGTCCGATTACATAGACTTTACCAAGCCGTGGTGGCCTGACAGACTTATTGATACCATCAGCTTCAATGACCGCGTATTCTTCTGCGTTGACAACTCCTCCTACGGCTCTATCCGTAACATGGCTTGCATCATGTTCCGCAAGGACATCGCCGACGAATACAATATGCCCGCCGACACTCTTTACAGCTACGCCCTCAACGGCGAATGGACAATAGACAAGATGGAGGAGTGCATCCAGGGCGTATACAAGGACCTCAACAACAACAACGTCAAGGATTACGGCGACCTTTACGGCTTTGCCGCAGTCGATAAGCCCAGACTCGACGCTTTCTTCCACGGCTCGGGCCTTACCATCGTCGGCAAGGACAGCGAGGGCAATTTTGTCATGACGCTGGGCGACGAAAAGGTTCAGACCGTGCTTGAGCGTATGAACAAGCTCCTGTTCGGCGACGAATATGTCTATATGTCTGACGACAAGATGTACGAAATGTTCATCAATGCGCAGGTGCTTTTCTATGACACGCCCATAGCCATTGTCGACAAAAACCTCGACTTTGAATTCGGCGTGCTTCCCACCCCGAAATTTGATTCAGAGCAGGATACATATATCACCTATATCTCAAACACCCACGACTCCTTCTGCATCCCCAAGACAGTGCGCGACTTTGATATGTCCGCCGCCATTATCGAATGTATGGCATACGAGGCGTACACAGAGGTAGCCCCCAAGTATTTTGAGGTCATGCTGAAGTACAAGTACTCCTCCGACACAAAGTCAGGTCAGATCTATGATATTATCCGCCGCAACGTAATGTTTGACTTCGGATATATCTTCTCCGAGAACTTTATAAGCAACCCCATTCTGCTCTACCGTAACACCCTGACCTCCGGCTCGACCAGCTGGGCGTCACAGTACAGAGAATACTCCGGTCCTTATCAGAAAAATCTTCAGTCAATAATCGACGCAATGTCTTCGCAATAACTGCAGCACACAAAAAGCAATAAGGAGTAACCGCAATGAAAACATCAACTGCGTCTTCCGCCCGTCAGATAGTCTCACGGGTAACTGCCCTGCTTCTCATTCTGGTTTTCGCACTTTCCGCCACCGCCTGCGCCAACAACGGTAAAACGCCCGCCGAGACCACATCCTCAGGGGAGGTTACAGCCACACCCGACGAAACCACCGCGTCACTTTTTGAGCCCGACGATCTGCCCGCTCAGCTTAACCTGAACGAAACAGTCACCATGCTTTACTGGGAGGACTTTGAAAACGTTGAGTTCTTCGTTGAGGACGAAGGCTCGGATTCGGTCGAATACGCCATAAAGAACCGCAACGCAAAGGTTCTGGCACGCCTCGGCGTTGAAATTGACTTTGTCCCCACCCCCGGTAACTACAACAACCGCTCAAACTTTGAAAAAACGGTGTACGCCGATTTTTCCGGATCAAACAGCTATGACATTTACGCCGCATATTCAATGTCGGTAGCCAACTGCGCCTACAGCGGATACTGCGCCAACCTCTACGACTATTCGGTGATCAACTTTGAAAAGCCCTGGTGGCCCAAAAAGCTGACAAGCGAAGCCGTTATCAACAACAAGCTCTACTTTGCCTCGGGAGACATCTCCACAAATATGCTTTACATGATGTATGTCATGTATTTCTCAAAGCCGATAGTCACCGACAACGGCATTGAAAGCCCCTACGACTGCGTTGACAAAGGAACATGGACAATTGATAAGATGATCGAGATGGCGGCTGTCATTGCAAACGACCTTGACGACGACAACAAGATCTACGGACTTGCCACAAGCTCGAACGTACACTACGATCCCTTCTTCTACGGCGCAGGTCTTCGCACGCTTGACCGTGCAGAGGACGGCTCGCTCATAATTTCCGACCTGTTCGGCAGCGAGCGCGCGCAGAACACCGCAACCAAAATGGCGGAATTTCTCAACAACGGTCAGTGCACTGCCTCCAAGGGTCAGGAGCTGTTCCGCGACGGACGCGCACTCTTCTCTGTCAACCGCGCCCGCTATGCAAGCCAGTTCCTCAGCGATACCGATATGGGCTTTGGTATAGTCCCGATGCCCAAATATGACGAGACGCAGGAGGAATACGCCACCTGCCTCGGCTTCCCCTACACGCTGTATGCGATCTCCTCCGGCTCTCGCCACGCCGAGGCGGCGGCATACCTGCTTGAGGCTCTCGCCTCCGAGAGCTACCGCACCGTGACCCCCGCGCTCTTTGAAGTCTCGATGAAGATAAGATACGTCGATGACCCCATCGCCGCACGTATGTTCGATATCGTCCACGACGGCGTCAGCTTTGACGTGGGAAGGATCTTCTGCTCCTCGCTCGATACGATCACCTTCCGCCTCTTCCGCGACGTGCTTACAAACAATACCTCCTACGCCACCGAGTACGCCAAGAAGAAGATACAGCTTAACGTTTACCTTAAGAAATTCGTCGAACAGTTCGACAAAATTGCCTGAAACGCCGCTGAAACATACTGAAACATTATAACATACTTAAATCCCCCCAGCTGCCGCGCCTCGCGCGGCAGCTGGGGGG
>DPGK01000015.1:4788-4939 GCA_003523225.1 Clostridiales bacterium
GCCTCGCGCGGCAGCTGGGGGGATCATTTTGTATTGTCTCATATTGTTTTACGACATAGGGCGGGTATAGTTTGTGCGTATAATTTATGGTGAAATGCCTAACCCACTAAAAAAACGCTTCTTTTAATGGCGATGATTAAAACAGGTAGGG
>DPGK01000003.1:0-15238 GCA_003523225.1 Clostridiales bacterium
TCCTCTTCTCACACTGGAGAAGGTGGCAGCCGTAGACTGACGAATGCGGAGAGCAGCATAAAGCTGTACATAATCAATTGTTAAAAACCGTGGAATATTGTTTTTGGGCGGCTTTATTATTCACAGACTGCATTGATGTATGAGTTTAGAATTTCATTCAATCAAATTGTGCTCCGGGGAAATTTTACAACCGCACAGATGAATTGCAATGACTCACAAAAATAGAATTTGCATACAAACCGGCGATACCGGCGCACAAAAGTGCGCCGGTATCGCCGCATATTTCAGGCTTTGAAGTGGGTGTGCTTGACCACCCATTTTTTCATATTGATATTGAGCCAGAAGGAATAAATACCTATTGTGATGATGGTAAGCAGCATCCATTTGATATATGTTCCGAAAAGCTGACCGCCCGTGCCGTCAAAGGTGAGCTGTTTTCCGTCAAGCACGGTGTGCGACGCGATCCAGCGCTCCTTAAAGCACACCGCCCATGGAGCGCCGATGCCGAGCGTGATCAGAGTTATTAGGAACTGTACCAGATTCACCCCGATAAGACCGAGAAGTCCGCCGTTAAATTTTGATTCCATGTTATGTTTATCCCTCCTCAAAAGATCATTCAGCACTTGCGTGCAGATCTGTTTTTTTCATTATATGAGTACAGAAGCGCGCCCTTTCGCTCCCAAAGGTTTTTCGATGGCTCAGCACGCCTGTAAGCCGGAGTTTATCCGCAGGTAATTGCAGAAGTACCTTTTCATGTTGAACTGTCGCCGCGCAAATTCCCATTTGTTGCACGTTTACTGTTCTATCGCAGGATCGTGGATCTTTCTGCCGCGAATACGAAAATGCCCGAACATATTTTTCTCTGCCCGGGCATTTTCTTTCATTCAGATAACAGCTCGCACAGGCTCCCTCGGCGGCAGACTGCTTACCGGGACAACACACCCTCCTGCAATGTCCTCCGCACGAATGGCGGCTTTCATGCCTTCGATATCTTACTGTCTTATGAACACCCGACCATTACGCCGGGGCACTCTGAATTAATGATTATTTTCTTTTAATAACGATCGCGCTGCCAAGCAGAGCTACAAGTGCCACGGCTCCGATCGCTGCCGATGAACCGCATCCGGATTTTCCGGCAGGCTCTGTCGTCTCGGCAGACGTTGCGGGAGCATCCGTGACCTCAGGTGCATTTGTGGCAGGCTCGGTCTGCTGAGGCTTCGCCTCGGTTACCGCCGCGGTGGTGACGGGAGCTTTTGTGGTTTCGGGAGCGGTGGTCTCAACCTTCTTGAGTCTTTCGGAGATACCGGCAACAAAAGCGTCAACTATCGGCTGTCCGACCACAGTCAGAGGAGCCATGAATATCTGGTCAACACCGGTGTTTCCCGAGCCCTGATCGCCGACATAAAGCACGTCGTTTACAACTCTGACTCCGACAAGTGAGTTCACACCGTCAAAGAAAAATGAATCGCAGCTCACATTCACGTTATCCGCAGTCAGCTTGATGGTCTCAATAAGCGCAAGAGAGGCTTTATCGTACACGCAGATGCAGGTGGGGCTTGACTGGCTGGTCACGATAACGTAGCCTTCCCACACGGTCACGGCATAGCCCTTGTTCTGCGATACGGTGTTCAGCACCTTCTTGCCGTCCTCGGAAAGGACCATGAGACCGGAATCGGAATCGCTGACAAAGCCCATGTAAATGGTACCGTCAACGTCAACGTCAAGATAGTTGCCCTCTTTCAGCTTGTAGGGGGAGGACTGGAGATTTACACGTCCGCCGTCGCCGAAGGTGGTATCAAGCACCGGAGCGGCAGGATCGGTAACATCAAATCTGTAAAGGTAGTCAACGTCATAGTTCACGATTATGTACATATAGTATCTGCCCGCCAGCTCGCGCACGGCAACGCCGTTGATACCGGTCTTGGTGGAGTCATCGGTCTCGATAAATACCTCACGGTATACTTCCTTGAGCCAACCGTCGCTGCCCTTTTCGTCGTACTTTACTACGGCAAAGGAAGCAAACGACTTGTTTGAACGGCTGGCAAGACCGACATAGAGATATCCGCGGTCGTCTGTCGCCATTCCTTTAGGATAAGAGATCGAAGCACCGTCTTTTTCAACGTGAACGTAAGTTCCGGCAAGTCTGCCGGTCTTGGCGTCAAACATCTCAACAGCGGAGGTTCCGCCCGGATTGAGGTATCCGCCGAAAACATATGAGCCGTCTGCTGCAACCGCAAAGCCGCGCATATTGTACTGTCCGTGGCCAAGACTGCCGCCGATATCGTCGTCGCCGAAGTTGTAGCCGCTCGCTGTCTGAGTAAGGATGCTGAACTTGATATCCTTCCAGATATCATCGGCGGCAGATGCGCCGACGCACATCGCCGAAAGGAGCATCAGACACACAAGAACACAGGCAAAGATTCGTTTCATAACAGTGATTTCCTCCTGAAAATATAATTTTTTGGTTATATAAACCTCTGCGCCCTCGCGCGCAAAGGCAGGGTACTGTTTTTTTACGGGGTAAGTCTGTCGGGACCGCGGAAGAGGAACTGCGCCTCCTTGATGGAGATGCCGAGGAAGAGCATTGTAAGTCTGTCAACGCCAACGCCAAAGCCTCCGTGAGGCGGGCAGCCGTAGCGGAAGAACTCGGTGTAGAATTTAACATCTTCAACAAGTCCCTTTTCGGCGGCGTTGGCACAAAGCTCGGCATAGCGGTGCTCGCGCTGTGCGCCGGAGGTTATTTCAACGCCGCGCCAGATAAGATCATAGCCCTGCGGCACGCCGTCCTTCCGCATATGATAGAAGGGGCGCTTGTCGGCGGCAAAATCGGTTACGAACAAAAACTCATGTCCGAACATCTCCTGCGCCAGACGGTAGGTAAGGCGCTCGGCGTCGGTGGTGAGGTCGCCCTTTTCGGATTCGGGAGCGGTATAACCGTATCTTGCTTCAAGCTCGCGGTAGATATCGGCAACACTCATTACCGGGAAGGGCTTGACGGGAACAACAGTGTCAAGACCGAAAAGACGCTTGATATCGTCGGCGTACTTCGGCACGACCTTTTCCATCATATCCGTTATCATATCCTCCTCGAACTTCATAACGTCGCGGAAGGAGTCAATATACGAAAACTCAAGGTCAAAGCCGGTAAATTCAGTCGCGTGCTTGCTGGTGTGCGACTTTTCGGCACGGAAAACAGGCGCCACCTCGAAAACGCGCTCAAAGCCCGCCGCCATAGCCATCTGCTTATAGAACTGAGGCGACTGCGCAAGATACGCGTCGCGGTCAAAGTAGCTGAGCTTGAAGACCTCCGCTCCGCTTTCGCTTGCCGCACCGATGATCTTGGGTGAGTGGAACTCAAGAAAATGGCGGTCGAGCAGAAACTGACGCATTGCCGCTACCATGTCTGTCTGGAGCTTGAAGATAAGCGTGTTGCGCTCGGTGCGCAGATCGACCCAGCGGTAATCAAGCCGGGAGTCTATCGCGGAGTCGGGCTTGATGGGCAGAGCATCCGCTATCGACTCGATGCGTATAGAGGAGGGAATGATCTCGATCCCGCCGAGCTTTACATAGTCGTTTGCGACCGCCTCGCCCTCGATCGTGACCACCGAGTCAAGGGTGAGTCTGTCGACCTCAGCCGACATTTCGGCGCTTTTTTCCTTCTCCAGCGTCACCTGTATCTTTCCGGTGATATCGCGTATGACCAGAAAAGCCATTGTGCGCTTGTTGCGCAGATTTTCAACAAATCCCTGAATTTTAACCCTGCTGCCGGGAGTTACCTCGCTGATGTAAGTGCGTTCCATATAAACCTCATAACAATAATAATATAAAGTATCGGATTGTAATTATTAATATTTTAACACACACGGCGACAACTGTCAAGTGTCCGCGGTGTTTTTATGCTCCGGCGTGCTTATTGCTGCGCCGGACCTACCGTTCTTTCAAGAAATTCAAGACTTGCCGCGCCGCCGTCAAGCCGCGCGCGTACTCCGATGGGCAGTACGGCATGGCGTGAGCCGTGTCCGAAGTCGTCGGTGTACACGACAGGTATCCCGAATCTGTCACCAAGCAGCCCCAGCCATGACGCAAGCGCCTCGGGCGGCTCTCCGCTGCCGTCATAGCAGCCGACGATAAGCCCGCGCACCCGCTTCATGAAGTCGTTCTGCCATATCGTCGTCATATACGCGCTGTACGCGTCAAGGCGCGAAAACTTTTCGTGGTCCTCAATAAACAGTATATAATCCTCGCAGGGATCCCATGAAAAGGTGTTGCAGCCGAACATCATGGCAAAGTTGCGGGAATATCCGCCGATGAGTAAGCCCTCGCCCACCCCCGGACGTATGCTTTTCCAGCAGGAGTCGGAGCTGAAAAAGCGCGGCTCTCCGTTAATGAAATTCTCCTCGAATTGCAGATAGTTATAATACCGCATATCCGAAAATACCGCGGTGGACTGCCCGTAATAGGTGACAAGCCCCGTCATGGCGTATATTGCCTCAAGTATGGTCGTGCCGTCGCTGTAGCTGGTATATATCTTGGGATTTTTACGTATCGTCTCATAATCCAGCAACGGAAGCACCGCAGGCGCACCCTCGCCGCCTCCGAAAAGCACCATCCTGACCTCCGGGTCAGCCGCCATCTCGTTTATGTCGTCGGCGCGCTCGGCGTCCGACGCCGAAAAACCCCATGAATCGGCAAACAGATTTCTGCCGAGCTTTACTTTGAAACCCAGTCGCTCAAGCACGCTTACGACCCGCGTCTCTCCACCCGGCTTCACAATATGGCACGGGGAAACTATGCCTATCGTATCTCCGCGGCGCAGTCCGGGAGGTAAAATTCTTTCCATCATATCTTTTCCTTTTCTCCGGAACCGTATTTCCGGTCTGTGGTCTCGATATTATAATTATAATGCCAAGCGCCGTCAAAATCAAGCGCTTTGACAAAATTTACTCATCACGTGCGTTTTTTTCTTTCCCGATTACTGCAAAATGACCGTAACTCCCGTGCAATTGCAAAATCAGCTATTGAAAATGCCGCGATCCTGTGATATAATTATATATCTATCAATTGAATGCCCGGATATATCCGGGGAGACAACGGTGTAAATACGCATCGGATGAAAGGAATGCTGTAAAAATGGAATGGCTGTCTTCCGCGCTTGAATACCTGCGCGGAGCAAATCTCGCCGCCACTGCTTTTCGCCTTTTCCTGGCAATGCTGTTCGGCGGAATCATCGGTCTTGAAAGAGGACGCCGGCGTCGTCCGGCGGGCTTCCGCACACATATCCTCGTCTGCATGGGCGCGGCTCTTGCAATGAGCATCAGCCAGTATGTCGCGGTAACATTGGGTCAGACCACCGACGTATCACGTCTCGGCGCGCAGGTCATCAACGGCATCGGCTTTCTGGGCGCAGGCACGATAGTTGTCACGGGCAGTCAGCAGGTAAAGGGACTTACCACCGCCGCAGGTCTTTGGGCTTCCGCCTGCATGGGACTTGCCATAGGTGCAGGGTACTACGAGTGCGCACTGCTTGCCTGCTTTACAATATTCATTACAATAACGGTTCTCAACTATGTTGAAAAGCTGCTTACGTCGCGCACCAAGAATATGAACATAAACGTAACGATGACCGAGGTCGGTGCAATTCCGGGAGTGCTGGATTCACTGCGCAGCATGAACATAAAGATATTCGACGTTGAGATAACCAACGTACGCGACCTCAGGATAGAATCCCCCAGCGTAATTATTGAAATGAAGCTGCCGCGCCGTCGTCCGCACGCGGAGATCATCACCTCCATCGCAGAAATCGACGGAGTAATTTCGGTAGAAGAGCCGTAAATACAGAAGGGGGCTGTTAATATGTCTGAATTTATACAGGTAATAAAAGGGACAGATATCATAGGAGTTGCGGTAAGGCTGTTTCTTGCCGTTCTTTGCGGCGGACTTATCGGGCTTGAGCGCGAAAGCAAGCGCCGTTCCGCCGGTTTCCGCACACATACTCTTATCTGCATCGGCGCAACGCTGACCACACTTACCGGTCAGTATCTTCTCGCGCGCGGCCTTTACACCGACCCGGCCCGACTCGGCGCGCAGGTCATAGCCGGAATGGGCTTTATCGGTGCGGGAGCAATAATCGTCACCTCACGCCGTCAGGTAAAGGGACTTACCACCGCCGCAGGTCTTTGGTCGTCGGCAATAATCGGGCTTGCAATAGGCACGGGGTATTATGAGGCTGCGCTGATCGCAGTAGCGCTTGTGCTCTTCTCTGAGATAATTCTCTCAAAGCTTGAATACTTCATCATTTCCACCGCGCGCTCGATGAATATTTACGTTGAATTTTCGGAGATCGAAAACCTCAACGCGATCGTTGACGAAGTGAAAAAGCACAATATGACAATAGTTGATGTTGAGATAACCAAATCAAGACCGTCGCAGGGAATGCGCCCGAGCGCAATCCTTGCCCTGCAATTTAAAAAGAAGATCCCGCATGAAAATGTGATGACCTTTATCTCTGAGGTTCCCGGAGTGACCTCCGTCGAGGAGCTGTGACCCGCGACCCGCACCCGTATGTGATCGGGATAACATACGAAAGTAACTGAACACATGAAAAACTGCCGTAAGCGCTTATGCTGACGGCAGTTTTTTCTGTCGGGTATCAGCCCAAACAGACTATTGTACATCATTGTGTTGTCCTCCTCATCCTTTTCCCCCGCTGTCGATGGCTGACTGAATCCATTCTTCATCTGATACAAGTGAAGACACTATTAGACTTCAGTTTAGAAAACTGCACATAATAATTTGCAGGCACAAAAAGCCTTCTCCAGCGTGAGAAGAGGATGAGGAGGACAGAGTCATGTCGCACAATAGTCTGTTCGGTCAAATAAACAACATAACAAAAGACCGCGTTTTACCGTGTGTTTGACGGTTGTATCTCAAACCATACCCATTTCCGTATTGGCTGCCATTTGCCGTCTGCGGACGAGCAATGCTCGCACCTGCATTTTTTTATTTACATTCATTTAACATTCAATACAAAAAATCGCGGTACAATGGTAGTTGACCCATTTGACCGCATTTTACAAACACATATCCATTTTACGATATTATCATATCACAAAAAGCGCGTCCTGTCAAGGGGTTTCGGTCGTTTTCTTTTGAATTTACATTTTATTCACATTTAAGGAGGCAAAATATGCAGCAAAAAGATCAAGAGCGCAAAGCTCCTGCCGCGTCTTGGAAAAAAGCCGGTATACCCGGCTCGTCTCAGCCATCCTCATCCGATGCATCACGCCCCGCCGCGCTCCCTGTCGATCCGTTCTTTTTTCTGAAGCATAACGCCGTAAGCATCAAAGAAGCCGAAACCGCCTCGGAGCTGCTGGCGCTCAACTGCGAGACGCGGGAACACGGCTTGACGCTGACCGCAGAGGAAGCGCGTTCTCTTGCCGAAGCAGGCACCCGGGCGCTTGCCGACAACCGCCGATTTGAGTTCGGAAGCAGCGCCCTGCCCATGCTGGCGCGCACCTTTGCCACCTCGCCTTATGTAAATCAGCGCGAGTGGTGCGAAACGCTTGCGCGGCTTTGCGATATTTTTTACCGCTTCAAATCCGAGACATATGAGCGCCTCGGCGATGTTGAGCTTACCGAAATAATGCGCGACGCCTTTGACGGAAGCTGTCACGGCTCGCTTGAGCTGCTTGAAGGGCGGGAGCTTGAGCGGATGGCGCGGCGGGTAAGATCGGGATACGTTCCGTCCACCGCGCCGGAGGATGACGCGCCGGACGACGTCGGCTTTGATTACGATGAAGGAGACGACGATGACGGATTTATGCCTCAAAGACAGCTTTTCTGACAGCTCCGGCACCTTTTTGGGTGCCGACGGACGGCTTAAGTACCTTCTGCGTTGGGGAGCGGAAAACGGTATCATTACAGACGCAGACCTCTCGCGACTCGGAACCGCCATGTACGGACTTACCGCCGACCTGTGCCGCCGCCGCACCGGGGGACGCAGCGGCTCGCTTCCTACCGAAGCGGTACAGGTGATGTATGAGTCGCTCGCCTACACTATCGGTCTTGATATTGCCAATATCTCCTCGCCCCGCAAAGCGCTGAACACCCTGATGAGCGGCGGACCTGACGCCTCGCGCCGCAGCGGCAGACGCATGATCGAGAGAAAGCTCCAGCGCTCCTGCTTTTATCTTGGCAGGTCAATGAAATACCGCCTTGCCACCGACAACGAAACGTATGTACTGACGCTTGAGGGCGCGCTGAGAGGCTTTTTCCGCATTTACGATCCGGTATTTTCCGCGCATGAGCGGAAGATAGGCTGCGACTATCCCCTTGTCCTGCCGCCCGAGGGCTTACTCGGTATCGAATACATAGAAGGATACACCCGCCGGCTTTACTTTGAAAGCCTGTTCTGCTCGGCTCTCGACCCGTATTTTCTTTTCCGCGCCGGGGAATTTTATGCCCCAAACAGCCGCCGCGCTATTTACCCGATAATGCTTGCCGCGCTTGAAGCCCTGCTTCTTATCGGAACGGCGGGGATCAAGGCTGAGGAGCTTTCAAAGCCGGGCGCGCGCGCGGCTCTGCTGAGTCGTTTTTACGCGGCAGTATATTCCGACGGCAATTACCTGCAAAAGGCGGAGAAAATTGCGCGCTCCGCATCCGAACGCGCGCTTCAAGCCGCCGACGAAAACGAATTTCTTATCTTCCCCGCCGACCGCCCGGCGTTTTGCGGATATTGCCTTCGCGCCATGCAAAAAGCCGCTCCGGCACTGCTTTGCATTGCCGGAGCGGCGGTATAGAGGCTTTCTCAGCTTACGCCGCTATCACCTTGTATATGCGTCATTGACGCCCTCAAGATATTTACTCAGCATTTTTGAGTTTGCAGCCTTACGCGAGCTCCACACGGTACGGTTATCCATCGCCTTGCGATAAAGCGTCTGCGTCAGGTCGTTCATCGTGATGCCGTAGATGCGCCCAAGGTCAAAGGTAACGCCGTCGCGTATCATGTCATACATCACAGCGGTATCGCTGTCCTTGGCAAAGCGTATCTTCATCGTCACCTCAAAGATCGCCGGAGTTGTGTAATTGTACGCCTCGTATGCCCAGCATTCAAGCACGGCAGAGGAAAGGTCGGCGCGCTCGGAATTTGCAATTATCCCGTAAAGCGTGAAGGGGTTGCCGGCGCAGGTGTAATAAGCATCCTGCTCGGAATCCCACTTCGGAGCGGGTACTACGCCGTATTCAAAGGTAACGTCTCCGAACTTCTTGACCGCCGTGACCGCACGGTCGCAGTAAAAGAGAGCGCGTCCGGCTGTGAAAATGTTGGTACCACCTTTCCACATTCCGTCGTCCGAATCGTAAAAGACCTTGAATAGCTTTTCAAGCAGGCTCTGCGCCTTTTCGCTGAAATATGTTTCCGAGACTACAAGCGTCCCGTCCTCGTTCTTGTCGGTCGTGCGGAGGTTCGAGCCGTAAAACAGCGCGTCAATTGAAAGCTCCGGCAGGACAAACCCGAACTGATCTCCGTCGGATTTATTCTGGCTCGCGTCAAGATCGCGGTAAAAGTCGGAGGACATAGCGAACATATTGTCGACCGTCCACTCGTTGGCAGCTATCATGTCATACGGAGATTTAAGGTCTGCCCGCGTTCCGAGCAGCTCCTTATTGAAGAACACCGTGTACATCATGTAAAGCAGGTTGGTGGAAATATCGCCCGACACGAAGTAAAGCCTGCCGTTTACCGTGGCTTCCTTGGTCAGCAGCGCAGGCCACCACGGCTTTTCAAGGTCAAGATACTCGGTAGTCGCAAGGTCATAGCAAAAGCCGTTATAAGCGGCGTTTGCCATCGTCTGGCTGTATGCCGCCATAATATCAAATGCGTGGTCGGAGGTTGAAAGGCTGGCGCTTACATAGTTGACATAGTCCTTCAGCTTGGAGTTGCGTCCCTCCTGCGGTATGAACTCCAGCTTTACCTTCATTCTGTCCTCAAGCGCAGCGTTGCGGCGTTTTATCGCTTCCTCGGTCTTGTCAAGCACCTCGCCCTCGCTTTCAATGAAAAATTCGGTATTCTCAACGTCGGACCAGTAAAGCACTCCCATCGTTTCGCCGCCGCAGTCAAGGCTGTCGGGAATCGAGAGCTTTTCGGCGGTATCCTCAGGTGTTTCCGTCACGGTATCGGCAATTGCGGGAGCTTCGGTGGTAGTAGTCTCTCCGCTGCCGGTCTTAGCGCAAGCGACAGATGAGACAAGCAGTACCGCCACAAGCATCAAAGCCGCCGTTATCCGTGTAAATTTCATCATTGTAATTGCCTCCGGTTGTCTGATTTTTATTTCGGTCGCATCTCATCATTCGGATGTCACACCGCTATAAAAAATTATACTATATCTTTTTGCGTTTGTAAATACTTTTTGTGCATTTTCCACCGCAACATTGACGCGCAAAGGTCACTAAATAAACCCCCGGTTGATTGACATATACAGTGGCTTGTGATATAATCTTATTTGTTCAATTTTATCAATCATTATAAAAAAATATTCGGTGTACTTATGAATAAGAAAACAAAGAAAGCTCCCAAGGACAGCGCTATCCGCCGCGAGGCGGGGACGGGCAAGCTGCTTTGGGAATTTATGCGCGGTTCGAAGCTGTATTTTCTCGCCGGGATCATCGCTTCCCTCGCCGTGACCGGAACAGACATATTGAACCCTCAGCTTATCCGGTTTACCGTGGACTCGGTAATAGGCGGAGAGCCCTCAAGCCTGCCCGCATATGCCCGTGTTATCGTTGACGCGCTGGGCGGAGCTGACGCCATACGCGCCAATCTTGCCATAATCGCAATTGCAATAATCGTAATAGCGTTTTTCTCCGCCATCTGCCGCTATCTGCAGCGCATCCTCAACACCAAGGCAGCCGAAACGCTGGTCGAGCATATGCGCAATATGCTTTACGAAAAGATCCAGCGCCTGCCATTTGCGTGGCATATGAAAAACAAGACCGGAGACATCATTCAGCGCTGCACCTCTGACGTGGATATGGTAAAGAACTTCCTCTCGGAGCAGCTTGTCTCTATCATCATGATAATCATACGCGTCGGGCTGTCGCTCACGGCGATGTACAGCATGGACGTAAAGCTTGCCGTTGCGGCAACGGTGTCCCTGCCCGTCATTCTGATATACTCCGCCGTTTTCGGCAGAAAGATAGGCGAGAGCTTCAAGGAATGCGACGAGGCGGAGGGTGCGCTGTCCTCCGTGGCACAGGAGAACCTTACCGGAGTGCGCGTGGTGCGTGCCTTCGGCAGGGAAAAATACGAGCGCGACCGGTTTGCCGCGCAGAACAAAAAATATGTCTCTCTGTCGCTCAGACTTTCAAAATATCTCTCGGCTTTCTGGGGGATGGGCGACTTCATCTCCGGGCTTCAGGTAATGCTTATCATTGCGCTTGGCGTATTTGCCTGCCTTGACGGCAGACTGAGCGCCGGCTCATTTATCGCCTTTGTCACCTACAACTCGATGCTTGCGTGGCCGATGCGCAGGCTTGGCAGAATGATATCCGAGATGAGCAAGGCGGGGATCTCCATCGGTCGTCTTGGCTATATACTCAACTCCGAGCCGGAGCATGACCGTCCCGACGCCTGCGAGCCTGACATGAGGCAGGATATCGTGTTTGACGACGTAAGCTTTGCCTACGACGGCTGTCCCGAGCTGCTCTCTCACATTTCCCTTACCGTTCCTGCCGGAAGCACAGTGGGCATCCTCGGCGGAACAGGCTCGGGCAAATCCACCCTTGTTCACCTGCTTGGCAGGCTTTATGAGCTTCCGGAGGACGGAAGCGGCGGACGGATCACAATAGGCGGCGTAAACATTGCAGATATCCGCGCGTCGTATCTGCGCCGCAACATAGGAATAGTGCTTCAGGAGCCGTACCTTTTCTCACGCTCGATAGCAGACAATATCGCTATGGCAAACGAAGGCATAAGCATGGAGGATATACGCGAGGCGGCGCGCGTTGCCTGCCTTGACGATACCGTTTCAGGATTCTCCGAGGGATATGACACCTTTGTCGGCGAGCGCGGCGTGACCCTTTCGGGCGGTCAGAAACAGCGCACGGCTATCGCGCGCATGCTGACCGAAAAAGCGCCCATAATGATATTTGACGATTCCCTGTCCGCCGTCGACGCCGAAACCGACGCAAAAATACGCGCCGCGCTGTCAGAAAAGCTGGGCGGCTCGACAGTATTCCTTATCTCGCACCGCACCGCGACGCTTATGAGCGCCGACCGGATAGTGGTGCTTGACCACGGCAGGATAGCAGAATGCGGAACTCACGACGAGCTTATGAAGCTTGAAAACGGAATATACCGCCGTATATTCAATATACAAATGACAGATCCGGATGATACGGATAGCGATACGGATAATAATACGGAAGCTGCTTCCGCAAGCAGCGACAGCACCGGAAAGGAGGTGCTGGCATGAGTCAGACAGAAGTAAAAACAAACCAAGGATCAACCAAAAAGAAAAAAGACGACGCCGGTGTCCGTCTGCCCTGGTTCGGCATAAAAAGGATACTGCCCTTTCTTAAGCGCTACCGCCGTCAGATAATACTTATGGCGCTGTTCGGAGTCGTCGGCAGTGCGGTGGATATCGTCATCCCGCTTTTTCAGAGCTATGCCATCAACAACTACATAGTGACCGGAGTCCTTGACACCCTGCCCTACTTCATAGGGCTTTACCTGCTTACCCTTACGGTGCAGATAAGCGCCAACTGCTTTACCACCTACACCGCGTCCTGCGTGGAATACCGCGTGGGTCACGACCTCAAGCAGGCGTGCTTTGACCACCTTCAGACACTCTCCTTCTCGTATTTCAATCAGAACAGCGTGGGATATGTTCACGCCCGTATAATGAGCGACACAGCACGAATTGGAGAGCTGGTATCATGGTCCTTCATGGACGCGATATGGAATATCTCCTACATCGCAGGCGCGGTGTTTGTGATGCTGAAGATAAACTGGAAGCTCGCGCTTGCCGTAATTGCGGTAGTTCCGATCGCGGCACTGCTCATTGCCTTTTCCCTCAACAAGCTGACCGCCCTCAACCGGGCAATACGCGAGATGAACTCGCGCATATCGGGCGATTACAACGAGGGGATCGCCGGAGCCAAGACCATCAAAACGCTGGTGGTCGAGGACAAAATGGTCGCGGAATTTGAAGCCGATACAGGCAAGATGAAAAAGACCTCGGTTCACGCTTCCCGCTTCCGCGGTCTGCTTTTCTCCTCGGTATCCTTCTTTTCATACGTTGCGCTGGCTCTGGTGCTCTGGCGCGGCGGAATTATCACAATGAAGCAGGCAATGGGTATAGGCACTCTTTCCGCGTTCATGTCATACGCACAGGGGCTGATGGACCCACTGCTCTGGATAATCGACGCGTTTTCGAGCCTGATAAACACACAGGTCAATATTGAGCGCGTCACCCGGCTTATCGACACCGCCTCGGATGTTACCGACACTCCCGCCGTCATCGAAAAGTACGGCGACACCTTCTCGCCAAAGCGCGAAAACTGGGAGCCTCTTAACGGCGACATTGAATTTGACGATGTGACCTTTAAGTATCCCGACGGCGATGAAACGGTGCTTGAGCATTTTTCACTGCGCGTCCCGTGCGGCACGCTTGTCGCCATTGTCGGCGAGACCGGAGCGGGAAAGTCCACGCTTGTAAATCTTGTCTGCCGGTTTTACGAGCCGACAGAGGGGCGGGTGCTTATCGACGGCAGGGATGCGCGTGAGCGCTCACAGCTATGGCTGCACTCGAATATCGGATATGTGCTTCAGTCGCCTCATCTTTTTTCGGGCAGTGTGCGGGAAAACCTGCGCTACGGCAAGCCCGACGCGACGGATGAGGAGATAAACGCCGCGCTTGCCACCGTCTCAGCCGACGCCGTGGTCGCCCGTATGGACAAGGGGCTTGACAGCGAGGTCGGCGAGGGCGGAGACCTGCTATCGACCGGAGAAAAGCAGCTGCTTTCCTTTGCGCGCGCCATAATTGCCGACCCGCGTATACTGGTGCTTGACGAGGCGACCTCCTCGGTCGATACCATCACCGAGCAGATAATACAGAACGCCATCGGCAAGGTCACAGCGGGACGCACCTCATTTATCATAGCCCACCGCCTTTCCACCGTCCGCGACGCAGATGTTATTATCGTTGTGAGGGACGGAAAGATAGTCGAACAGGGCAAGCACGGCGAGCTTATGCGGAAAAAGGGCTATTATTACAGCCTTTACACCAGACAGTACGAAAAGGAAGCCGTGGAAGGCATACTCTGATTCCGAAAAACGCCTCCCCAAGAACGTGCAAAATTAGCGGAGAAATCAAAAATTATTTTTCCATATGGCACAGATTTGCTTCGCAGTAAACAAATAAAACCCCAACAGATATTATCTCAAAGTCTGTTGGGGCTTAATTATGTTAAAAGTTATCTAAGATAAACTGCTTCACAACCAATGTAGTTGCAAAAAACTCGCGTGAAGGAACAGGATCTGCATCGTAATCAACCAAACCAGCTCTCCGCTTTTCTAAAGGATTTCGTTTATCCCATTCCATAAACGCAATCAATCGTTCTTTGATTAAAGATTTGTTTGTCCATTCTTCACACCAATCGTCAAATTTGCTTACCACTTCTTCAGGCGTTGAAGGCTCAATTTCAAGCATAAAATGACCATAAACGTCGTCGCAGGGCATTAGAGCGTTGATGAAAATTCCCGGGCGGATATAATAATCTTCCTTTGAATATGAGCTACCTTGGATATAAAAGCAGAGGGTAAATTCACCCGTATCTTTCGTCCATCGCTTATTCTTCTTCTTAAATCCTTTTGCCTTCAAATATGACTTCGCATATTCAATCAACTGCTCTTCGGGTAAAACATGTTTCATTAGTTACCTCCTGTTTTATCGCCAGTTTCGCCTTTGTATTACAAAGGCATAGGGCAAAGCCCATACCCCTAAAGATGAACGAGCGCATCCAAAGGCTCCCTTGTGTAAAGGGAGCTGTCGCGTTAGCGACTGAGGGATTGTTTCCTGCTATTTTGGGCTTTTTTACAATCCCTCCGTCAGCCTTCGGCTGCCACCTCCCTTTACACAAGGGAGGCTTTTTGTTAGTCCCATTATAATACAAATCGGCAGAGAAAACAAGTTCTCTGCCGAAATTTATGTGCCTGCCTATTTCTCCGCTAAGAATGCAG
>DPGK01000003.1:15464-19786 GCA_003523225.1 Clostridiales bacterium
CTGCCGCAGTTGCGGCAGCCCGTCAGTGTCTTCATATGTCTTTATATTAAGTAAAGCGGTACTCAACGCGCCAAATGCAAACCAAGCGCTCGGATCTTACAGGGCGCTGCTTCCCATCTCGTTTTTCAGCCTGTCGAGCGTGTTCTGAAGAATTATCTCCGCCGAAAGCGAGTCGATGACTCCCTTCCTTTTTTTTCCGCGCGTGTCGGTCTCGTTAAGATACCGTGAGGCTGCCACGGTGGTCAGCCTTTCGTCTGTCATAGCAACGGGAATACCCGCCGCCCCGGCAAGCAGTCCGGCAAATTCACGGCAGCGGTCGGCGCGCGCGCCCTCGCTTCCGTCCATATTCCGGGGAAGCCCTACGACTGCGGCAACAGCGCCCCTCTCGGCTGCCGTCCTTGCGACGGCGGCGGCAGTGGCGGCAATTCCGCCCGGGCTTATCGTGCCGATGCCCGAGGCAAGAAAACGGCTCTCGTCCGAAAGCGCAAGCCCCGTTCTGCGGTCGCCGAAATCAACGGCAAGTATGCGTCCGCGCGTGCCGGCAAGCTCGCCCACCGGAACTATCTTACCCTCACTCATACAGTCGCCTCCTTTTGAGCGTCATTGTTGCTTTCTTTTTTTCGTGTAAGCAGTAGCATCACCGCTATCATTGCAATGCTGACCACCCCGGAAACGGCAAACAGCGTATATATAGTGCTCTTCGGTGAGTCCTCCGGTATCGGAATAAACGGAAGCACAAAGCTCGATGCATTGAAAGCCACGTGCAGCAGCGCACTTGCAGCAGTGGAATGTGCGCGCAGGCAGATCAAGCTGAGCAGAAGCCCAAGCATGAAAGCATAGCATATCCAGAGTATCTGACCGTGTATCAGCCCGAAGATAAGCGACGGTATGAGCACGGCAAGCCAGAGCGGCACACCGCGGCGCATACGTGAGATAAGCAGTCCGCGGAATATCAGCTCCTCGGAAAGCGGCGCAAATATCGCTGTTGACAGCACCGAAAGCACTGAAAACTCGCCGAGAAGCGACGATTGGTTTGCGTAATCCTCAAGCAGCTCCGCAGGAATAGGCAGTACTTCAAACAGCAGTGAGACGAACATATTGAGCGAAAAGCCCATTATCAGCAGTATCGGGATCAGAGCCGGGCTGAACCGTACAAAGCCGGTGTCGCGGAAAAATCCCACTCTCAGCTCTGCCGGCTTGCGCCTGTCGCGTATCAGCCCGACTATCCAAACGGCGGCAAAAAACGCAACGGTCGAAAAGATTATTTCAAGGAACGAGACTTCTGCGATCTTTTCGACAGCCACCCAGTTGATTATTTGGGTCATGTCATAGCCGAACTTCAAAAATCCCATGAAGTAATAAGCCATGACAAGCACCATGCTGAGCGTAAATCTCAAGCCGAAATAAAGTGCAAGCCAGCCGGCAGACGCGCCGAGGGCAAGCAGCACGCGCCTTCCCTTCCCCTCGGACGGAGCGGTATACTGCACATCTCTTTCAAAATCGTTTCCGATTCCGTTCATCATTTGTCTCCTGAAAAAATTTCGGATGGAGCCTTATTTTGACCTCAGTCGATATAGTCCATCGGGTCAACGCCTATCATCGGAAGAAGCCTTGTGATAAGCATACGGTAGCGCATATACGGGTGCCAGCGGAGTCCGTCGGCAAGCAGCTCGGGAGAAACATTGACCTCCTCGGGTGTTACGGCACATCCGGCGCGCTTCATCATGTCTATCAGCTTATCGGTCTCGGGCAGGATATCATAGATCATGCGGCGGATCTCGCCCCACGATGCTTTGAGCTTGGCGGGATCGATCTTATCCGTTATCGTAGGGGTATTGAGCTTCTTTACATCGGGTATCTGCTCGGGGGTGAAGTGCGAATACACCTCGTCCCAGTCGGTGGGGTCGGCGGTTGGGTCAATTTCGGGCAGACGGTCGGCAAGGTTGCGGTAGAGGCGGGTTATAAGCACCGTGGCAACGCCGACCTTTTTACCGTGGTATTCAGGCCAGATGCCGCGCGCAAGCTTGTAGCACTCCCAATAGTGGGAAACAACGTGCTCCGCTCCGGAGGCGGGACGGGATGACATCGCCAGCTTCATGCCGAGACCGGAAAGCACCAGCGCCTCCATTATCGCTCCGGCAGCCTCCTCATCCTCGGAGGTCACCTTGTCTGCAAGCGCGACCATCTTTTCGACAGCGCTCATGGTGATGCCGGCAACCGCCTCGCAGTAGTATTCGTCGATAAGCAGATGCGCCACGCGCCAGTCGAGTATGCCTATGTATTTGGCTACCATGTCGCCGAATCCGGCTGCTTTCAGCTCGGCGGGAGCTTTGGCAAGTATTTTGGTATCGGCGATAATAACCGCGGGCTGCTCCGCCTTCCACGACACCTTGAAGTTGTTCTCAATAATAGGAGCCGTGTCGGAAGCAAAGCCGTCCATCGAGGGAGCGGTTGCAAAAATGCAGAACATTTTCTTAAGCTCAAACGAAGCCACACGGCAGATGTCGTTGAGAGAGCCTGTGCCTACCGAGATGATGCCGTCAACGTCGGCGGCAAGCGCCATGACCTCGCGCACCTGCTCGACGCGGGCGTATTTCATATTTTCATATATCAGCCTTTTGATAGAAAATCCGGCGGCAGTCAGAGAATCGGAAAGCCCCTCTGCCTCGGCAACGGCGATCGTGTTGCAGTCGGCAACGAGCAGAACATTCTTGGGGAATCCGGCGTCGGTCAGCACACTGCCTGCGCGGCGTGTCGCACCGCTGGATATTTCAACGACCTTGGTATAGATCGTGTGCTCTCTCCCGCAGGGACAGTTTTCAAGGGATCTAAGTATCTTTTCAAGCTCCATGATAAAAAACCTCCGAAGCGGCATATCTGCCGCTCAAATAATGATTTTGCGTGTATTTACGCAAATTATTTCATTGTAATTATAATCTTTTTTTGACGCTTTGTCAATAGTCTGCGGCAGGCGCGGCGGAATATCTCTTTTCCCGCCGGGTATTGATATTGGGCGGGATTTGTTGTATACTATATACAGTCGGAGTCGCCGCCGCAGTCATTTCCAGAACGCATAGCCTCCGAACTCAAAGCTAACTCTGCCGCCCTCGCGCACGTCTGCGGGGAGCTCATCGGCGCGTGCAAAATAAAGCGCCCCGCGCGTAGGGTCGCCGCCGCGCAGAGCAGCCGCCGCGGCACGGATATTCCGCTCAGACGGCTCGGCATCGGCAAAGGCAAGGCTTAACACGGTATCCTCCGAAAGAAGATCGGATATCACAGCCGCCAGCGTGTCCGGAAAACCGCTGCCGTTTTTGCGGTTAAGCAGCATGGCGCAAAGCGACACCTGAACGGCGTACTCGCTTTCTCCTACCGCCGCCGACGCGGCGCGTGAGAGCAGCTCAAGCTCTGCCGTATTGTTTTCTTCGGATTTTTCCGCCCCCGCAGGCAGCGAAAGCATCAGCACCACCGCCGTCAGCGCAAATATAAACAGCAAAAGCACGCATGGGCGCAGCTTTGCTTTGCATTTTGAAAACATAAGATCCACAGCAATGAATATCCCCCTTTACAGTATCAGATATATTTTTTGCCGCCGCGCGACGGATATGCGCCGCACAATTAGGCAAAGTCAGTCAGGAGTGTGACAAAATGGACAGATCAAAAGATAAAAAAACTCATTCGACCCCAGCCGCAGCTCCCGGTGACGGCGAAAAAACCGTTCCGGTAACAATAAAAATAATAACCGAACGCAGCCTTACCGACGGCGCGGTGTTTGATGTTCCCGAGCCTCCGCCCGGGATGTGCATTGATTTTGACGCGCTGGCTGAGGACGAAACCGGCGAGGCGGGAATGGTGCTTATCGCGCCCGGAGAGCAAAAGCGATCAGCCGACACGGAGGAAGCCAAGCCCGAACATACCGAGCTTGTCGTTCAGGGCGAGCTGACCAGGGGCGAGGACATAGTGACGCTTGCATGGCGGGAATTTCACGGAAACGGGACGAGCGACCAGACAGTCTCCTTTGACCCCGCGATGCCGGAGATAGTAACCTTTTCACGCGTTACTAAATCGGCAATGGATGTGTTTTTTGAAATGATAGGCATCAAATGCGGCAGTGAGATATGCCTTGTGCTTGAACGCGGCAGACGGCACATCAGCGTGTACGATTCCGGCGACGGGATAAGTGAGCTTACCGTAAGGACATTCCGCGTTGAAAATGCACTCCTGCGCCGCGGCGTGATGCTGCTTGATTTTACGGTCGAAATTCACGGCGCACGCGCCGAAAAGACTCAAATGCTGATAAGAATAAAACAATGATCTCCTTTTCT
>DPGK01000003.1:20016-35146 GCA_003523225.1 Clostridiales bacterium
AGCCGCGAAAAATGTGAACAAAAGCTCCCTGCAAATATGTCATAAGATCCGGTGCAACGCGGATTTTGTGCGTTTTGAAATGTTTATAAGTCGTATTTTTCTTCATTTTGTGCGTTTTTTTATTGACTTATTTTGCGATTTATGATATAATAGGATTGATATTTTGATATTGTTGAGATTGATTTTTTGGTTTCCTCTGCGCCCGTTTCCGCCCCGGAAATGTGCCGAGGAAACAGATTTTTATTGAAATGTGTGTTAATTTTTTAACACATAAATCATTCCCGCAAAAAAGGAAGCACAAAAATGAATAAGATAACCATAATCGGCACGGGAAGCGTCGGGTCAACAATTGCATACACGCTTGCGGTCACCGGAGTTGCCTCCGAGATCGTAATGATAGACATAAACCGCGAAAAAGCTCTCGGCGAGGCGCTTGATATCCGTCAAGGCATCCCCTTCTGCGCACCTTGCTCTATCTACGCTGGCGATTACCGCGACGCCGAAAAATCCGACATCGTGGTGCTGACCTCCGGCATCGCGCGCAAGCCCGGTCAGTCCCGCCTTGACCTTGCACAGACCAATGTCAATATAGTAAAAAGCATTATTCCCGAGATCACAAAGTATGCTCCGGATGCGGTTTATATAATCGTCTCCAACCCCGTTGACATTCTCACTTACACCTTTATCCGCTGTTCGGGGCTTCCCTCAGCCCACATAATGGGTTCGGGAACCATACTTGACACCGCGCGGCTTCGTGCGCGCCTTTCGGAATTTTACTCGATAAACCAGCAGAATGTACACGCCTACGTTTTCGGCGAGCACGGCGATTCCTCTTTCATTCCGTGGTCGCTTGCAAATATATCAAACGTACCGGTGGATGAATACCGCGCCTCGCTGACAAGCGTTGACGGCGCTCCGGCGGTAGACACCATGTACCCGGTGCTTGAGCATTCCGCAGTTGAGGAATATGTGCGCAAATCCGGCGCGCGCGTTATCCAGCGCAAGGGCGCGACCTTTTACGCCGTTTCTATCGCGGTCTGCCACATCTGCCGCTCCATCATCAGCGGCATAGATACCACAATGACAGTCTCCTCCATGCTTGACGGCGACTACGGCATTGACGGGCTCTGCCTCTCGCTTATAAACATCGTCGGCGAGGGCGGAATACGCGGCAGAGTGCTTCCTCCGCTCACCGACAGCGAGATGGAACAGCTTCACCGCAGTGCTGACTCCCTCCGTGCTGTGATCGAAAGCATCAAATTCTGAAATAACAAAAAATTCCCCGTTCGGCGCGCACGCGCACCGAACGGGGAATTTTCTTTGTTACACGGATTTGTCGGGATATTTGAGCTTGTAGGATTCAATTGCCGCGGCGATTATTTTTACCGCCTCGTCGGTACAGAAAAGCTCCTTGACCGCCGTCTGCTTGTTCTCAAGCTGCTTGTAGACCGAGAAAAAGTGCATGATCTCGTCGAAAATATGTGCCGGCAGATCGTCAATGGATGTGATCGTGTTGTAGTTGGGATCGGAGAACGGCACGGCTATTATCTTGTCGTCAAGTCTGCCGCCGTCTATCATGCGCATGACGCCGATAGGATATACCTGCACAAGCGTCATGGGATAAATGGGTTCCGCGCCGATGACAAGCACGTCAAGCGGGTCACCGTCGTCGGCGAAGGTGCGCGGGATAAATCCATAATTCGCAGGATAATGCGTCGAGGTGTAAAGCACCCGGTCAAGGCGGAGGATTCCGGTGCGCTTGTCAAGCTCGTACTTGCACTTGCCTCCCTTGGGGATCTCGATCAGAGCTGAAAAATTGTCGGGCTTTATCATTGCGGGGTCGATGTCATGCCAGATGTTCATTTTTTCCTCCGGTTCTTCAATATTTTTTATTTTACATATTCAAACTCAAAACCGTAAATCGAAACGGTACAGCCGTCGGTGCAGCCCCGCGCCTCCAGCTCGTCAAACACTCCGCTGCGGCGCAGCACCTTCTGGAAGAAGTTCAGCGATTCAAAATCGCTGAAATTTATCTGCCCCATAAGGTTGAACAGCCACTCGCCTTCTACAATGAAGGTGTTGTTCTCGCGTGTGATGGTCGTCTCGCGTCCGCCGCCGACATAAGCGTCCTCCGGCTCGTACTCCTGCTCGTAAACCTTTATGGGCGGCAGCTTTGAAAGCTCCTCGACGGTCAGGCGTATCATACTGTTAATGCCCTCTCCAGTAGCCGCCGAAACATATACCAGCGGATAACCCAGCTCTCCGACGAACCTTTCAAACGCCGGTATGTCTACCCGCTCGCGGTCAAGCGCGTCGAGCTTGTTGGCGACTATTATCTGCGGACGCCCGGCAAGCTCGGCGCTGTACCGCTCAAGCTCGCCGTTGATTATTTTTATATCCTCGCACGGGTCGCGGTACTCGGTAGAGGCTATGTCAACAACGTGCAAAAGCAACCGGCAGCGGTCTACATGGCGCAGAAAGGCATGGCCAAGCCCCGCTCCCTCCGCCGCGCCCTCGATAAGTCCGGGAATATCGGCGGCGACAAAGCCCGCGCCCTCTCCCGACGGAGCGGGCACGACGCCGAGCATAGGCGAAAGAGTGGTGAAATGGTAGTCAGCAACCTTCGGACGCGCCGCGCTGATGCGGGAAAGCAGCGACGACTTTCCGACGCTCGGGAAGCCTATAAGTCCCACGTCGGCAAGCATCTTAAGCTCAAGTATGACCTCTCTCTCCTCGCCGCGCGCCCCGTTTTTGGCAAACATCGGGACCTGCCGCGTGGGAGTGGCAAAGTGGCGGTTGCCCCAGCCGCCGCGTCCGCCGTGGCAGAGAATGTAGTCTGCTCCGCCGCCGTCGGACATATCATGTATGATCTTTTCGGTCTCGGCATCCCTGATAAGTGTTCCGGGCGGAACGCCTATTATCACATCCTCGGCGTTTGCACCGTGGAACTTGCGTCCAGAGCCGTCGCCGCCGGGAAGCGCGACAAATTTGCGCTTGTAGCGGAAAGCAAGCAAAGTATTGCTGCCGGGGTCAACATGGAAAACAATGTTTCCGCCCCGTCCGCCGTCGCCGCCGTCAGGTCCGCCGTGCGAGACGTATTTTTCACGTCTGAAGGAAACAGCTCCGTTGCCGCCGTTTCCCGCCTTGACGTATATTTTTATTCTGTCAATAAACATTTATCCGATCCTTTTTAATAGGAATTGAGTCTTTTTGTCTGCAAAAACAGCTATAAACTTCCCCGGCTGACGCAAAGCGCACCCTCGGGAAACCCTCTTACTGGTTTTCGTCTCCCTTTTCGCGGATTATCAGCTTGATAGGCGTTCCGGCAAAGCCGAAGGTATCGCGCAGGCAGTTTTCAATATATCTCTGATAGGAAAAGTGAAACAGCTCGGCGCTGTTGCAGAAGATAACAAAGGTAGGCGGCGCGACCGAGGTCTGCGTCATGTAATAAATGCGCAGCCGCTTGCCCTTGTCTGTCGGCGGCTGGACGCGCGTTATCGCCTCGCGGAGTACGTCGTTGAGCATTCCGGTCGATATCCTCATGACAGAGGAGGAATAAACGGCGTTGATCTGCCCGAAAAGGTTTGAAACACGCTGGCCGGTCAGCGCCGAGACGTACATGATGGGCGCGTATGTCATATATGAAAGCGCAATGCGGATCCGGTTGTCAAAATCCTTGACCGTTGAATTGTCCTTGTCGGCAATCGAATCCCATTTGTTGACGACGATAACAGACGCGCGACCCGCCTCGTGGGCGATACCCGCGATCTTTTCGTCCTGCTCGGTTATTCCCTCACCCGCGTCTATAATGATAAGGCAGACGTCGGCGCGCTCGACGGCGGTGTGCGCCCGAAGCACTGAATACTTTTCCACGCTGTCCTTTATCTTTGAGCTGCGCCTGATCCCGGCAGTATCAATAAAGGTATATGTGCCGTATTGATTGACCACCCGGGTGTCGATAGCGTCGCGCGTGGTGCCGGGAATGTCTGAAACTATCATTCTTTCGCTTCCCGCTATGCGGTTGACGAGCGAGGATTTGCCCGCGTTCGGCTTGCCTATCACGGCGACACGTATGCCCGCTTCGGGGTCTTCCGTGTTTTCGGTTTCCGGAAGCACCGAAAGCACCTCGTCAAGCAGGTCTCCGGTTCCGGTGCCATGGACGGAGGACAGTGCCACAAGCTCGGTATCAAAGCCGAATTCATAAAATTCATAAAACTCCGGCGGAGTCTGCCCGACGCTGTCGCACTTATTTACCGCAACAACCACAGGCTTGCGGCTTTTTTTAAGCATTACCGCGATCTCACGGTCGTCGGCGGTAGGTCCGGTGCGGACGTCGCAGAGAAAAATTATCACATCGGCGGACTCAATCGCTATCTCCGCCTGCATACGCATATGAGAAAGAATAATGTCGTCTGTTTTAGGCTCTATCCCCCCGGTGTCGATAACGGTCAGCTCTCTGCCCCGCCACTCGGTCTCACCGTATATGCGGTCGCGCGTCACCCCGGGAGTATCCTCCACTATGGCGCGGCGCTCACCGATGAGCTTATTGAAAAGGGTGCTTTTGCCCACGTTGGGTCTGCCTACTATTGCAATTACCGGTTTTGACATATCGGAAAGCTCCATTTCGGTTTTGTACTTGATTTTTTATTTGGTCGGACTCATTGAAAGATATCCGTTGACCTCGGAAAGCGGAATTGAAAACTCGGCATACCCGCCAAGCTTTGCGTTAAGCTCAATTGATATTATCAGCATTTCCGGAGTGAAATAAGTTTCGGGATAGGTGTTGTACAGCTCGTAAAGAGAATACTGCGTCATCATGTCGGCAAGGGATATCGACGACGTAAGATCTTCCGCCCCGCTTATCTGAGTGAATTTTCCGTCCTCAAAGAGCTTTTTTATATCCCCGAAGCCCGTGTACAGCTTTTTCTGCGAAACATTCTTGCCGGTGCTGAGATTTATCACATTGGAATACATGAAGCGAAGCTCCGGAGTTCCATCGGAGTAGCTGAGCGAACCCGCAGAACGCACCGAAAGAAGGTTGCCGCCGAGATACGTGACGGTGGAATCGGTGATCTCATATTTCACAGTCACGCCGTTTTTGGTGTATTCCTCAAGCCCCATGAGACGGTTTTTGTACTCGGATGCGGCAATTTCGGCAAGCAGCTCGTTTATCTTTGTCTGCATATCGGCGTTTGAAAGCCCGGTAAGGCGCGGATATCTCAGTAGCTTGCGGCTCTTCATCGAGCCGACCTCGGCTATGACCTCGTCCGTCATCTCGACCTCGTAGTCGTAGCTCACCACGTCCACCTCCTGGGTCGTCTCCTCGGTCACGGGACGGGTATCGGTGTCGACGGGTCTGTCGGTCACCTCCCCCTGCCACGGGGACGTGGTATCGGATGGAATATCCTGACCGCTCGTTTCTGGCGGCTCGGTATTATACGGCGAATCGGTAAGCACATCGATACCGACGACCAGCGAATTGACAGGCTGACCGTCCGGAGCGCGGCGGCAGGCGGCAAGAGATGCCGCAAGTATTGCCGGTATCAGCAGTGCAAGCATTGCCGAGCCTGCGCCGAGCGCAGTGCGCCGTTTTGTTGTATTTTGGGTATTTTTCATTTCAAATATACCAATCAGTGGATAAATTAAAAAATAATCGGCTCATATCGGGCGATCACGGTTAAACTTTACTCTCACCCGTCAGCGCGGAAATAAACTCTGCGCCGTCGCAGGCGACCGGGATCGCCGGAACGCCAAGATGCGCGGACAGCTCGGCGGGCGACATCCCGCACAGGAACAGATCCCCGTCTGCGCGAAGCGCGTTTGCCGGGAAATAAAGCGCCTCACCAAGCTCCTTGCCCTCAAGCTGAGCGGCGATATCCCGCCCGGTAAGAAGCCCGGCGACCGTTATGGTCTCACCGAAAAAGTCGTTGCGAATGCGGTAAACCTTTACCCTCAGAGAGCCTCTTGCCTGCTCCGCCCTTCTTGCATACCCGCATATCACGTCATATGCGGCATATCCAGTTGCAACAGAGACCACCCGCTCCGGCATCCCCTCCGGCACAGGTTCGGTAAATCGCAGTCCGCTTTCCGCCTCCTCGCTGAAGGAGGAAAGCATTCCGATCCCGTCCTCTATCTGCGCAAAGCCCTCGTAAAAATCCGGTTCGGGTATCGGAACTCCTCCGCGGACATAAAACTCGTCGGCGCACCAGACAAGGCGGCTTCCGCCCTCGGAAAGAAAGCGCTCGGCGTACCCGTTCACCTGATCTATCACCGCGCGGCACTCCTCGGGGGTAAACAGTGTCAGCGGATAAAGCCCCTCGCGGTATTTTGTCAGCCCGGCGGGTACGACCGCGATCCCCTCAAGCGCCGGACGCAGCTCTGCAAGCTCGCTCAGTGTGCGGTCAAGCTCCGCACCGTCGTTGATGCCGCGGCAAAGCACTATCTGCGCGTGCAGTGTGATCCCCGCGTCGGCAAAGCGGCGCAGATAAGAAAGCGTCTGCCCGGCAAAGCGGTTGTGCATCATCCGGCACCGCAGCTCCGGATTTGTAGTGTGGACCGAAACGTTTATCGGGGAGATGTGCATCTCGATGATGCGGTCGATCTCATGCTCCGAAAGATTTGTAAGCGTAATGAAATTGCCGTGCAGGAAGGAAAGCCTGGAGTCATCGTCCTTGAAATAGCAGGAGGGACGCATTCCGGGCGGGTTCTGGTCGATGAAGCAGAAGATGCAGGCGTTCCGGCAGGAGTGCTTTTCGTCCATCAGCGCACTGCCGAATTCCAGCCCCGGATCGTCTTCCTCCTCCTTGCGCATACGGAAAATATGCTTTCTGCCCTCCCGCGTGACCTCAATTTTCAGTCGGCGCTCATAAATGCGGAAGCGGTAATCAAGCACGTCGCATATTTCGTGACCGTTTATTGAGATAAGCTCGTCCCCCTCGCGCAGCCGCGCACGGGCAGCCGCAGAGCCGGGGACAACGCCGGTTATTCTGACCATTTATCCGACTCCCTGACTGAACATACTTTTGCAGTATTATATTGTAGCATATTAATGCGATATTGTCAATCCCGGCGTCTGCGAAAGCCGCCATTACCTGTTTGCACGCATTTGCCCCGCCCGTAACGACAGCCAAAGGATAAGCGGAGTCCTCCTGTGACGCGGGCATGACCTTTGGGGTGTCAATGCCGCTCCCGCCGAATATACTGATACTGCACACATATGTCGCCCGGGATACCGACGGGTATTCCGGGCGCGGGAGGAAAGATACTATGCTTGCAAATCTTGCTTACAACCGTGACAGGGCAGTGGAATACGCCCGAAGATGGGCGCTTGACCGCAATCCGCTTTTTATTGACTTTACCGGGGGCGGCGGCGACTGCACGAATTTTGTGTCCCAATGCATTCTTGCGGGCAGCTGCGTTATGAATTTCACGCCGGATTTCGGCTGGTACTTCATAAGCTCCGACGACCGCGCTCCCGCATGGACGGGAGTTGAGTTTTTTTACGATTTCATGACGGGCGCTCCCGCTTTTTCCGGGCGCAACGGCGGCGTAGGTCCATACGGTTTTGAAATACAGCGCCGCGAGGTCCTGCCCGGTGACGCCGTACAGCTTGCGGACGAGGAGGGGGACTTTTATCACACGCTCTTTGTGACCTCTGTCGCGGGAAACGAAATATTCGTCGCGGCGCATTCCGACGACGCACTTGACCGCAGGCTCTCATCCTACACCTACGCTGCGGCGCGCTTCATACATATCGCCGGAGTCCGCATTGAGGTCGGCGGGGAGGACTGCTTTTACGCTCTCATAAACGGCGAGGCGCTTCCGATCCCGATGCCAATGCCGCCTCCGCCGCCTCCGACCGTACCACCCGAGGAGATGTAAGAGTCAAAACGTTTTCGGGGGTGCACATCAGCCGCCTGCGAGCGATTTTTCCCGCTCATAATAAAACAGATACTGCTGAGCCACGCCCGCATAAGGACCAAGCGCCGCGGCGTCAAAGTCGCCCGGAAAATACTTGGCAATGACCCGCTTTATCCATACGTCAACGGGAAATGCGTCAAATCTTGAAAAACCGAAAAGCAGGGTGCAGGCGGCGACCTTCGGTCCTACGCCTGAGATGCTCATCAAAAGCTCCGCGGCGTCGCGTGTGCTGTCCGCACACGCGACGCTTCCGAGCTCAAGTATCCCGTCCGCAACGCGCCGCGCGGCGTCGTATATGTATTTTGCGCGGAATCCGGTTCTCAGCTCGGCAAGTGCCGGAATACCGGCTTCCGCCAGTGCCTCGGGAGTTGGGAAGGCGTATTCCGTCTCACGCGCACCGTGCCGCTCAAGCCCGCGGCAGTCGATCGGCGTTCCGTATTTTTCGGATATTGCCGCCACAAGCTTCCGTATGCGCGGTATGTTGTTGTTCTGCGATATTATGAAGGAACACAGCGCCTCCCACGAGTCCTGACGGAGAATGCGTATGCCGCCCCCGACCTCTACCGCCTCGCGCAGCACCTCACGGTCGGAGCGGGAGAGTATGTCCCGCTTTATTGCCGCATAGTCGGTGTCAAGCCCGAAGTAGCCGCGCCATATCGCGTCAAATTCTGCCGCGTCGGTGTTGTAAAAGTAAAGGGTGTCACCGTCCTCTGCTACGGCAATGAACCTGCCGAGCGCCACACCTGAATATTCGCATTCATGGGCGCTGTCCTCAACTCTTGTAAAGCGGAAGCACTGCCCGCACTCCATAACGGCGCACAGGTCAAAGTCCTTTGCGCCTTCGATCTTTATATACGGAACAGAGCCTTCTGTTCCGGAACTGAAATTTACCGCCGGGGTTATTAGCTCCGTGCTCATGGTTTATCCTCCGGAAAAAAATTAATTTGTCAAATATGACGTTTTGCTATTGCTTATAGGTGCGTGTTTATGGTATAATTATTAAAAGTCACACGCACTGAAATTACCCGACTTATATTATACAACTTTTTTCGCGACACGGCAACATCGGGCGTGCGAAAACCGCAAAAACTGCCGCGGCGCGGCGGAACGGACGTACAAATGCAGCAGATATACACGATACCGATCAAAGAACACTTTGGACGGAACAACGAGGCAAGAGCAAAATGCCCCTGCCCGCTTTGCTCGCTTTACCGGATGTTTGAGGAAAACGAGCTGGATATAATTCTCGGCGCTTCGATGATGGAGCCGGATATAAGGATAGAGACGAACCGTCTGGGGTTCTGCCGCACGCATTACGATATGATGTTCGTGCGCAAAAACCGCCTTGGCATGGCGCTGACGCTTGAAAGCCATCTTGACAAGCTGCGCAAGGATATTTCCGACCTTCCGCTGACCGTACCCGGTACGCGCGCCCGCGCCCGGATAAGCGAGCTGAGGGAAAGCTGCTATGTATGCGGCAGGATAGAGCGAAATTTCGGCAATCTGCTTGAAAATATCATCTATCTCTGGGACACCGAGGAGGAGTTCCGCGAGATGTTTGCGGCGCAGAGCTGTATCTGCCTGCCGCATTATGCGGATCTTCTCGGTACTGCTAAGGCAAAGCTGCCGCAGAAGCGCTACCGCGAGTTTGCGCGCGCGGCGGAAAACATCGTGCTTCCGTACTTTGACAAGCTGCGCGAGGATGTAAGCTGGTTCTGCAAAAAGTTTGACTACCGCTATGACTCCGAGCCGTGGTACGACTCAAAGGACGCGGTCGAGAGGGCAATGAAATTTTTGCGTTCCGACCTTCACGAAAAGAGCTGAAAAGCTCCCAAAATAAAAAACAAGGAACTGTTTTTACAATGATAGACCTGCTTTCGCTTCATAAGCAGTTTATACTTACTCATCTGCGAAAGGGAGATACCGCCGCAGATTTTACAATGGGAAACGGCTACGACACCGAGTTTCTTTCAAAGGCGGTAGGACCTGACGGAAAGGTCTACTCCTTTGACATCCAGCCGGCGGCGCTTACCTCCACTGCGGCGCATCTTGCCGCGTCCGGATGTCCGGAAAATTATCGCCTGATACTCGATTCACACAGCAACGCAAAGCAATACATAACCGAGCCGATACGCGCCGGGATGTTCAATCTCGGCTGGCTTCCCGGCTCTGACAAGACGGTAACCACCCGCAGGGAGACGACTCTGCCCGCCATAGAGGCGGCGATCGATCTGCTCTCCCCGGACGGCGTGCTGACTGTCGCCGTCTACCCCGGACATGCCGAGGGCGAGGCGGAGGGAAAGCTGATCGAGGAATATCTTTCGGGACTTTCCCGACACCGCGTGTGCGTTACAAAGATCAAGATAGTCAATTCACCCTCCTCTCCGTTTTTCTTTCTGATTGAAACAAAGGAGGAGAGGAAAAAATAATCATGGACGCCTTGCGGCGTCCGCAGGATGATCTCCTTTGCCGTCGTTTATTCGGCAGTGGGACGAAGGGAACGGATAAGAATGGCTCTCAATGAGGAAAATGAGCGCGGAGGATACCGCGCGGACAGCTCTGCCGGCACTGATGAGGAATATTTTGAACTGCTTGACAGACGGCGACGGGAGCTTGCGCGCGGTCGTGCGGATAAACCGGAAAACCCGTCGACGGCGCCACCTCAGGAAACCACTGCCGCCCGCACAAGCACTGCCCGAAGCACGGCTTCAGGCGCGGCGCAAAAAAACGGCGGAACTGCGACTGCACATCGGGAAGTCCGCCATCCCCAACAGCCAAGCGTAAACCCGGCTCGCCAACCAAACGCAAATGCGGCTCGTCGGGACGAACCCCAGCCTCAACGACCCAAGACAACCGCGGAGCGCAAAAGCGTGCGCCAACCGCAGCAACATCAACAGCAGCAACAGAAAGCAAACGCGGCTCGCCGCGGAAATCCCTCGCCGGAAAAAGACGCGCGCAGGACGGCTCAGCCCATAAGTGCAGAGGAAGCCCGCCGTATCGCCTCGGCGCGGCGCGCTGAGGCGGAAAAACGCCGTGCCGAGGAGGAGAGGCGGCGCGCCGAAGAAGAAAAGCGCCTCAAGGAGATGAAAAAACGCATCCGCGCCAAAAAAAGAGCCGAGCTTGCCGGGCGCGCGCTTGCGGCAGGCGAAAATCTGCTTATCTTCTTTGGGATCTTTATTATTGTATGCGCCGTGGCTTTTTCGGGCTTTGTGATATATCTTTCCCGCACGGTGCGCCCGGAGGATGAAGACACGCGCGGCTTTACCTACCGGGTCGAGGAGAGCAGCCGCTCTCTCGGCTTTGAGGACGTGGTATCGGACGACGTGATCTATGTGGATTTCACCGGAATTGCCGGGCTTTGCGGAATTAGCATCAGCGGCGTGCGCGAGGAGCTTGTCTTTGAGGCAAGCGGCGAACGGGCTGTATTCGTCCCCGGCTCGGATCGCGCGTATGTCAACGGTACGCAGATCACACTTGAGGGCGCGGCACTGCTGCGCGAGGAGCATCTGTGGTTGCCTCTCAGCTTTGTTCAGAAATATGTGAGCGGAGTTGAGGCGACGCTTGACGAGGTTGAAAAGCGCGGCAAAATGTACCGTGTCATCTCGGTCTCCCGTACTCCCGACCCCGAAGCGACAGGTGCGCTTGACTGCTGGCTTGAGCCCTCCTTCCGGCTTAAGGCGGGGGAAACGCTTTCGGGACTTTCGCCTTATGACACACCTGACGGGTCGCTTCCGGTAATTTCTCCCGCGCCCGTATGTGAGTTTATTTCCGACCTCTCGGCATACGAAAGATATATGTCCCCCGACGGCACGATGCGGGACAGCTTCCTTCTGCTTGTAAACAGCGACAGCCGGCTTACCTACCGCTATGTCCCATCAGGTCTTACCGCAGTGGCTGACGCGCGCACACAGGGGTCTGAAATTTATCTTTCCCTTTATGCGGAAAAAGCGCTTGAGGCACTGCTTTTGGAGGCGCGCGCCGCAGGCTTTGACACGATTGCCGTATCCGGCGCGTATGTTTCATATGACACGCAGGCGGCGGCGTTTGATTCATATCTTTCTGCCGAACGCAATTACAGCAAAAACAACTATGCCGCCACCGGCAAACGGTTCAGTGACGAGGCGTATGCCGTGCTTGGCAGCGATCATATTACCGATAATTACATATCGAAGGACAATTATACGCTCTCTCTTGCCGACGCGCGGCGTGTTGTGCTTTCCTACTGCGCCGAACCGGGCAGCGACGAGCATCAGAGCGGACTTTGCGCAGACCTGTGCGACATCTCCCCTGCGTCGGCGGACTTTGCAGACAGTGAGTTTTACGGCTGGCTGAGTCTCAACGCGCACAAATTCGGATTTATTCTGCGCTATCCCGCCGACAAGACCGAACAGACCGGCCACGCCTTTGAGCCGTGGCATCTGAGATTTGTCGGAAGATATCACGCATTTGCCATATTCTCCTCCGGCTTATGTTTTGAGGAGTATCTCGAAGCAATGAGGGATACCAATCAATAAAAAACAACCATCGCTTTGATCAAGAAAGGAAAAAACAATGAAAAAGACACACGCACGTTTTTACTTTGCGGTAGCGTTATGCGCGCTGCTCTGCCTTTGCTTCCTTTTCGGCTGCAAGCCGACTGATGGGACCACGGACAATTCCACCGCTGTCACCACAGTACCCGAAACCGAAGCTCCGGCAGTGGAACTTGATATAATTTCGGGAGGAGCTACGGATTACGTATTTGTTTATCCCTCCAAGATGTCAAATTCCGCATATGATGAAGTGCTTGACTTTTATACCGATATCAGCCTTGCCTTTAACTGCCTCGGCAGCTTCAAGCTCTCTGCAGACAATGTCGAGTCGACCTCGGCACATGAGATACTGGTAGGAAACACCTCCCGCCCCGAGACCGCCAAGGCAATGGAGGGACTCGGAGAGTACAGCTGGATAATAACCGTTGTTGACGACAAGCTCGTAATTGCCGGAGGAAACGAAATCGCCACCTCCGAGGCAATGAAATTCTTTACTGATAATTATGTAAAAGACAAGACCTCGCTGAAGGTCATGAGCGATATATGCGATAAATATATCTCCGCTCCGGTGGTCATCGCCGCCTCCCCCGAGGATTACTATCACGACCTTGACAGCACAAAGCCGGAAATAAAGATAGACTTTTACGCGTATCCCGCCGTTGACCTTTCAAAAAGCATGCTCAAGGTAGGAGACGTGGATTACACCGGAAGCGCAAAGTGGAGCGACAGCTCGGTCGTACTTTCCGGAGTGGAGTTTGTTCCCGGCGCGTATAAGCTTGAGCTGACTATCTTTGATACCGCTGGAGGAACGTCTGAGTACACGCATCATTTCGGCTGCGGCAACACCCCCGACGTCATGAGCCTCTATAAGGGCGAGCTGCACGCTCACACCTCCGATTCCGACGGCGTGGGTACTCCCCGTGACGCATACATATACGCACGCGATGTGGCGGGTCTTGATTTCTTTGCCGTCACCGACCATTCAAACTCCTGCTCCTCCGCCACATACCTCAAAAAGCACCTTGAGGTTGCCGATGAGCTGTATCAGCCCGGCAAGTATGTCACAATGTACGGATATGAGCAGACATATAACATCTCCTCGGGCTTCTATGGGCATCTCAACACCATAAACTCCCGCAAGACATACAGCACGCGCACCTCGCACAACCTGCGTCAGTACTATGAGGCTATGGCGAAAGCGGAGGACTGTATCGTACAGTTCAACCACCCCGGCTACAAGTGGGGCAACTTCCTTGAGTACGAAATGTGGAGCGAGCTTTACGACAGCGTGGTAAATCTTTATGAGTTCAAGGGCTCGGGCTATGACACCGAGTGGGCGCTCTGCCTTTCCAAGGGTTGGCACGTGGCACCGATGCACAACGAGGATAACCATTCGGCAAACTGGGGAACTGCGAATGAAGCAGTGGGTTATGTCCTTGCCCCGGCGCTTACACGCGACAATCTGGTTGACGCCATGAACCTCAACCGTGCATATACCACCACCGACGGAAGCCTTAAGATATATTACAGCATAAACGGCGAATGGCTCGGCTCAAGACTTGACGATCCTGAAAAGCTGAATGTAAAGGCGGAGCTTTCCACCTCCAAGAGCGGCGGACTCGGCAATGTATACCTTGTCGCTGAGGATAACGTCGTCGTAGCGTCCGTGTCGCTCGGAACAAAGAAGTCCTACACCTGGGAGCTGACTCTTGAGCCTGAGTACGATTACTACTACATCAAAGTGTCAAATTCCGAATGTTTTGCCGTTACAGCACCCGTCTGGGTCGAAAACCGCGATCTTATAAGCATTACCGATATGTCGCAGTCGCTTCAGGTCAACCGCGCCGGTTCTGAGGATTACGGCGTGACCGCAAAGGTAAAGAACACCTCCGACAAGACGCTGAACGACGTTACCGTTAAATTCTACCGCAGCACGCTTGCGGGCTTTAACGTTTCAAAGACCCAGCCCATTGCGACCGTAAACCTCGGAACAATGGTTCCGGGTGCGGAGATGGATGCTTTCTGCCTCTCCACCTATGATAAAACCTACTGCCGCATTACCGCTGTGGTAAGCGCGAAAAACGGCAGCGCGACGTATTCGGATACCAAATACACAATGCTTTCCTGCATCACCGTCACCGAGATAATGCCGAACACCAGCTCCTACGGATATCTGGAGCTTTACAATAACTCGGATGCAGAGCTGAATCTCCAGAACGTCGCCATGCGCTTTTATGCCAAGGCGGGTGCGGACAGCGCCTCGCTCACCGAAAACACCTGGCGCTTTGACGGAAAGGTGAAGGCTCATTCCGTCGCCGTCATCTGGTTCAGAAGCAATGCAAATCTCACCGTAGCCGATTTCAACAAGAAATACGGAACCTCCCTTGTCGAGGGCGAGAACCTCTTTATCCTTGACACCACCAAGCAGATAAAGACCGATGTGACAAGCCAGTACGAGGTGACCTACGGCGGAACCGTGGTCTCGCGCATCTGGTTCAACTGGGGCGAGGATTCAGGCGAGGTGAAGTCCGGCAAGTCTGTTACCTACTCATACCAGAAGCTGTACACGCTGACCGAGACAAAGCTCTCGGCAACCTCCGAGCCTACGCCCGGAACGGTAGCAACAGAGCAGATACCTGCCGTGGTGAATAACTGACAATTTCGGGCTGCCTCACTCG
>DPGK01000003.1:35357-77969 GCA_003523225.1 Clostridiales bacterium
CAATTTCGGGCTGCCTCACTCGGAGGCAGCCCGTTTATTTTCATTATTGATATCAGTTGTCCTTGCGGTTATTTTTCTTTTTCTTTCCCGCAGCAGGCAGCGCTGCGCCAGCAAATGCGGACATCGCGATAAGGACAGTGCCAGCCACTCCTATGTCCGAGCCGCAGCCGCTCTTTTCCTCGGCAATACCGTGAGCCGCGCGCCATTCTGCCTTTTCCGAGTCGGACATCTCCTCGGAGCTGAACACCGCCGTATATACCGCGCTGGAATCCGCCCTCTCGGCGACCTCCTTGTCCCAGCCCAAGAAGGTATATTTAAGAGTGCCGTCACTCTCCTTTACCGGAGCTTCGGGAATCACCACGCGGTCGCCGTAGAGATAATTTCCGCTTGATAGCAGCGTTCCGTCCTCATTCTTGAATACGATGCTGTATTCCTCCTGCGCCCATGCCGCGCGGAGGCTTACCGTCGCGTCGGCGGAATATGTATCTCCGGGAAGGTATGCAATAGCGGTAGAGGCGCTTTCGTCCACCCAGCCAAGGAAGCGGTAGCCCTTGTATTCCGGGACCTCATCCACTATCGTCAGCGTCTCGCCCTCCAGCTTGCGCTGGGGCAGCGGGGCTGTGCCCTTGTCGGTGTAATAGTAAACGGAGAAAACGATATCCTCACAAAAGATAGTATATGAAAGGGATATCCACCCGCTCTTGCCCTGATATTCGACCTTACCCCAGCCGTTTTTTATCTCCGTGACGGTAACGGGAGCCCAGTACGGAAGCGGGTCGGTAAGCAGCTTGCCGGCAGTTGAAGGCTGGTCGCGGAAGTTAAGCCCGCTGGCGGTGGTGCGGTAATCGCCAAGACGCGCGTCGGTGACTTCAAGGCTGAAATCGTAAACGGGCACTGCCGGCGCGCCGGAATAATCGGGTATGCCGTAGCCCACTATCGTGCTGTTGTTTGCCGCATACACGTGCGTGGCTACACAGCCGCCGTTGTTGCCCTCGACGGTGTAGATCATTCCGTCCTTTACGCCGATAACGATACCGACGTGAGTTGAGACCGCGCTTGACGTTCCGGTCTTGAAGAAGATAAGATCGCCCGGCGTCGGTGTGTATTCCGCTCCCTGCCACGCCGTCCTGTTTCTGACCGCACGGTACCAGTTCACCATGCGTATACAGCTTATCTCGGTAACGGCGGCGGACTCCGCCACTCCCGCCTGACGCAGGCAGAAGGAAACAAATGCGGCGCACCAGGCGTAACCGTAGCTGACGCCGTTCCCCTCACCGTTATCCACCTTGCCGAAGATGCGGTTGTATTCGACAAAATTCTTGCCGCCGGAGGTATTCATCCCGTCAAAGTCAAGATCGCTGTCGCCCTCGTGATAGCCGAACTGAGTCAGCGCGATAGCCACGGTATCATACCTCTGATCTCCGGTCGGAGCGTAAGCGCTGAGCGCGGCATAATACTTTCCGGATGCGTATCCCTTGCTCGGCTCATATACCGGAAGCGCCGCCGCAGGAACTACAAGTGCCGTCAGTGCGGCAAGCATAAGCGCCGCAATAGCCAGTGAAATGATCCTTGTCCTTATCTTCATAACACACCTCGTTTGCTGAATTGAACTGCGTATTTATTGAATAATTATAGCAAATTCATGACGATAAAGCAATAAGCTGCGCACATTTTGTCGGATTTTCCCCGCATATTTTACCCCTGACCTTTAAGATTTTCTTAAATTTGACGCTGTACGCCCTTTATGCCGTCTTTTGGCGGCTTTCTCACTTGACCGCGAAAAAAAAATGTGATATCATATATACATCAAATCACTTAAGGCTGTAAACTGATCCCGAAAGGAGCGCACGGCGCGCGGATACGGAAAAAATGGACATTGAAAAGAAAAAAAGATTTATTGTAAACTTCTTTTATTTTGTTATTCTGTTCGGGCTGTCGATACTTATAGTAAGGTTCGCCCTGCCCGCGCTTTTTCCCTTTGCAATAGCGTTTCTGGTAACGCTGTTGCTGCGCCCGGTCGTAAACTTTATCGTCCGCAAGCTGCACATTAACCGCAACGCAATATCCGTGCTGTTCGTGCTGCTGTTTTACGGCACTATCGGACTTGTCGTAGTGCTGCTTATAATTAAGCTGATAAATTCCATCGGCTCATGGATCGCAAAGCTGCCCGACTTCTTCAATCAGACCGTCGTCCCCGCGCTTCGCAGCGCAGGAGACGGGATATCGGCGATAATCGAAAATTTTGACAGCGACGGTTTTATCGACCTTGACGACGTCGCCGCAAAGCTTATCTCCTCACTCAGCACCATGATCTCGGATTTTTCAGGCAAGGCGCTGGCATTCGTAAGCTCCTACGCCACATCCGTTCCGACATGGATACTCAATATCGTCATTACTATAATCTCCTCGGCGTTCCTGCTTATAGACTATGACTCAATAAAGGAATTTGTCGCACACCAGCTCCCCGACGAAAAGCGCAAGCTCATAAGCTCAATAGCTACTCACCTCAAAAAGGTCATCTGGAAGTATATCACCTCGTATCTCTTCATTATGGTGATCACCTTTGCCGAAATTTCAATAGGCCTTATCTGCATCGGTCAGAAAAACCCGTTCGGAATTGCCGCCGGAATTGCCGCGCTTGACATTCTACCCGTGGTCGGGTCGGGGCTTATACTTCTTCCCTGGTCGGTAATATCCATGCTTTCCGGCAGTCTCGGCAAGGGCATCGGTCTTCTTGTGCTGTGGGCGATACTCAGTGTCATCCGTCAGATAATAGAGCCGAAGATCGTCGGCGACACGGTGGGAATGCACCCCCTGCTCACTCTGTTCGGAATGCTGTTCGGAAACTTTGTTTACGGCGGACTCGGCATCTTCCTTGTCCCCATCACTATCGCGCTCTGCCAGAGCCTTCAGCGTCAGGGTATCATCCATATATATAAATCGGTTCCGAAGGCGGAAGCGCCTCGCCAGGAAAGCAGGCTGAACCGCGCGGTGTACGGATTCGTCGGAAAGCTGACGGCTCCTGTACGGAATAAGATCGCCAAAATGAAAAAGAACGGCAAAAAGGGCAATGACGCCACGGAACAGACACAAGACCCCAAAGATAAAGATCCCGGCGACTCCGGACAGGACGAAACGGTAAATAAGTCATAACCATCGGCAAAGCCGGTGGCTTGCACAGCCCTATAATGGCATATTAGCGGCGTGGCTGAAAGACCGACGGAACTTCCGACATTTGCAAATTTGCTCCACAGTCACGAATACGGCGGGATACGTCAGCCTCCCTTGTGTAAAGGGAGGTGGCACGGCGAAGCCGTAACGGAGGGATTGTCACACTACGCTCTCCCAAACGCCCCTCAGGTGCCTTCGTCTGGATCGCTAAACGGCAAAGGCCTCTATCAAAAAATGACTCCGGCAGGCTGCCGGAGGTAAAAAAGGCGGTGGAAAAATGCCTCACGAAACAATAACCGACGCGGATTTCCGCCGTCTTACAAAAGCGCCCGCGCCGGGCAGATATCTTTTGTTCGGCGACGAGGATTATCTTAAGGCTCACGCCGCCGAATCGGTAAGGAACACCCTTTGCCCGGATGAGAGCCTGCGTATATTCAACTGCATAACCCTTGACCGCGCCGGATTTACGGTTGCGGCGCTTCGCGCGGCACTTATCCCGCCGCCGATGTTCACCTCATGCAAAGCGGTAACGGCGTCGCTGACCTTTGACGACCTGCGCCCCTCGGAGGTCAACGAGCTGTGCGAGCTTTTGGCTGAGGACGGGCTGTTTGAGTACAATTTTCTCATGATATGCGTCCCCTCGGGAGGGATCGACGCCGGAACTCCCAAACGTCCCTCGGCGCTGCTGCGTCGTCTTTCGGAATCGGTAGTGCCGGTTCGCTTTGACCCCGTCAGCGGTGCGCGCCTGCGCGAGTGGATAGGCAGGCATTACACAGCAAACGGTGTAACGGCAGCTCCGGCTTTGTGCGATCTCACAGCTTCGCGCTGCGGCGAGAGTATGTTCACGCTCTCCTCCGAGATCGACAAGGTTTCGTACTACGTCCTCTCAGACGGCAGGACCGAGGTAAGTGCGGAGGATATACGGCTTGTAGCGTGTGAGGGAGGCTCTCACGACGCCTTTGCTTTTGCCAACGCCATCCTCGGTCGCCGCAGCGCCGAGGCGCTTGATGTGCTGTCGGAAATGAAGGCGCGCAGAGTTGACCCAACCTCGGTGATGGCGGAGCTTATCCGCGTCATCTGCGATATGTCCGCGGTAAGCGAATGCCTTGCGGCGGGACTCTCCCCCTCGCGTATATGTGCCGAGACCGGACTTCGCGAATATCCGGTAAAGCTCTACTCCACCGCCGTCTCAAAGCTGCCGCGCGGGGCGCTGAGCGCCGCCCTTGCCTCAGCATCGGAGGCTGACGCGGCAGTAAAAAGCTCGGCTCAGGATTATCTCCCCATCGAGCGGCTTATCTGCTCGCTCTAAGACGGGTGCATTTTTTCTCCCCGGAAAGCCGATTTGTGAAAAAGGGAGAAATTACGCGCAAATTGTAAATTTTAAGCCGGGACGTTTTTCCCGGTTTTTCCACAGCCTTTTGCGGAAAAGTGCGGCGTCAAAGCCCATTCTTTCGCTTCCCACGCTGAAAAAAGCGGGGATTTCAACACTTACCACAGGGTTTTCCACAGGCTGAGGAAAACTCCGGTGCAAAAAATCCGCCGCGCGCCGTTATCGTCAGATTGTACAAAGGAGGCAAAATAAGTGACTCGGACAGCCAACCGCCGCCTAATTATTGCAGCGTCAGTAACGCTTGCATTGCTTATCGTCGCGCTTGGAGCAGTGCTTGCGGTAAAAGAGATGACACGTGTACACTATTCCTCCGACTTCGGCTTTGAAGACATAAGAAGCCCGCTTGACGCCGACGGCGACGGTGTGGACGATTACACCGATATAAAGGACGGCGCGCTTGCCTACATAGCGACCGACCCTGTCTACGGCAGCAAATACTACGCCGGGGGCTACCCCGACGACGGTCAGGGCGTGTGCACCGACGTTATCTGGAACGCCTTTGCCGCCGCCGGCTACGATCTCAAATCGCTGGTTGACCGCGACATCGCGGACAACCCCGACGCATATCCGGAAATTGAAAAGCCCGACCCCAACATCGACTTCCGCCGCGTGCGCAACCTGCGTATATTCTTCGAGCGGAACGCCGAATCCCTGCCGCTCGATTTCAAAAACCCCTCCGATTGGCAGCCGGGTGACATAGTAGTGTTCGAGGGGCATATCGGCATCTGCTCTGATAAGCGCAACTTCCGCGGCGTGCCCTACCTTATCCACCACGGCAACATAGTAAGCGGAGCTGTCGAGGCGGACGAAATGAGATACTTCACCGTCGTCGGTCACTACCGCTGGCATCCCGGTAACGAAGATCGGTAAACGCGGAATTACCGGAAAAAAGGGATTATGTTAAATCATAATTGCTGCTGTTTCTTTTGACGTTTGAACGCACCGCAGGCTCCCTTAAAGAGATGGGCTTTTTTGTGCCTGCAAATGATCAAGCGTCGTTTTACGCAGTAGGGCTGGGGCTTGCTCCCGCCGGGATGAACGAAACAAATAAATAATGCTGCGGCGCAAAAGCGCCGCAGCATTATTTGTTTATCAAGGGATATAATTAATTATGTAGTTTTTCTCAGCCTGCTATATCGAAATCAACCATGACCGGGCAATGGTCGGACGAGATGAGGGCGTATTGCAGCTTTATCACATCAAACAGGCGGGCTGTCAGCTTGTCGCCGTTATAGACAAGGGCGTGGTCTATTGCGCCATTGTAATCTCCTTTCGGGGCATTCAGCTTCAGATACAGACCCGCGCTTTCGTCCCATTCGGGATAGAGGTGGCTGGTCTTGCTGTCCTCGGTCTTTTCGGCTATCTTCTGAAAATCCACCATTCCGCCCTTCAGAAGATTCTGGAACGGCGTGGTGGGGTATTTGCAGTTCAGGTCGCCGCCCGATATCACGGGGCAATTGTACTTCTGCACGATGCTGCGGTTGACCTCAAGGAGCTGCTCTGCGTCAAGTATACGCGCCGCCTCCGCCTCTGCCTTGTAGTAAAAGTGAGTTGAACATACGGCAAATCTCTTGCCGTTTGAAATATCCTCAAATACCGCCCAGGTTATGGACTTTGATTTGTCGTTCGCTCCGTCGGAGTACAGGTGATACCCGCTGTCAATGACCTTGAGCCTGTCTTTATTGTAGAAAAGCGGAGTGTAGTTTGTTTTGTTGGAGTTGGTTACCGTTACCGCCACCTCGGCGTAGCTGTATTTTGCCAACGTGGGAACAACGCTTGAGGAGCCGCGGCTGTTTGCCGAGCATTCCTGAAGTCCTATTACATCCGGCTTAAGTACGGTAAGCACCTCTGCCGCCGTCTGATTGCGCTGAGGGGTAGGCACGACGGAGGTATCGCAGTTGCCGAGAATGTTGAAGAAGATAGCGCGGTACTCGCCGTATTTTTCCTCAGAATACTTTGCCTCCGGTTCGGGCGAGCCGTCGCCGGACGCGGTGTAATCCGCACCTATTTCAACATTCCCGCCGGTAAAGAGCGTTTTTGAAAGGTAGGTGTAAAGGTTCATGTAGCCGAACAGATTTTCAGCGCCGAAGCAAAGCGCGCCGTCGGCTACCGTTCCCTGCCACGCGCCGAGAGACGCGCCCGAAAGCTCCACGCCGCCGCGCGAGGTCTTGCCTATGCGTATTTCGTGTCCGGTGCTGTTTGCCTTGTCGCTTATTACCGGAAGGATAAAGCCCGCCGTGTCGGCAAGGTAATTTGAAAGCAGTATTGCGGTTCGTTTTGCGGAGAAAAGTCCGTCGGAGGGATAAACTATTGAGTATTCCTCAAGAGGCGTGCCGAGTATCTTACAGTCGGTGACGCTGTAGCCTGAATAAACATGGACCTTTGAATCCTCCGGCTGCATAATTATCGACACAAAATCCTTCCCCACTACCTGCGGAAGCAATACGGTGTCAATAAAGACATTTACCGCCTGAAAAGTCATCTCGGGAGTCGTGCCGGCAAGCACTATCTTGTTGCCGTAGATTCCGATAACGTAATCCTTTGTCCTCAGTCCCTTTACCGCGCTTGAGGATATTTCGCGGTTGGTCGCGCCCACAAGTATCTCATATGAATCGGCGCTTTCGGGAGCAAGCACATCGTCGACAGCTTCAAATTCCAGCCCCGTGTACTTTGAAAGCTCACGTGCAAGAATGGAGGACGCCTTGAACTCGTCGCCCTCGGCACGCGAGGAGCGTATGACGGTAAATTTACTTTTTCCGTCCGCGAAGATGGTCATAGGCTGTTCGGCGGCAATGACCTCGGTGGTCTCACCCGGCGCGTCGGAGCTGACATCCCCCTCTCCCCTGTTGCAGGCACTGAGTGCTGCCGGGGCTATGAGGAGAGTAAGCGCCAGCAGTGCGGCGATGATTCTCGGTACTGATTTCTGGCAGGCGATTTTTTTCATTTCGGTCTCCTTGTTTATCTTGAATTATTTTGTTTATAGTTTATCGTTTATAGTTTATCGTTTATAGGTTATCACCGGCAACACGGCGGGGTCTGTCCGCCAGGCTGCCGAGCAGGGATTCAAGTATTACTCCGTTGCGCACCGGTTCGTCCGCTCCGCAGTCAATGGTATTACGGACGCAATCGGCGGAAAAGCGCGAGGCGGAGACGGCAGCCTCGCCGAGCGCAAGCCCCTCAAGCAGACTGCCAAGCAGCACCGAGGCAAAGATATCGCCGGTGCCGGGGTAATCGCGTTCGATGCGCGGCTGTAAGAACACCGAAAGCTCCCCATTTCCGCCTGACGAAGCGTCGCAGGAAACGGTCGCGAGCTTTTTCCCGCCGTCGCACCGTATTCCGGTGATAACAACGCGGCGCAGTCTGCTGCCGCGCGACATGCCGAGAAGATCATCGGCAAGGAGTCTGCCCAGCCTTTCGGGGTCGGAATCTGACAGCTCAAGCGCCTCGCGGTAGGTCATACCGGAAAGCAGACACGCCTCGGTGACGTTTGGGGTTATAACATCCGCACTGACGCACAGCCGCCGCATAGCGGCGATAAGCTCCGGAGTGCAGGTGTGGTATAGCTCGCCGTCGTCCCCCATTACCGGGTCGACAAGTACAAGCGGAGTGCCTCCGCTGCCGTCGTCAGCGCCGAAGCGCTCGATAAACTGACCTATAAGCGCCGCCTGACGCGCACTGCCAAGAAATCCGGTGTAGACTGCGTCAAACTTCAGCCCTATGCGCATGAAGTGGTCGGAGATACCGCAGAGCGCGTCGTCAAGCTCCTGAAAATACATTCCGGAAAAGCCGCCGGTGTGCGTTGAAAGCAGTGCGGTGGGTATCGGCACACACTGTACCCCCATGGCGGAAAGCACCGGGTCGATGACGGTAAGCGCACACCTGCCGAAGCAGGAAAGATCGTGCAGTGCCGCGGCACGCGGCACCTTTTTACTCTTTTTATCCGTTTTATTCATCTGGATCTGATGCACCTCATGTTCAGCCGGCAGTCCCATCCGGCGCTTTGTTTTCGGTGAATCCGAAATAGCTGTTGAATACCTGTTTTGCGCCCATTGCGGCATAATATCCGTTCACACCATGCTCGATAACGCAGGAAAAGACTATTTCCGGGTCATCAAACGGGGCGAACGCCGCAAAAACACAGTTATCGACCGAGCCGTCTCCGACCTGCGCCGTACCGGTCTTGGCTCCCACCTTTACCGGATAGTCGGCAAGATAGCGGGAGGTCATTGACGTGGGACTGCTGACGACAAGCCCCATTCCGTCCATAACCGTCTTGTATGTGCTGTCGCTCATATCAAAGCTCGCCGCGATCTCAGGGTCGGGGGAATAAATTATCCTTCCGGTGTGGAACTCACGCACCGAGCCGAGCAGGTGCGCCGAGTAGCGCACTCCCTGATTTACTATCATCGACATATAGCAGGAGATCTGAAGCGGGTTGAAGCTGTTATATCCCTGACCTATCGCGGTGGCGATAACACGTCCCGCAGTCCATTCAAGCCCGTTGTCCCGCGCGTATTCGGGGTCGGCAAGCACGCCGGTGTTTTCAACATCGGTAAGCTCGATCCCGGTCGGCTGACCGAAGCCGTAGAGCCGGCAGTATTTGTTTATGGTGTCGATGGTCAGAAGTCTCCCCATCTCAAAGAAAAAGACGTTGCAGGAAGCGCCGATGGCGTGTGTGGCGTCAAGGTCGCCGTGTCCCCAGATGTTCCAGCACTTTGGCTGATAGTCGTCGTAGTAGGTATACTGACCCGAGCAGTGAACTGTGGAGGACGGACTTACGATATGCTCCGAGAGCGCCGCGACCGCAATACCGACCTTGAAGGTCGAGCCGGGGGGATATGTACCCGACAGGGCGCGGTTCACAAGAGGCGCGCGGGGGTCGGAGGAAAGCGCTTCGTAATTCTGGCTGAAGGTCGAAAGGTCATAGGTCGGATTTGAGGCGAGAGCGAGCACCTCTCCGGTCTTGGGATTTATCACCGTCATTGCGCCCGCGCGGGCAAGAGAGCCGTTTTTTATGGCGTTCTGCACCACGGCGTCGGTGCTTGACGCCTCCGTGTCGAGAATGTACGCTATATTTTCGGCAAGCGCCTGCTCGGTCGCCGCCTGAAGCTCAATGTCGATGGTCAGCCATATATCGTTGCCCGCCTGCGGCTCTTTTGATACATACGTATCTATTACGTGTCCCTCGGAATCCTCAACGATAACGCGCTCGCCGTCCATACCGCGCAGGTACTGCTCGAACGCTTTTTCAACGCCCGAAACGCCCACTTTGGCATTCGGCGCATAGCCATGCTCCGCGTATTCCTCGGCTGATGAGATGGGTATACTTCCGACACGACCAAGAATATGCGAGGCGATGCCGGGATAGTGGTAGACGCGCGACACGGTGGTCTTTATCATCGCGCCTTCAATTTCATGCTCGGCAACGTATGTGATAAGCTCCTCGCTTACATCCTCTGCTATCGTAAGCGGCTGAGCCTTTGCAAAGCGGATTACCTCCATCTCATACCGGACGCGCAGTACGGTGGTTATCTCCTCGTAGGTGTAAAGCGGGCGACCGTCGTCGTCGGTGTTTACCCTGCCGCGGCTGTCAAGGATGCGGCATTTTCTTGCCAGCTTTTCTATCACCTCGTAGGCGCTCGCGTCGGTGTCAAGCTCAAGGGCTTTTTTTACTCGCGCAAGTCTTGCGCGCAGATTTTCATCGGACAGCTTTTCAGGGTCATAGACTATGTTTGGATAGCTGCCGCTGAATACCCAGCTGTCGCCGCAGCGCTTATCCTCGCATCCCGTTGCGCTGAGCGCCTGCATTACGGCTATGATACTGCGGTTTCCTGCCGTGTATGTATCGGGCATCGTACCGTAGTTCAGCACCAGCGAATAGCTGTAATCGTTTGTGACAAGCGCCTTGCCGTTGCGGTCAAATATCTCGCCGCGCATAGCCTCTATCGGTTCGGTGCGTTCAGTCTCGGTTTCCGTCCGTCTTTTTGTCGGCTCGTAGTTAAGCTGAATGCTTGCTATCGAGACGATGTAAAGCACCGAGATAAGAATAAAGGCAACGGCAATTACGGTATAGCGGTTGCTGAACTGCCGCCGCGTGCCCTGAGAGTCGTTATCGCGCGGCTTGCGCTCGCCGTCGGGACGTCCGTCGCCGTGATTGCCGTGACCCGTCATTGCCGTTTTCTCCTTTCATAAGCTGTGAAACGTATAAATGCGCAAAATATTTTTGTCAGCCGCGTATAAAGAAGCTGAGTGCTATTATCAGAGCCATAGCCGCGGCGTAAAGTATCATTCCCACGTTAAGGAATATCACCTCGCCCCGGCGTTCCTTCGGGATCACCGTTTCTGCGGGCGGACAGGGGGACAGCGTAAATTTTCTCCGCTCAGAGATGAAAAGGTACATTCCCACAAAAGCCACTCCGATGAGAGAAAAGCTCCACGCAAGTATAAGCATCATCGGCGTTATCAGCGGCATGAAGGTCTTCATATATTCAATGAGCTGCTCCGTCGGAAGCTGTGCCGTGCTGCCCGCAAGCTGAAGCTCGTTCGTCATTTCAAGCAGACGCTGGTATCCGTCTCCGTTCAAAAGCCAGCGCATGAGCATTGATGGGACAAAGCCGCCGATAAAGTTTACCACCATGTGCAGCAGGGCGGTCAGGCGCAGGCTTCCGGTGCGGAGGTAAATGAAGGCAAAGAAAAGTCCCACTGCGAAGGCATAGAAGAACTGCTGGAGATTCCCGTGGCAAAGCCCGAAAATTAGAGCCGACGTAAGCATTGCCGCCGACGCACCGTATTTTGAGACACGGTCAATTATCAGCTTGCGGAACAAGAGCTCCTCAAGCAGCGGACCAAGAATAACCACAACGGCGAACATAACTATCGGGTTTGAACTGAACATTATATCGTCAAGCCCCGAAAGGGAGGAACGTCCCGTAAATATCGAGAAGAAAGAGTTTACGGTGTTGCCGACAAGGTTGCCGACCTCCATAAGCCCTATGCAGATAACGACCGCGCAGAAAAATTCATATCCGCTCATACGCCGCGGCTTTTCGGTCGCCTCACCCGTCGCAGGAGCGAGCCGCCGGGGAATTGCGCGCATGATGAGCGCCGCCGCCGGCATTGCAAAAATATAAAGGACTCCGCTTCCTGACAGCCAGTAAAACCACTCGGTGGCGGCAAAGTCCGGAAAATATCTGCCGCCCAGATATGCAAGTCCGTTTGAAAGCAGATACTGCACCGCCGTCATGACGAAAAAAGCGATTCCGAGCAGATTGAAGTCCCGTTTTGCCGTGCGCATGGGATCCGGGGACGGCTGTGCCTCGGGTCTTGATCCATTTTCGTTCATGTTACTCATTTTATCCTTTCATATTTCAGCTTTCAGCTTTCATCATGCTGTGGGACACGATCAGCTCATTTCGGTCGAGCGGTGGAACGGGCGGCAAAGCAGCCGCACAAGAAAATAAAACGGAAGCGCAAAAATATACGAGCCGGCAAATTCGGGAAGTATCACTTCCGAAAATGCGGTGATGAAGTTGAAGGAGGCGCTTGCGGCGGCAATGCAGATAAGCGTAAGCGCCGAGCGCGTCATGCAGGCGCAAAAGCATATCACCACCCACGATGGCAGGTTTTTACCGAACCAGGTTTTTACGACTATCCCCCCGATATAGCCCACAAGCATATAAAACAGGGGGGATATCATAAGCCCCGAACCGCCAAGCGCGTCGGACAGCACACCTGCCCAGACGCCCATTACCGCTCCGGTCCTTTCGCCGTCAAAGACTGCAAGCCCCAGGACAAGCGCCATAAGAAGATCCGGCGTTGCGGAAAATAGTCTGACCTTTGTGAAAAACGAGACCTGAAGGATACCGGTAATGAATACCGTCGCCGCAAAAAGGGCGTACTTTAGCACTGCGCGCGACGAGGATATGTCATCACGCGGCTGTTTGCTGAATTCCATCCCGGACCTCCTTACTGCTAAGTATCAGACCTGTGCGTTCTTTGAGTCTGCCGACGTATTACTGTTGTACAAAGGTTGGAACCACCCTGCGCCCGCCGTCCTCGGCGCTTTCGCGTATAGCTTCAATAAGGCGGATGGTGTTGTATGCGCTGACGGGTGTGTTCTTTATGTTCTCGCCGCCGTTTTCAATGAGGTCAAGCAGATAGCTTATCTCACCGGCGATGCCGGCATCCGGGTGACGGTATTCAGGCTCGTAAGGCTCGGAGCCGTCGGCAGGGTAGACTGTCAGCTTGCCGCCGTCCAGTATCACGCTTGCCTTTTCAAAGCCCACGCGGTAGGACATATTGAATTTTACTCCGCGCAGCGTCCAGTCTCCAAGGCATGTTACCGGGAAGTCATATCCCAGCGTGACGTGCGAGCAGTCGAATTTGGTGTATTTGCTTGAGGCGCGGCATTCCGCCCATTCCGGCTCGCCGAAAAGCCAGCGCGCCATGTCGATATCATGTATCTGCATATCGGTGATAACTCCGCCCGCCTTTTCATAATCCCAGTACCAGTTCTGCCACGACCACCGGGGAATGCCGGAAAGACGTTGGAATACGGCGCTTGTCACCTTGCCGAAGCGCCCGTCATCAACACACGCTTTCAGATATTCGTACTCCGGATAAAAATGCAGGCACTGACCTATCATCAGATACTTACCGTCGGCTTTTACCTTGTCCCACGCGGCAAGCATACGCTCGCAGTCGGCGCTGCAGAGCGCCATCGGCTTTTCGGAAAGCACATGATATCCGCGCCCGAGCATTTTAACTGCTGTGTCTGCGTGCAGGAAGGAGGGCAGGCAGATATCCACAAGGTCAATATCCTCGTTGCGCAGCATCTCGTCGCAGTCAACATAGACATTGAAGTCCCCGCCGGCTACCTCGGCGGCGTCCTCAAGATTTATTTTGATGCGGCGCTTTACCTGTTCGGGGTCAATATCGCAGACCGCGACCAGTTTTTCCCTTCCCTCGGCTTCAAATTTCAGATGAGCGCTTTTGTGGCTCTGGGCGATACCGCCGTAGCCTATCATTGCAACTTTAACCATGTCAAAAACCCCTTTGCTTGTTATTTACTCGGAATAAATTGTATAATCCTTTATTATCATTACCTTGACAAGTGATGAGTAATCCACCTTCGGCTGTACGACTGCGGTAAGCGTGCGGCTGTACGGGTCGGCGTCTACCGACACCACCTCGCCGACGAACAGTCCGCGCGGGTATATGCTGCCAAGCCCCGAGGTAAGCACACGGTCGCCCTCGTGAACGTCGGCGTCCGCAGGCAGGCGGATCATGCGGCACTTCCCTTCAAAACGCAGCTCATAGCTGCCCTCGATAAGCCCCAGCTCTCCCGAACGCTCAATGTACGCGCCCACGGCTGAGGCTGTTTCAATTATTGACACCGCCCGGCACCATGTCGGACCGACCTCGGTGACATACCCGACCACACCGTCCTCGGTAATGACGGGCATATTCACCTTGATGTCGTGCATCGTTCCTTTTGATAAGGTATACACCGTACTGTAATTTCCTGATTCCCTGCCTATGACCGACGCTTCCTCAAACAAAAAGTCGCTGTGCTCTTTTTTAAGCCCGAGGTAATCGCTCAGCCACTTGTTTTCTTCTTCAAGCATCTTTGCGTTGTATATGCGGTCGCGGTAGTCGTCAAGCTGTGCGCGCAGCTCCTCGTTTTCCTTCTGTAGGTCGGAGAGCTTTTGGAAATAGACCGAAAAGCCCGAAAGCCCCTCACCTATCTTGGTAAACGCCCAGCTGAAGGGCTGCGCGGCGGTCTGCAATGCCTTGCGCACATACGAGCCTTGTCCCATTGCGCAAAGCACTGTCGGAACTATCGACAAAAGCAGCGCCACGACAAGGGTTATTATGAAAAATTTATTTTTGAAGAATTTCATTTTTGCCGCGTAGCTCCCCTCAGAATTTTCCGACTGCGTGCAGGCTAAAGAAAAAGCCTCTTATCTTGCCCTGTAATTGACCACACCGTTCATGCCTCCCTCAATGACGCGACCGATGCCCAGCGCCACGCTGTCAAGCGGACGCTTTGCCACGGTAACGCGCACTCCGGTGCGATCGGAAAGCAGTGCCGCAAGTCCGCCCAGCAGCGCGCCGCCTCCGGCAAGCATGATTCCGAAATCGTATATATCCGCGCTCAGCTCGGGAGGCGTCGCCTCAAGCGCCGAGCAGACGGTTTCAATTATCTGCTCCACCTGCGGGCGCATTGCCGCGCGCATGTGCGCCGAGGTCATCGTCATAACGGCGGGAAGCCCGGTGCGCAGATTGCGCCCGCGTATTTCCATCTCGCCGCGGTCAAGACCTGGGTATACCGATCCGATGTTTTTCTTAAGCGCCTCGGCGGTGCCGTCGCCTATCAGCACCTGATGCTCACGCTTCATGTACTGAACGATGGCGTCGTCTATCTCGTTACCCGCGGTGCGCAGCGAGCGGGACACCACCACGCCGCCCAGACTCAGCACTGCGACCTCGGTGGTGCCGCCGCCTATATCAACGATCATTGAGCCGCGCGCTCCGTTTATTCGCAGACCCGAGCCTATGGCGGCGGCGATCGGCTCTTCTATCAGAGCCACGCTTTTGGCGCCCGCTTCAAAGGTCGCGTCCTCCACGGCGCGCCGCTCGACCTCGGTCACATCGTGCGGGATGCAGATGATAACGGACGGCGACGAGAAAATGCTGTCCGCCGCCGTTTTGACGAAAAAGTGGTGCAACATCTTTGCCGTAACGTCAAAATCGGCGATAACGCCGTCCTTGAGCGGAGGATAAGCCACTATGTTGCCGGGGGTCTTGCCCAGCATACGCTTTGCATCCTCCCCGACGGCGACCACCTTTTTGGTGTTCTGGTTTATCGCCACCACCGACGGCTCGCGCAGGATTATCCCCTTGCCCTTCATGTAAACAAGCGTATTGGCGGTTCCAAGGTCAATACCTATGTGCTTTGCCATTTTCGCTCTCCTTAAAAATCAAAAATCAGATATCCGCCTTGCGGCTTACTCAAATTCGGTCAGCAGCACCCCGAAGCTGTCCCGCGCCGCCGCATAAACGGCGTGAAGCGGCAGCCCCATTACGTTGAAATAATCTCCGGTGATACCGGGGATGTAAAGCGCCGCGCGTCCCTGTATCCCGTACGCTCCCGCCTTGTCGTAGGGTTCGTCGGTGGAGATGTAGGCTTCAATTTCCTCCGGACTCATTTCGTCAAAAGCGACATATGTCGTCTCACAGCCGCAGGACTCCGCCATGTCGGAAAGACGGATAAGCGCAAAGCCCGTGTGTACGGCACTGCCGCATCCGGCAAGCATCGAAAGCATACGCCTTGCGTCCTCGCGGTCGCGGGGCTTGCCCAGCGTCTGACCGAAGCACTCCACCACGGTGTCGGCGGCAAGCACGAAGATGTCGTCCCGGCTTCCGTCGTAAGAGGGATCGTCCGCTATCCGCTCCGCCGCGGCGCGGCATTTGCGCGCGGCAAGCAGCTCCGCCCTTTCGGCGGCGGACATACCCTCGTCAACGCTCTCGTCGGTGTCGGTGGGCATGACGGTAAAGTGCACGCCCGCACCGCGCAGTATTTCGCTGCGCCGTGGTGAGGCAGAGGCAAGTATGAGCTTTTTCATCTTTTCTTTTCCTCTCCTCTCCTCACTGTACTCCGGTCGAGCCGAAGCCTCCCGCGCCGCGTTCGGTCTCGTCAAGCGAGTCGGTCACGCAGAAATCGGCGTGCATCACGGGCAGGAACATCATCTGAGCCACCCTGTCGCCGTCGTTCACCGTAAAGGGAACCTCTGAATTGTTCGCCAGAGTGACCGAAATTTCGCCGCGGTAGTCGGAATCTATCACTCCGATGCCGTTCGCCAGAGATATACCGTGCTTTGCGCCCAGCCCGCTGCGTCCGGCTATGACGGCGACAACATCGTCCCTGCCCGAGGATATTGAGATTCCGGTGGGGATGCGCGCACGTCCGCGCGGCTCGATAGTAACGCTTCCGCCCTCAAGCGCGGCGCGCAGATCGACCGCCGCCGAGCCGGAAGTTGCGTATTCGGGAACGCGCGCTCCGCGCGTGAGCTTTATGTCAACATTTATCTTCATTGCGGGTTCTCACTTTACTTAAAACAGAATATATCTTGTAATATTATATCATACTCCGGACTGCCGTTCAAGTGTTTTGATGTATATTAAAAGAAATATAACATTTACACCTAAACTCCTTTCCGGGCGCATCGGCGGCGTCCGAAAGCGCCGAATTATTCCTTATCTCTCTTGCAATCCGGAAAAAGCTGTGATATAATTAACACTGTCATATTCTTTATGTATATTATGCGGCGCATCATCATGACCGCACCGCAAGGAAAGAGGCAAAATCATGTTTGAAAAATTAAACGATCTGTTCAAATCAAATTCCACAACTCACGAATATCAGCTCAATGTGGGAGGCATGAAGTGCGAAAACTGCGTCAAAAAGCTCACCGAGCTGCTCTCTAAGGTCCCCGGCATCGAAAAGGTCGCCGCCTCCCTCAAGGACGGAAAGATAGATATCGTATCCTCCGTTCCGGTAGTAAAGGAAACGGTCGAAAAGCTCATCAAGAACGCCGGATTTGACTTCAAGGGACTTATCGAGAAAAAATAATCGCCTCTTGCCCAAGCTTCGCCATTACCCCAGTAATTCTGACAGAAAGACAGGAAACGAAAGATGAAAACAACCCTTACACGTACATTGGCGGCTTTGCTTGCCCTGCTTGTCTGCGTCGGGTCGCTTTGCGCCCTTTCCGGATGCGCCGACACCGGGACGCCGGACGACAGCACCGTGGACACATCTTCCGCCGTTGCCGAGGTAACGGACGCTCCCGAAGTGACAGTGGAAAACGCGCTCTCGGTATTGGGTCCGCGCAATTTCGGAGACGAGACAGTCACCTTCTTCTCCCGCTATTACAACGGCGCGTGGATCTCCGACCTTGTCTCCACCGCGGACGACATGGACACCGTGCTTGTCTCGGTATACAAACGGAACAAGTTCATTGAAGAAAACTACGGCGTAAAGATCGAGGAGATAAGAAGCGGCTCCGCCGCCTTCCAGGCAAAGGTCGCCTCCCGCGTTTCCACCGGGGACGACAGCTTTGACGTTCTTTACATGGGGCTTTCCGACTGCGCCTCAACGGCGTCAGCCGGATATCTCACCGACCTTAACGAGATAAAGAACCTCGACCTTGAGGGCAGGTGGTGGTCGCAGTCGCTCAACAGCGTCTGGTCGATAGGCGGCAAGCAGTTCTTTGCCACCGGTGACATCACTACCACCGACAATATGGCGACCCGCTGTATGTACTTCAACAAGGACATTGCCGAAAAGCACAATCTGAGAGCGCCCTATGACTGCGTTGCGGACAACACCTGGACCTTTGAGACATTTTTCACGATGGTCAGCGAGGCAGGCATTCTTTCCGGCGACGGCAAGGATATCTCCGCAAACCAGTACGGAGCCGTGGCACAGACCACCTTCGGCTTTATGATGCTTATGGCGGCGGATGAGCTGCTGACCAAAAACAACAGCGAGGATATCCCCGAGCTGGTGTTCGGCTCTGACCGCAGCTATGCAATAGTTGATTATCTGACCAAGAACATATCCGGAAACACCGCCGTCTGGCTCGGTGACGACAAGGACATAATGGAGATATTCTCTGGCGGGCGCTCCCTTTTCATGGCAGAGGTGCTTTTTCATGCAAAGACGATGCGCGACAAGGATGTGACCTTCGGAATACTCCCCATGCCCAAGTACACAGCCGACCAGGAGGATTACTGCCAGTACACCACCGGCTACTGCACGACTGTCATCGCCTTCCCCAAGACCACGACCGGCGACAGACTTGACCGCGCCTCCTTCATTACCGAGGCAATGGCAATTCAGTCGCTTACCACCGTCACTCCGGCGTTCTATGAGGTCTGCCTCAAGGCAAGATATTCCGACGCCCCCGAGGACGCGCGCATGATAGACATACCGTTGCCGCCGTTCTGCGCGAGCTGCGCGCGGGAAGCTCGGTGCGGCTTTTGTGGTTTGACGACCGCGCCGTAATGGGAGCTTTCGCCTACGAATTTTCCACCCCTGCGGATTTTGACCTTGTGTTTGACCTGTTTGCCACCGCTCCCGTGCTTCGCGGAGGGGAAGACCGCAACGTCACCTCTCTTGCGGCGATGATACCCGACGCCTGCGAGGCAAGAAGCATTTATGTAATTCCCGCTGTCGATGACGAGACCGTTGCCGCCTTCAGCGATATGCGCGGAGTCGCCAAGGGAGACACGACCACGGAGGTCATGCTTTACGACCCCGAGGAACGCTATCTCAACCGCGACGAGAGGACAGCATATCTTGAGGGCTGTCGCACACAGCTTGCCGCAAACGGCATAAGACTGATAAGCCGCCGTCTGCCGGAGGCGGAAGCCCGAAAGGAGGACAATAATGTCGGCTGAAGACCTTAAAAACAATATTTCCTCCGTGAACGCAGAAGAAACCGCTACGTCCGACGAAAAGAAAGAACGCAGAAAGCGCAAGCCACGTACGGCACGGAAGACCAAAAAAGCCGCAAAGCCGAAAAAACAAAAGACGCTCCTGCCACTGCTGAAGCGTCCGCTGGTCTGCCCGCCCGAGGCGGCTGACCGCACCAACTCCTCGGTGATACTGGGCTGGATAGCGCGCGCGGCAGTGCTGTTTGTCGCAGTCTTCGGCATGACACTGCTTGTGTGCGACGCGCTTGGCTTCAACAAGGCGGAGCTTGGAAATGTCGGCGCGAGCTTTATCGCGCTGTGCTCGCTCATTTTCACCGCACTGCTTGCCCTCTGCACACTCAGCGCAACACGCAGATTTGCCATACCCGCCGTGTGCCTGCTGCTTGCGGGCGGGTTGGTATACATGGCGACCGGGAATGTATTCACCTACCTTTACCGCGCCGTTGTCAACGGTATCGTGGAGCATTTCTATTCCTTTGGATATCTTTCGATAATCCAGTACGCGCAGCCGCAGGAATACGGCGGCTATACCCTGCACGGTCTTACCATGCTTGCCGCGGCACTGCTTTCGCTGCTGTACAGCCTTGCATATGTGCCATTCCTTATGAGAAGAACACGCATCGCCGTTCCCGCGGCGGTGTCGGTACTGACGCTCGTTCCGGTTTTCGTCTACAACCTGACTCGCTCAAACTGGGGCGTATCTCTGGTCATTGCCGGATTTTCCGGGGTGCTGGTCATGTGCGTTTACGACCGGTTTTACCAGCGCAGGCAGAATCCCGACGAGTTTGACACCGAGACCTGCGTTTTTGAGACCGAGGGCGCTCCCGCAATGCCGGAGGAGCTTACCTCACGCGAGCAGCGCCGCCATGACCGCAAGGCGGCAAAAGCGGCTGAAAAAGCCGCCCGCAAGCTGGCAAGAGCCGAAAAAAAGCATCGTTCCCGCCGACTGCGCGGCAAGGAAAAGATAAGCGCCGACGAGGACATTTCCGATTATTTCAGCTCGCGGCACTCAGCCAAGCCGGAGAAAAAACAGCGCGTGCGCGCCGAAAAGCAGACGCCCGAGGCGCGTGCGGCGCAGAAAGCGCAGAAGGCTGAGGCGCGACGGATACGTAAAGCCGAAAAGCTTGAAGCGCGCCGCCGCGACCGCGACATTCTTGCCGCGCGCCGGCAGGCACGCGCGGGAGCGCGCCAGATAACACTTCTGCGCGCCTCATCGGGCGGATATGCCGGAGCGGCGATGCTGCTTGTCGCGCTTATAATACTGTTGATCCCGACTGTGACAACGAAGGAAAACTTCAGGATAATCGAGGCAATAGACGAAAAAATGGACTATTACCGCGAGTATGTCACAGCCCTGCTCATGGGGGACGACCCGCTGCTTGACGAGCTTGCCTACGAGGGCGGAGCCGACAGCTTTGCCCCCCGATCCACCGAGCCGCAGCATCTTTCATACACCGGAATAAAGCTGATGCAGGTGGAAGCTCCGGCGGCATACCCGATCTATCTGCGCGGCTGGATAGCCACCGACTATGACAGCGAGACCGGCTCGTGGGTCACCGCATCGCCCGAAACAGATACCTTCAAAAACTACCGCGCGACCTTCGGCACAGCCATAGACCCCGCAGAAACAATGTTTTACGGTGTCTTCAAATACGCTTCCCCCTCATCGGTAGCCGACATTGCCTTTGAGCAGAACCGCTATACCAACAGTATGTCAAAGTACGGCTTTATTGCAATGCAGGTGAATATGAAGCGGCTTAACCTTTCGGGGCATTTAGTTTATATGCCGTCCTTCACAAACCGCAGGTACAGTCCTACTGTAACCACTCTTGGCGGAAAGGACACCTTTGCACTGCGGGCATACGGCTCCTCCGAGGCGTCAAAGCTGACCTACGTAAACTATTTTGACGGCATCTACACCGGATACCGCTTTGCCAAGGATACCGACGGATATGCCTCAGTCGCCTATGTCACCTCAATGAAAAACGCCGGCTTCTACAAGAATCTTGCCGAGGCTATCGTGCAGTTCAACGCCGACCGAATGCTGATAGAAAAAGACAAGGCGGCAAGGGAGGAGGCACGTCGGCTTTACGGAGTCGAGGTGAAAAATTCCGGCGAATTCCGTACCGAGACCGACGAGGCAGGCAATTATGTTATCACCCTGTCGGACGGCAGTGTCCTGTACACCGTGACCTACAACGATCCGGATGGGCATATGGTGATACGCGTACCGGTAAGCGCCGGAACTGCGGTATACACCTATGATTTGAATACAAACACGCTCATCTCCAAAAAAACAGAGGTCACGCCGTCAGCCGATGATGAGGAAACGGGATACGTGGCTACCGCCGACCTGCCCACACTCATCCGCTATCTTGAGTTTTACTCCGAGGCGGAAAAGGAAGCTCTGACGCAGACATGGCGGATAAGCGACTATTACACCCGCTTTGTCTATGACACCTACACCGATAAGGCGGACAGCAAGGTCATTTCCGCGCTGGTGAAGAAGATAATCGCCGAGGCGCACACCGTGTCCATCGAGTACACCGACGAGGGCGAGGAAATACGCACGAATGTTCCCAAGGACTTCTCGCGCGCCTCCGAGCATTGCGTGTACAGCGACAAAGCGCCCTACTCACTGGTAACCGCAGTAACGGACACAGAGGTTTACGAGCAGCGACACCGGCTGGTTATGGAATTCATAAACTGGCTGAAGGATAACTGCACCTACACGCTTACCCCCACGCTCTCGTACGCCGAGGGGTATGACGGAGTGGAAAAATTCCTTGAGATAACGCACGAGGGCTACTGCGTGCAGTTTGCCTCCGCTCTTACCCTGATGCTGCGCGAGGCGGGAATACCCGCGCGGTATGTCGAGGGCTTCATTGCCTCCGACTTCAACCGCAGCTACGGCAAGGAAAGCGTATCAAGCTATATCTCATATGTGCGCGACAGCAGTGCGCACGCATGGGTCGAGGTCTGGTATGACGGGATCGAATGGGTCCAGTACGAGGCGACGCCGACCTACTATTCCGATATGTACGAATACCGCACCTCCGATCCTGTTCCGGTCACACCGATAGGACCGGGCGGAGACGATGAGCCGGAAGAGGAGGACAACACCCTTACCGACGAGGAAATTGCCGAGCTGATAAGACAGCAGCAGCTTGCAGAGCGCCGCAGAATGATAATACGCATCGTTGTTGCAGCTGCGGTCATTCTGGCGGTTGCCGCCGCAGTGCTTGCGGTGTTCCTTATCCTCCGCCGCGGAGCAAGGAAGAAAGCCGCAGAACGGGAGGCAATTATAAGCAAACTTGAATCCGCCGGAAAGCGTGGAGAAGCTCCGATGCCCACGGGAGAAGTGCGCGTGCTTGTGCGCCGGTTCGCGGATATGCTTTCATCGCTGCTTGCCGAGCTTGGCTGTGCCCCGAAGGACGGCGAATTCCGCGAGGATTACGCCGGACGCATCTACGGTGAGCTTGAGGCTTTCCTGCGCGCGTCGGAAGACCCGGCGGGGTCGGGAGAGCAAAAAACCCTTATGCGGGATATAACGCTTGCGGAGCTGACACGCGACCTTGACCTCATAGCCGCCGCCGAGTTCGGAGGCGAGAGCGCGACTCTGCCCGAGAGCGCACTGCCCGCTCTGGCGCTGCTTTGGCGCAGACTATACGGAACGGCATACCGCCGCCGCGTCAGCGCCCCGCGCCGATTCGTGCTGTTCTATCTGAAGCAGACACTGTAAGATCCCCAAAAAACGTTTGGCTGCCGCGCTTTTGCGCGGCAGCCTTTGATAATACAATAGTGTTATGTGACCGTAAAGGCTTTTGACAGCACCGTGACGGTGGTCTTTGAGCCGGTAGTGTTCATTGTGGTTGCGTAAAGCCGGTAGGTGTAGCTTCCGGCGGCAAGGTTTGCCGTAGTCACCGAGCTGTTTAGGTTGGCTACATTATATGTGTATGTCTTGGGATTCACCGCCTTTGACACCTTTACATTGCCCGCGGAGTCGGTGATGACCAGCTTTACCTCGTAAAGTCCGGCGTCCGATTCGATCGTACCCTTGAAGGTGAAGTCTGTACCCGCGGTAAGTGACGTCGGATATTCCGCCCCGGTAATGCGTGTCCACACCGCATAGAAGGTGATGATGTCGCGGTCTGTCGAGGAGGTCTTGGCTACACTGCATCCATCAGAATATGCCTTCAGGAAATATCCCGAGGTACTGTCCCCGACCGCGATCCATTTGTCGCTGTACGAGGAGGAATCCTTGTATATCCAGCTGTTGTCCGACATACGGTGAGCTATCCAGCCACTGAACAGATATCCCGACCTTGTGAAGGTATTGGCGCGTATGGCGGTGGAGGTGCCGTAAACGACCTTTGTGTCGCTCATGCTGCCCGAGCCTCCGTTGGCGTCGTAGCGGATATAGAAGCTGGTCGTTCCGGTGGAGTTGGGCTTCCACTGCGCGTAGCAGGTTATGGTGTCGCCGTTGACGCTTGTCAGCTGGGACACCTTGCGTTTGTTCTCGTAAAGGGCAAGCCTTGAGCCGACAGGCTGAGAACCCTTGGTGTACCATCTCGCAGTACCGTCGGTATCGAAGTAGAGCCATTTTCCGTCCGAGGAGCGCTTGAGATACCAGCCGATAAAGGTATTACCGCTTTTTACGAAGGTGTTGGGTCTGAGGCGGGTGGATATGCCCTTTATGTGGCGGGTGGCATTCATTTTGAAGTGTGAATCGTCGGTTCCCACTTTGCCGCCGTTGGCATTGTATTTTACCGTGTAGACGATGCTGTTTTCATCGGCTATCGGGACGAGGGCGGTGCTGCCGCGGTTGTAATTTATTTTATATATTCCTTCCTTTGAAGCGGAGCTTGCGTTGGTGTTGAAATACATCTTGAGGTCTCCGGTCGTACCCTGACTGGTGCGGAAGCCGCAGGATTCGATCTCAAACAGCGTCTGGCTTGTGTCCTTTATGCGGAAGGTGAGCGTGCATGGGAAGAGCAGACGTGAATAATCGGTATTGGAATTGAGAAGCGTGGTGGTGAGCAGTCCCGAAACGTCATATACGAGTATTACGTTATCGTTAGAGCTTGAGCCGTCCATGTTGCTCTTGTAGAGGGGAACGTATATCGCGCTCTGGTCGGAGCTGTATCCGAACCCTTGGTTTATCCAGGTCTCGACATTGTCAAGCGTGCCGTAGGAGGAGCTGCTGAGCGCATATACGGCGTTGCGGGTGTCGATTGAAAACGCTTTGTAGCAGGTTACGGAGGTGGGGGCGGATGCACTGCCTCCTTTGGCTCCCTCGGCTACGCGGAAGGTGTAGAAGCTCATTCCGGACTTTACAAGGAAGTAAAGATATCCTCCGGTGCGGCGTATACCGCGTATCGAGCTTACCGTAAAGGCGTTGCCGGAGGAGTTCACCGTTTTGAAATAACCGGTGAAGTAAAGCTTGGTCCCGCTTATTTTTAGTCTTGCAACAGTTTTTCCGGAAATACCTGTTGCAACATACATATAGTTGACGGAACTGCCGTTTTCGGTTACGGATACGACGGTAAGGTCGTTTGCGTGACCAAGCGTGGTACAGTTTGAAGCACTTGTGGCGCTGAGGCTGGAATAATAGCTCATTTCAACCTGCTCGCCGGTGTTTGAGTTGGTGCGAATTATCGAGGCGCGCTGTTCGTCCTTGTGTATCTTGACGGTGTATATGTAGGTTGTTCCCACATTCATGCCCTGCATTGCAGTGCAGGTAAGCCCGCCTATTGTTTTGTTGGGAACGGTCTTGAAAAGCGAAATGTCAGAGGAGGTGTAGCTCTTGTATCCGGAATAGGAATACGCAAGGCTCGTGGCGCGCGCATACCCGTTGTCGGCAAGATCCGCGTTTACGGTATAAAGCGCGTCGGCAGCAAGACCGGAAAGGTCATCCTCCTCCTCGTCGGCGTAAACGGCGTCAAAGCCGTCGCTGACTGCGGGTGTGTCGGTTTGTTTTGCGGAAAAGAGAATGAGAAGCGGTGCGGCAACGCCCATAAGGGCGACCAGCATAACGCAAAGGATAGCGCTCAAGGTTTTTTTCATGATGCTTACTCCCTTCAGAATAGTGACACGAAGCTGTGCTTCGTGAGGTAAGGTGAAGCGAAAGCGTCTGCCTTTCAGCTTTTGTTTACAGAGATGATAGATGCTGTACATAAGCCGGAAGCCTGTGGCGTCGGCATTGTCGGCGGCACGAGCCGGGCTGTTTTTCCGGCTGGCTTACGGGATTCAAAACCGCGCTGCCCGATAATTATCGGCGCATATCCCTGCGGACAGGCGCGCTCTCATGGTCTTCCCCTCCTTTCATGCTTTACTGCGGCAAAGACATCCGCAAGACCATTATATAAAAAAATCACATAGGTGTCAACATTTTTTTGTCGGACAATGACGGCTCTGATAATAAAAAAAGTTATCCCCGCCGGACGGACATCGAAAAGCTCCCCGCTGAATTTCGTCAGCGGGGAGCTTTCAATACAATATTTTTGTTTTCAGTCTGTACTCTGCAAAGTCTGCTCTCTTTTATTTTCCGACCCTTATACAGTTATATTTCTCGCCGAGAGAATCAAGCATGGTCTCCTCGCGGCTCTGGCAGGTGAAGATCAGGCACTGACCGCCGCCGGAGCTCATCCTGCGGCAAAGTGAGGAAAGCAACCCGCGCGCGCGGTCGTCGTCCATCATAGCCAGCGACTCGTCAAAGAGCAGCGGCGGCGCGGATCTCGGAAAGAGCAGACCTACAAGCGCCATGCGCAGTGAAAAATACGCCGCGTCCCGCGTTCCCACGCTGAGGGCTGAAACGGGTCGTGTCCCCGCTTCTGTTCCCACCGTTACCGAAAGGTCGGTTCCGACCCCGAACTCTGTGTACTTGCCCCCGGTAAGCTCCGACATTACCGCTCCCGCGTCCCGCCGCAGTCTCGGAGTCACGCCAAGCCGCAGTGAATTGCCCGCGCCTTCAATGGCGGAGGAGGCAAGAGTTATAGCCTCAAGCTGACGGCGGCAGCTCTCCGTCTCGGCGGCGGCGGCTTCCCACTGGGGATAGAGCCGCACCGGGCTTTCCGCAGTTGCCTCAAGCGCCGCAAGCCGTTTTTCAAGCTCCACGCGCCTTGCTTCGGTCTTGTCAAGACGCGCGCGGTCAAAGTCACGCGCCTTTTTCAGATCGCTGAGATTCTGCCCCGCAAGCGCCTGCTCGACGGGGGCTATGCGCGCCCGCAGTGCAGTCTCGTCCTCTCCGGCAAGGGAGGAGGCAGTCTCCTCGACCGACGTCTCGTATTTGTCTATGTCACGCGCCAGCTTCTCGCGTTCCTCGCAGAAGCCGCGCGCGCGCTCCGCCATAGCGGTAAGCATATTGATGATTTCGCCGACATCGCGGGAATCGGTCTTTACCCCGCCCTTTTCAAGCAGCCCGCGCGCCTCATCCAGTGCGGCGTCGGTCGCCGCGCTTTTTTGCGCAAGCTCTGCGTCAAGGCGGGAAAGCAGCGCTCTCAGCTCTGCGCGTTCACTTGCGGCATCGGAAGCGCCGCGCACCGCCGCATCAAGCTCCTCGGCAGTCGGAAGCACCTTGGATCTTTCTCCGCCACGAACCGCAAAAAACTCCGCAAGCGCGGCACACCTGCGCTTTTTGCCGGATCTTACGGCAAGGCAGACAGCCCCGGCAACGGCGGCGGCAGCTCCCACACCCACAATCACGGCGGCGCAGATAAGCATAGCATAATTCAAAAGGTTGAAATAAACCAGCACCGCACCCGCGGCAACGGCGGCAAGTCCGAGCGCAAGCAGTATCGCGCCCGTCGAGGCAAGACGTTTCACAGCCGCGCGCCTCGCGGCATATTCGCGCGGAACATCGCTTTCCCAACCGTCTCCGAGCTTCCTTTGCGCCGCGTCTCCGATGTCTGCCAGCTCCTCATGCTCGATCCTTCCGCCTCTTATGCGGCTTACCGATTCATAAGCGTCAAGCCTTGCGCTTTCGGCGGCGTCAAGCCTGCGGGCGGCAGAGTCAAGAGCCGGCGCATACTCGCGGTCTGGCAGATAGCTGCCAAAGCTCCCGTCCGCCTCAAGCGCAGCCTTCTGCTCGCGCAGCTGAGCGATCTTGCGCTCCCCGGCGTGGAGCATATCAAAACGGCGCAGTGTCTGAAGCCCGCCGTATGCCGAAAGCCTGTCCTCGTTGGCGTTCAGTGATTTGCGTATATCAGACGCGAGTGAGCGGCATCTTTCCGCCTGAGACTGTGCCTCGCGGATATTTACCGCCGACTGCTCGGCGCGCTCAAGCCTTGCCGCAAGCTCGTCGCGGCGGCGCTCAAGAACGGTCAGTCTGCCCTCTCCGCGTGCGTTTTTCAGCGAACGCCGGGCAGCGCCCAAACGGTTCAGCGCGTTTTTGACGCTGACCGTCGCATCCGCCGAAAAGAGCATATTTTCGATCGCCTCGCCGACCCCCGCGCCGTCAAGCTCGCCGAGATTGAGCTGACGTATGCAGGCGGTGCTGTCAAATACCGTCTGCGAAACTCCGAGCAGCACGCGCCCGGGAACCTCGCCCTTGTGTACCTCGCTTCCGGTGGCAAGGTCGATAATGCGAACCCGGTCGGTGCAGCTTTCCCGCGCGCCGGATATGGCGGCGCGGCGCTCGATGCGGTATTCCTTACCCTCCGACTCCACGGTAATGCTTCCGTCGGCGGCGGAGCTTTTCCAGTTCAGCGCGCGGTCGCGCTCGGCTGCCCCCTCCTCGCCGCGCCGGGCAGGAAGGCCGTACAGCACAAAGCGCAAAAAGCCTATTATCGAGCTTTTGCCCGACTCGTTGACTCCCTCGATAAGATTGACGCCCGGAAGCAGGTCGGCGCTGAAGTCCTCAAGAGGACCAAATTCCTTAATCTCAACATGTTTTATTATCAATTTGAGCCTCCCTCGTCAAGAAAAGGTCTGCCGTCAAGCGCGCGAAGCCCTATCCGCAGTGCTGACGCGGCAGTGCGGCGTTCCTCCGGGCTTCCGTTCTGCATCATTGGCAGGAGGGTACGGTAAAGCTCACCGCGGACGGTCATATCCTCGGCAAGCGCCCCGCCGTCCATGAGAGGCAGAGTGCCGTCGGTAATTTCAAGTGAATAAAGCGAATATCCCTCCGCACTCTCTGCCGCGCCGCGTATTTTGCGGACATCGGGCAGATATTCGGCAGGAACCTCACCTGTCAGTGAAAGGCTCAGCGACGTAGCTCCCGGCTGTTCGAGCTTTTCTATGGCTTGGGTCACGGCGGCGGCAGCTTCCGCATCGCTTCCGGCTCCGCTGATATTGACGGAAGTGCAAAGATAGCGATGCTCGCCGACGCACACGCGGCGAATGTCACTCACCCGCCCGTCCTCAAAGGTTATCACCGATACCGCGCCGAAGCCCTGCTCGTCAAAGCCGCGTCCCTCGGGAAATCCGCAGTATGCCGCAAGCGTTTTTCCGTAGAGTGTCGGTTCGGGAGGGTTGTGGATATGTCCCAGAGCCGCAAGCGCCAGCCCACTGTCGGCAAGCTCACGCGGGGTAAGCGGAGCATATTTTGAGATCGGGGACAGAATATCCGCGTGGGCACAGAGCACGCCCACCCTTCCCGGGCGTTCAAGACTGCCCCTACCCGACAGCGGACTCTGCTCCATACGGTCGCAGTTGAAGGCATATCCCCAAACAGTCAGCGCAAGCTCCGGGAAATCAAAGCATGACAGCTCCTCCGACCTGAATATATGTACATTCTCCGGGAAGCCGGAGCTGCGCGACGCCCACACACTTCCCTCGGTATACGGGTCGTGATTTCCGGGGGAGATCACAACAGGACCGCCAAAGCCCGCAAAAGCCTCGCTCATGGCGGCAACGGTGTCGGGGCAGATGTATGAGCAGTCAAATACGTCTCCGGATATCAGCACCGCGCCGCATCCCTCATCAGAGGCAAGGCGCAGCACGCGGGAAAAGGCGCGGCAAAGACCGCGCCGCCTTTCCTCGCCGCGCGCGGGGTCGGCGGCGGACAGTGAGGAAAAGGGCGAATCAAGGTGAAAGTCCCCGCAGTGCAGAATTTTAAGCATCTGTATGCTCTCCTTTCAGCTTTTAGCGGTGTATCAGTCGCGTGCTTCAAGACCGACCGAGCCGGTAAAACGCAAAAACGCCGCCCTTCCGTCCGGAGTGTCCTTGAACACGCCCGCGTCGCGCAGCACCCCGACAAAGGTGTTGCCTATCTCGGCGCGGAGCATGGTTATTATCTCGTATGTGCTGTCAAGTCTGCCGTATCTGCCGCGGAAGGCTTCAAGCCACGCGGCGTGCTTGCCGCATACCGGGTCGGAGGCAATATCCGCGTCAGCAAGGATAAGGGAAGCAAGCCGCTCGGTCTCGCTCTTCAGTCGCGAGGGCAGTACGGCAAGTCCCATGACCTCAATAAGTCCTATGTTTTCTTTCTTTATATTATGCTTGTCGGGATGCGGATGGAAGACGCCAAGCGGCAGCTCGGGTGTGGTAAGATTGTTGCGCAGTACCAGATCAAGCTCGTAATCCTCGCCGCGTCGACGTGCTATCGGAGTTACCGTGTTGTGCGGCTCACCATCCGAATGGTCAAAAACCATCGCCGCAGGGTCGCTGTAGCCGCGCCATGCCTCAAGTATGCGGTCGGCAAGGGAAACAAGGCTTTCACGCTCTGCCGCGCGCAGGCGGATGACAGACATCGGCCAGCGCACTATCCCGGCGCTGACGGAGGGATAATCCGGTATCCGTAGCTCCTGAGCTATGGGAGCACGCGCCATGGGAAATTCGTAGCAGCCGCCCTGCATATGGTCGTGTGTCAGAATTGAGCCGCCGACGACCGGAAGATCGGCGTTTGAACCGATGAAATAATGAGGAAGCAGAGTGACAAAATCCAAAAGACGCACAAAGGTGTCATGGGATATGCGCATCGGCTCATGCCGGGGAGAGAGCACTATGCAATGCTCATTGTAATAAACATACGGCGAATACTGCATATACCACTCCTCGCCGCCGAGCGGAAGCGCTATCTGGCGCAGATTCTGCCGTGCGGGTGCGACCGCGCTGCCCGGAAAGCCCACGTTTTCATGGCAGAGCAGGCAGGAGGGGTAGCCGCTTTTGGGAGCGGAGAGCGCCGCGGCAATGTCGCGCGGGTCCTTTTCGGGCTTTGACATATTTATTGAAATATCAATATCTCCGTACTCCGACGGCACTCTCCAGCGCAGATCCCGCGCGACGCGGGAGGCGCGTATGTAGTTGCAGTCGCGGCACATACGGTAGAAATTATCTGTGGCAAGCTGACGCGATACATCCATATCTGCGGCAAAGCGCGCGCTGACCTCACCGGGGCGCGGGGTAAGATGCCCCATCAGCCGTGTGTCAAAGTTGTCCCGCGAGGAGGTGGTGTCGGGGATTATCCCGTTTTCCACCGCGCAGTCGCAAAGCGCGCAAAGCAGATTTTCAAGCCGTATCTCCGGTGGCTCGGAGGGTGTCGCAGAGGGGGCGCAGTCGGTAAAAACAGAAAGATGCATATCCTCGCAAAGCGCGTTTGCCACCCATACCCTGTCGTCGCGGGAAATAAGTCCGCGCTCCTCTCCATAGTCGCACAGCGCGGCAATAAGTCCGTTTATTTTTTCGGTGTTCTGAAGCATGATAGTAAGCCGTTCCTTTCGCCGGGGAGACCGGAACCTGAAAATGTAATAATCATATATATTATATCACTAAAACGCAGGGCTGTAAAGCGCCCGGGCGACATTAAAAGCGTTTTTTCGCCGCCCCATGACCTCATCGCGCCCATGCGCCATGCGCCGCTGTATTTTTTAATTTCTTTTTAATTTGATTTTTTATATTGAAATACCTCGCCCGATGCGGTATAATGTTAAGGCAGTGCTGACGGATCCTTACCCGCCGCGCTGCCTTCAATACCGTTTTTCTGAGGGGATCAATTATGTATCACATCGGCTTTGACAACGAAAAATATCTCAAGCTCCAGTCCGAGCATATACGCGAGCGCATCTCCGAGTTCGGCGGTAAGCTCTATCTTGAATTCGGCGGCAAGCTGTACGACGATTATCACGCCTCCCGCGTTCTGCCCGGCTTTGCCCCCGACAGCAAGCTGCGTATGCTGCTTGAGCTTAAGGAGCAGGCGGAGATAGTAATTGTCATAAACGCCGGAGACATTGAAAAAAACAAAAAACGCGGCGACCTCGGCATCACCTATGACGAGGACGTGCTGCGCCTTATCGACATTTTCCGCCATTTCGGGCTTTACGTCGGCAGCGTGGTGCTTACGCGCTATGAGTCACAGCCCGCGGCGCGCGCCTTCCGCGCAAAGCTCGAAGCTCTCGGCATCCCCGTATACCGCCATTATTCTATCGAAGGCTACCCCTCAAACGTAAAAAAGATAATAAGTCCCGAGGGCTACGGCAAGAACGACTGGATAGAAACCACCCGTCCCCTTGTCGTCGTGACCGCCCCCGGTCCCGGAAGCGGCAAAATGGCAGTCTGCCTTTCTCAGATATACAACGACAACGCGCGCGGCATCAAATCCGGCTACGCCAAATTCGAGACCTTCCCCATCTGGAATCTTCCGCTGCGTCACCCCGTCAACATCGCGTACGAGGCGGCGACCACCGATCTTTCCGACATCAACATGATAGACCCCTTCCACCTTGACGCATACGGCGTCACCACCGTCAACTATAACCGCGACATCGAGATCTTCCCCGTCGTTTCGGCAACGCTTGAAATGATACTCGGCAAATGCCCCTACAAGTCCCCAACCGACATGGGCGTGAACATGGCGGGCTTTTGCATAACCGATGACGAGGCGGTGCGCGCGGCGGCAAAGCAGGAGATAATACGACGCTACTACGGCGCGCTGTGCGAGCAGAAGCGCGGCAACATCAGTGCCGACGTTGTCTACAAGCACGAGCTGCAAATGAAGCAGGCGGGACTCTCCGCCGATGACCGCCCGGTAGTCGGCGCGGCGCTTGCCAAAGCCGCCGAGTCGGGCACTCCCTCCGCGGCGCTTGAGCTTCCGGACGGCAGAATAGTTACCGGAAAGACCTCAAACCTGCTCGGCGCGTCTGCGGCAATGCTTATGAACGCGCTGAAGGCGCTGGCAGGGATCGACGATTCACTTAAGCTCATCTCCCCCGCCATCCTTGAGCCGATACAGCACCTGAAGGTAGATTATCTTGGAAACCACAACCCGCGCCTGCACACCGACGAGCTGCTTATCGCGCTGTCGGTCTGTGCCGTGACCTCCCCCGCCGCCGAGCGGGCTACCGAGCAGCTTGCACTGCTTCGCGGCTGTGAGGCTCACTCCACCGTGATACTTTCACAGGTGGATGAAAACCTGCTCAAAAAGCTCGGCGTCAACATTACATACGAGCCGGTTTATCAGACGAAAAAGCTTTATCACAAATAATTAACATATGTTTACAGATTACCGTTGATTTGACCGACGCGTGACGGTAAAATAATATTTACAGTCACCCCTCACCCCTCACCCCTGCGCAAAACGCAGAACCGCCCAAAGAAAGGAAGTAAAAATTGAATCAGAACAATCCCGAAAACGCCGTGACCCGCAGCGACGTGGGACGCATTGAAGAAGCCGCCCGGCGGCGCACTGCGCCGCGCCGCGTCCCAAGCGATAAGGATCCCTCCGACCGCGGATTCCATAATATACTCACCGTCACCCTCTGGCCTTTGTTTGTGCTTTATCTTGAGCTGGTGCTGAGACTTCTGCTGTACAAGCAGGTAAGCGGCAGGCAGTTTGCATATTCCGTTCTCTTTTCCTTCGGCACAGGTCTTATCTGCGCCCTTCTGACCTCATTTTTCAGCAGAAAGGTCAACTTTATTCTTACGCTGGTGCTTTCCGGCTTCCTTACCATCTACTTTAACGTACAGCTGGTCTACTACTGCTTCTTCTCTGACTTTTTCTACTGGGATCAGCTTGCCGTAGCCGGTGATGTAACGGCGTTCTGGCGCGAGACCCTTTCAACCATCCTTTCAAACTGGTACGGCATTCTTCTGCTGCTTGCCCCCTTTGTGCTTTACTGCATATTCGGCAGAAAGCTCATGCCCGCCGACCCGCTTGACTGGGGCTTCCGCGGTGCTTGCGCGGCGCTTGCGTTTGTCTTTATTCTGTGCGGCAACGGCTTTATCGCCTTTCACGACTCCGAGCTTGACGACAAATACTACTACGGCAGCGGCTACCGCATGACCGAGGCGGTGCAAAGATTCGGAATGATCACAGCCTTCCGGCTTGACACGCAGTACACCCTTTTCGGCATCCCCGAAAGTCCGGATGTTCACGATCCCGATTCCACCACAATTGACCCCGGCTCCATCTTCATCAAGGACACAACTTCCGCCGAAACAACAAAAACTCCGACGCCCGAGAGCAGCGGAAATACTCCCGATTCCTCAACTGATATTCCGGTCACTACCGAACCGCCGCGTCCCATCGAGACAGGTCCCAATGTGCTTGACATCGACTTTGACGCGCTTATCGCCGGAACCACAAACGCGGCGCTTAAGGACGCTCACAGCTATTTCAAGAACCGCACCCCCACAGGCAAAAACTATTACACCGGGCTTTTTGAGGGCAAAAACCTCATTTTCATGACGGTCGAGGCATGGGCGCCCGCCGCCATTGACGAAAAGCTGACCCCCACTCTTTACAAAATGAAGAATGAGGGCTTCGTATTTGAAAATTACTACTGCTCCAACTGGGGCGGCAGTACCGCTACCGGTGAATACGCCGTTATGTCCGGAAACTTCTACACCTCATCCAAGTGTCTTGCATACAGCGCCGACACTCTGATGAAGTTTGCGACCGGAAATATGTTCAAGGCAGCCGGATACAACTGCTACGGCTTCCACAACCACACCTACACCTACTATTCGCGCAACCTTTCGCACCCGAATATGGGCTTTCAGTGGTACGGCATCGGCAACTGGGACAAATCAAGTCTGTTTACCGAGCAGTGGCCGAAATCCGACCGCGAGCTTGCCATCAACACCCTTGACTATATCACCGCCGACAAGCCCTTCCACATTTATTATATGACCGTCAGCGGTCACGCGCTCCAGACCTGGGGCGGCAACGCAAACGCCCGCAATCACAAGGCGGAAATACTTGCCGCAGGGCTTGATTACACCGACCAGAACGCCCTGTCCTTCATCGCTTCACAGTACGAGGTGGAGCTGATGGTGCGCACTCTTATCGAAGACCTTGATAAGAAGGGCATACTTGAGGACACGGTGTTTGTAATGGCTCCCGACCATTATCCCTACCAGATATCTCAGGACAACAACGAGACCTACTCGGCGCTCTCCGACCTCTACAAGATCCCGCTGACCTCAAATCCCTCCGACATTGAGGGCAACTTTGACCTTTACCGCGCGCCGCTCATCATATGGTCGGCGTCAATGAAGGAGCCTGTAAAGGTGGAAAAGGTCTGCTCGGCAATCGACATTCTTCCCACCGTGCTCAACCTGTTCGGCATGGATTATGATTCCCGCCTTATCATGGGTCACGACATTCTCTCGGACAGCGACGGATTTGTCATCCTCAACTGCAACGGAAGCGGCGGCTCATGGCACTGGATAACCGATTACGGAAGCTACAACACCAAAACAAAGGTATTTACTCCCGCTCCCGGCGTTACCGTCAACGGTTCACAGCTTCAGGGCTATATCAGCTCCAACAACACGATGGTAAACTTAATGACCAAATACTCAAAATACATCCTCAATGAGGATTATTACCGCAAGGTCTTTCCGAACGGCTGACAAGCCTTTGGAAGTCGATAATGGCGGCGCGGAGAACCGCGCAAACAACTGAAGCAGCGGGGCTGGCGAAGGCTTATTCGGCTTTTGCCGGCCCCGAATGAAAGAAGGCGGAAAAATGAAATACGCACTGATAGGCTGCGGAAGGATCGCGCCGAACCACATAAAGGCTGCGCTTGCCAACCGCGGATCGGGACTTGAGATAGCCGCGATTTGCGACCTCATTCCCGAAAAAATGACCTCTCTTGCCGGAAAATTCGACCTCGGTAGCACGGCGCAGTACACCGACTACCGCGCAATGCTGCGGGACGTGCGCCCCGACCTTGTTGCAGTTGCCACCGAAAGCGGCTCGCACGCCGCCGTGGCGCTCGACTGCATCGCCGCAGGCTGCAATGTAATAATCGAAAAACCGATAGCGCTTTCAATGTCCGACGCAAGAAAAGTTATCGCGGCGGCAGAAGCGGCGGGAGTCGTCGTATCCGCCAATCATCAGAACCGCTTCAACCGTTCGGTACAGCTTGCGCGGCACGCCGAAAACGACGGCAGCCTTGGCAGGATACTTCACGGCAGCGTTCATGTAATCTGGGGACGCGACAGAAAATATTATTCCTCCGGAAGCTGGCGCGGCACATGGGCGCAGGACGGCGGAGCGCTTATGAATCAGTGCATTCACGGGATAGACCTGCTGCGCTGGATGCTGGGCGGCAAGGTAGAGGAGGTAACGGCAATGACCGCCAGACTCAACCATGATTATATCGAAGCTGAAGACCTCGGAATGGCGCTCCTGCGCTTCAGAAGCGGCGCGCTCGGAATGGTCGAGGGCACTGTCAATACATACGGGAACAGCCTTGAGGAGACCCTATACCTTTTCGGATCAAACGGAACGGTAAAGCTTGGCGGCAAGGCGGCAAACAAAGTTGAATTCTGGAGCATAGCCGGCGACACCCGCACCGCCGAAGATCTTGCCGACGCGTTGCCGGACACCATATACGGTCTCGGTCACACATCCCTTTACACCGACGTAATTGATGCAATTAAAACCGGGCGCGCGCCGTACGTCACGGCGCGGGACGGCATGGAGGCGCTGGAGCTGGTGCTTGCCATATACAAGTCCGCCGCTGAGGGAAGACCTGTAAAACTTCCGCTCGAGGACTGCTCAACGCTCGATTTTGCCGGAAGATTCGGCTTAACTGACTAATACGACAATTCTCCGGGCTGTATTTCCCCTCGCATTTATTGAAAATAATCAAAAATGTAAATTTAATTTTAACACTTTCTATTGACAAAGTGTGTCTTTCGCTGTATAATAGTACTCGCAAGCCAATCAAGACTTCGCGTAATTACGGAAAGAGGTATTTCATGTACACAGACAAGACCCTGGTCTGCAAGGAATGCGGACAAGAATTCACTTTCACTGCCAGTGAGCAGGAGTTTTATGCCGAGAAAGGCTTCACCAACGAGCCCCAGCGCTGCAAAGAGTGCCGCGCAAAGCGCAAAAACGCCGCCCACAACGGCACACGCCAGATGTATGACGCAGTTTGCGCCGAATGCGGAAAGGAATGCAAAGTTCCCTTTGAGCCCCGCACCGACCGTCCCGTCTACTGCAGCGACTGCTTCAGAAATAAACAGCAGTGATCCAGAAACAAAAATGATCTCCGTGCTGCCGCACAATCGTCCGGCAGCACGGAGATTTTTTTCCCGAGTCAGATTGACTTTTTTCGTCCCCGGTGATATAATATTCGCACAATATGATCAGCGAAAGGAATACCCTTTATGGAACAAAAACACAAAAGACCATGCATACGGTTCTTGCTCTTGCTTTTATCGGCAGTTATGATATTTGCGTCGTGCGGCAAAAGCGACACGCAAAACAGCGACAGCACGACCGAGGAAACCGACGCAGCTCCCGTCGAGCTGACACTCATCGGAGGAGATGACATATATAAAATAATACGCAGCGCATGGGGCAGCGACGTTGAGGTATCAGCCGCACGAAAACTCAACAGCGCAATAAAGGATGCCTTCGGAAGCACCTGGCAGGGCGAGATCGCCGAGGACTGGGACATAGGCGTTCAGAAGGACGACATAATTGACAATGATGCCCCCGAAATACTGGTCGGACTCACCAACCGCCGCGAAAGCCACGAGGTATACGACACTCTCGGCGAGGACGAATATACGATCTGCGCCGTAGGCAAAAAGCTCGTGATAGTGGGAAGCAACGATTATTCCACCTCGCAGGCTGTGGACGTTTTCATCGAACAGTACATAGCTCCCGCCGCCTACGGTAAAAAGCTCAGCGTTCTGTCCTCGCTCAGCATTAAGGGAGAGGCGTCACTGCGCAAGGTACAGATAAACAGTGAGGCGACATACCGGATAATGAGCTGGAATCTCGGCTGTGCGGTCGGAAATTCCGCCGACGCGCTTGAGATACTGATCAAATATCTGCCTGATATCATTTCAATGCAGGAATGCAACAAGGAAATATATCTTAATGTAATAAACAACCTGCCCGACTACTATAAGGTTGCAGTAAAATTCCACTCAAACGGCGCAACATACGTCTACACCCCGATAATTTACAACTCGGAGCTGTTTACCATTAAGGACGCCGGAGTCGAGTGGCTGCGCGGCAGGTACACGGGAACAAACACAAAATCCCTCTCGTGGGCGGTGCTTGAGGATAAGACCGGCGGTGTGTTTGCAGTCATTGACTTCCACGGGGCGGTCTGCACGAACACCTACAAGGGCTTTGAAAACTACACCTCCGCTCAGCTTGCGGAGCAGGCGGGCATCTGGAAGACCGACAACGTAAAGCAAACGCTCGAAGTGCGCGACCGCATTTGTGCAGCATACGGAAATATTCCGCTTATCATAAACGGCGACTGCAATTTCAACGACACCTCAACACAGTACAGGCAGATGACAGACGGCGGAATGTACGACGCGGAGTTCTCCTCCCGCCTCAGGTCGGTGACCGGGTATAAGACCTCTTTCTCCTACGGAACACAGATAACGTCAGGACACAGCATCGACCACATCTTCGGCACGAACGGAATAGATTTTGTCGAACACAACATAGCCCTCGAGTCAAAGGTCACCTCCGCATCGGATCACTGCCCGGTGTACGTTGACTTCAATCTCCAAAAGCCCGAATAAAACAAATTACTTTTCAATACAGTGGCTGACTCCGGGTCAGCCACTGTATTTTTATACGTTCAGCGCACCGTAATGTCAGTCGTGCTGTTCTTACACTCAGGCAATCCCGCCAAAGACGTAAGCAACGACAGCACACCGGCAAGCGCCGAAGCGGACGCGACGGCGATCCAGTTGACCTCAGCGAGCAGTGCCGAGGTGCCTATGGTAGCAACGGCGGTCTGCGCGACGGTCTTGAGCGCGCGGATGCCCGCGCACTTGAGCCATGTCAGAATTTTTTCTTTTTTCATTTCTCCTGTCTCCATTTCATAATATCGCACGGGATCAGTACGTCCCGTATTTTACTCTCTGGGTATTTCCAGCACGTCGCCGGGCTTTATTGAAATTGACCTGAGCCCGTTAAGCTGCATGATCTCGGTAAACCGCCAGCCCGAACCGAGAAGCTGCCTTGAAATTTTCCACAGGCTGTCTCCGGCTTGCACGGTGTAGCTGACAGGCTCCGCCTCATCCGGCAGCTCGTCGGCGGGGATCTTTATTATCTGCCCCGGATATATTAGGCCCGGATCGGCAAGAGAGTTGTATTCCGCCAGCTTATACCATGCAACGCCGTACTCCGCCCCGATACCGGAAAGCGTGTCTCCCTTGCGGACGGTATAGGTTATATACACCGGGTTTTCGGGAACTTCCTTTGAGAGCCGCGCCGCCACATCACGGCGGAAGGATTCCATCGTGTAGGGCAGTCCCAGCTGCCGCCAGATGTGTTCCGGGTCACCGTGATTGGATGCAATGCCGCGTGCATATCCCTCGGCGTGACCGATTATCACGCCGTCGCCGAGCGGGTCAAGCTCAAATTTGCGGCACAGCTGGGCAAACAGCTCGACCGCCGCGGCGTATGTGCGCTTTACCACCTCGATTGCGGCAGGCTTGTCGGCGTCACTGACGGTAAATATGGCGGAGTGCGGCTTGTAGCGGATGCAGTCCGGCTCTCCCATTTCCACTCCGATGTGCGTAAGATTTGCCCCGCCGCCCGCGTGCCAGCCGCAAATGTCCCACGGCAGGAACTGCCACACCTCGCCGGTCAGCCCGTCAATAAAGCCGTGAACCGCAACCTCCTTAGCGGGATCGTTCCAGCCACGGGCAAACACCTCCGCGCGGGGCTGAGGCGTGCCTATCGAATGCAGCATAAGCCCCTGCACCTTCAGCTTTTTTCCGAGCTTGTAGCAGGAGTTTTCTGTAAGCATTGCTTCAATTATCTTCATTTATACACCTCCCAGCTTCTGACCTCCTTGTATATCAGGTCAATGAAGCTGTTTCCACCAAGCTTTTTATAAGCATTATACGCATAAATGAAGTTTTCCGCCTCATATTGGCAGATCTTTTTTTCTTCCCGGCGCTGGTAGTATATCCGCAGCATTTCAAACCTCAAAACGCACCGCAAACCGTCCTGCGTCGCGCTGAGTCCGAAAATACGCGCGCGTACAGGCTTGATAAGCAGCGCCGTTGCCGCCGCGACGGCGCTTACCGCCCCTGCTATCTGAGTTATAAGCTCGATAACAGTCCCTGCTGCCATTATGACCCTCCCTCAAGCGCCGCAACACGCTCCTCAAGCGCGTTTATATTGCCTGCGGCAGCCATTATCAGATCGTAAAGAAAATTATAATTCTCCGTTATCCTCGCATCCAGCGCTTCGACCTCGGCGCTCAGATCAGCCCCGTCCACGCCGGGGTCTCCCTGCTCGCCCTTGCTGCCGTTGCGCACGTTGATGCTGTATGTACTTCCGTCCGTCATGGTAAAGGTTATCACGTTCACCCCGCCGTCAGCGTCAGAGGAAGCTGTCTGGGACACACTATTTATCCCCACTCCAGCAGGACCCGTCTGACCGGTGTCGCCCTTGTCGCCCTTTTCTCCTCTGTCTCCCCTTGCGCCTTTTATTGCCGGAACTCCTGCATATTTTCCCTGAGTCTCGTCCCATACATTAAGAATATATTTTTCTGCCATTTGTTATCGCTCCATATTATATTATTTTTTCAGCGTACAGCCCGACAAGCTCCGACAGCGCATGATAAACCGGATTGCCCGTGTCGCGGCTGCAAAGATAGGTCACGCCGTCCTGCACGTAGTACTTACCGGATTCCAGCGCCATATTGCCCTCATACGGAATCGGGTCATACTTTGAGCCGTCGTGCGTCTCGTCGATGCGTTCAAACAGACTTGCAGATGCGTCCGGCGTCCAGTCGTCCTGAGACGTGTGCGCCTGAATTACACGGTACAGCTTGCCGCCGTACAGCAATTTGTACCCGACCGGGTACGACTGCCCGCTTTGCCATTCGGGATAAAATTCCAGCATTCTGTACGCAGTCGCGTCGTCCACCTCAAGAGTATTGATCTGCTGTGAGATGATCATCCGCGATACCTCAGCCTCGGTCAGCGGGCGTTTTTTCTCTGCGGCTTCTGCGCGCGCGAAGGAATCCTGAATTTCAGCTATTTCGTCGGCGGACATTTCAACAATCTGACCGTTTATACATTTTTTCATGCTTTCACCCCATATACTTTAAAATTCGTACTACCCCAACCATAATTAGCATTGAACAGTTTCCATGTAAATGATGTGATCGATTCGAAGTATCCCGCATCATGAAAAACATCAATATGGTGTAGTGTTGATGAATTAGCTCCGTCCTTCCAGCAGCTTACAATGTAATAATCTCCGAATGCTTCAATTGTCCACAAAAACAATCCACTCTCCCAATAACCAGCAGGACTTTGCCACGCTGGATTTCTATCATTCACTTTATAATGCGCATATCCGGGGTTTGACTGTTCCTCTCCTGCTTCGTTTGTCGTTTTTGGAAGTGTCATGAATATTCTCATTTTCTTCAAAGAAAATGGGTTTCCATTAGAATCTTGATTGATAGTTACGGAAGATATCCATTCATTTGTTGATATTTCGTTTATAAATTCCCAATCTTCCCCGCTCGCCGCATCCGCCGCTTCCCACTCGGTCGGTATGCCGTTTTCATCGACAGCTTTGATTTTGATAATTTGCCCGACCTCTGCGCCCGTGACTCCGAGGGAAGTATCTGTGCCACCGCTCGGAATATCATCAGGCGTTGCTAATTCCGTAAGGCTTACGCTCCAGCTCCCGTTAAAGTCTTGTGCCGTCATAGCCATTGCTCTGCCGTCGAGGACTCCTGACCCGCTGAAAATGAACACCGCGTCGGAATTGTTTACATAAAGCGGCAAAATGCTCGGCGCAATAACGCCGGGATAATTTACGATCTTTGTATTTATCTGCGCGCCGGCTGCGTATGCCTCAACGATCTCGGCGTGGGTCTTGTCCGCCGTCAGCGTGCCGTCGTCGCCATAGGTCACGGTAACGACAAAAGGCTTGCTGTCCCCGTCGCCGTCAGCCGCTTCCCACTCCCCGGCTGCCGATACCCTCAAAACCTTGCCCGCGTCGGCGGAAGATACTCCCGGCAACTCGTAAATACCTTCAAACTCCCCATCCGGGCAAAGCCACACCGGGTGACTTTCATCGGTCGGCTCGTCCCCGCTTATGACGGTCCCCGCCTCGCCGCGCGCTCTGCCGCAGTCATGCTCTCCCCCGTCGCTGCGCGTGAGTATCAGATCGCCTGCGGAATTTATCTGTGCGTTGGTGATGATCGCTCCCTCGGCGGCGTTTGCCGCAGTGTTGGCTCTTGCCGCGGCATATGCCGCCTCCTCTTTTTCCACGGATACGCTGTCCGCCGCCTCGTTTGCCCTCAGCGCCGCCGACCTTGCAGCCTCTGTTGCCTCCGAAATACCCTCTACTGCGCTTTGCGCCGCCTCAAGCGCCTCACTAAGTCGCGCAAGCTCATCGGACGCGGTTTCTGACGCTTCAATATTGCCGTCAGCCTTTGAACGTATCGACGGAAGGACGGTAAGAGTCAGCGGCGCGGTCGTGACGGTCGCACCGTCGCCGTCCGACGCCGTTATACCTATGTCAAATACCCGCGGCTTGTCAATGCGCGGCAGGGCGCACTCTGTCGCGCCGGAAGAAAGCGGAATAGAGTAAAAGACCTTTTTGTCTGACAGCAGTACCGTCTTGTCGGGGAAATCCCCCCAGTCGGACGAAAAGGTGAAGCGCAGCCTGTAATCGCTGTTGCAGGAGACAACAGCCCGTGTGCCGGCGCAGGGCAGCAGTATCTTCCCGCTCACCTCAAAATCAATGTATTTTGCCATTTTGCCTCCGTTTTGAATATCATTTTTCGGCTCCGGGATGATTATAGCCTTTCCGTGACATCGCGCGTGTCTCAGCCCGTCTCACCCGATATCATCACCCGTGCATCAAAACCGCAGCAATACATAAAAGATCCGGGACTTTTCCCGGATCTCAGGATGTACAGCATTGATCTGCTCTCCTCATCCTTTTTTAACACTGGAGAAGGCTGATTGATCTCTATCTGCATCGCACATAAGTGAAAACTGCCTTGATACTCAGTTCAGAAAACCGCACTTGTAAATTTGCAGATACAAAGAAAGCCTTCTCCAGCGTGAGAAGAGGATGAGGAGGACAAAGTCATGCCGCACAATAGTCTGCTCGCGCAAACAATCAACGTAAAAAA
>DPGK01000024.1:0-3337 GCA_003523225.1 Clostridiales bacterium
GGTGCGCGCCGCGCACCAGCCCGGAATTATTTATTCATCCACCATTATTCTTTTGGGAATCCGGACATGATATATACGGGTAAGTATTTTGCCGATTAAAACCGCGTTATAAAAGCAGTATTTTTTAACACGCGCCCTTTGCATTTATACACTTGACTTTTCCCTGCATATGCTGTACAATTATAATGTAGAATTCTGTCGGCTCTTATCGCCGCGCGTCCCTCAACCACGGAGGATTGATCTTGAGAACAATAACACGCAAACATATATGGCTCACCCTGCTGAAATGCGGTATTTTTCTGCTCGTGACGGCAGTGCTGCTTGCCGTTGCCGCAGGAGCGGCGCTTTTCGTAATTGCGCGCGGTCCTTCCGTCGATGCGTCGGCGCGACTTGCCGCCACGCTTTCGGAGGCTGGCTCACCTCTTGCCGGAATTCTTTTTTCCGACGCCGAGCTTGCCGAGGTATCATATTATGCCGCGCCCAAGAGCGCCGACGCCGACATCGCTTTTGAGGTAGACGAGAACGGCGAACGCACCTACTCCTATACCCCCACCGTGACCCGCGTTTCCTCCGGGGCGTGGGATGCCATAATTCTTGAGGGAATAGACGTCCGCACGCTTGAGCTTTGCAGCGTAAACTCCTCGGACACTGTAAAAAAGGAAGCCGGAAGCGGTGCTGTCGGTATCCTTTTTGCCGACGCCGACCTTTCTCTTATCGGTGAACGCTTCAATTACCGCGGCGACGGCAGTGGCTACAACGTCTGCGGAATTGACAGCGACGGCATCCTCCACGCCGGTCGCTTTACCGCCGCATCTGTTTTCAATTCCGGCTGGAAATTCGCCGTTTCCGCCGACCGCGTACTTATAAACGGCGGAATTCCCTGCACCGATCTCGGCGGCGGATACTCCGCGCGCGCCGCCATAGGGCAGAAGGCGGACGGCTCGATAATAATTGTACTGCTTATTCCACGCGGGATCTTCCCGCGCGGGGCTACATATGACGAGCTTGCCTCGATAATGTACGAATACGGTGCTCTTACCGCCGTCGCCCTTACCCCTTCCGGAGTCAGCATAGTGGACGGGAACAAGATCTTCTCAGCAGGCGGAGGATCACGCTATACCCTCCTGTTTAACGCTTCATTTTCACAAGCCAACGGTAACGAGGAATCAAAATGAACAATACCGATATGAAGGAGCTGCTTCGCACGCATTCAAAACGCAGGCATCCCAAGCGACACATTTTTCTCAAGGGTATGATCATTTACTCTGTGCTGATGCTGGTGATAATTGCGGTGCTTGCCTGCGTTGGTTGGAAGTACGCCTCACTGCGCGACGATATGTTGCCCGAGCGGGAAATTGAAAAAATTATCGAAAAAAATGACCTTTCGGGCTGGCGGCAGCTTTTGCTGACCGAGCTTCCTAAGACCTATCCCGCCTACGAGGACGGCGCGCGCCTTGCCCGCGAGGTACTTGCCGACCGCCTTGAGGTCGGTGAGGTCACCTACCTGAAATACGCCGCCACAGACCGGAAAAACCCCGTTTTTCTGCTTCTGAGCGACGGTATTCCGATGGCGGAGGTCACGCTGCGCTGTGATGATGAAAGATTTTTCGGCGTCGGAGAGTGGGATATTGCCGCAGTGAGCTTCCGACAGTCGTTTTTTGAGTCTCTCGGCGTGGAATTCAGAACCGTCACGGTAGCCGCGTTTGAAGGCTCGATACTCAGCGTCAACGGTTGCACGATAGACCGCTCGTCGGCTGAGGAGGGCGGAAGATACCCTGCACTGCTTCCCTGCGAGGAGGCGCGCTCATCAGAAGTGCCCTGCGATATTTACACGCTTGAGGGGATTTACTATGAGCCTGAGATCTCGGCGACGCTCAACGGGAGTACGCTTACCGTGCTGACCGCAGCGGACGGTACCCGCTATTTCTCACCCGGAGAGGGTATGACAAATTCCGTTTCGGTAACAGTGCCATCCGGCGTTACGGTAAGCCTTAACGGCGTAAACACCGACAAAAGCTGGGCACAGCATTCCTATACCGACGGCACTCTCGGCGCGCTTGATGAGGGCGGCGACGGCACACCTCAGCTGCTTGAGGTCTGGAGGGTGGACGGGCTGTTTTTCACCCCTGAGATAACGGCACAGTATTCAGGCAAACCCCTCAACCTGCTTTCCGAAGACAACGGACATTATGTTTTTGAAACACCCGACGAATGCCGTTTTACACTTGTCGTGCTTGCTCCGCGCGGAGCGGTGGTGACTGTGAACGGCAGAACGCTTGACTCCGCCTCCGCCGTTCCGGGCGGCGCGTCGCTTGCCGACCTTGAGGGTGGCATGACGCTTCCGGGGCTTTACGGTGTATCCGGCTTTGAGGCGAATTCGGTAGTTCCCGCATTCGATAAATACATTGTAAGCGGATTTTTAGCTCATCCCACGGTAACGGCATCCCTTGAAGGTGCGGAGCTAATGATCGCCGACGATCGCACAGAGGGATATTTCATTACAGCCGAATTTGACATTCCTACCGCGGACGTGCCGTCCGACTCCTCACTTACATCACTCCTTGAAGCCGCCACGGCATTTGCCGAAAACTATTTTGATTATATTTCCTGCGGCGGAAACATGGGAAATAACTACTCCGCCTTTGACGAAAGCTACGGAGTCATGCTCGGAACGCTTGAACGCGGAACACCCGCCTTCCTGCGGCTCATGGAATCATACGCCTCGGTCTACCGCTCCCCGGCTTATTCCTCGCACGAAGCCGAGCGAACGGCCCCGAATGCAATTACAAAATACTCGGAAAACTGTATAAGCGTTGAGATCGAATACTCCCTGCTGCTTAAAAACGGCACTGACGCGGACGCAGCCGCCGAGCCGGACAAGCGCTTTGGCACACTTGAGGTGCTTATGGTAAATAAAAACGGGACATGGCGTGTGCTGAGCTATATTGACTCGCCCGACTCAGCCGCAGATGTTCAGACAGAGCCGGCTCCGTAGATCAGGTCAAGCAATTCACGCTCGCGCAACGCACCCACACGGCGATCGGCAAGCTCGCCGTCACGAAAAACGGCAAAGGTCGGCACAGACTGAATGCCGAACCGATGCGCAAGCCCTGCTTCCTCGTCGATGTTGACCTTTGCAACCTCAAAATTTTCCGTTTTCTCACCGCCAAGACGCTCGACGATAGGAGCGACGGCGCGACATGAGCCGCACCACGGTGCGTAAAAGTCAACAAGCACCGGAACCGGCGAGCTTGTTACCCTGTCAAAATTTTCTTCATTAAGGCTAATTACGGGCATCCTACAAACATACCTTTCAAACTGAATATGCCGCGCGCCG
>DPGK01000024.1:3556-12564 GCA_003523225.1 Clostridiales bacterium
CGGCGCGCGGCATATTCAGTTTGTGCTTATTGGGGGCGGATTATACCGCTTATTTCTTTTCGGACGCCGCAAGAGCGTCAACGTATGAGCAGGCGTTCAGCGCCGCGACCGTACCGTCCGAAACCGCGGTGCTTATCTGACGCACTGATTTTACGCGGCAGTCTCCCGCGACGTAAATCCCGGGATTGCCCGCGTCGCAGTCTGTGCCGGCAAGGATATACCCGCGTTCGTCAAGCATTGCAACACCGGCAAACGGCGCATTCTCCGGCGCAAGACCCACAGCAATAAAAGCTCCGTCCACCAAAAGCTCCCTCTCTCCGTCTGATCCCTCGCTTCTTAGGCGCAGACCGGTAAGTTTTCCATCTCCGGAAATATATCCCGAGACAACGGTATTGTAAATTACACTTACATTCGGTCTTGCAAGCAGAGCCGCCGCGGCAGTCGCCTCTCCGGTCAGCGCAGCAAGATTCTGAACAATAATTACCTCCTCGGCGGTGTCGGCAAGCAGAGAGGCTTCAACAATAGCGGAATTGCCACCGCCTATGACGGCAACCTTACGACCCTTGTAAAACGCACCGTCGCATACCGCGCAGAAGGAAATTCCATGACCGATAAGCTCCTCCTCTCCCTCAAGCCCCAGCCTGCGGTGGGCAGCCCCCGCCGCGATAATGACGGCACGGCCTTCGCGCTCGCCGTCGTCTGTCGTAACCGAGACCGTGCGGCTCTCCGGCAAGCGACGGACGTTCTGAACACAGGAGGGCTCAATTTCCGCTCCAAGCGCCAGCGCCTGCTCCACCATGCGGTCGGCAAGCTCCATCCCGCTTATTTCGGTAAAGCCGGGATAATTTTCTATCTTGGGTGAATATGTCACCTGACCGCCAAAGGTGGATTTTTCAAGCACCAGCACGGTCTTGCCCGCCCTGCGGGCGTATATTGCTGCGGTAAGTCCCGCAGGACCTGCACCTATTACTATGATATCATACATTTTCGTCACCTGATATTAATAAGCAGGGGTGGGCAAGCTCGCTCGACCCCTGCTTACGCATTGAGTTTAATATTTCCGGTTTTTTAGCCAATCAAGAGGCTGAAGGCTCAAGGGGTACAATAAAAGCTTTACCGCCTTATGCCTCTTTATTCGCCGTAAGAGAGATAAATTCCTTGACCCCGGTGATATCCTTGAAGGCGGTAACGCTGTCGCCGCTGACATACAGCAGAGTGGGTGCCTGTGAAATACCGTGCTCACGGGCAAAGTCGGGGGCGTCCTCATGGTAGACCTTTTCAAACTCGATTCCCGCCTTTTCAAGCAGGCTTGCGGAGATCTTGCACTTGGGGCAGGTCTTGGTTGCAAAGAGGATGACACGGTCGTCTCCCGCAGAGGACAGGCTTGAGCCCTCAAGCTCCTTGCCGCCGCACTCGCAGACGTTTATTCCGTGACCCTTATCGGAGTCAAAATTCTTCATCGACTCAGCGGCATTGTACTCAAGACGCTCGCTGTATTCCTGCGCCTTTCCGTTGTTCCAGTTCTGAACCGGGCGGTAATACCCGGTTATGCGGCTGTATACCTCGGTGTTCTTGCCGCAGATCGGGCAGGAGAAGTGCTCGCCCTGAATATAGCCGTGGTCGGCACAGACCGAGTATGTGGGAGAGATGGTGTAGTACGGCAGACGGTAATTCTCCGCGATCTTGCGCACAAGATTCGCCGCGGCGCGCCAGTCGGGTAGCTTTTCGCCGAGGAAGGTGTGGAAGACCGTTCCGGAGGTGTAAAGCGTCTGAAGCTCGTCCTGAATATCAAGAGCTGTGAACACATCGTCGGTAAAGCTGACAGGCAGGTGGCTGCTGTTGGTGTAGTACGGAGTTTCTCCCTGAGAAGCGGTGATGATATCGGGATATCTCTCCTTATCGTGCTTGGCAAGCCGGTAAGCGGTAGACTCGGCAGGGGTAGCCTCCAGATTGTAAAGGTCGCCATACTTCTCCTGATAATCGGAGAGACGTTCGCGCATATGGTTGAGAGTCTTTTTGGTAAACTCCTGCGCGTTGGCGTCGGTAAGATCACAACGGAGCCAGTTGGCGTTGAGGCAAGCCTCGTTCATGCCGACAAGACCGATAGTCGAGAAATGATTGTCAAACGTTCCGAGATAGCGTTTAGTGTAAGGATAAAGCCCCTCATTAAGCAGGCGGGAAATGACAGTACGCTTTATCTTCAGCGAGCGCGCCGCAATGTCCATCATACGGTCAAGGCGGCGGAAGAAATCAGCCTCGTCAGACGCCAGATACGCAATGCGCGGCATATTGATGGTAACAACGCCGACGGAACCGGTGCTCTCGCCCGAACCGAAGAAGCCGCCGGATTTCTTGCGCAGCTCGCGCAGGTCAAGACGCAGACGGCAGCACATGGAACGCACATCGGACGGCTCCATATCGCTGTTGATGTAGTTGGAGAAATACGGAGTTCCGTATTTTGAGGTCATTTCAAAGAGCAGGCGGTTGTTCTCGGTCTCGGACCAGTCAAAGTTGCGCGTAATAGAATAGGTCGGGATAGGATACTGGAAGCCGCGCCCGTTGGCGTCGCCCTCTATCATGACCTCGATGAAGGCTTTGTTTACCATGTCCATCTCGCGCTTGCAATCGCCGTAGGTAAAGGGCATTTCCTTGCCGCCGACGATGGCGGGACGGTCGCAAAGGTCGGGCGGGCAGGTCCAGTCCAGCGTTATGTTGGAGAAAGGAGCCTGAGTTCCCCAGCGCGACGGAGTATTTACGCCGTAAATGAAGGATTCGATGCACTTCTTGACCTGCTCGTAATCCAGATTGTCAGCCTTGACAAACGGAGCAAGATATGTGTCAAAGGAGGAGAACGCCTGCGCGCCCGCCCACTCGTTCTGCATGATGCCGAGGAAGTTGACCATCTGATTGCAGAGGGAGGAAAGGTGCTTTGCCGGAGCGGAGGTTATCTTGCCGGGGATTCCGCCCAGCCCCTCCTCTATAAGCTGACGCAGCGACCAGCCGGCGCAGTAGCCGGTAAGCATTGAAAGGTCGTGCAGGTGCAGATCCGCGTTCTTGTGCGCATCGGCGATCTCGTCGTCGTATATTTCTGACAGCCAGTAGTTAGCCGTGATCGCTCCGGAGTTTGAAAGGATAAGTCCGCCCACAGAATATGTGACGGTGGAGTTTTCCTTCACGCGCCAGTCTGTCGCCTTGACATAGGAATCCACCAGCTTTTTATAGTCAAGCATCGTGGACTTCATGTTGCGGAGCTTTTCGCGCTGACGGCGATAGAGAATGTACGCCTTCGCCACGTCCTCATATCCTGCCTGAGCCAGAACCGACTCAACGCTGTCCTGTATATCCTCGACCGATATCTTTTCGTCCTTTACCTTCGGCTCAAAAGCCGCAGTTACCTTAAGGGCGATAAAATCAATTATATTATCGTTGTACTGCCGCTCACAGGCGTCAAAAGCAAGCGTTATCGCCTTGCTAATCTTGGATAGATCAAAGTCTACTATTTTTCCGTCTCTCTTTATTACGCGGTACATTTTTTATTTCCTTTCTTATGCTGCGGTTTTCAAGCTGTTGTAAAGCTCATTAAGTATAACACAATATATTGTGTTTGTCAAGCGGAAATTGCCCACATATTGTATTATTAACAATTTCGGCAGTGTGTATAAAAACACACTGCCTGCTTTGTGTAATTTGAACATAAACCGAAAAAAGGCTCAGATACCGCGCAGCTCGACATGCTCTGCGTACTCCGATGCGATAGCCGCGTATTTTTCCATATCCTCCCGCGAGGCGGCGTGAAGCCCCTCGTGTATCAGCGCTCCGGAGTCGACAAAGCACTGTAAAAAGTAGCTGCGCGCACCGCGTATCAGCCCGCCGATACCCTCAAAGCCCGCCTCGTCATGCAGCTCGGCAACCACCGTTGTGCGGAATTCATAATCCACTTTTCCTTCAAGCAGCAGAGCCGCGCTCGCGCGCACCGGGGACACGTCAAAGCCCGGAATGCCCACCGTAGCAGGATATTTTTCGGGTGAGTTCTTGATATCCATTGCCACATAGTCCACAAGCCCCTCGCCGATAATGCGGGCAAGCCTTTCGGGATGCGTTCCGTTTGTGTCGAGCTTGACGGAATAGCCAAGCTCCCGGACGCGGGAAAGAAAGCTCTCAAGGTCAGGCTGAAGCAGTGGCTCGCCACCGGTCAGCGCCACCCCTTCAAGCACTCCGCGTCGGCGGCGAAGCAGGTCGAACACCTCCTCCTCGTCTATCGGAGAATGATTCGGTTGAAGCACGAGCTGTGAATTATGGCAGAAAGGACAGCGCAGGTCGCACCCTCCGGTAAAAACAGTACACGCCACACGCCCCGGAAAATCCAGCAGTGTGACTTTGTTGAAGCCCTGAATATTCATTTATTTAATTCCTTCAAAATATTTTTGCTGTCAGGTGTAGCGCGGGTCAAACAGCCTTGCCTTGTAAAAGGCGCGGGTGGGAAACACGACCTCGGACAGAATATTCCCCTGCGCGTCAAACAGCAGGAAGCGGTCGGTGTCGTGCGCAGCATAAACATTCGCCGCCACGGTGCGGATCATCCTGCCGTCCTCAAGGTTGCCTATGCACTTGACGCTTCCGGTGCTGACAGACCCCGGAGCATCCGAAAAGCTGCCGCTTGACTTGTCAAACAGCACAATATTTGCTCCGCCTATCCACATTTTGTCGCTGTCCCCCATGACGGCGGAAATATCATGTCCCCCGCTTTTCGGGATGGAAGCGCCGTAAAGGCTTATCTCGGAGAGCTTTGCCTCCTCGCCCTCGCCGACGACCTCAAACGCAATTATTTTCTTTGTTCCCAGCGTCCACAGCACGCCGCGAACATCGTCCCAGATAACTCCGTGCGCTCCTTCAAGCGCTATCGACTGATACTGCTTTACTATTTTACCGTCAGCGTCTGCGGGATAAAAACGCACGCACGCTTTGCTTTCATCCCCGTTGCCCGAGCAGGCGACGGCGACCGCACCGCACGGCAGATACTCAATTGAATGAGGACCGTACCCCGGCGCGGAGGTGCTGAAAACGCGCTTCCCCGACGGGTATTCGGCTACGGCGATACAGCCCGAGGAGGAAGTGATGCCAAGCACATATGTGCCAAGCACCTCGCTGTACCGCAGACGGCATTCGTCTATGCGGTTGCCGTATCCCGACGTGTTAAAGCCCTCTCCGGGGGTAGGCGCAAAGCTCCAAAGCGCCTTGGCGTTTGAGCCGTCGGCAATATCTACCACAACGCAGGCGGCGTTTTTCTGGTCGGCAAGCGCCACGCGTGTCCCGCCTACAATTCCAAGGGCATCGTCGGGGTACACGGCAGGGGAATACTTTTCCGCTGTCGCCTCGGTCAGCTCAATGCTGACCTCGCCCGACGCACCGCTTATATACCGTTCGATAAATGCGCGTGCAGCCGCGACGGCTCTGCCCTTGTCACCGCCGACAAGCACCGAAGCCGCACCTCCCCGTGCGCCGCCTATACAAAATTCGCCCTCGGCGCAGGGGACTGCCCCCGTCGCGGTCCTTCCGGTAAGGATCGCCGGACCTCCCGACGCCTTTTTTTCGGCAACCACAGGCAATGTAATTCCGGTCTTATCGGTGATCGCCGCCGCGATGAGCAAGGAAGCGTACTTTTCATCCCGATTCGCGGAATCCGGAATCACGATCTCATATTCTCCGATATCATGTCCGCAAAGGGTCAGCCGTGTTATTGTGTAGTCTGCCGCAAAGGTATAACAAAAGCCCTCGCTGATCTCAACCGCTCCGCCGTCCGCCGCAGTCCTGACAAAATGCTCAATGAAATATTCGACAGCCCCGGCAGTTGCGGGGTCACTGCCGCCGACTATCACTATCCTTCCGCTTGCCGCGTCAACACGTATGCAGAAATCATCTGCCTTAAGCCCCTCAAGCGCCGCGGCGCTCTCGGCACGGTTTGTCCCGCCTATAAGTATTTCCTTTGCCTGAGCCGGAAGCTCGGATACGTCCTTTACCCAGTCCTCAATAACCTCCGGCTCGGTGGCAGCATACTCCTTAAATGCGGCGCGCAGCCCGTTTACCGCGTCCTTCAGCAAATCGCCGTAGTTCTTTTCGGGGCGGATGATCGTGTACTCCGTCGCGCCCCCTGCGGCAAGAGAAATCATTGCCGGCGGCTCGTCGGAGGTAGCCTCAGCGTCGCCCGTGTTCACCGGCGTGCACGCGCCAAGCAGCATACATACCGTCATAAGCAAAGCAACTATCCCCCAAGCCTTATGTCTTGTGTCCCGGCAACAGCAACGCGTCATCAGACCTCGCCTCCGTCACACATCGCGGCAAATCTTTCCGCCGCGACATAACTCTCGCGCACAAACTCCTCAAAGCTCATTCTCTCATATCTTGTGTCGGGATTCTGCGGAACTTTTTTCTTTGAGGTCAGCTCAAGCGTAAGTGTGCCGGAGTATCCCGCCGCGCGAATCTTTGCCGCTGCGGCATTCCAATCTACGGTTCCGTCAAAAGGCATATAATGAACATCGTCATGCCAGGTTATTGCCGGCGGATGCTCGACGATTCCGAGATTATCGTTAATGTGGGTGCAGATAAGCCGGTCACCGTACAACGCCATCATGTCTATGTCCGGGGTGTAGCAGTTGTTGTGCCCCGTGTCCCAGCAAAAGCCGACCTGCTTCATATCCCGCGCAAGCCCGAAAAGGAATGCAAGATGCTCGGGAATTTCAAGATTCTCAAGCGCTATCCTGACGCCGCGTTCCCCGGCGCGGTCAAATATAGCGCGGAAGCGCTCCGCTCCCACCGCGGAAGGCGGAGGCGCCACAGCCGCCACGGTGACATGTGTCACCATGATCCCGATACCGTTGTCGGCACAGCAATCGACATTGCGAAGAAGCATATCGCGGTAGTCGTCACCGTCAACACCGTCAAGCCAAAGGCAGTTCATACCGGCAAACGGAGCGTGCAGCGTCTCATATTCAAGCCCCAGCGCCTCGCCGCGCTCGCGCAGCTCACTTATGGGTGCAGTATCGCTCCACATAGTGAAGAAGGCGGAAAAACCCGCGTCCTTTATTACTCTCAGCTGTTCCGACTTCGGCACATTATAGCCCATTCCAAGGCAGGTGCCGAGCTTTCTTTTACTGTTTATATTATTATCTTTCATTGTGTTTTCCCCGCTCCGATAAATATATCGGTTTGACCTTGTTATGTACTTATACATTTTACTCTTTGTGAGGGCAAAAGTCAACCGGAAGCGGGGTTTTCATCATATTTCACAAAATGCGGACTCCATTTTTGCACACAATGCCAAATTATCCGGGCGAGGTGCTTTTTTACCGTCTCCGATTATTGATTTTTTACGGCGGATATGGTATCATTAATATAACAACATCAAATCCGGAGGTAAAAATGAATAAAAGCTCCACGACCCGCGCCACCGCCGCGCTGATGGCACTTCTTGTGCTTTGCGGTCTGCTTTTCGGCTGTTCGGAAAAGCCGGAAGAGCCTACCGACACAACGGTTTCCGAGGCGACAGTTGACACCCAACCGGAAGAAACCAAATTTGACCCCTTTGCACACCTTGGCGACACCGACGAATACAGGGATTCGGAATTTTGCTTTCTGAACGGCTGTACCGCCTCTTGGTTCACGCGCAACTCGGTGCTTTCCGACGAGCTTGACGGCGACGCCGTAAGTATTGCAGTCGCACGGCGCAACGACAGAGTCAAGCAGAAATACGGAGTGACGATCACAGAAATTTCAGACTCCAACTACCGCACCAGCGTCGAAACCGCAATAAACACCAACGACCTTTACTTTGACGTTGCCATGATAACACTTATGCACGTCTATCCGATGGCACAGCGTCATTTCTTCTACGACTATCACGACCTCGAAGCCGTTGACCTTTCCGAGCCCTGGTGGGATCAGAACGCCGTAAACGACCTTTCGGTCTGCGGCAAGCTGTATTTCTGCACCGGCTCCTTTGACACCACCCGCTTTGACAGCATCCGCTGCCTTGCCTTCAACAAGGATCTGCTCACATCTCTGGGACTTGAAAGCCCCTACACCCTTGTGGACGAGAACCGCTGGACGATCGACAAATTCATTGAAATGGGTCAGGCGGCGCAGATAGACTACGGCGAGGACAGCCGCTTTACCGATGAGGACACCTACGGTCTTGCGTCCTATGACTCAATAATCTGCGATATGCTGCTTTCGGGCTGCGGAATAAAATACCTGACCAAAAACTCTGACGACGAAATAATATACGACATGGACACCGATCGCCTTACAATTGCGGTGGACAAAATACGCGGCATCCTTCACACCCCGGGCTTTACCTTTGACTCAAATTCCAGCGCGATGAAGCCCTATCTGCGCGGCATGGACGACCGCGTGCTTGAACAGCTTTTAATTGAAGGCAAAGCGCTGTTTTACAGCGAATGCCTTGCCAACACCCGCTATTTCCGCGAATCGAGCATGGCATACGGCATAATTCCGCCCCCGAAGTATGACGAGGATCAGGAAAGATATTATTCCATCATGATAAACCCCTTCGTCTACACCATCCCCGCAGTCTCGGACGATCCTCAGCGCACCGGATTCCTGCTTGACGCGTTAATGGCGGCGTCGCACGACACTGTCGTTCCCGCATATTACGACATTACCCTTGTGGGCAAGATCGCACGCGACCCCGAAACGGTCAGAATGCTCGGCATCGTATTTGACAGCCTCTCCTACAATATACATATTTCAAACGTAACGGTGCGCTCAACGATTCAGTCGCAGATAATCAGCAACTCCTCAAGCGTTGTCAGCGCATTGAAGCGTATTTCGGGCATCATCCCCAAAACGCTTGAACAGGTAAACGGCGCTATGCGCGGAAGCTGAGTAAAAAACTAACCTTTACGGCTCGGAACGCAAAATTATCCGCCCCCGGACATCCCGCGCGGATAACACACAAAACTAAAATCAATCCCCCGGTCGCCGCGACTTGT
>DPGK01000024.1:12775-24695 GCA_003523225.1 Clostridiales bacterium
ACTTGTCGCGGCGACCGGGGGATTTTACTGCATTGCTTTTTTAAGCTCAACGGAAGTCGGGGAATCGCCCAGCTCCCTGTATGTACGCCGGATTATATACGCGGCTATAAAGAAGGTCAGAATATCCGCCGCAGGGAAGGACGCTGCTGATTTTGGGTAAGGAAATGCCCCGCACGGGACTGTAAAGCTCACCGTGCGGGGCAGTTTTATGTTCAGTACAGAGTCCTTGGGGACACGGAAGTCAGTTATTCAGAATCCTGAAGGCTGCGTATTGAGCCCTGAAGGCGCGTAAGGCTGTTGGTCACCGACAGCTTGAGCGCTTTGAACTTTGACGCTGTGGTGTCGGTCTTGCCTGTAACTATCGTGCGCGGCGCCTGATGCACCGAGTTAAGAGACTTGGTGTATATCACTCCGGCGTCGATGTATACGCTTTCGTATATCTTGTCAAGCATATCCCAGGAGGCGTTATCCTGCATATATCTTGACTTCAGCACCACATTGTAATAAACCGGAACGACGTATACATAGCTGCTCCATGCCTTGTATTCAAGCACTGCGCCCAGCATCTGTGCGCGCTCGTCGTCAACGGGCTGGCAGATACCGAATGCCGTGAACTGGTCGTGAAGGAAGGTCTGATAGCCGTCCTGCTCCTCATCGAGCTTCGGCATCGGGATCACGCCGTATTTGTCCTTCATACTGCGCAGATACTCGGTCTCGGAGGCGCAAAGGCGCAGAGTCGCGGTAGCGGCAAGTCCCTCGGAGAACATTTTGCTGACCGAATTCTGACGGTCGCTGTCGCCGCCCGAGGTTACAATGTAGGAATTTGCATCGTAAAACAGTGCAATAACACGCTGCATGGTGTTTGAAAGCCGATCCACATCCACGGAATATTCAAACCAGTTGTCAGCGTTCTTTGTAAGTATCGGATTCTTGCAGCTTGATCAGTAAGGGTCTATGTAGGAAAGTGTGGAGGATACCAGTCCGACCGAATCCCCGTCGGTAACAGTTCCGCTGCTGTCTCTGTCAATGTAGAAATCCTTGCCAAGGCGTATCTGATAGTCAAGAGTCCATTTGCCCTCGTTGACCACGTCAAACAGCGAGCGCTCGCCCCTCGACTCAAGCAGGTCGCGGTTGAAGAAGGTCACGAACATAAGCCTGTAAAGCGCAAGAGAAGCAGCTCCGGTGCACATATACTGCCCTTTGCCTATCGACGCGACCTCATTGAAGCCCTGTGACCAGTACGGCGCGGAAAGATCAAGATTTTCAAGGTTATAAAGGTTGTAAAGTATACCTTCCCCGGTGTACATGATGGTCGAATAACAGCTGTTGGCAATGATGTCGTAAAGATGATCTCCCGTGCTGAGCGCATTTTTGACCTTTTCGGTAACCGCGTACTGGTTGCCTGTGATCTTTTCATTGCGGAGGGTTATTCCGAAGCGGTTTTCAATATCGTCGTTGCGTTTGCGGATAGCGGAGTGAAGCATATCGCCGTCATCCTCTTCAACCGATATCTCGTCGCGGACAAAGTCGGCGTCACGGCTGACAAATACGACCGTCTCACCGTTAAACACAAGATCCTTCGGCAGGGAGTTGGTGACGCCCTCGCTTTCGGGAGTCGCGGTCGTCTCAGCGAGCGGAGCCGTACTTGTGTTTTCATCACCCACATTACCCGTATTATCGGCACAGGAGGTAAGAGCGAATAAAAGCATCAGCGCCGCAAGCAGCAGAGATATAAATTTCCTCATGTCTTTTTTCTCCCTGTGATGTAAAGTTTTGTTGTCTGGAAAGTTTTACCCTATAGCTATTATACTATATTACACGCATCAAATCAACAACATTGCGAAATTTATTTGTGCAATCTGAAAAATTAAATTACACATATCCGGCGCGGCGTGTTATATCGCAATTGCATTTTATTTACCAAATATCCCGTAGGTCGGAGGTGTGCAGCACATATAAACCTTTTTTAAAAGATCGAAGAAAGCTTTTTATCATTTAACCGCCGGAAAAGTCATCACAATAGATAAACCCCGTGCCGCCGCACATAAGTGCTCAGGCACGGGGTTTAATATTTCATAATTAAGCTCAGACTTCGGCAAGCTCGGGTGTCAGCATAGCGGCACGTAGAACGATGCGGTCATTCTCATGCACCAGATAACGCTCGGCGCGGTCAAGCCGCACCCACTCAACGTCGGCTATCTCCCCCTCACGCGCCGCAGTTTCTGCGCAGTCGGTGAAAGCGAGAAAATATACTACCTCTTTGCTTATTCCGGGCGCGGGATGGTAATTCACCGTTTTGCGGAATGCAGAAGTTATTTTTATACGCACCGAAGTCTCCTCAAAGACCTCGCGCTCGGCGGTCATAAGCTCCGTCTCTCCAACCTCTACATGCCCTTTAGGAAATGAGCGATTGCCGCCGCGCCGCTGGCGGATCATCAGAATATACGGTTTTCCGTCCTTGCCGCGGCGAACCACCAGCGCGCCGCAGGATTTTTCATGAATCATGACTCAGTCCGGCTTTACTTCTTCCATTATATATGCTTCGAGCACATCTCCCGTCTTGAGGTCGTTGAACTTTTCAAGACCGATTCCGCACTCATAACCCTGTGCAACCTCACGCACGTCGTCCTTGAAGCGGCGCAGAGACGAAATTTTGTCCTCGAACACCACCACGCCGTCTCTGACCACACGGATGAGGGCAGAACGGAGTATCTTGCCGTCCTGTACATAGGAACCGGCGATAAATCCGACGTTCGGAACGTGTATGACCTGTCTGACCTCCGCGTGACCGAGCAGATTCTCGCGGTATTTGGGAGCCAGCATTCCTTTCATAGCCGCAGTGATCTCGTCGATGCACTCGTAAATTACGCGGTAGGTGCGTATATCAACGCCCTGACGCTCGGCGGAATCAAGCGCCGACTTGTCGGGGCGGACGTTGAAGCCGACAATGATAGCATTCGACGCCGCGGCAAACATAACATCTCCCTCGGTGATACCACCGGCGGCGGAATGGATGACCCTGACCTTGACCTCGTCGTTTGAGATCTTTTCAAGCGACTGCTTTACTGCCTCGGCGGAGCCGCCCACGTCTGCCTTGACGATGATGTTAAGCTCCTTGACACCCTCAGAGATCTGAGCAAACAGATCGTTGAGGTTCGCGCGGGTATTCGCCTTGAAGGTATCCTCTTTAGCCTGCGCGCGGCGGCGGTCGGCAAGCTCACGCGCCATTCTCTCGTTTTCAACGGCGTTGAACTCATCTCCGGCTGCCGGAAGATCGGCAAGACCTGTGATCTCGACCGGCATTGAAGGCGTTGCCGCCTTTACGCTGCGTCCGGCGTAGTCGGTCATGGCTCTGACACGACCCACCGAAGTACCGGCTATGACGATATCCCCGCTGTGGAGTGTTCCGTTCTGAACCAGCACCGTGGCGACAGGTCCGCGTCCCTTGTCGAGCTTGGACTCGATTATCACGCCCTTGGCGCGGCGGTTGGGGTTTGCCTTGTATTCCTTGACGTCGGCAACCAGCAGTATATCCTCAAGCAGGTCGTCTATACCGGTGCGCTTGAGCGCCGAGACCGGAACGCACATGACGTCGCCGCCCCATTCCTCCGGAACAAGGTCGTACTTTGTCAGCTCCTGCTTGATGCCGTCGGGATTTGCTCCCGGCTTATCCATTTTGTTTATAGCGACGATGATCTCGACCCCCGCCGCCTTGGCGTGGTTGATAGCCTCGACCGTCTGGGGCATGATACCGTCGTCGGCGGCGACGACAAGGATAGCAATATCGGTAGCCATTGCGCCGCGTGCGCGCATGGCTGTGAATGCCTCGTGACCCGGGGTGTCAAGGAAGGTGATGTCCCTTCCCTTGATCCTGACGCGGTAAGCACCGATGTGCTGGGTGATACCGCCCGCCTCGCCTGCGGTGACATGCGTGTTGCGTATCGCGTCAAGCAAAGAGGTCTTGCCGTGGTCAACGTGACCCATGACGCAGACGACCGGCGCACGCTCGACCAGATCTTCGGCGCGATCCTCGCTGTCGTCGAAAAGTCTGTCCTCGATGGTGGTCACGACCTCGCGCGTGACCTCTGCCCCCAGTTCATCGGCTACAAGAGCGGCGGTGTCAAAATCGACCACCTGATTGACTGTCGCCATAACGCCCATCATCATAAGGCGCTTTATCACCTCGGCAGCCGTTACCTTAAGACGTGAGGCAAGCTCTCCGACGGTTATTTCATCCGGGATAGTCGCGTGTACGGGCTGCTTCTTTATCGGCTGTGCCGGAGCTGCGGGTGCGCCGCGGCGGTTGTTCTGACGGCGGTCGCGTCCCTGCGGCTGGTTCTGAGCCTTCTGTCCGCCCCTTTGCGCGCCGCGCTGAGCGCCCTGATTGCCCTGCGCCGAGCGTTGACCGGAGGGTGAGCGCTGTGAGCGTCCCGTTCCCTGCTCCGCTGAGGCAGCCGGCTGCTTTTTGACCTTCTGCGAGCCGCCCTTGATATCCTTTACGGTGTCGGGAACAAAGCTGTCAAGCCTGTCGTCGTATTTTGAAAGATCGACCGCCGACGCACCCGTGCCGCGGGTATCGACCACGCGGGTCCCGGCATTCTTGTTTACCGTTACCGTTTCGCGCGCGCCGCCGGACTGAGCCGAGCCTATGGCAAGGCCGGGCTGCACCTTCTGCTGCTTCTGCCCCTTCTGCTCCTGCGCACGGTCGTTGTTCTTTTTCTGCTGCTGTGTATTGACCTTCTCTGCCTTCTTAAGACGGTCCTCAAAGCGTTCGCCTGCACTGCGGGCAAGATTTGCCTGTCCGCCGCCGGTGACGGTCTTCTTGGGCTTTTTGTTCTCCCCCGGCTTCGGCTGTGCGGCAGGCTTTTCCGGAGCGGGCTTTTCCGTGGCGTTTTTCGGCTCCGCCGCTTTCGCGGGAGCGGACACCTCTGCCGGCTGCTGCGGCTTTTCGGGCTTCGGCTGCTCGGGAGCTGCCGCGGGCTTAAGTGAAGGAATATAAGTCACGCCGTCGATATAATCCTCTATATTTTTGATTTGATTGTCACGGGTCAGCTTTTCAAGTATCAGGTCAAGCTCGAAGGGCTCAAGCGCCTTCTGCGTCTTGACCTCGATTCCTGCCTCGGCAAAAATGTCGGTAACCTCCTTTGCCTTAAGACCCAGATCCTTTGCCAGTTGATTTACCTTTACCTGTGCAACTGCTGCCATATTCCATCATCCTCCTTGGGGTTTTATCAGATACCGAGCGGGAGCGCCGCTTTCTCTATCATCCTGACCATTGATGCGTCGGTGATACCCACCGCCGCCGTTACGCCGCCGCGACCTGTCGCCGCCGCAAGCTGTTCTCCCGTTGCCGGAAGCAACATAAGCCTTACGCCATAGTATGAACATCTGTCACGCAGGCGCTTTGCCGTATTCTGCGAGTTGTCGCTCGCCGCAAGCACAAGCAGTACGCCGCCGGATTTAAGCGCGTCGCACACCATATCGGTGCCGCGCACCAGCATGCGCGCACGCGCGCACAGCCCGACGTCGCCGAGAAGCCGTGCCGCCGCACCTGAATATCCGGGACTGCCCGGCTCAAAGGGAGGCGCGCTCCCCTGCGTTTCATTTGTTTTTTCCTTCATATGCGCCGCGCCGTCCCCACGGGCGCCGCCGCGCGTAATATCCATAGCTGCCGCTTGGGCATCGGATCTTTTTTGCATACTTTGCTCTGTATCCTCTGATTAACTGATTTTTAAGCTGTACGAACCCCGCAGGGCGCTGACCAAGGCAATAAGCACAGAGCCTTACTTTGCTTCAAGCTCTCCTTCAAGCGCCGCCCACACCTCGTCGGGTATCTCACAGCCGAGATTCTGCTCGGCGCGGTGAGACTTCCTTACCCTCCGCAGACACGCCGCCGAGGGGCAGATGTAAGCGCCCCTGCCCGGTTTTTTCCCGGTAGAGTCAAGGGATATGGCGCCGTCGGGGCTTCTGACTATCCTTATCAGCTCCGGCTTCGGGCGGTGTTCGCCGCAGCCAAGACACTGCCTCTCGGGTATCTTTCTTACCTTGGGCAGCTGACTCATGTTCTTTCCCATTTTCCGTACCGCAGGACCGTACCGCGGCTTACTCGGTCTTTATATCTATCTTGCAGCCGGTAAGACGCGCCGCAAGACGCGCGTTCTGTCCCTCTCTGCCGATGGCAAGGGAAAGCTGGTCGGGCTTTACAACGACGTGCGCCGAGCGCTCGGCGGTCATTTCCACGCTCTCGACCGAAGCCGGAGAAAGGGCGGAGGAAATATACTCCTCCGGATTTTCGCTGAATCTTACAATGTCTATCTTCTCGCCGCCAAGCTCCGAGCAGATGGAATTGATCCTCATTCCGTGATTGCCTATGCAGGCGCCGACGGGATCGACCTCCTCGTCGCGCGACATAACGGCGAGCTTTGTGCGCGAGCCTGCCTCGCGGGCAATGCCCTTGATTATCACGGTGCCGTCCCCTATCTCCGGGACCTCAAGCTCAAACATACGGCAGACAAAGCCGGGATGCACCCTTGAAAGAGTGACCAGCGGTCCGCGCGCCTCGCGGTTGACCTCAAGCACGTAGACCTTTACCTTCTGACCTATTGTAAAGTGTTCGCCCGGTATCTGCTCCGACGCGGCAAGCACCGCGTATCCGTTGCCGGTGTCTATAAGTATGTTTCCGGTCTCGGAATCTATCTTCGACACGGTAGCGGTGATTATCTCCTCGCGCTTTTTCTCGTATGCGTCCTGTGCGATCTTGCGCTCCGCCTCGCGGATGCCCTGAATTATGACCGATTTGGCAGCGCCTGCCGAAAGGCGGCGGAAGTTTTTGGTCTTGACCTCAAATTCAAGCACCTTGCCTACCGTCGCGCGCTTGTTTATCTCGCGTGCCTCCTCAAGGGAAAGCTGGGTCTCGGGATTGTCTACCTCGGCGACGACTTCCTTCTGCTGATAGACCTTGACGTCCTTTTTTGCCTCGTCTATCACAACACGCACGTTGGTGTTGTTGCCGTACTCCTTTTTGTATGCCGCAATAAGTGCCGCTTCGATCTTTTCGAGCATGTAATCCTTTGGTATGCCCTTTTCCTTTTCAAGCAGGTCAAGAGCGGCGAAAAATTCTGTGTTCATTTTGATTTTTCCTTTCGCTTGTCCCGCGCGTTCCGCACGGCGCGCAATTGCTTCTTAAAATGTATTGTTGGTGATCTTCTGTTTTGCTGCGGCGTCAGTCGCCAAAGCTGTAAAGTGTCTTCATTTTGGATATCGCGTCAAGCGGAAGCTCTGCAGGCTCTGCCCCCTCGCACTCACGAAGAAGCACTCCGCCGCCTTCCGAAAGCCCCTCGATGACCCCGGTGAATACTCGCCTGCCGTCCCGTGGAGCGTAAAGCCGCGCCTCAGCCCGCTGACCGACGCACGCTTCAACGTGACGCGGCAATGTGATGTCGCGTTCGATGCCGGGGGATGAGACCTCAAGGTAGTAGGAAATATCTATGGGATCAGCCTCGTCAAGCACCGGGTCAACGGCGCGATGCACACGCTCGCAGTCGTCAATGCCGACGCCGTCCTCGGCGTCAATGGTTATCCGGAGGATATGTTTTGAGCCTTCCTTGACAAAATCCACATCCCAGATATCGCATCCGGCGGCATTTACGACAGGCAGAAGCAGCTCGTACACTCTTCCCGACACTCCGCCAAGCTCCTTTTTCATCCGACAGATCTCCTTTCTCCGCAATGCCTCATTAAATAAGAGTGGACGCAAGCCCACTCTCCATTACACATTATACTCTATAATGATTATACCACATTTTTTACGGATATGCAATAGCTTTTCTGATTTTTCCGTTACTTTTTTTAGTGCTTTATTTAGTGCGTCGGTTTTTTTGCGCCCTGCACCCGCAAAAACGTCGCTTTCGTATGATTTCCGAAAAAGAATGCAAGATTTTTATATATTCAGCTTCAAAGCGGTGATATTATAGTAACATAATGAAAAAATGACGAAAGGCGGGTTTTCACAAATGAAAAACCTTCTCAAATTCAGACTGTCTGAGGACGCCTCGCGCATCGAATGGAGCGCCGAGGGCACACCGCTTGCAGGAACTTCCGGAGGAGATTTCTGGCGCATAATGGCGGATGACGGCTACTATATTGAAATGACCGTGCATTCCGCAGACCAGAAGGGTACTGTCCGAACCGACGGCAACCGCACCGTGATAACCTACGACGGTCTTGTTACCGACGCCGGACGGCAGCTCGACGTGCGTCTTACGCTTACCATTACCGATACCGGCGAAAAATACATATTCGACGCCTGCGTGGAAAATCATTCGGACGCCCGAATCAACGAGCTGGAATACCCCTATATCGACCTCAACCGCCTCTGCGGAGAGCGGGAGGACGATCTGCTTTTCCGCCCGGCGGGACTTGGCGAGCGCATAAAGAACCCCTGGCGGGCGCTTGCCTCGGCGCACACCGAGTACATGAGCTCCGACTACAATGAAATAAAATCAACCATCGTCTATCCCCGCCCGGGCACAATGACGTGGATGGGCATTCAGTCGGACAAATACTTCCTCTATGTCGGGCGTCACGACGAGCGCACCCGCGCCTGCTGTCTGCTCAACGCCATTCAGCCGCGCGAGGCCACCGTGCCGCGCCTTGTTTCCTCCATCTGTCACTACCCCTTTGCCCGCAACGGCGAATCTATCTGCACCCCGCCCGTGGTCGTGACCCTTGCCGAGGGTGACTGGCGGATAGGCTCCGATATATACGGGGCATTTGCGCGCTCAACATACTATCACCCCGTCGAGCCGCGCAAGTGGGTCAAGAACATGACCGGCTGGCAGCGCATCATCCTGCGCCATCAGTTCGGGGAGATATTCTGGAAATACGCCGACCTGCCGCGGCTTTATCTTGAAGGCAAGCAGTACGGGCTTGATACCCTTCTGGTATTCGGCTGGTGGCGCGGACGCTTTGACAACGGTTATCCGCACTATGAGGCAGACCCCGAGCTTGGCGGAGCGGACGGTCTGCGCGAGGCAATAGCCGAGGTCCAGCGGCTTGGCGGACACGTTATCCTTTACAACAACGGGATCCTTATTGACAAGAACACCGAGTTCTACCGCGAGCATCATCTTGAGGCGGCGCGAATTGACATAGACGGCAACGAATATGAGGATCATTACAAATTCGAAAACAACGGCACGGTGCTGCGCAACTACGGCTACAAGTCGTTTGTGGACGCCTGTCAGGCGACAAAGGTATGGCACGACAAGCTGATAGAAAACGGCAAGCTCAAGCTCTCCTTCTCCCCCGACAGCATCTTCTTTGACCAGATAGGCGGGCGCTCTAAGCTCTGCTTCAATCCCGCGCACGAGCACGGCTATCGCCCGGACGACGAAATGGTCTACCGCCGCCGCAACCTGCGCGACCTGCGCGCGCTGCTGGGTCCCGATCAGGCGATAGGCACCGAATGTGTCAACGACACCGCGATCTGCGAGGTGGATTATATCCACGGCTGCGACCGGGGCGCGGGGCTTCGCTCCTCTCTCAGCGCACCCACGGCGACAGTATTCCCGTATATGTTCCGCCGCACCTTCCCCGAGCCTGTAATCACAAACCGCTGGATACATGACTGCCGCCGCGGCTGGCGCGACGACCTCAACCACGCCTTTATTTTCGGTATGCGCTTTGACGTAGCCATCTGGCGCTGCCGCAAGATAGGCGTCGCCGGACTGCCCGAATACGGCGAGCATCTGAAGAAGCTGCTGGATCTCAAGGAAAAATACCGCCGCTTCTTCTACGACTGGGAGAACGGAAGATTTGTCTGCGATACCGCCCTTGACCTGCCCGAGGGTATATTCTGCTGTGAATACAAAAACGGTGACGAGCGTATGTTTGCCCTGCGCAGCGCCGCCGACGAAACGCTGACCTTTGAGGTCTGCGGCAGAAGCGTGACCCTTGCCCCGCAGGACGTTGCCTGCGTGACCGTGGACTGACATAAACGCATAGTCGCACAGCCCTATAATGGCATGCTACCGGTGGGGCTGAAAGCCCACCGAAGCTTCCGACATTTGCAAATTTGCACCACAGCCGCAAATACGGCGGGATATGTCAGCCTCCCTTGTGTAAAGGGAGGTGGCACGGCGTATGCCGTGACGGAGGGATTGTCACACTGCGATCTCTAAAACAACCACAATGCGCCCCGCTGCGACTGGATCGCAAAACGACAAAAGCCTCTATGAAACCATCCTCTTAGCGGGTGGTTTTCGGAAATCAACGAACGCAGCCTGCGCCGCCATAGCCGTGGCGCAGGCTGCAAGCGTAAAAAAGCATAAAATGCTGATTTTGCGGCAGTGGAAAATTCGTTTTTCCGCCCGCTTCCGCTTTTATGCGCCTCTTATCAACTGTTTTCTGCATAATTACAGTTTGTTCATGCATTTTCGCAGTCAAACGTATTGACGAAAAAGGCGTAATGCGTTATAATAATATGCATCGGCGATAACGCTTTCCCGCAAGACCGCAGCAAGGCTTATCGCAAAAAATCAAGTTTACAAGGTATGGAGAATCAAACAATGTTTTTTGAAAAGCTGTCAGCTTTCGACCCCGAGGTCGGTGCGGCGTGTGCGCGCGAGCTTTCCCGCCAGCGCCGGAATATCGAGCTTATCGCATCCGAAAATATAGTCTCTGAGGCAGTGCTTCTTGCCGCCGGAGGAGTGCTTACAAACAAGTATGCCGAGGGATATCCCGGACACCGCTATTACGGCGGATGCGCGTACGTTGACGAGGTCGAGGAGCTGGCACGCGAGCGCGCCTGCCGCCTGTTCGGCTCAGAGCACGCCAATGTACAGCCCCACAGCGGAGCATCGGCAAACTTTGCCGTCTTTTTTGCTCTGCTTGAGCCGGGCGACACTGTCCTCTCCATGAGTCTGGCGGCAGGAGGTCACCTCTCCCACGGGATGAAGCTCAACGTGTCCGGAAAGTACTTCAACATAGTACATTACGGCGTTGACCCCGAAACTGAACGCATAGATTACGACGCGGTGCGCGCACTGGCGCTTGAACACCGCCCGAAGATGATAATCGCCGGAGCAAGCGCATACCCCCGTATCATTGATTTTGCCCGCTTCCGCAAGATAGCCGACGAGGTCGGCGCTTACCTGATGGTGGACATGGCTCACATCGCCGGGCTTGTTGCCGCCGGCATCCATCCGAGTCCCGTACCGCACGCCGACGTCGTGACCACGACCACCCACAAGACCCTGCGCGGTCCGCGCGGCGGACTCATCCTCTGCCGCAACGAGCTTGCGGCGAAGATAGACAAGGCCATCTTCCCCGGCACTCAGGGCGGTCCGCTTATGCACATCATCGCCGCCAAAGCAGTGGCGCTGGGCGAGGCGCTTACACCTGAATTCACCGTTTATCAGAACAACATCGTCAAAAACGCGCACACTCTCGCCGAGGCTCTGACAGAGCGCGGCATCCGCCTTATTTCCGGCGGAACAGACAACCACCTGATGCTGCTTGACCTGCGCGGCACTCCGGTGACGGGCAAGGAGCTTGAAACACGGCTTGACGAGGTCTGCATCACCGCCAACAAGAACGCCGTACCCAACGACCCGCAGAAGCCCGCCATTACCTCCGGACTCCGCATAGGCACTCCCGCCGTTACCACGCGCGGCTTCGGAACGGACGAGATGAAGCTCATCGCCGAATGGATAGGCGACGCGGTGTTTGACTTTGACGCAAACCGCGAAAAGATCGCCGCCGGAGTCACTGAGCTTACGACAAAGTTCCCCATCTACCGGGATTGAAAGCACTGTAATAGTTATAGCTTATAACTACCGGAAAATCCTGTGGCTTGCACAGGGGCTGTAAAAAAACTCGATGTTTTTTACAGCCCCCGTAAAATGTCGGTCGGGAATCC
>DPGK01000040.1:0-5096 GCA_003523225.1 Clostridiales bacterium
ATCTTGTCTGAATTCGGGTGAATGCTGTGGCAAAATGACGGCTTGCAGCCGTCAAGACCAATGTCGTTTGGGGTGTTAAAAAATTCAGAAGGAATTTTTTAACACCCCTATCAGTCTTTTATATTGAATGTATATTAACGAACAGCTCAGACCCCGGTGTAGCTGTACGGGGATGGTGCGGGTGTGCTTTTGCTCAGCACAAGCATCAGTATCGGCTGGGCGGGCTGAACAAAGATCGAAAGCAGCAGCCAGACCACGGCAAGATCGGGCGAGAAGCATTTGTATATCTGATAAAGCGCCATGTAAAAGTATACGCAGTAAATGATAGCCATCGCCATGATTCCGATATAAAACAGAACCGAAAACCCCAGCATGCTTATCGGACCTATGGTAGATATTTCGACAGAACTGTTTCCGGTGCTACCCTCTGCAATGCTCAAAATAACGCCTGCTACGCCGAACAGTATGACAAAAAGCACGATTGCGGCGGTAAAACCGATATAAAGCCACATAAGAATATTCCCGTAACTGCGGCGTTTTCCGTTATTGCGGACCGCCGATTCCTCGGCAACGTCTCCGAGTATCTTCATGCGGTAGAATGGGACGAAAGCGCCGTTAGGGTTTGATACCCCAAGCGATTTTGCCATGCGGCTGACTCCCATACCGTTCAGTACGTACATCAGTATGGAATATGCAAGGGAAATAAGAACCGCCAGCAACATAAAAATCATGTACGGTATAATCCAGAAGAAGTTTAACATTTTTTCTCCTTTCCGCATTTTCACTTCGTGATCGTGTAAAAGCATAGATGCGGTTTTGTTTTATAGATTAGAGGAATGACGCGCGGCGCTCGATCCCAAGCGGCGTGATGGATCTGCCGTGTGCCCTCATTACTTTGTACAGTATAATTATATACTATGCAATGAGTTAAGTCAAGCAAAAGAAAAACAAAGACAAATAATTAACAATTCAACGTAAACCCGTGCTGTCGAGCCAAAACGACAGCACGGGTTTATTATGTTCAATATTTCAATATTGTCTTATCTTACGCCGAAAAGCAGATCAGCGTAGGTCGGATACGGCCAGTATTTTGCGGCGGTCATGTTTTCCGCTTCGTCAACTGCGGCGCGCAGCTCCTGCATGGCGATGAAAATGCGGTCGCGGTATCCGCAGGCGAGAGTGTGTACGTCCTCTGCTTTTCTGACCTCGCAAATCGCATTCTCAAGAGCGTCGCACCGTGTGTCAATTGTGTCAGCAAGCGAGGAGAGCTTTGCAACCAGCTTTTCCTCGTAAGAGGTTGCCGATTTTGTGCTGAGCGATTTCTTTTTCAGTGCGCTGTCTGCTGCCGCGGCGGAATATTCGCATACTGCCGGAAGGATCTCACGTCTTACCATGTCGATCATTGTCATGGATTCAATATTCATGACCTTGCAGTAGTTGTCCATCAGGATCTCATATCTGGAACGCGCTTCCTCTGCGGTATATATCCTGTGCCGTGCGAACAGCTCAAGGTTTTTCGGTGCAATGAGATAGGGCAGACAGTCTGGTGTGGTGCGCAGATTGAGCAGACCGCGGCGCTCCGCCTCTTTTATCCATGAGTCGTCATATCCGTTGCCGTTGAAGATTATGCGCTTGTGTTCGCGTATGACGCGGCGGATAAGACTGTGCAGCGCGGCGGAAAAGTCCGCGGCTCCCTCAAGCTCGTCGGCGTACAGGCGCAGAGATTCAGCCACCGCGGTGTTGAGCATGATATTTGTGCAGGCTATCGAAGAGGAGGAGCCGAGCATACGGAATTCAAATTTGTTTCCGGTAAAGGCAAAGGGGGAGGTGCGGTTGCGGTCGGTGGTGTCCCGCGGCAGCTTGGGAAGGACGTGAACGCCCAGCTTCAGCGGTACACGTTCGGCGGAGCTGTAGCAGGTATCGTTTTCAATAGAGTCAAGCACCGCGCTCAGCTCGTCGCCGAGAAATACCGATACAATGGCGGGCGGCGCTTCGTTTGCGCCGAGTCGGTGGTCGTTTCCGGCGGAGGCGACCGAGAGCCTCAGAAGATCCTGATAATCGTCGACAGCCTGAATAACGGCACAAAGGAAAAGCAGGAACTGCGCATTCTCGTGAGGAGTTTCGCCGGGAGCAAGCAGGTTGGCACCGGTGTTGGTCTGCATTGACCAGTTGTTGTGCTTGCCCGAGCCGTTTACTCCCGCAAACGGCTTTTCGTGCAAAAGACATACAAGACCGTGCTTTTTGGCGATGCTCTGCATCAGCTCCATTGTGAGCTGATTGTGGTCGGTGGCGATATTTGTTGTGGTAAATATAGGTGCAAGCTCGTGCTGGGCAGGAGCAACCTCGTTGTGTTCTGTTTTTGCCAGCACGCCCAGATGCCAAAGCTCCTCGTCAAGCTCCTCCATAAAAGCTCTTACGCGCGGCTTTATCGCGCCAAAATAGTGATCGTCCAGCTCCTGGCCCTTGGGAGGCTTGGCTCCGAACAGGGTGCGTCCGGTGAAAATGAGGTCACGCCGGCGGTCGAACATTTCCTTGTCGATCAGGAAATATTCCTGCTCGGGACCGACAGTGGTCTTGACCGACGTCACATCGGCGTTCCCGAAAAGCCGCAGCACCCGCATAGCCTGACGGTTCAGGGCTTCCATTGAGCGCAGAAGCGGGGTCTTTTTGTCCAGCGCCTCGCCGCCGTAAGAGCAGAACGCAGTGGGAATACACAGGGTCTTACCCTTGATAAAAGCGTATGAGGTGGGGTCCCACGCAGTATATCCGCGTGCCTCAAATGTGGCGCGAAGCCCGCCGGAGGGGAAGGAGGAGGCGTCGGGTTCGCCCTTTATCAGCTCTTTGCCTGAGAATTCCATTATCACCTTGCCGTTTGCGGTGGGGGAGATAAAGGAGTCGTGCTTTTCGGCGGTTATCCCCGTCATCGGCTGAAACCAGTGGGTGTAATGCGTCGCGCCTTTGGAAACTGCCCAGTCCTTCATTGCCGATGCAACTGCGTTTGCAACGCTGAGGTTCAGGGAACGTCCGTCCTCAATGGTGCGCTTCATTGCTTCGTAGGCTTCCTTGGGCAGCCTGGTCTTCATTGCGGCGTCATCAAATACCATGTCGCCGAAATACTCGGGTATAGTTGTCATAACGATATTGTGCCTCCTGCGGAATTGAATAAAAGAATAGGGGAGCGGATGGGGCATCCAGTTTGCCAATATGGGTCTCAGTATAACATACAGGTGGGGATTTGTCAAGTCTTCGGGGCATTTTTAAGCCGCATTTTGAACGTATATGGCGATTTACGGTTTTGATCTTCCAAGGCTTTGCGCGAGGCAGTCTCCGCTTCCCGGACGTGAAAAAACATTTTTTTATTGCAGTTTCATTCTTCACGGTTTATTAATTTATCCGATATTTTTTCCGGTTGACAGTGTGCAATTATTGAGGTATAATTAAATTAAAATAGTCATACAAGGCGGCAGGAAAATGCTGTTCCCGACCGTGCTTGATGCGGCAGGAAGATTCAAAATCAAACCCCGGCTGACACCGGGACGAAAGGATTGCCATATGAACAATCAAACAATTGTAATTCTTGACTTCGGAGGGCAATATAAGGAGCTTATAGCCCGGCGCGTGCGCGAATGCGGCGTGTATTCGGTAATTCTTCCTTATGATACCGATGTCGCCGAGATCAGCAAAATGAAGCCTATCGGTATCATATTTACCGGCGGACCTAACAGCGTTTACGCGGAGGACGCCCCTAAATGCAGTACGGACATCTTCAAGCTGGGCGTTCCCGTGCTCGGCATCTGCTACGGAATGCAGCTTATCTGCCACCTGTTCGGCGGAACAGTGGGAAGCTGCCATGCCAGCGAGTACGGCACGCTTGACGCAAAGGTTGATACCACATCCGAGCTTTATTATAAGCTTGCCGCAGATCAGCCCGTGCTTATGAGCCATACCGATATGGTTACAAAGCTGCCCGACGGCTTCCGTGCCATCGGCTCGACGGCGCTTTGCCCTGTTGCGGCGTTTGAAAACTGCGCGGATAAGATCTACGGTGTGCAGTTCCATCCCGAGGTGGAAAACACCAAAAACGGCAGCAAAATGATATATAACTTCCTTTACCGCATATGCGGAGCGGCGGGCGACTACTCGATGGAGGACTATCTCGCCCGCAAGATAGAGGAGGTCAGGAAAACCGTCGGAAATAAACGCGTACTGCTCGGACTTTCCGGCGGAGTGGATTCCTCAGTCTGCGCGGCGCTGCTTTCACGCGCCATCCCCGGTCAGCTCGTCTGCATTTATGTGGACCACGGCTTTATGCGCAAGGGGGAGACCGACCAGATACGCGAGGTCTTTTCCGGACGCGACCTTGACTTTGTCTATGTTGACGCAAAGCAAAGATTCCTTGAAAAGCTCAAGGGAGTCACAGACCCCGAGCAGAAGCGCAAGATCATCGGCGCTGAGTTTGCCAGAACCTTTGAGGATGAGGCAAAGAAGCAGGGAAATCCCGAATTCCTCGCACAGGGAACGATTTACCCCGACGTGGTCGAATCTGGCAGCAAGAACAAATCCGCAGTGATAAAGAGCCACCACAATGTCGGCGGACTTCCCAAGGATCTTGGCTTTGAGGGCGTGGTTGAGCCGCTGAATATGCTTTTCAAGGACGAGGTCAGACGTCTCGGCGTGCTTCTGGGGCTGCCCAAAAAGCTTGTGTGGCGTCAGCCGTTCCCGGGACCCGGACTTGCAATACGCATCATAGGAGAGGTGACGGAGGAAAAGCTGAATATTCTGCGCGAAGCGGACGCGATCGTCCGTGAGGAGATCGGACGCTGCCGCGTCAGAGCGGATCAGTATTTTGCAGTCCTCACCGATACCCGCAGCGTCGGCGTCATGGGCGACTTCCGTACATATGAGAATCTTATCGCGATCCGCGCCGTCCGCACGGGGGATTTTATGACCTGCGAGTATGCAAGGCTGCCGTATCCGCTGCTTTCGAGAATGTCCTCAAGGATAACAAACGAGGTCCGCGGCGTAAATCGCGTCGTCTACGATATCACCGCTAAACCCCCGGCAACAATTGAGTGGGAATGATTTCAGAGGCCCGG
>DPGK01000040.1:5258-5742 GCA_003523225.1 Clostridiales bacterium
CCCGGCAACAATTGAGTGGGAATAAGGTCCACTTGTAAAGTGTTGCAAAACGGTTGCAAAGAATAATTTTGAAAAGTCTCAAAAAACGCCGAAAAACCCCGTAAAACAAAGGTTTTTGGCATATTTGAGGCTGAGCAATAAGCCAGTGCACAAAAATTAGAATAAAAATTCCGTTTTTGTGCAACCAATTTGCAACCAGAGCCGCTCCGGCGGTTGCATATAGGCGATTTTGAATGGTGGACAGTGGCAAGCCATTTTTCGCCGAAAAAACAGAAAATATCAAACCATAAAGCCAGTTTATTTTTTCATGAATAAGCTGGCTTTTATTCATTTTGGTTGCACGTATGTATAGTACGTTGCAGCCTTTTTTTATGCTTCAAAAAATTTTTTTCGGTTTTTTTCAAAAAACACCCCCACAAAAGGCACCCCTTTGTCCAAGTATAGTGAAGGGGCACTCCTCCCGACAAGGAGTACCGCTTCGGCG
>DPGK01000040.1:6004-6171 GCA_003523225.1 Clostridiales bacterium
CGACAAGGAGTACCGCTTCGGCGCTCCTTGAAAATTGAATACACAGGTCATCAGGTACGTTAACCAGACTGATGAGCCGCACGGCATGTACGCCTTGACCTTTTTATAAAGGTAGCGAGAATCCAGTGCCGCAAATATCGGGTTGCTCCCGGTATGGCGATGACAGG
>DPGK01000040.1:6387-81451 GCA_003523225.1 Clostridiales bacterium
ATAATGATACTTCTCTACGGAGCTGGCGGAGAACCCGGCAGAGGTGAGATTCCTATGAGGCAGAAAGCAGACTGCCGCCTGACGACTTCCCTATAGATAAGTGTATATATTCCTTTATATTTATCGCCCGCAGGGGGCTGAGACAAATACTGCGGATACATCCGGGACTGCACTGTATTCAATTACAGTACCGCCGGGAAGCCCTCACGAGCTAATCGTGCCTATTTCCCCGACAGGAGCGAGATCCTGCCGGGATACATGCCGGAGGCCTGGACTCCGGCACTATTTGAGGAAGGAGGACAAATGGTTTATTACGCTTCCTGCGTGAACCAGTTTATCAGCATCGAGGACAGAAAGATCAAAGTCATGAACATCATGGACGCGGATCTTTATCTGCCCATTGACGAAACAAAGGAATTCTTCGGGGTAGCGGACTTTACCGTGCCCTATTCAAGACCGCTCAAGCAACAGACCATTACGGGAGAGCTCTCCGAAAAGCTGGACGACAGCGCTTACAGAAAGGTAATGAAGGATCTGGCGACGGCGGTCATGAACTTTGATAAGGCAGAGGTCAAGCCGCCGGAAATGGAGGTTACAAGTGTCGAAGGAAATTGAGTTTACCGTGCTGCTTCACATGGTTCAGGAGTATATTTCCCAGAATTACGCGGCAGCACTCAGCGACAAGAATAAGGTCGGACAGCTCCGTACCTATATCGACAAGTACCTCCGTGACTCCGGCTATACGGTGGAAGACCACTCCTTTGAAGCCCTTTCCCGGAAGCTTTATTCGGAAATGGCGGAGTATTCGATCCTTACCCAGTATCTCGGCAGAGAGGATATCGAGGAGATCAACATCAACGGCTGGGATGACCTGGCCATCACCTATACCGACGGCCATATCGAAAAGGCGGAGGAACACTTTTATTCACCGCAGCATGCCGTGGATATCGTCAAGAGGCTCCTGCATCATTCCGGCATGATCATCGACAATGCAACGCCTATGAGTCAGGGACATCTTCCCGGAAACACCCGTATCACGGCGCTGAAGAATCCTCTGGTAGACGATGACAGGGGTATTTCCGTGTCTATCCGTCTCCTTCATCCCTCCAGAGTCGATTTGGACGCGATTGTTGAGGGCGGCAATGCCACACGGAAGATGGTGGACTTTCTCTGTATGTGTCTGCGATACGGCGTATCCTTCGTCGTCGCAGGAGCCACCTCTTCGGGCAAAACCACGCTCTTAAACGCACTGCTTACGACCATTCCGGACAACAAACGCATATTTACGATTGAGTCCGGTTCCCGTGAATTAAGCCTTGTGCGATCCGCAAAAAACGGTGAAATCGCAAATAACGTCGTCCACACACTGTCAAGACCTTCAGACAATCCCGCCTATGACATTACCCAGGAGGATCTGGTTGTTGCGTCCCTTCGTTTCAACCCGGACATCGTGGTCGTAGGAGAAATGCGTGATGTGGAGGCCTATTCCGCCGTAGAAGCATCGCTGACTGGTCATACCGTCGTATCGACCATCCATGCTTCTGCTGCCGATGCCGCTCATATGCGTCTTGCATTGCTCTGTCAGAAGCGTTTCCCGATCCAGTTCCAGACCTCGCTCATGCAGGCCGGACAGGCATTTCCGCTTGTGGTCTATGCCCATAAGCTGGAGGACAATTCCCGAAAGATCATGGACATCTCCGAATGCACCATCGACTCTTACGGGGAACGTCATTACCGCACACTGTTTCGGTACAACATCACGAAAAACGAGCTGGTCAACGGCAAATTCGTCATCGAAGGACACTTTGAGCAGCCGGATATCATGTCCGATCACCTCAAGGAGAAGCTGATGCAGTTCGGCGTTCCGCAGGACCTTCTCAAGCGTTTCTTGACTATCGAGAAGCCTGCACCGAAGAAATACAAAGGGCAGCCTGAGAAGAAAAACGACGGAAGCTCCGCCGAACCTTCTTCCGCGCCTCAGCCGGAAGGAGGTAATTCAAATTGATCTTTTCTGTTCTCAGTATAGCCCTTTATATCATTTCCATTGTTCTTCTCTTGGATTTGAATGCTGACAGAGTGACAACGGACCTGATGAACCTCATCACTCCGAACGACACACTGGCGGATAAAGCAAAGAACCTTCGTGAAGGCAAGAAGAAGCACGGGCTTTACAGAAAGCTCCTGAACATGAAAAACGCTCTGACCGTCACCGGAAAGAGCAAGCAGTTCACGGTGGTCTGCTGTGTATCCCTGCTCCTGTTTGCGGGCGGCATCATCCTGAGCCTGCTCCTGAACAACGTATTTCTGATGCCTGTTCTCAGTGTAGCCCTTGCGCTGGTCCCGTTCTTCTACACCTCCAGCACCTTGAGCTATTACGAAAAGCACACGAAGGAAGAGCTTGAAACCACGCTTTCCATTGTCACCACATCCTATGTCCGGAATGACGATATTGTTTCCGCCGTCCGCGAGAATCTGAAGTATATCAAGCCGCCGCTCCGCAAGGTGTTCATGGCGTTTGAAGGTGAAGCAACGGCGATTTCCAGCAACGTGAAGCACGCTCTTTACAGTCTCCGGGACAAGGTCGATGATGAAATCTTCCGCGAGTGGTGCGACGCGCTGATCCAGTGCCAGGACGACAGAACGCTCAAGGATACGCTGCTTCCCATCGTCGGAAAGCTCACCGATGTCCGTATCGTCAACAGCGAGCTGAAAACGCTGCTTACGGCGGCCAGAAACGAGTACTGGACGATGGTCGCCCTGGTCATCGGCAACGTACCGCTTCTGTATCTCCTGAACAAGGAATGGTTCCATTCACTCCTGTACACGACGGCGGGCAAGGCGACTTGCGGTGTCTGCGGGTTGGTCATTCTCATCACGGCACTGTTCATGATGAAATTCACAAAGCCCATCGAATACAAAAGATAAGGAGGTCTTCAAATGCAGCAGGCAATTATCGGAGTGCTTGTCGGTATCGGTCTGTATCTTGTGCTGATGGATCTGTTTAAGATCCCGTACAGCAAGACAAGCCAGGCCGTAGACAACATCTCCAAAAAACAGAAAAACAAGGCCTCCTTCCTGGAGGTCAGACTGGAAGGACTCGCGAAATGGCTTTCGGGGTTCATCCGTATCAACGAATTCAAACGTGCCCAACTGGAAGCTGATCTGAAAACGGCGCAGATGGATATCTCTCCGGAGATGTTCAAGGCCAATGCCATTGTAAAAGCCGCTATCGTCGGTGTATTTGCGATCCCAATGGCATTTATCTTCCCGATCCTCGTCCCGGTGGTTCTGATCCTCGCCGTATTCCTTTACGGCAATGAGGTCAAATCCGTCGGAAAACGGATCAAGGTCAAGCGCCAGAAGATCGAGCACGAGCTTCCGAGACTCGTTTCCACCATTGAGAAAACCCTGAAACACAGCCGTGACGTTCTCTATATGCTGGATTCCTACAGAGATTCCGCAGGGCCGGAACTGAAGCACGAGCTGGATATCACGGTGGCGGATATGAAGTCCGGCAACTACGAAGGCGCGATCACAAGACTGGAAAGCCGCGTCGGATCCTCACAGATGTCCGATATCTGTCGTGGTCTCATCGGCATCCTTCGGGGTGACGATACCGAAATGTACTGGGCATCCCTGTCCCTGAAATTCAATGACGTACAGCGCCAGATGCTCCGGCTGGAAGCGCAGAAGGTTCCGAGAAAGGTTAACCGCCTTTCGATGTGCCTGCTTGTCTGCTTCCTCCTGACCTATATCGTGGTCATCCTGGATCAGATCGTATCAAGCCTCGGCGTACTGTTCGGTTAAGGAGGCGCACATGAAGAAATTACTGAAAAGCCGCAAAGGCGAAGGCTATATCGATATGTGCGTCGGCGTTGTCTGCTTCGTCATGGTGCTGGTCGTTGGTTATGACTATCTTGTGTACGACAAGAAGTCCGGCACCTAAGGCATTAAATATTCACGGGCTTCGTCATTCACATGTTTCACTTCTGATTAGTAAGAAGTACGACATCTTTGAAATATCTAAAAGAATTGGCCACAAGTCGATTAAGACAACTCAAGACACATACGGACATCTTTTCACGGAAGTTCAGAAGAACATTGCCGATGATTTGAATGATATGAGGAGGTGAAACCATGCGCAACAATCAATATGTAAAAGACGGTCAGGGTGCAGAAACCTATGACAGTCAGGGGAGGCTGAGAAACCGCACCATCGCATTTCGGGCATCCCCTGAAGAAGTCGGCCAGGTCGAGTATATAATTTCTTTGACTGGTATGCTGAAGCAGGACTATTACATTACGAGGGCACTTGATCGCGATATCAATGTCACCGGTAACTGTAAGATCCATAAGGCTGTGTATGACAGGCTCGGAGAACTGATATCGGAGCTGAAGCGCATCGAGGCTGGCCGCTATATCAACCAGGAGCTTATGGATGACATCAAGCTTATCATCAAGGTCGTTGACGGATTGTACATAAAAAACGACTAAGCAAGCCAACAAATAGCCGTGGGGTGTACTGCTCCACGGTTATCTTCTTCAGGGGATTTTCTGTTGGTTGCACGGTTGCACGGCAAAAAAGCCACACGATACCTTTAGTGAGCAAATTGACGATTAAAAGCTGCTGCCAATGCCGGAAGAATCTTGAGCTGAATTTTGAGTTTTGTGGCTCTTGAGATCAGTTACGTTCGACCCGGTTTCAAAAGTCGTGCAACAAAAATCTGCGACAAAAAGTGATAAACGGTATGGAATAGGCGGAAAACACGTAAGAATAAGGCTGAAAACGGGTTAAAACTAAGCATTTGGAGGTGGACTTACAAAACCGGGGAAGAGTGGGAATAATTGAGTAGTAGTCTGTAGCATCTTCCGCTCTGTAACCGGCGATCGGAATTGACCCTAAACGTGCTACAAAACATGATAATTACAAAACGTACCGCTCCGGGTCGCATTTTGTACGAGCCGGAGCGGTACGTTAATTATTTAGTCGTTTTCTGTATACTTCTTTTTTTCATAGCCGCTGGGCGTTTTTATAGCTTATTTTGCGATCTTTGAAAACACAAAGATGGTTATTCCGAGCAGGACAAGCACGATTCCGGTGGCGCGATTAAGGGTCTTCGGTTCGGCTTTGTTGGCAAACAGCGCGGCAATGCGCGCCCAGAGCAGGGTAAAGCAGACGCACAGAATAAGAACCGTCCAGTCCGGCGCTCCTCCGATGGCAAAATGGGAGACGGCTCCGGTAAGCGCGGTAAAGGTCATAATAAACACGCTCGTGCCGACGGCGGTTTTCAGCTCGTAGCCGAGGACGCTGGTGAGTATCAGCAGCATCATCATTCCGCCGCCCGCTCCGACAAAGCCGCATATGAAGCCTATCACCGTTCCGCAAATGACCGATTGCACCGCGCGCTTTTTGGCGGACGCCGCCTGCATTGTCTCCTTTGTCGTCATGACCGGCTTTACAATGAACTTGACGCCGAGCAGAAACGTCATGAACACCGAGAAATTTCCCATTGCAGTTGACGGTACGAGCTTTGAAACAAAGCTGCCCACTACGGTAAAGACCAGTACGGTCGCCATCATTATCAGCCCGTTGCGGATGTCGAGGTTTTTGTTTTTGCCGTATGTGTAGGCGGACACCGCGCTTGCCAGTACGTCGCTTGCAAGCGCAATGCCTACAGCCATATAAGGATCAATGCCAAGGAATGTAACAAGCATCGGGGTTATGACCGCCGCGGCGCTCATGCCGGCAAAGCCGGTGCCGAGTCCCGCGCCCATTCCTGCGAAAAATGTTACAAGAACTGTTTTCAGAATTTCCATATCAATTGTTTTTCCTCTTTTTTTCCTTGACCTTATCTATATTTCTACCGCACGCTTCAATTACTCCGGTAAAACGGTCTATATCTTCTTTGTCCACGCCGTCAAGAATAATATCATAGAATTCCCGCTGCAAACGCCGCCCCTCCTCGATGATAGGCTGCGCCCGCTCTGTGCAGGTGAGTATAATACAGCGGCGGTTGCCGTCCATCGGATGACGTTCAAGATATCCATCGTTCACCAGCTTATCTACATATAAAGAGACAAGGTTGGGGCGTATTCCCCGGTAGCGTATTATGTCGCGGGCTGTGGGGTATTCGGGATGGTTGGCAATAAACATAAGAATGTCAAATCCGGTCTGCGGAATATTCATTTCGCGGCAAAAGGGGCTGCACATCTCGCCGTAGCCCTCAATGATATTGTGCAGCGTAGGAAGCAGACTTATCCGGTCCATATCGCACCTCAAACTTCAAAAAATGAATTATCACGATTTTGAACAATTATATCACAACGGATATCAGTTTTCAATGTACCGTTTATGAATTTTCGGTATGAATTGTAATAACAGCATTCATTATTGCGTGACAAAAAACAGCCGTCGGGAGCTTTGCGGCTTCCGACAGCCAAACAGATTTTTATAGAGCGGCAGATCTGCCGTGTCAGGGCAGGGGACACGAAAAGGAGCGTCACGCTCCGAGCAGCCATAGCCTGATAACGGCGGCGCATTCTCGAAGAAAGCTCACGGGTATGCTGTACCATGCGATGCCGGAATGAACGTGCGTGCAGTCAAGCCCCAATGCCTGTGCGGTCATTGACGCGCGATAGATGTGGTAGTTGCTCGTTATCACAGTCACGCGGTAAGCTCCGCTTAATTTCTCATCAAGTATCGCCTTTGAGTTGGCAAGATTGGTGTGGGTCGAGTCTGAGGCTTCCTCCCGGATTATCCTGCTTGCGGGTATACCCCTTTCGGTCAGGTATCTTTCCATTGCAAGCGCCTCGGTTATATCCTCGTCCGCTCCTTGCCCGCCGGATACCACGACCACAGCCTCCGGGTTTTTTCCGCAATAGCTTACAGCCGCATCAAGGCGGCGCGCAAGCTGTGAGCTGACCTGCTCCCCGCGCAAGCCCGCGCCAAGCACGATAACGGCATCCTCCCTGTAATCGGCGGTGTCGTTCTGCCCGTAGACCGTAATGAAGGTCAGCAGCGCGGCAAGCATCAAAAAAGCGGCGGCAAAGCAGGCAGACAACCACTTTATTTTCTTTATCCGGTTGAAAAACGCACCGATCCCGGCAAGCACCGCTCCGAGCAGCGCCGTGAATATGATCCCGGCGTTGAAGTTTACAATAAACGCCATCGCGGTGGCGTCCGCGATCAGCAGCACTCCCGCGACAGCCGCCGTTACCCTCAGAACGGCTGACGGGCTGATCCTGTGCGCCTTGCGGCGGGAATTATTTTTTTTCAGCATTATTAAACTGGGAGCGGTAGTTCTTTTCTTCCGTTATCGTCCGGCGCACGTGCCTGCCGACAAGAACGTAAATCAGCATGGCGACAAGATAGATCATGAGAGCCACGCAGAAGCCTACAAGACGATTGCGGCTTTCCATATCTGCGGGCAGCAGGACGCAGAAGTATATTCCCGCCATAGTTGCCGCGCAGTGCAAAGGATATCCAAGCCCCCGCGGCAGGCTTTTGGATGTAAGGCAGGTATTTGCAATTGCAAAAAAGATGCAGAAGGGAAGAAGCAGGAAGATGCGCTTGGCTGAAAGCAGTGCGCCGCCCTCCTCGTTTGAGTACATTGCCCAGATCAGGAAGCTGTAAGCACCTGCCGCAACGGTGTAGTATGCCGCCGCATGAGACAGAGTTCTGAGTATTGTTTTTTTCATTTTGTTCCTGTTTTTTCACAGCGCCGTGGCGCTTTTTTTGTTACTTATTTACTTTACCACATTACGGGATATTTTGCAAGAGGAATTAAGTAAATAATTTATATATTAATCCGGAGTTTCGGGATACAGACAGTGTACCTTTGAGACACGCTCTCCGCTTGATTTGTCCGAAAATGTGGGTGCGCGCCTTCCTGAGAGAAAGGCGGTCAGCGCGTACATATCCACCCATATCTGATTGTTTCCGTCCTTTTGCTCGGGCTTGAAGATTATCTGAAGCCCTACGTGCAGGTGCGGGGTGTCGATGTTGTTTTTGTCCTCCTTTGTGCTGTATCCCGTCATGCCGAGATATCCTATGACCTCTCCGGCGTCAACTATTTTGCCCTCGTATATGTCGCAGTAGGGATGCCCGCGTCGCAGGTGAGCGTAATAGTAATATCTTTTGCCGTCAAAGGAGCGTATTCCTATACGCCAGCCGCCGTACACATTCCAGCCGCAGCATTCCACGTATCCGCTCTCCGTGGCTATGATCGGTGTGCCGACGCTGCCCATCATGTCGTGACCGAGATGCCGGCGGCGATAGCCGAAGGAGCGGGACGCGCCGAAGTCGTCGTAATCCTGATACCAGTAGCCTGCCGCGATCGGAGAAAACGCGCGTATGCCGTAAAAGCTCTCCGTTGTCTCGCTGCCGTCGTCGGCGAGCTTTACCTCGGTGTAGTCTCCGAGCATCCCGCCAAGCACCGCTTCGTATGCCTCGGAGTAATAATCGTACAGCTTTTCGTTGCCGCTGGCGGTGCGCGGGTCTGAGGTAAGTATCTTTTCGGCAAGGGCGGTCAGCTTTTTTTCGGAAAATCCGTCAAAGCTGCCTCCGGTTTTTGCCGCCCATGCCGCCAGCAGCTCCACCCAGCCTATGTGCCGGTCGGTTCCATGGGTCTTTATATCGTAATCGGACGCGGCGCGCAGCGCGGCGACAGTTGGGGTGAAATCTATGTATTTTATATTCCCCTCGGCGTAAATGCAGTTTCCCTCATCGCCCGCCGGAGCGGATACGTCAAGGTATGCCGTTATAGCCCCGTCGCTGCCCTTGCACTTATCCGACGCCGGGACTCCGGCAAGATTCAGCCCGAGACAGATTACGGCTGCCAGCAAAATACATATACGTTGCTTCAAGGCTGCTACCTCCCATAAATATTTACTGAAATATATGCCGCAGTCTGAATAAAAATGATGAATATTCAAAGAAATATTCATATCGGTGTTGACTTTTATGATTTTAGAAGTATAATATTAGTATAATGGTGCGGAATGTTTATTTTGGCTTTTCCGCCCTGAAAGGAACGACATGACAAGACGAGAAGCAAGAGAATACGCCATCGGGCTTTTGTTTGAGTACAGTTTTCGCACCGCTGAGGACGCAGGGGAGATCTACAGCTCCGCCGTTGAGGTGCGTGAGATCCCGGAGGACGACTTCGTGAGAAGCCTTTATACCGGAGTGATAGACAACCTTGAAGCCGTTGACGCGGCAATTTCGGCGAACCTGCACGGATGGAAGCCGGAAAGAATTTCGGGCGTTTCCCGCGCGATACTGCGCCTTGGCGTGTATGAGATACTGTTTTGCGATACGCCCGACGAATCGGCTGTCAACGAGGCTATTGAGCTTGTGAAGAAGTATGACGACGAAAAGGCGCGTCCGTTTGTGAACGGTGTGCTTAACGCCGTGATGAAGGGTAAGGGCACGGAGGCATCCGTGTAATGCTGTTCTGCGGAGTCGATACCAGCAATTATACCACCTCTCTTGCGCTGTGTGATGGGGAAGGCAGGATAATTGCCAACTTCAAGGAGCCGCTTCCGGTAAAGCCGGGCGAGTGCGGTCTGCGTCAGTCTGACGCGGTGTTCGCGCACACAAGGAATCTTCCATCTGTTACGTCGCGTCTGCGGGGTCTGCTTTCCTCGGCGGAGTATGGCGGTGAGAGGATCGCGGCATACGGCGTTTCCGCAACGCCGCGCGACGCCGAGGGGTCGTATATGCCCTGCTTTCTTACCGGGGTCGCGGCGGCGTCCGCGATGGCGGATTCTTCGGGTGTTCCGCTTTACCGCTTTTCGCATCAGAACGGTCATATAATGGCGGCGCTTTATTCCTCCGGCTCGGAGGAGCTTATTGAATCCGGAGAGCACATTGCCTTTCACGTTTCCGGCGGCACTACCGAGGCGCTTCTTGTCGAGCCGGGCGGCGCACAGGGCGCGCCTTTTTCGGTTCGCATTATCGGAGGTACGCATGACCTCAACGCCGGTCAGGCTGTCGACCGCACAGGAGTGATGCTTGGCTGCAAGTTTCCATGCGGTCCGGCTCTTGAGGCACTTGCGGCGCAGTCGGAAAGGACCTTCACATTTGCACGCGTTCCGGTAAAGGACGGCTGGTGCAATCTTTCCGGAGTGCAGAATCTGACCGGAAAGCTGTTTGCGGACGGTACTCCGGCATGCGATATCTCCGCTTATCTTTTTGATTATCTTGCGGCTGTGTTTGCCGGGATGGCACGTCAGCTTCGCGGCACTTACGGTGGACTGCCGATAGTCTGGGCGGGCGGAGTGATGAGCAACCGCCGCATACGCGCGCAGCTTGAGCAGCTTGGCGACTGCCGTTTTGCCGAACCTGCTTTTTCCGCAGATAATGCCGCCGGAACGGCTCTGCTTTGCCGCAGACGCTATATTTCTGAATGCAATGAATAACACGACGGGAATCGAGGCGCTGTCGGTCACTGCGCTTAACGAATATATAAAGACACTGCTTGATACCGACGATGTGCTTGCCGCCATTGCGGTGCGCGGAGAAATATCAAATTTCAAGAATCACTACCAGACCGGGCATTTTTATTTTACCCTTAAGGATGACGGTGGCTGTATTGCCGCCGTGATGTTCCGCTCATATGCCTCAAGGCTTGATTTTGTGCCGGAAAACGGTATGAAGGCGGTGCTGTTCGGGCATGTCTCATCATATGTGAAGAGCGGGCAGTATCAGATATACGTTACCGATATGATACCCGACGGAGCGGGGGCGCTTTATCTTCGGTTTGAACAGCTCAAATCACGTCTTGAGGCGGAGGGGCTGTTTGACGCTTCGAAAAAAAAGCCTATACCGAAATATCCCGAGCGCATAGGGATCGTTACCTCTCCCACCGGCGCGGCGATACAGGATATTCTCAATATTCTCGGCAGACGCTTCTCGTACGCCGGAGTAACGGTCTACCCCGCGCTCGTTCAGGGGGCGGGAGCCGCCGCGACGCTCTGCGCGGGTATTGAATATTTCAACTCTCTTGCCGACACCTCGCCAAATGAAGCGCCGGATGTGATAATCATAGGGCGCGGAGGCGGATCGATAGAGGATCTTTGGCAGTTCAACGACGAAGGACTGGCGCGGACGATAGCGGCATCTCGGATACCCGTGATAAGCGCCGTGGGGCATGAGACGGATTTTACAATTGCCGATTTTGCGGCGGATCTGCGCGCGCCTACTCCGTCGGCGGCTGCGGAACAGGCTGTTCCCGATTCGGCGCGTCTGCTTGTGCAGCTTTCAAATGTCGAGGCGCGCTGCCGCGCACTGCTCTGCTCAAGGCTTGAGCGGGAACGCGCGCGCCTTGCCGCGGCTTCGTCCCGCCGTTCGCTGACCGATCCCCTTTATCTGTTTGAAACACGCCGCACCGCGCTGCTTATGACGGAGGAGAGGCTTTCGTCTCTTTACTCCATGAAGCTGAAAAACGCGCGCGCGGAATATCTGGCAAAGGTCGCCTCGCTTGAGGCGATGAATCCGCTGGCAGTTCTTTCGCGCGGCTATGCGGCGGTGCGTTCGGACGACGGACGGCGGATGATCACCGACGCCGCGGGACTTGAAAAAGGCGACAGGATACGGCTTTCCATGCGCGACGGAGATATAGCCGCAACCGTTGATGAGGTTTTGAGGAAGGATAATGGATAACGAAAAAGTCACATCCGCCGTGACGGACGGCGACGAAAAAGAAAAAAAGTCTTCGGCTGCAAAGCCGCGGACGAAAAAGACGACCGCTCCTGAGGAGAGCATGACTTTTGAGGCGGCAATGACTCGGCTTGAAGCGGTGGTCAAGGCTCTCGAGGACGGCAAGACCTCCCTTGAGGAGTCAATGAAGCTCTACGAGGAGGGCGTGGCGCTGGTGCGCTTGTGCTCAACGCGGCTTGAGGACGCCGAGCGCAAGGTGAAGATACTCACCGAAAGCCACAACTGAAAAATAATTTCACCTGAAGGTATGGTCGGTTCAATGTCAAACGGAACGATAAATATAAATATAGAAGCGGTGCTCTGCGCGTCGGCGGAAAAGGTCGCGTCGGCGCTGAGAAGGTGCTATCCCGCAGATGCCGAAAAGGACACGCTTTATAGCGCCGAGCTTTACAGCCTTATGGCGGGTGGAAAGAGGATACGCCCCTTTCTTACGCTTGAATTCTGCCGTTTGTTCGGCGGCAGTGAGGAGGCGGCAATGCCTTTCGCCTGCGCGGTCGAAATGATGCACACCTTTTCTCTGATACATGACGATCTGCCGTGCATGGATAATGACGACCTGCGCCGCGGCAGACCTACAAACCACAAGATGTTCGGCGAGGCAACGGCGTTACTTGCCGGGGATTCTCTGGAGCTGAGGGCGGTGAAAACAGCACTGCTTAACGTTCAGGTAAGTCCTTTGGACTCCCGCCGGGCGGCGACGGTTCTGGCAGACTGTGCCGGAAAAATGATAGAGGGACAGGTAATGGATATGGCAGCTGAGCGGGAAGCCATATCAATGGAGCAGTTATTAACACTTCAATCCAAAAAGACCGGCGCGCTGATGGAGGTCAGTGCCGCAATGGGCTGCATTGCGGCGGGAATTGAGGATGACGCTCCCGAAATGAATGACGCTGTGCTGTACGCCGGACGGATAGGTCTTGCGTTTCAGATAATAGACGATATTCTTGACGCGCAGTCAACCGCCGAGGAGCTTGGAAAGTCTGTCGGCTCCGATGCACGGGACGGAAAAACGACCTTCTTAAGCTTCATGAGCGCCGATGAGGCGCGCAGCTACGCGCGTCGCGTTACCGATGCGGCTATTGACGCTGTTGCGGGATATCATGGGAGCGAAACTCTTGTGGCGCTTGCCGAGTGGCTGCTTACGCGGCGCAAATGATCTATGAGAGCTGATCTGTTTCTTTTTACACACGGCCTTGCCCCAAGCCGGGAGATCGCCAAAAAGCTCATCTGCGGAGGTTGCGTGAGGCTTTCGGGAGTATCGGTCAGAAAACCGTCGGAGGATATACCTGACGGAACTGACCTTGGAATGTTTGAAATCCTTGCTTCCGAGGCGACGCGTTATGTCAGCCGCGGCGGGCTGAAGCTCGAAGCGGCGCTTGACTACTTCGGTATATCGGTCGCGGGAGTGAGAGCGCTTGACATAGGAGCGTCAACGGGCGGCTTTACCGATTGTCTGCTCAGTCGCGGAGCTTCATTCGTGACAGCAGTGGATTCGGGGCACGGACAGCTTGCGCCGCGCCTTGCCGCGGATGCACGCGTGCTTTCCCTTGAAGGTGTGAATGCGCGTGTGCTTACGGCAGAGCTGGTCGGGAGCGGGTTTGACATTGCTGTAATGGATGTGTCGTTTATCTCCCAGACATATATTCTGCCAAATATTCCACCGTTGCTTGCCGCTGGGGGCATACTTGTCAGCCTTATCAAGCCTCAGTTTGAGGTGGGCAGGGAGAACATTGGCAAGGGCGGTATAGTCCGCTCCGACGCGGCGCGCAGGCAGGCAGTTGAGAACGTTTGTGCGGCGGCTGAGGCGGCAGGCTTTGAACGTATAGGGGTCATGACCTCGCCGATCGAGGGCGGGGACGGAAATATAGAATATCTGGGGTATTTCCGGCGTGCCGCAAACAGGTAAGATCGTCACATATTTTTTGATTCGGAGTTTTATATGCAGTTTTCAAGGGTTGCAATACTGACAAATTTCAATATACCCGACAAGGCTGAGGCGGCGCGTGAGGCGGCGCGTGTGTTTGCCGCGCACGGAGCGTCGCTTTTGCTTGATCTGTCTGTGCGCGGGCGCTCAGGCTTTGAGGCGGCGGGACTTCCGGTGCGCTATATGCCGGCTCATTCGCTGTACGAAAGTGCAGAGCTTGTGGTGGTCGTCGGCGGAGACGGAACGGTGCTTGAGGCGGCAAGGCGAAGCGCCTCACGGGGCATTCCGGTGCTTGGCATCAACAAAGGCAGGCTCGGATTCCTGTGCGAGCTGGAGCTTGACGAGCTTTCACTCATCGACCGTCTTTACGACGGAAAATATTCCGTCGAGCGCCATTCGATGCTCAACGTGGAGGTGTTTGCGCGGACTGACGGAGGCGAGCGCCGGAGGCTTTATATTGCGCGCGCGCTGAACGACGCGGTCGTATCGAACGGCTCGGTCGCGCGTATAGTTGACATTGAACTGAGAGAGAGCGGAAAAACGGTGGCTGTATACCGTGCCGACGGCATCATTGCCGCAACTCCCACCGGCTCGACGGCGTATTCGCTGTCTGCGGGAGGTCCGGTGCTTGACCCCAGGCTCGGAGGCATCTGCGTAACGCCAATCTGCGCGCATTCCGTAAATGCAAGACCAATTGTTTTTCCCGACAGCGCGCGTATAGAGATAGTAAACATATGCCAGCGCGAGCCGTCGCTGTTCCTTACGGTCGACGGCAGGGTGAACATAAAGCTCGGCAAGGGGGAAGCGGTAAGGGTAACGCGCTCCGACAAGTCTGCGGGTATCGTCAGACTTAAGGAGGACTCATTTTACAGCACCTTTCACCGCAAGATGAGCGGTATATGATAGAGGAAAACAATTTTGTGCATATTTGTGGAATAAAGCGTAAAGGATACGATTTTTCACGTCAGGGCGGCGCACGCCGCAATGCAAGGAAAGGTAAGGTGAGCTGATGAAAAGCGGACGGCAGGAAAAAATAATCAGTCTGGTGGAGCGATGCGAGATCGAAACGCAGGAGGAGCTTATAGGGCTGCTTGAGAGGGAGGGCTACCGGGTAACGCAGGCAACGGTGTCGCGCGATATCAAGGAGCTGAAGCTTTCAAAGGTCCCTACCGGGCGGGGAACATATAAGTATACTCTGCCGAAGCATGACGACGGCTCGGGGAGCCTTAAATTCAATTCCGCGTTGATAGAGTCGATAAAAAAGGTGGATTATTCCGGCAATATCATTGTGCTTTCCACCTATCCCGGTCTTGCCAACGCAGTGGCGGCGGGGCTTGACGCCATCGAGACAAACGAGATACTCGGCAGCGTCGCGGGAGATGACACTATTTTTATTGTTACACGCGGGCTTGAATCCTCAAAATCGCTCAGCGAAAGAATTAAGATACTGCTTAAGACCGTGTAAGCGCCTGAGTATCTTTTGTCTTGATTTTTGGTCTGAAAGGAGGGCGGAGGATTGTTAAGAGCGCTTCATATTGAAAATATCGCCGTTATCCGCACGCTTGACCTTGAAGCCGGCGGCGGCTTTACTGCGATGACGGGCGAGACCGGAGCCGGTAAGTCGATAGTTATCGACAGTATAAATTTTCTGCTCTGCAACCGCACGGGGCGTGAGCTTATCCGCACCGGGCAGAGCCGCGCGGTCGTGTCTGCGGTATTTGACGGGCTGGAGGGCAGGATCGCCGGAGAGCTTGCGGAGTCCGGTATCACCTGCGAGAACGGTGAGCTTTGCCTTGAACGCACGCTTACATCTGACGGGCGTTCCGCTTGCCGTATTGACGGCAGAAGCGTGACGCAGGCGGTGTTGCGACGTGCCGGAAGGCTGCTTGTGTCCATCCACGGGCAGAATGAAAATCAGCAGCTTACAGATGCGTCGGCACAGCTTGCAATGCTTGACGAGGCGGCGCACACCGGAGAGCTCCTGCAAAGCTACGGCAGGATATATTCTGAGCTGTCTGATGTAAGGACTAAAATGCGCGAGCTTTGCCGCGGCGAAAAGGAACAGAATCAGCTTCGTGATATGCTTGAATATCAGATAAAGGATATTTCCGCGCTGAAGCTGAAGGCAGGCGAGGAGGAAAAGCTGGCGGCTGAGAAAAAGCGTCTTTCAAGCCTTGAAAGAATAAAAAAGCAGTCTGAGATTGCGTTGCGCGCCATTTATTCAAATGAAAAGGGACTGACCGCATCATATCTGGTTTCGCGCGCCGCCGAGGCGCTTGAAAAGATCGCGGACGTCTATCCCGAATACCGCAGCTTTGCGGAGCGGCTTGCATCATGCAGGTATGAGATAGACGATATTGCCGCCGAGGTTTACTCCCACAACGAAAATAATGACGACGGCGATCCTACCGCAAAGATCGACGCAATTGAATCGCGGCTTGAGGCAATTTCAAGGCTCAAGCGCAAATACGGTTCAACGGTGGAGGAAATACTGCGTTTCCGCGAGGATGCGGAAAAACGGCTTGCCGCGCTTGAGTCGGGTGACGAGGCGCTTGAGAGGCTGAAAAAGCGGGAAGCGGAGCTTTCGGCTTCACTTCAGGAAGCCGGAGAGGCGATAAGCGAGCTCAGGATCGCGGCGGCGGCTGGAATAGAAGACCGTGTCGCCGAGTCGCTTGCCTTTCTTGATATGCCGAAGGTTCGTTTCCGCATTTCAGTCATACCTGCGGATGAGCCTACCCCGCGCGGACTTGACCGGGTGGAATTTCAGATAGCCACCAACCCCGGCGAGCCGCTTGCGTCGCTTTCAAAAATTGCATCCGGCGGCGAGCTGTCAAGGATAATGCTTTCGATCAAGAGCGTGCTGTCAGGACTTGACGGCGTGCCGACGCTGATATATGACGAGGTGGACGCCGGGATATCCGGAAAGACCTCACGCAAGGTGGGCATCAAGCTCAAGGCTGCCTCGCGCGGCGCTCAGATATTCTGTGTAACGCATTCGGCTCAGATAGCCTCGCTTGCCGATACACATCTGCTTATCTCAAAGCAGGAACGCGACGGAAGAAGCGAGTCCACCGTAATCTGTCTTGACGAGGCTGGCAGGATAGAGGAAACCGCAAGGATACTTGGCGGTATCAACGTGACCGACGCACAGCGGCTTGCGGCAAAGGAGCTTATCGCCGAGGGGCGCGGGCTTTAAGCTGACCTGCGTCGGGTTTATAAAAGAAAGGTATGGTAAATATTATGAGAGCTTTTGCGTCAATGCTTTTTGCATATATTCAGGCTTTATTCGCCTCTCCTGCTACCGGGGACGAGAGCAAGCCGTGGCTTTGGGCTGTTATAGCCGGAGTTGCGTTGGTTCTGGTGGTCGTCCTGCTGATACTCGGTAAAAAAGGCGGGGACGGCGGCGAAGGCAAATAAGCGTTCTGCAACTTGCTGACGGCAGCAAATTGATTTTAGAACCTATGTGCAACAAAAGGCATGGTGACAGCGTGAAAATAAAGCATATCTAAAATTGAAGTGCAGCTGTTTCACGCCCGGAATGCTCTCAAAACGGGTCCAGATCCATTTTGATTTGCTTTGCCAATACGAGCTATTTTAATTAAAATTTATTTGAGCCGCCTGTGGCGGCATGGAGATTTTTATGACAAAAGTAAAAAAAGAGATCGCTGAGGCGATCAGCAGTAAGATCAATGAAATTATGACCGGAGCGGCTCCGGGTACGCTGCCCTCAGCCGACGAGCTGGCGGCGATGCTTGAGTATCCGCCGGATACGTCCATGGGGGATCTGGCGTTGCCCTGCTTTAAGCTGAGCCGCGTTCTGCGCCGCGCTCCGGCTCAGATATCCGATGCGCTTGCCGAGGGCTTTTCCTCTCCGGCAGTGGAGTCGGTGTCCTCGGTGAAAGGGTATCTCAATTTCCGCATAAGCGACGGGTATCTTGCGGATTCGGTAATATCCGAGGTGCTTGAAAAGGGCGATCGCTACGGAGCGCCCGACATGGGAGCAGGGAAGACCGTGGTTCTTGACTATTCTTCCCCGAATATTGCAAAGCCCTTTCATATCGGGCATCTCGGAACCACCATTATCGGTCATTCGCTCAAGAAGCTGCACGAGTTTGCGGGTTATAAGTGCGTCGGAGTAAACCACCTCGGCGACTGGGGCACGCAGTTCGGCAAGCTGATCGTAGCGTACCGCAGGTGGGGCAACCGCGAGGAGGTCGAGCAGGGCGGGATAGACAAGCTCGTCGAGCTTTATGTCCGTTTCCACAAGGAGGCAGAGGCTGACCCGTCGCTTGAGGACGAGGCAAGGCAGGAGTTCCATAAGCTCGAATGCGGCGACCCGGATAACATTGAGATCTGGAAGTGGTTCATTCAGCTCAGCCTTGACGAGTATTCCAAGACATACCGCCAGCTTGATATTGAATTTGACTCCTATAAGGGCGAGAGCTTTTATTACGATAAGGTGCCCGCCGTGGTTGAAAAGCTGCGCGAAAAGGGACTGCTTAAAATAGACGACGGAGCGTCTATCGTCGATCTTGACGAGTACGGTATGCCGCCCTGCCTGATTCTTAAAAAGGACGGCTCCTCCATCTATCCGGCGCGGGATATCGCCGCTGCCGTGTACCGTTATGACACATATGCCTTTGACAAGTGCATATATGTCACCTCCTCAGCGCAGTCACTGCATTTTGCACAGTGGTTCAAGGTGGTCGAGCTTATGGGATATCCCTGGTATGACAGGCTGGTTCATGTTCCGTACGGGACTGTCAGCATAAACGGTGAAAAGCTCGCAACAAGAACGGGAAATGTCATTCTGCTTAAAGACCTGCTTTCAATGGCAATAGACAAGGTGCGCGACATAACGCGGGAGAAAAATCCCGATATGAAGCCTGAGGAGCTTGAGGAGATATCGGAGAATGTGGGCGTCGGCGCGGTAGTGTTCTACTATCTGTCGGGCAGCCGCATAAAGGATATAAACTTCATGCTTGAGGATGCGCTCTCATACGACGGCAACACCGGTCCTTATGTGCAGTACACCTACGCGCGTATTTCGTCTCTGCTTGCCCGCGCCGGTGAAAGTGCCGGTGTGCCGGAGGGCGGATATTCGCTCGGCACTCCGGAGGAGCATGAGCTTCTCAAGCTGCTTGCGGTATTCCCTGACCGGGTGCTTGCGGCTCTGCGCGACTATGAGCCGTCCGTCATTACGCGCTATATAATCGACATTACCGCCTCCTACAACCGTTTCTATCATAACTGCAAGATACTGAACGCGGAGGACGCCGGAGTACGCGCCTCCCGGCTTGCACTGTCTGCGGCTGTCAGAACGGTACTCGGGACTGCGCTCGGGCTTATCTGCATGAAAAAGACAGATAAAATATGATCTTAAAAACAAATTTAACTTAACAAAGTGAGGAAATAAACCATGTCCGGACATAGCAAATGGAGCAACATCAAGCACAAGAAGGAAAAGACTGACGCGCAGAAGGCGAAGGTCTTCACCAAGATCGGCAAGGAGATCACGATTGCCGTCAAGGAAGGCGGCGGCGATCCCGCATCCAACTCAAAGCTGCGTGACCTTATCCAGAAGGCAAAGGCAAACAACGTGCCTAACGACAACATCGACCGCACCATAAAAAAGGCGCTCGGCTCTGCGGACGTTGCCTACGAGGAGATAACCTATGAGGGCTACGGTCCCTCCGGTGTTGCGGTAATAGTTGAGACTACCACCGATAACCGCAACCGCACTGCGGGAAATATCCGCGCTTACTTTTCAAAATATCACGGTAACCTCGGTCAGAGCGGCTGCGTCGGATTTATGTTCGACGAAAAGGGCGTTATCGTCATTACCGATGAGTACGGCGAGATCGATGAGGACAAGCTGATGGAGACGGCTCTTGAGGCAGGTGCGACCGATTTTAAGTCGGACGAGGGCGTGTTTGAGATCTATACTGAGCCTGACGATGTTTACGATATCTCCGATGCCATCAAGGCGGCGGGATATGAGGTAGAGTCCGCCGACAAAGAAAAAGTACCGCAGACCACCGTTGACCTTGACAGCGAGGACGACCGCAAGTTCATGGGTCTGCTTATCGAGCGGCTTGAGGATGACGACGATGTAATGAACGTTTACCATAACTGGGGGAACTGCGGCGAGGAATGAGCTGCGCCGTAAGATATGAACAAGTATAAACGGCTTTTGTCCAACACCGCGATTTTAGCGGTGGGCACCTTTTCGTCAAAGGTGCTGGTTTATCTGCTGCTGCCGCTTTACACCGCCATCCTTTCTCCGGCGGAATATTCCGATGCTAACCTCATCTCTCAGCTTGCAAATCTGCTGATGCCCATTGCGGCGGTAGGCATATGCGACGGGCTTTTCCGCTTTGCCCTTGATGCAGGCGAAAAAAAGCGCGAGGTTTTTTCGTCGGGAATCACGGTGCTGCTTTGCGGTACGCTTGTTTTTCTGTTGCTTTCTCCGCTGCTTTTCGCCGTGGATATGCTGACGGGGTATGTGTGGTTGGCGGTGATATACGTCATTGCGGCAAACTTTCAGTCGGCTTGCGCCAACTATCTGCGCGCGCTCGGAAAGACAACCGTTTTTGCGGTGCAGGGGATAATAAATACCGCGCTTAACATCGGTTTCAATATCCTGTTCCTTGTTGTTTTCGACATGGGCGTTACGGGATACGTGCTGTCGGTAGTTGTGGCGAATCTTATGGTAACGGCGCTTATGGTCGTGTGGCAGAAGCTGTACCGGGATGTAAGGCTTTCGCTTTTCGACCGCGCCATTGCTCGCGACATTCTGAAGTACAGCATTCCGATGATCCCCACCACGATATTCTGGTGGATGACCAGCGTGTCGGGGCAGTTTCTGGTCAAGCATATCTGCGGGGACGAAGCAAACGGAATTTTTGCCGCGTCATATAAGATACCGACAGTGCTTACGCTGATGACTACCATCTTCATAGAGGCATGGCAGTATTCGGCGGTAGCCGACGCGGACGAGCAGGAGCGCGGGAGCTTCTTTTCGGAGGTATTCCGCACGTACTCAGGACTGATATTCATGGCGGCGTCGGCGCTTACTGCGCTTGCAAAGATATTTGCAAAGGTCATGCTGGCGGCGGATTACTACACCGCGTGGCAGTATATGCCCACGCTGGTAATAGCCACGACCTTCTCGGCTATCACAACCTTCCTTGGCAGCATATATATGGTCAGAAAGAAAAGCGTGATGTCATTCCTGACCTCAATGTGCGGCGCGGTGATAAACGTGACGCTCTGCCTTTTGCTTATTCCGAGAATGGGAGTGCAGGGCGCGGCTGTGGCGGCGGCGGTCAGCTATTTTGCGGTATTCCTTATCCGCGCCGTGAACACGCAGAAGTATGTGAAATTCAATATGCATCCGCTCATACTTGCGCTTAACTGTGCCGTGCTGCTGCTTCAGTGCGCCGTTATGGTGCTTGAGCTTAGGTATTGGATGGTGATAGAGGCAGTCTGCTTTATTGCCATAGTGGTGCTGAACGCAAAGCCGATACTGCGCGGGGTCATGATGCTTCTTGGCGGAATGATAGGCGCGATAAAGGGCAAAAAGGGCGGAAAAAACGCAAAAGACGATTGATAATATAAAATATTTATCCGAAAACTATTGCAAAAGCAATTGAATTGTGGTATAATACCAAAGTCCGGGTTTTTCCGGGACGGGACAGTCCGCTGCGGGCTCTGCATGAATGTTCCGATATCCTAATCACAAGGAGGGGCTGAAATGGACTACATTGCAGCTATTACGAACGAGCAGTTAAAGGAAACGCTTCCCAAATTCGAGGTCGGTGACACCGTGCGTGTTTCCAACAGAATCAAGGAAGGCAACCGTGAGAGGATCCAGCTTTTCGACGGAACCGTCATTGCCAAGCGCGGCGGCGGCATTTCCGAGACCTTCACCGTAAGACGCATTTCTTACGGCTGCGGCGTCGAGAAGACCTTCCCCATCCACTCTCCCAACGTTGTTAAAGTCGAAGTGCTTCGCTACGGTAAGGTAAGACGCGCAAAGCTGTTCTACCTGCGCGACAGAGTTGGCAAGGCTTCCAAGGTCAAAGAGAAAATCTGAGTGACTTTGAGACGAGAGTAATCGGATCTCCAAATAAACTGCGTACCTGCGGGTGCGCAGTTTATTTTTGTCCTGCTGACAAAATATACATCCGCCCGCTTTTGCATAACCTCAGGTTGCGGGGGAGAATACTCAGTTATGAAATAACTGTTTCGGGGTATTCCGGATGTATTATAACAAAGTTGAGATATGCGGTGTCAATACCGCAAAGCTGAAGACCCTCACTGACGAGGAAAAGACCGAGCTTTTGCGCCGGACAAAGGCGGGGGATGCGGCGGCGAGGGACGAGCTTATATATGGGAATCTTCGTCTGGTGCTGAGTATAATCCAGCGCTTTACCAATCGCCGCGAGAGCATGGACGATCTGTTTCAGGTGGGCTGTATCGGGCTTGTCAAGGCGGTGGATAATTTCAGGATGGATCTGGGCGTCAAATTCTCAACCTACGCTGTGCCGATGATCATCGGGGAGATCCGGCGGTATCTGAGGGATAACAATACCATCCGCGTCAGCCGTTCGATGCGCGACCTTGCCTACCGTGCGCTTACCGTGCGCGAGGAGATGATACGCGAACGGCAGTGTGAGCCGTCTCCTCAGGAGATCGCCGATCGCCTCGGCGAGAAAAAAGAGGAGGTGGTGCGCGCGATGGAGGCGATAGTTGAGCCGCTTTCTCTTTACGAGCCGGTCTACAATGAAAACGGAGATTCGCTTTACGTTATGGATCAGCTTTCGGATACCAATGCATCTGACGAGTCGTGGCTTGAAAATATCGCGCTCGCCGAGGCAATGAAGCATCTGAGCGAGCGCGAAAGAGCTATAATTGATATGAGATTTTATAAAAACAAAACGCAGATGGAGATAGCGGAGGAGATAGGGATATCTCAGGCGCAGGTCTCCCGTCTTGAAAAAGGTGCGCTTGAGCGGATGAGAAAGCAGATGTAGAGCTCAGTCTGCCTCAGGACGGATGATGCTGTATTCTCCGGCGGGGATCGTCGAGAAGGTCAGTATCTCGTCGGCAAAAGCCGCAGCAAGCTCCGGCGAATGTATTACGGCAACTGCGGCGGCGTGAGCTGTGCGGCGGCGTATCACGTCAATGCAAAGGCGGGCTGTGTCGGGGTCAAGGGCGGCAAACGGCTCGTCAAAGAGGTAAAGTCCGGCGTCAGCCGCAAGCGCGCGCGCAATGGACACGCGTGTTTGCATACCGCCGGACAGCTCGTCCGGATAGTCGTTTTCGTGTCCCTCAAGCCCCAGCTCGCAAAGCAGAGAGCGGGCAAAGTCAATCCCTGAGCGCCGGTCGCCTGTGACAAGATTGACGTTTTCCGCCGCCGTAAGCCACGGCAGCAACGTCGGATCCTGAAATGACATTGATATTACCGGAGAGGAGGCGCTCCCGGTTATTTCAAAGCTGCCGTCAAAGTCACGGTCAAGACATGAGATAATTGAAAGCAGAGTTGATTTTCCGCACCCGGACGGACCGCATACGGCAAGTCGCCGTCCCGGATTCGCGTCGAATGTATATGAAAAGCTGTCTACGGCAACGGTGCTGCCGTATTTTTTTGTTACATTTTTAAATTCAAGCTTCATTTTTCTCCGCCTTTCCCGTGCGGCGGCGCTTTGCGGCGCGGTCAATGAGCTTACCGAATGCAAGCTCTATAAGCAGGCTGAGTATTATTATCACCAGCGTCCATGCAAAAAGATCGACTGTCTCAAAATATACCTTTGAAAGGTAAAGCATACGTCCTATCGAGTATTTCGGCGCGGCGATGACCTCGGCGGCGATGCCTGCTTTCCAGGCAAGTCCCAGCGACGCCTTGACGGAGGTGACAAAATGCGGATATACGGCGGGGATATAAATGCGTCTGATACGGGTGTGAAGCGGCAGGCGGAAGAGCTTGCCCATTCGTAGCAGACCGGGGTCAACACTCTGTATCCCGGCTCTTACATTTGTGAATATCAGCGGATATACCATCAGAAACGAAATGAATGCCGGGAGCACGGAGGTGCCGAGCCAGACTAACGCCAGAATGATAAAGGAGGCGACGGGAGTGGTCTTTATGACCGTCATAAAGGGAAAGATCAGCCGGTCGGCAGTACGGAGCGTACAGCAGAGCACCGCCGTAAGTATACCGGCAATTACCGCCGCCGCTATTCCGGCGCTTACACGGGCAAGAGAGGCGAAGGCGCAGAGCAGAAAGTCGGAGGTTACTGCAAGCTCGCAAAGGCGTTTGGCAGTCTCCCACGGGGTCGGCAGCAGCAGGCTGCTGCCGACTATCGCTGCGGCGGCAGCCCAGACGCCGAGCCAGAAGGCGGCTATTCCAAGCGTCGTCGCAATGCTTTTGATGATACCTGACTTTGAGCCTTGCTTCATCTCAGCCAATAGGGGCGGTGAGTGCGTCGTCGGGCAGCTTTCCACCGACCGAGGCAGGATTCAGATTGAAAAGCGCCGTCCAATAGCCGCTGAGCGCGGTGCGCATTTCCTCGCCGTCAAGGAAGGTGATATTGCAGCGCGGAAGTGCTGCCTTGGCGGCAGCAGCGTTTCCGGCAAGACCCGCTTCAGCAATCATTTCCGAGGCTTTGTCAGGTTCTGCGTTCACATATTCGACCGAGCTTTTGTATTCTTCGAGGAACTTTTTCACAAGCGTGGGATGCTCCTTGAGGAAATCCTCGCGCACGATGATGCAGCCCTGAACCAGCGGGGCGGAGGTGAGCTTTTTCCACTCCTCTGTAAAATCAAGAGCAACGCGGAGAGAGGTGTTCTTTGAGGTCACTGCGGTCACCTTTGGTTCGGGCAGCACGCCTATCGCGGCTTTTCCGGATGCAAGGGCGGTGGCAAGCTCGTCGGGGGAGGCGTAGGTGTAGTCATAATTCACATCGCTGATACCGGCGGTCTCTACCAGCGCGCGGAGAATAAATTCGGGGTTTGATCCCTGACCGGGCAGGTACACTGTCTTTCCGGACAGGTCGGAAAGGCTTTTTACAGTCTCACCGTTCTCAATAAGATAAAGCACTCCGAGTGTGTTGACCGCAAGCACGCGGATGTTGCCGTTTGTTTTGTTGTAAAGCACGGCGGCAAGGTTTGTGGGAACGGCGGCAATGTCAGCAGTGCCGTTTATAATGAGAGGGCTGACCATATCCGCCGCAGTATATACGTCTATCTGTGCGTTGAGGGCGGATTCACCGCTTGAGATACGTGAGATGAGGGGGGCGATGCCGAATCCGGTAGTGCCGTTCAGCACCGCTACGCGAAGCTGTGTGTCATCCTTTTTCTGGCATGACGCGAGCGTAAATGACGCCGTAAGCAGTATTGCGGCAAGAATGATCGATGCGATCCTTGTGAGTTTTTTCATGATGAACTTCCTTTTGTTTTTTGATTTATTTAATCCGTCAAAGGTGGGATTACATATGTCAGGCTTCCGGGAAGAAGGCGGCTTCCAGCGCCGCAGGATATACGCGAACCCGGTATCCGTCCTTCCGATATGCGCCGCCTGCCGCTTCAAGAGCGTCAAAGGCGCGGTAAAGGGAGGCGCGACCGATGTCAAGCAGGCGGGCAAGCTCTGTAATACTGCAAGGGAGCGTCACATCGCGTCCTCCGTCGTCGGACGGCGCGCCAGACGACTCCGCGAGCGTAAGCAGGTGCATGGCAAGCCTGCGTTCGGCACTGCCGCCGCTGAGACACGCTATTTTTCTGTTGAGAAACAGTATGCGATCCGACATGAACTCAAGGTATGCGTCAAGCAGTGCGGCGTCCTCGTGCAGAATACCGTAAAAGGAATCACGCGACAGCTTAAGTACCCGGCATTCGGCGGAGGCGACTATTCTTGTCGGCGGTGCGGCGCAGAACAGCGAGGAGACGCCGTATATTCCGCCGGCGGTCAAAAAGCGCAACAGTACACGGCGGCTGTCGTCCCCGGAATACACCGCGGCGCTGCCGGAATGGATAACTCCGATACCTCCGCCGTTGCCGTCAGGTGTGGGGGAGGAGATAAGCTCTCCGGGCGCGTATGAAAGGCAGTCGACCGTATCGCGGGTGTGGCGTGCGAAAATATCAAAAGATGCGGAGCGGAACAGGTGACAGGCAGAGGAGATGAATTCAAACGCTTCTTTTGACGTACAGCTTTCTTTTTTCGGCATTGTTTTTTCTCCTTGGTGTCTCAAATGATACACCGAATGTATTATATCACACGTTTGTGTCTGTGTCAACTCCCCGGATGAGAAATTATTCATCCGGCGAGTTGTAAACATTGTGTAAAAAGTGAAAATAAATTATGCACATATCGCCCATAACGTTATATAATAATACGATGTATGTCTTATACTCAAAATTATCGGTCAAAAGCGTCGCAGCGGCGCTAATGACCAATAACAGCGAAAGGTTTTAAGCAATGACACTTGTGATTCTTGCCGCGGGAATGGGTTCGCGGTACGGTGGAATGAAACAGATAGACCCCATAGGTCCGTCCGGAGAATTTATAATTGATTATTCCTGCTTTGACGCGGCGCGCGCGGGCTTTGACCGCATAGTTTTTGTTATCAAGCGTGAAAATCTTGATGTTTTCAGGGAAACTGTCGGTGCGCGTGTAGGCTCATATATGAAGACGGAATACGCATTCCAGTCGCTTGACGACCTGCCCGAGGGCTTTTCGGTTCCGGATGGCAGACAGAAGCCGTGGGGAACAGCGCACGCGCTGCTTGCCGCGCGTGACATTGTTGACGACTGCTTTGCCGTGATAAATGCCGACGACTTTTACGGAAGAAAGACCTTTGAGATCATGGCGGAGCGTCTGCGTGCTGCGGAACAGCGCAAGCGCCGCACTGCGGAGGGCAGGCTTGACTGCTGCATGGTCGGCTTCAGGCTTGGCAACACGCTTACCGAAAACGGCACGGTCTCACGCGGCATCTGCACGGTTGAGGGCGGAAAGCTCGTAAGCGTTACCGAGCGCACCAAAATACGCCGCGCAGTCGACGGCAACTCCGCCGAATACGAGGAGGACGGTGTGTGGAATCCGCTTCCGCTTGACGCTACCGCTTCCATGAACTGCTTCGGGCTTATGCCGGAGGTGTTCGGATATGTGTCGGACGGTTTCGGTGGATTCCTCGAAAACATGGGGGACCCGATGAAATCGGAATATTATCTGCCTTTTGCACTTGACAGTCTCGCCAAAAAAGGTATAATTGATATTGCCGTCGAAAAAACGCCGTCAAAATGGTATGGCGTTACCTATGCCGCCGACAAAGAGCCGGTAAAGCAAAGCATACGCGAGCTTATCCGGTCGGGCGAATACCCCGAAAAGCTGGCGCTGTGACCTGTCGCAGGACGGTTGCCGAATACATATGAAAGCTGAGTGTTGACATGAGCACAGAAATACTTGATATTGCATCCGAATTCCGTTTTGCATCCGCTCCGGTCTCCTACCATGAGTGTACAGAGGGACATATAAACGGAACATATTTCATTGACACCGAGGGTGGCGAAAGGTATGTCCTCCAGCACATAAACACGTCCGTGTTCAAAGACCCCGACGGTCTTATGAAAAACGTCATCGGAGTCACCGGGCATATCCGCCGCAAGCTCGAAGCCGAGGGCGGAGACGTCAACCGCGGAACGCTGAATTTTATACTCACCAAGGACGGAAAAGAATACTATACCGACCCGGATGGCGGCTGCTGGCGCGCATACGTGTATGTGGGCGGTGTCATGAGTCTGCAATCGGCATCCTCGCCGGAGCTGTTTGAGCAGGTAGGACACGCCTTCGGGCATTTCCAGATGCAGCTTGCCGATTATGACGCGTCGGGTCTTTGCGAAACGATACCGAACTTCCACAATACCCCCAGCCGTTATGCGGATTTTGAGGAGGCTCTCTCCCGTAACGCCGCCGGACGCGCCGCGTCGGCGGAGGCTGAGATAGAATTTGTACGTGCGCACCGGGAGGTATGCTCGTATATTACCGACCGCATTGCAAGCGGTGCGCTGCCTTTGCGCGTTACCCACAATGATACAAAGCTTAATAATATTCTGATCGATCAGGAGACCGGAAAGCCCATGTGCGTCATTGACCTTGACACGGTCATGCCCGGCTCGGTTTTGTTTGATTTCGGCGACGCTATACGCTTCGGAGCGTCGAGCGCGGCGGAGGATGAGACCGACCTTTCACGAGTCTATATGCGTGAGGATATGTTTGAAGCGTTTGCTCGCGGCTTTGTTTCGGGGCTTGAAGGCTCGCTCAGCGACACCGAGACAGAGGAGCTTCCAATGGGTGCGCTCATCATTACGCTTGAGACCGGAATACGTTTCCTTACCGACTATCTGAACGGAGATACATATTTCAGAATTCACTATCCTCAGCACAATATAGACCGCGCGCGCAACCAGTTTGCGCTTGTGGCGGACATGGAGAAGAAGCTGCCCAAGATGTTTGCCACTGTCAGAAAATATCTCTGACAGACCGCAAGAAATAAATCAAAAAATCTTTTTTCCCGGAGAATTATACATCATGACTGTACTTGTTACCGGAGGCGCCGGATTTATCGGCTCTCATACCGTAGTCGAGCTGCTCTCAAGCGGATATGACGTAATAGTCGTCGACAACTATTCAAACAGCAAGCCCTGCGTGAACGACAGGGTGAGAAAGATCACCGGACGCGATTTCAAGGTCTTTGAATGTGAAATGTGCGACGCCGCGGCGCTTGACGCGGTGTTTGATGAAAATCACATAGACGCCGTTATCCATTTTGCCGGACTCAAGGCGGTGGGCGAATCTGTGGCTCAGCCCGCAAGATACTACCGCAACAACCTGCTTTCAACTCTGAATCTGATCGATTCAATGAAAAAGCATGGAGTTGGAACCATTGTGTTTTCCTCCTCCGCAACCGTATACGGCAGCCCGAAATCGGTGCCGATACGCGAGGATTTCCCGCTGTCGACCACCAACCCGTACGGCGAGACCAAGCTGATGATAGAGCGCATTCTTGATGACTGCCGCCGCGCGGGAGATATCCGCAGTGTTTCGATCCTGCGTTATTTCAATCCCATCGGCGCTCACGAAAGCGGCATGATAGGAGAAGACCCCAAGGGCATACCGAACAATCTTCTGCCGTATATTTCGCAGGTGTCTGTCGGAAAGCTCGCGGAGCTTAAGGTGTACGGAGACGATTATCCAACGCATGACGGAACAGGCGTGCGTGACTATATCCATGTCGTTGACCTTGCACGTGCTCATCTGAAGGCTATCGAGCGCGCAAATAACGTCAGCGGAACAGAATACTACAACATCGGCACCGGAGTCGGATATTCCGTGCTTGACATTGTCAAAGCATATGAAAAGGCTACGGGCAGGAAGGTACCCTACCAGGTGGTCGGACGCCGCCCGGGCGACATTGCCGAATGCTATGCCGACCCCACCCTTGCCGCCGAAAAGCTGGGCTGGCATGCCGAGTACGGCATTGAGCGCATGTGCCGCGACGCGTACCGCTGGCAGTCCATGAATCCCGACGGATACGGAGACTGAACCTATGAGCGGAATAAAGTCGGAAATTTTCGGAAAACTGCCTGACGGCAGAGCTGTCACTGCCTACACCCTGAGCCGGGGGTCTCTGACGGCGACAATACTTGACCTCGGCGCGACCGTTGCCGATCTGAGCTTTGACGGTCTGAGCCTTGTGCGCGGGTACGATAGCCTTGAAAGCTACTATGAGGCTGACGGATACCTCGGCGCGGTCGTGGGACGTGTCGGCAACCGTATTGCAGGCGGAAGCTTCAGACTTGACGGCATGGAATACTCTCTTTTCTGCAACAACGGCGTGAACCATCTTCACGGCGGTAAGAACGGATTTGATAAAAAGCTCTGGAGGGCACAGCCGCACGCCGGGGATGAGCCGTCCCTTGAGCTGTCGTTGCTTTCACCCGACGGAGATGAAGGATATCCGGGTAATCTTTCGGTAACGGTGCTATATACGCTGACATCCCGCGGGGGTCTGCGTATAGACTATACCTTCAACACCGACGCGCCTACCGTTGTCAACCTTACAAACCACACATATTTTAACCTTAACGGTAAGGGGGATATTCTGTCGCACACACTTACTCTTGCCGCAGACCGTTATCTGCCCACTGACAATGGACTTATCCCCACAGGAGAGATAAAAAGCGTTGAGGGAACGCCCTTTGACTTCCGTTCCGGAAAGACTGTTGGGCGCGATATTGACAAGCCCTGCCGCGATCTTGAGCTTGCAGGTGGGTATGACCACTGCTTTGTGTTTTCTCCGGTTGCCGCCCCTGAAGACGAGCCGCGCGCGATCCTTCGCGGCGATATTTCAGACAGGGAGCTGAGGCTTTACACCGACCGTCCGGGAGTGCAGTTCTACACGGGCAATTTCCTTGGGAACCCCCGTTTTCCCTTCCGCGGCGGCGTGGCACAGTCAAAACGCGCGGCGCTTTGCCTTGAGACCGAGTCCGCTCCCGACGCGGTGAATCAGCCGCAGCTTGACGCGCTCGGAACTACTGTCCTTCGCCCCGGAGTGACGCGGCACAGCTTTACGGAATATGTTATCTCATAACGAAAACGGCGCGGAAGAAAACGTCAGCGGACGTAAAGACCGGCGCGTCGCCTGCTTTATCTGCCTTGCGGTGATACTGCTTTGCGGAATAATGGCTCTTGCCGACGGCGTTCTCGGGCTTCCTTACATACCGAAATCAGCGCTGAAGCTGGTGCTTTTTCTGGCTTTTCCGCTGATCTGCGGGCGGTTTTCAAAGGAGCTAAGTCCGGTTGAATTTTTGCGGCTTCCTCCGAAGGGGGACAAGCGGCAAAGAGCGGTAATAATATGGTCGGCGGCAGCAGGGGCTGTACTGTATGTTGCTATCCTCGGAGGATACCTTCTTCTTCGCGAAGTCGTGGATTTTTCAGGAATAACCACAAGTCTTGCCGAGGGTGAGGGTATAACCCGCGATACCTTTCCGCTTGCCGCGGCGTATATCACACTTTGCAATTCATTTGTAGAGGAGCTTTTCTTCCGCGGATTTGCGTTTTTGGCGCTTGAGCGTGCAGTGGGACGCAGATTTGCCTATGCTTTCAGCGCGGCGGCGTTTTCTGTCTACCATGCGGCAATACTTGACGGTTGGTTTTCGCCGCTGATATTTGTTCTAATGCTTGCCGGACTTTTTGCCGGAGGTCTGATATTTGACTTTCTCGCCGACAAGAGCCGGACGGTCTATCCGTCATGGTTTCTGCATATGGCGGCAAATCTCGGCATCAATACAATAGGGCTTATCCTGTTCGGAATAATCGGCGGATGAGCGGATCGGAGAAAAAATGATATTTCAGAACAACGACCGCATAATATTTGCGGGAGATTCGGTTACGGATATGGGCAGCAATCAGCCGCTCGGCGAGGGACTGTCCGATAAGGTGGGCAGGGGATATGTCCGTGTGGTCGAAAATATGCTTGCCGTGTGGTATCCCGAACTGAATTTCAGAATTACCAACGCCGGAACCAGCGGAAACACCAGCCGGGATCTGCTTGCGCGCTTTGAGCGGGACGTAACCTCGCAAAATCCCGATTGGGTATCTATCTGCATTGGAATAAACGACGTCTGGCGTCAGTTTGATGTTCCGGCTATTCTTGACGCCGCAGTGCTGCCTGACGAGTATGAGCGCAATGTCGAGTCGATGATACTTGCCGTCAAGGAAAAGGTAAAGGGGATATTCATTCTGTCTCCGTATTACATAGAGCCGCTGAGCGAAGACCCCATGCGCCGCAGAATGGATGAGTACGGCGAGATCTGCCGTCGGCTTGCCGAAAAGCACGGCTGCGAATTTGTGGATTTTCAGCGTATGTTTTCGGATTACTGCAAGTATCAGCACTCCTCGCGTCTTGCGTGGGACAGAGTGCACCCGAATCAGATGGGAGCAACCCTTATGGCGCGCGAATTTTTGCGTCATACCGGCTTTGATTTTTCAAGATGAACGCCGAGTGACCGCTTAAGCTGTCCGGGTTATATGCGTTCCGGAAAAGTCGGAAAGCAATAATTGAATATCTGTCATCCGACGGGTCTTACCTTTGTAAAATTCCGTCGGATGATTTTTTTCAGGTTTTATTTGTCCCTACCGTATCATATAAATCTATAAGGACAAACAATAACTTGAAAGGGCAACTCAAAAGATGAAACAGGCATGTAAACGACTTTTTTTCACACACGGTGGACGCTTGCGCAGGCTTGCTGTGCTTACGTCGGTATTTTTGACGGCAATTCTGTTTTTTTCGGGCATCCCGGTGTCGGCAGAGCCAAAGGCGGAAGATACAGCTCCCGAGTTTGGGCTTGACTGCGTTTCGGCAATTCTTATGGAAGCACAGACCGGAAGGGTGCTTTACGAGAAGAACGCCGACGAACCGCTGCCCCCGGCGTCGGTAACAAAGATAATGACACTTCTTCTTGTAATGGAAGCCATTGAACGCGGAGTATTTACTCTTGACACGGTTCTTGCGACCTCCACCCGCGCTTCCCAGATGGGCGGCTCGCAGATATACCTCAAGGAGGGCGAGCAGATGAGGGTGGAGGATCTGATAAAGTCAGTGGTCATTGCGTCCGCAAACGACGCCGCAGTCGTGCTTGCTGAGGCGGTTGCCGGCAGCGAGGAAGCATTTGTGGCGGAAATGAACAAACGCGCCACGGAGCTTGGCATGAAGACGGCGCATTTTGAAAACACCAACGGGCTTGACGATACCGTAACCAACCATGTGCTGTCGGCGCGTGACATTGCAATTATGTCCCGCGAGTTGATAAAGTATGAAAAGATACTTGAATTCAGCTCGACGTGGATGGACAGCGTGCGTGACGGGGCTTTCGGGCTTACCAACACCAACCGTCTCATTCGTTTTTACCGCGGTGCGACCGGGCTTAAGACCGGCTCGACGTCAAAGGCGAAATTCTGTATGAGCGCTACCGCCGAGCGGGACGGAATGTCGCTGATCGCCGTTATCATGGCTGCTCCCACACGTGACGCGCGCAACAGTTCTGCCGCTGCGCTACTTGACTGGGGCTTTGCAAACTACTCGCTTTACCGTTATGATGAGGGAGAGGATGAGGATATCCCGGTGCTCGGCGGCGTTGAGAATATTCTTCATACAGCTCACGGCGACTTCTGCACTGTGGTAAAGAAAGGGGAAGAAAAGAAGGTCGAAGCGCAGAAGGAGCTGCCCGAAAGCGTTTCCGCGCCTGTAAGAAAAGGAGACGCGGTAGGTGCGATCACCTTCCGGCTGGACGGAGGTGAGCTTGGCAGGATCGACATAAGCGCGGCTCATGGTGTGGATAAAATTTCCTTTGGCGGACTGCTGCTGAGAATGTTGAAACGGTTTTTCCTCACCTGAGGAGCAAAATCGTAAATGTGGCGGTAAAAATGGGGAAAAAGGGACTAAAATTCATTGAAAATTCAGTTGAAATCAGCCTCATTTGGTGATAAAATATAATGTAACTGAATAAGAAGTTTCAATGTGCCAAAGGAAGGTGTAGTTCATTATGACTCTTAATCTGAGTGAAAAATTTGTGTCCCCCTTTATAGCCGCCGACGAGCTGGAAGCGATAAGACCTGAGGTAGAGGCGGCAGACCGCGCCCTGCGCGAGGGAAGCGGAGCAGGCTCCGAAATGCTTGGCTGGCTGACGCTGCCCGAAAACTACGACCGCGATGAGTTTGTAAGGATCAAAAACGCTGCCGAAAGGATCAAAAAACTCTGCGATGTGTTTATCGTTATCGGCATCGGCGGTTCTTATCTCGGCTCAAGAGCCGTTATTGAATTTCTAAGATCTCCGCGCTATAATCAGCTTAAAAAGGATACGCCTGAGATTTATTTTTCGGGCTGCAACATCAGCTCCTCTGACCTTGGCGAGCTTCTTGAGCTTTGCGAGGGCAAGGATGTATGCATAAATGTAATATCAAAATCGGGAACTACCACCGAGCCTGCCGTGGCTTTCCGCGTTTTCCGCTCGCTTCTTGAAAAGAAGTACGGCAAAGAGGGAGCTGCCGAGCGTATTTTCGTGACCACCGACCGCGCACGCGGCACTCTCAAGGCATTTGCCGACCGCGCCGGATATGAGACATTTGTCGTTCCTGACGACGTGGGCGGAAGATATTCGGTGCTTTCAGCTGTCGGTCTGCTTCCCATTGCCGTGTCCGGTATTGACATTGATGAGCTTATGGGCGGCGCGGCAGATGCAATGCGTGAGCTGACATCCCCCGATATCGACCGCAATCCGGCGTACAAGTACGCGGCGATGCGCAACATTCTTTACCGCAAGGGAAAGAAGCTTGAGATACTTGTCGGCTACGAGCCGTATATGCTGATGTTCAACGAGTGGTGGAAGCAGCTGTTCGGCGAGAGCGAGGGCAAGGACGGACGCGGGCTTTATCCCGCATCGGTGATATTCTCCACAGACCTGCATTCGCTTGGACAGTTCATTCAGGACGGCACACGCACGATGTTTGAAACGGTGATCTCCTTTGAAGACCCGGGAGACGCGGTGACTATCCCCGACGACCCGGAGAATATTGACGGTCTTGGCTTCCTTTCCGGTAAGCCGCTGACATATGTCAACGATACCGCCATGAAGGGAACGCTTCTTGCTCACGTTGACGGCGACGTACCGAACATTCTGCTGACCCTGCGTGACCGCTCTGCTCGCTCGCTCGGCTACATGATCTATTTCTTTGAGCTTGCCTGCGCGCTGTCCGGATATCTGCTTGGCGTCAATCCCTTCAATCAGCCCGGCGTCGAGGCATACAAGAAGAATATGTTTGCTCTGCTTGGAAAGCCGGGATATGAGGAGCTTGCCGCAGGTCTGGCTTCAAGACTCTGATATCAAAGATTATATGTTTTTTGCCGCGAAAGCACTTGATTTTTCTTGCTTTATCGTGTATAATATAATCAGTTAAATAGTATGTTCCGGACACTACTCACGGAATCTCAAATATTCAACAGCCGCCACGGGCGGCACGGAGGTTAATATGCTCAAATTACTCATTGGAGTCAAAGGCTCCGGCAAAACCAAAACGCTCATTTCCTTGGTAAACGAAGCGGTCGAGTCAAGTCAGGGTGCGGTCGTCTGCATAGAGAAGGGGATAAAGCTCCGCTATGATGTCAATTACCGTTGCAGACTTATCAACGTGGATGAGTATTTTGTTTTTGACGCCGAGGCGCTTTACGGCTTTGTTGCCGGTATTCTTGCCAGCAACCACGATGTGACCCACGTATTTGTCGATTCCGCACTGCGCATCTGTAACAACGACCGCGACGCTTTCGAGAAGCTGCTCCAGTCTCTTGACGAGCTTTCCGACAGCCACAAGGTCGACATAGTCATGACGTCATCCCTCCCTGTCGAAGAGGCGGACGATACTGTCAAAAGATACATCTGATAGCTATAAATACCATACGGGCTGCCGCGTCATAAACGCGGCAGCCCGCTGTGGATTGATGAAAAAATAACAACACGGAAAGAATTGGTGATTTAAAATGGCATACTTCTACCCTGAACCCTCGCACACCTTCAGCGAATATCTGCTCATACCGGGCTACACCTCGCCCGACTGCATACCCGAAAATGTTTCGCTCAGAACTCCGCTCGTCAAATTCCGCCGCGGCGAAAGCTCTGCGATAAATCTCAACATACCGCTCGTCTCCGCTGTAATGCAGTCGGTTTCGGACGACAAAATGGCAATAGCTCTTGCACGCGAGGGCGGTCTTTCTTTTATTTACGGGTCTCAGAGCATAGCCGATGAGGCTGCCATGGTCGCGCGCGTAAAAAGCTACAAGGCAGGCTTTGTGGTAAGCGATTCCAACCTTACTCCGGAGAACACTCTGGCTGACGTGCTTGCGCTTGTCGAACGCAACGGTCACGGCACTATTGCGATAACAGACGACGGAAGCAGCAACGGTCATCTGCTCGGCATCGTTACCGGACGCGATTACCGTGTTTCGCGTATGTCGCCGGAGCTTTGTGTATCGGAATTCATGACTCCGCGCGAAAAGCTCATCACCGCGCCCGAAAACACCACGCTCAAGGAGGCAAACGATATAATCTGGGACAACAAGCTCAACGCACTGCCGATAGTGGACAGCGAGAACAGGCTTTGCTATTTTGTGTTCCGCAAGGACTATTCCGAGCATAAGGAAAATCCGCAGGAGCTGCTTGACAGTCAGAAACGCTTTATGGTCGGAGCCGGAATCAACACACGCGACTATGCCGAGCGCGTTCCGGCGCTTGTAAATGCGGGGGTTGACGTGCTGTGCATTGACGCTTCCGAGGGTTACACCTGCTGGCAGAAGCAGACGCTTGATTTCATCCGCGGACGCTACGGCGACAGCGTGAAGGTCGGAGCGGGCAACGTTGTTGACCGCGACGGGTTCCGCTTCCTTGCCGAAGCGGGAGCAGACTTCGTGAAGGTCGGTATCGGCGGCGGTTCGATCTGTATCACCCGCGAGCAGAAGGGTATCGGCAGAGGTCAGGCAACGGCGCTTATTGAGGTTGCCGCGGCTCGCGATGAGTATTTCCGCGAAACCGGAATTTACATTCCGATCTGTTCTGACGGCGGCATAGTACACGATTATCATATGACTCTGGCGCTTGCCATGGGAGCGGATTTCCTGATGCTCGGCAGATATTTTGCTCGCTTTGACGAAAGCCCGACAAACAGACTTTTCATCAACGGTCAGTATGTAAAGGAATACTGGGGTGAAGGCTCAAACCGCGCCCGCAACTGGCAGAGGTACGACCTCGGCGGCAAGAGTGGGCTGGGCTTTGAGGAAGGCGTTGATTCTTATGTCGTATACGCCGGTCCCCTGCGTGAGAATGTGGCGAAGAGTCTTTACAAGGTCAAATCCACAATGTGCAATTGCGGAGTGACTAACATCCCCGATTTGCAGAAAAACGCGCGTATCACGCTTGTTTCCTCCACGAGCATCGTTGAGGGCGGATACCACGATGTTATACTCAAATCGGCAAGTGCAAAGCTATGAGTTCCCATGAGGGACACCGGGCGCGGCTTAAGGAACGCTTTCTGAAGGAGGGACTGGATTCCTTCAACACCCACGAGGTGGTGGAGCTTATGCTTTATTACGCCATACCTCAGAGGGATGTGAACGAAACGGCACATCTGCTTGTTGAACGCTTCGGCTCGCTTTCCGGTATTCTTGAGGCTGACATTGACGATCTGAGAGAGGTCGACGGTGTCGGCGCTCATGCCGCGACAATGTTCAAGCTCATATGCGCCGTTACGAGGAGATACGCGGTTGAGCGTGGCAGTGCCGAGCTGAGATATACCTCAATAGGTCAGATAGGCAAATACCTTGTCGGGCTTTATATCGGCGTTACGGTCGAGCGTGCTTACATACTGCTGTTTGACAACAGCATGAAGCTGCTTGACGTCGTAAACGCCGGGGAAGGCGTTATAAATTCGGTAAACATAACTCCGCGCTTCGTAATTGAAAAGGTGCTGAAGCGCGGCGCGTCCGTAGTGGTGCTTGCTCACAATCATCCGAATGGAGTCGCCACTCCGTCGCGTGAGGATATTGCACTTACCATGCAGCTACGTCAGCTACTTGATGTGTGCGGCATTACATTGCTTGAACACTTCATTGTATCGGGCAATTATTATAACGTCGTGCTGGGCCTTAACGAGCGTAAGCTGAACTCACCTGATATGGCGCAGCTTGATATTGAAAAATTCTACTGCGACCTTTCGGAGAGTACAAACAAGACTGACGGGGGCGGCGTATGATACTTATCATTACCGAGTCGCTGGATACCAGAATGAATTTCCGGAGATATCTGCGGAAGAACGGAATATTGTGCCAGGCGCCTCCGCCTGCGGATTTTGAGGCATCGGTGGCGTCCGGCAGATATTCCGCAGTGCTGTTTTTTGCCCCGTTTTTTTCTGCCCTTTGCGCAATGACATCGAGCAGAACAGTGCGTGTGGCAGTCGGCGAGGGCGTGTCGACGTACTCAGCGCAGATGTACTCCTTTGATGACCCGTATTCGCCGGAGCTTTTGAGCTTTCTTTTTGATATTGAGGGTGTGATGCTTCCGCTTCACGCAGGACCGATAGTGCGGCGCGGCGGAAGGCTGTTTTACACCGGTTTTGAATTGAAGCTCTCTCCTTCCGAGCGCTCTGCCGTCGAATATCTGCTTTTGCGCGGTGAAGCGTCGGGAGAGGAGCTTGCCGGGGTCTGTGTTGACGATCCTTATCCCGCAGACGCGGAACGTCAGAAGCGGTATGCCGCCGCAGTGGTCTCACGTATCAACAGCAAAGCGGTCGATGTCGGCGGAAGAAAGATCATTGTGTTTGGCGGAGGCTGTTACAGGCTTGTATCCGCAGATTGAAATATCTTTTTTGCCTCCTCTGCGCGTAAAAAGCTGAAAAAGGGATTGACAAAACGGAATTTTCATTATAAAATATATATTTGTAAAGGCATTGACGGAAAAAAGCCCCATGAGCCGGAAAGAGACGCAGAACCGCGGCTGAAAGTTTTGCGGCGGCAGACGGGGTGCTGTCCACTCCCGAGCCGCCCGCGATGAGCGGAGCCGCACGCCTGCGTTAAAGGCTTAGAGTTAAAAGCAAGGTGGCACCGTGAATTTTCACCCTTGGCAGTATGCCGGGGGTGTTTTTTCTTTCAGAGGCTGCCTGTAACATAAAAATTATTATCCGGAGGAATAAAAATGCTTGACATCAGATTTGTACGGGAAAATCCCGACATTGTAAAGCAGAATCTTAAAAACAAATACCAGGAGCAAAAGCTGCCGCTTGTCGACGAGGTCATCGCCCTTGACGCTGAGAATCGCCGCACCATTCAGGAAGCAAACGATCTGCGAGCCGAAAAGAACCGCTGCTCCAAGCAGATAGGTGTGCTTATGGCTCACGGTCAGCGCGCAGAGGCTGAGGAGATGAAGAAAAAGGTCGCCGAGAGCGCCGCGCGCCTTGCGGAGCTTGAAAAGCTGGAGCCTGTTCTTGAGGAAAAGATCAGAAAGATAATGATGGTCATCCCCAACATCATTGACAAGAGCGTGCCGATAGGTCCTGACGACTCCTGCAATGTTGAGGTCGAGCGTTTCGGAGAGCCGCGCGTACCCGATTTTGACATTCCTTATCACACTGAGATCATGGAAAGACTCGGCGGAATTGATATGGACGCCGCAGGTCGTGTGTCCGGAAACGGATTTTACTATCTCATGGGTGATGTGGCGCGTCTGCATTCCGCAGTTCTTGCCTATGCGCGCGATTTTATGATTAACCGTGGCTTTACCTACTGCATCCCGCCCTTTATGATCCACGGAAATGTCGTCGAGGGTGTTATGAGCCAGAACGATATGGATGCCATGATGTACAAGATAGAGGGAGAGGATCTTTACCTCATCGGTACTTCGGAGCATTCGATGATAGGCAAGTTCATCGACCAGATAATTCCGGAGGCGAGCCTGCCGCAGACGCTTACAAGCTATTCTCCCTGCTTCCGCAAGGAAAAGGGCGCGCACGGTATAGAGGAGCGCGGAGTTTACCGCATTCACCAGTTTGAAAAGCAGGAGATGATTGTGGTCTGCCGTCCCGAGGAAAGCATGGAGTGGTACGAAAAAATGTGGCGCTACTCTGTTGAGCTTTTCCGCTCGATGGATATACCGGTGCGTCAGCTTGAATGCTGCTCCGGAGATCTTGCCGACCTCAAGGTCAAGTCCTGCGATATCGAGGCATGGTCGCCGCGTCAGAAGAAATATTTTGAGGTCTGCTCCTGCTCAAACCTCGGTGACGCACAAGCTCGCCGGCTGAGAATGCGTGTAAAGGGCGCGGACGGCAAGATATATCTTCCGCACACGCTGAACAATACCGTCGTCGCTCCGCCGCGTATGCTTATTGCCTTCCTTGAGAATCATCTTGAGGCGGACGGAAGCGTGACTATCCCCGAGGTGCTTCGTCCCTACATGGGCGGCACTGAAAGACTTGTCCCCAAGGCATAAATAAACGAAGGACTGCCGCACTTCGCGGCAGTCCTGTTTTATGTGTAAGTGTTATTGGTCATCCGAACGGCAGCTCAAGAATGTCCGTTTTCCCTGAGGCACACCAAATATGTCTTGTTACGCCGGAGGTGTTGAATATCTCCTCGGCGTAATGAAGCTTGCCGGAGTCTACCGACTCGCGCCATGTTTCGTACTTGTTCGTCCACAGCATCACCGATGCGCCGCACGAACGGTAGAAGTTCGGTGTTCCTCCATTGTTCCAGCCGTGATGCCCTATCTGTACCGCGTCGCACTTTACCGCCCCCGCACCCAGCTCGCGCAATATCTGATTTGAGGCTTCATCCGCCATGTCGCCTGTAAAGAGTACAGTCTGACCGCTGTATTTCATGCGGAAAACGGTTGAGGTCTGATTCAGGAGCTTCATTACGCCGGGATATAGATCCTCGTGCGTGTAGATATATTCAAATTCAACTCCGGAGAAGGTAAACCTCTGACCCGCGTGAACGGTTATCACCTCCGGCTGTTTTGCCAGTCGGGATACGGCGTTGTCAAAATAGATCACCCATGAGGTGGCGTCGTCCTGCGCCAGTTTCATCTGATACGAGGAGGGGAAATTGCGCAGTATTCTTCCGATATTCAGCTCCGAGCCGAAACGGGAGGCCATCTCGCAGAACATGAGAATATGGTCGGAGTGGACGTGGGTGAATATCCATGCAGATATGCGCACATCTTTGAGTGAGGACACTCCTGCAATACCGATAAGCTCAGATGCAAACGCGTCGGTCTGCGCGCGCTTTTCCGATTCGGTTCCGGAGCAGTCTCCGTCTATTACGATGATACTTCCGTCGGGCAGGCGGATGTAATATATCCGGTCACAACAGTTTCCGGCAATGACCTGAAGGGGCAGGCTTCCTGCCGTACCGTAATCGGCGGAATATTCCTGATACGGTTCTGCCGAAATGCGCAGCTTGGACTGCATGGCGGTAAGCGAGACGAACAGGCGCACACGGCTTTCGCTGTCACGGAAGCAGGCGAAGCGTGAGCCTGATATCTCATTCGTGTAAAGAGAATTCCACCCGCGCGCGTAAAGCAGGGAAATATATGCGTCGTATTCCTCGGCGCTCACCGAGGCGGCAGTAAAGATAAAGCTGTCGTAGCCTGTATCGGTCACACTATGCTTTTTTCCGCCCTCAAAGGAAGGAACACCGCGCGGCATATCGCTGACTGCACCGCATTTGTTGAGCAGTCCTGAGCTTATCTTGCCGTCGGACGTGTCCTTTACGATGGAGGAAAAGCTGCGTATCGCCGCGGCAGTAGCGTCGTTAAGCCATCCGGCGACGACTATTTTGTGTCCCTCTGATTTTATTGCATATTCCGCATAGTCGGTTGCAGAAAGCACAGTTTCGGTGGCGCTTCGGTTTGTCCTGCCTATTAGTATTTCGTATGTATCTGGGTCTCCGCCGTCCGCACCGGAAAGCAGGTCGCTTTCAAGCGGGATGTCGCATCCTGTTGCCGCGCTCAGCCGGTCTCTGAGGGAGGATGCAAGCCTTCTTTCGTCGCTTCCTGCGTCCTCGGAATAGATGACGGAATAAAGCGAAAGGTCTATTGTTTCAGCGCCCGCGTCGGAGCTGACCTCGTCGGTGACGGGGGGAGCAGGCGGAGGTGTGTCGTTACCGCAGCCGTAAAGCCCTGCAAGTGCTAGGATCAGAATGCACAGTGCGATCAGCGCAGGAAGCAGTTTTTTATTTCCTCTCATTTGTCTTTACCTCTAAGTATTTCCGTGAGCTGACCCAGCAGATCGCCCCCGGTAACATTGATATTGCCGACATTGCGGCATATTTTTTCGACATATTCAAGCTCCTTGAGCTTGTAAAGGGTCGCGTTTTCGTCCATCAGCTTGGCGGTGTTGAGCAAAGAGCGGGTGGAGGCGACCTCCTCGCGGCGGGTGATAACATTAGCCTGCGCCTGTTTTTCGGCGGCAAGCACCGAGTTCATGATGTCGCGTATCTCTCCGGGGAGGATAATGTCCTTTACGCTTGCGTCGGTGATCTCAAGGTAAAGTCCCTTGGCTTTTTCCGTCAGCTCACGAAGCACAAAGCTGCCAAGCTCATTTTTGTTTTCAAGTATCTCGTCAATGGTATGTGTGCCGACGTATTCACGGAGTGCAAGCTGGGCGGCGGTATAAAGCTGAGCTTCAAAATTGTCTATCTCGGTGTATATACGGATAAAATCGGTTATGCGGTAGCTGCACACAAAGTTGATCCTGAGTGTGACCTTATCGCGGCTGAGTATTTCCTGCCCCGGTATTTCGCGCTGGCGGAGTCTGGTGTCAACAATGTTGAAGGACACGTCGGTGTCGGTCTTCCAGAAGCGGTATCTTCCGGCGTCAAGGAGTGAGTGGAGTTTGTTGTTGTAGAAGAGCAGAGCCTTCTGATATTCCCCAACATTTATTTCGGTATAATAGTACGAGCCTATCGAATCAAAAATATATTCGGGTATATCCGGGGATATTTCGGGAGTGGAGATGTCCACGGTTCTGAATTCATGCTTTCCCGCGTCATTGAAAAAGGCATGATTCCCGGCGGTAAGCACTTCACGGAAATTGCCGTCAACAAAGTGAAGCACCAGCGTGCGGTCGGCAACCTCGACGGGGGTCACGGCTTCGCTTCCGGCTGCCTTCATCAGCATATTCAGCGTCAGACCGCCGCAAGCGGATAGAATATCGCCGCTCACCGGAAGCACTTCGTACGTGCATCCGCCGAGTGTAAGGTAACTGCCGGGACCGACAATGCTTTTCAGCTTGCCTTTTACATATTTAAGCCCACGGCAGGATTCGGTAATTGTCTTCTTAAACATGATAAAACCTCGCTTTTTGTAGTTTTCGGAGTCGGGCGGCTGCCCGTGAGCGGAACGCGGCGCACCGGTTGAGCACGTAGCCGCGTTTAGCGGAGGGCGGGACAGATAAGTCACGCACTTGGCTTGGGCGGCGGCGCGCGGTATCTCCGACGCGGCAGGGCGTTCGGCTCACCGCCATACCTCCTTGGGGGAGGCAGAGGGCAGGGAAGCCGCCTCTCTCCTTTGTTTGCTTTGGAATTCCGGAGAATTCCACATAAAAACACTTTTCGGGTGTTTGAGCGGATTCGAACCGCAGAAAATGCCCGCCGCGGAAATTCCGCCGCGAACAATTCCTTTGCCAGGCTTTCCCCCGGTGCTTTGGAACGCGCTTTGGAAGTCCTGGCGCGCCGCAGCGCCCCGCTTTCACGGAAGACGCACGCAAAAAGCAACGGGTAAGCTTCAAAATCAAGTATAACGCATATATATGAACGTGGTGTGAACATCCGACTCTTGGTTGAGTGGGTGTCTGATGTCTCATATGTTCGCCTAAAAAACGCGGGCTGCCATTAAAGATAAGGCAGTCCGCATTACTGTGACATATTAAGCTGTGATAAAGTCCCTCAGGCGTTCCCGTTGGTTTCGTGATGCTGACAGGGGTGGTCAAAAAAGCCCTTGAGGTTTACTGTCAGCTTTCCGTTTTCATCCTCGCGGAAGCCTATTGCACCAACAAGCACGCGGTCACGCACCGGGGCTTCGTAGCAGGCGGTTTCCGCTCCGCAAAGCTCCATAAAATTCAGCGCGGCGCGCCCCATGACGAACATCGGCTGAAAGTCCTCATGCCCCGGCAAGGAATCAAGCGTCAGCATATGTCCGCCATCACCGTCAAGCCGGAACTGACACATTCCGACAAATTCGCCCTCCGCGTCCGCACGGTATGCCAGAGCGTCGGGAAGATATTCCGCGCCAACCCGCGCGGCAAGCGCTTCCTGCTCGGTTTTGGTCTGGATAGGTATTACCTCAAACATTTTTCTGACTCCTTTTTATCACTTTGCCGTCCGCCGCAGCTCCTCGACCTCGTGGGCGTCAAGATACCGCCACTGACCGCATTTAAGCCCGTGAAGCGTCAGATTTCCTATCGCTGTGCGTTTAAGCCGCACTACATCAATACGCGCGATGTCGCACATTTTTCTTATCTGACGGTTTCTGCCCTCCATCAGGGTCATTTCAAGCGTTGCTCCGTCGGGATAAAGCTCAAGCACCGACACCTTTACAGGGCGTATTTTCTTTCCGTCTATTGTAAGCGGTGAGGAAAGCAACTCAAGCACATCTTCCGTTATCTCGCCCCGAACGCGCACATGATAGATCTTCGGCACATGATTGCGCGGATGCGTCATGAGATTTGTAAATTCACCGTCGTCGGTCAGCAACAGCAGCCCCTCCGATGCCATGTCAAGCCGCCCAACAGGGTATACCCGGCTTCCGGCTTCGGAAACAAGCTCTGTCACCTGGCGTCTGCCCTTTTCGTCGTTCATGGTACAAACGTATCCGCGCGGCTTGTAAAGCGCAATGTATTTGCGCTCGCGCCCTGCATTTGAACCGCCTATGCGCTGTCCTTTCCATGCCACAACATCAGCGGCGGGGTCAATTTTATCTCCGAGCTTTACCGGTCTGCCGTTTACCGTAACGTTGCCGGCTTCGATTTCAGCTTCCGCTGCCCTGCGTGATAGAACTCCGCAGTCTGAAAAATATTTCTGAATTCTGATTTTTTCCATGATGGCGATTCTTTTTGATTTATATTTTCAGTCCGAAAAGCGATAAAAACCACCGCCAAAGACTGAATTTTTCTGATTTTTTTGATTTTGCCGCGTTGAACTCGGCGCATATGTCGGCGGACGCGATCTCCTTGCCGTCGCATTCCCATACGACTCTGCCGAGTGTGTCCCCACGCTGTACCGGAGCTTCGGCAATTCGTGACAGCTCGGTCGATACCGTGATCTCGCCGCGCTCGCGGGGAAGAGTGACGCGGACATCGCACGGGTTTGAGGCGAGCACGGTGTTCTGCTCGCCGCCCGAAACGGATATGGCATATTCAAGCTCACCCGCGTCTGCAAGGCACAGGCTTTCATAGCTGTCGAAGCCGTAATCGAGCATATGCTCGTGGTCGCTCCAGTCGTCCGGAGCTGAAAGTGTGACGGCAACAAGACGAAGACCGTCACGCTCTGCTGCCGACACAAGGCACCTGCCGCTTTTTTTGGTAAATCCGGTCTTGCCTCCGATAGCTCCGGGATAAGAGCGCAAAAGGCGGTTGTGATTGATAAGCAGCCGCGCGCCCGGTGTGTCACCAAGCGGCATTGAGGTGCGGTATGTTCCGGCTATACGACGAAAATCCGGATCTTTCAGTGCCTCCGCAGTGATAACGGCGAGGTCGCACGCCGTTGTGTAGTGCTCGGGATCGTCAAGCCCGTGCGGGTTGACAAAGTGGGTGTCATGAAGCCCCATTGACTCGGCGCGCCGATTCATAAGCTGCGCAAACTCCCCGACCGAACCGGCAACAGCTATGGCAATTGCCGTGGCGGCGTCGTTTGCGGACTCAAGCATAAGCGCAAAAAGCAGGGCTTCCAGTGTTTGCTTTTCGCCCTCGCAGAGGTATACCGATGAGCCTTCCACTCCCACCGCGGCGGCAGGGACCGAAACGACTGTGTCAAGCGGAAGGTTTTCAAGTGCCACAAGCGCAGTCATTATCTTGGTGGTGCTTGCCATCGGCAGCCGCTCGTGAGCGTTCTTTTCCCATAGAACCCCGGCTCCCCCTGCATCATAAAGCACCGCGCTTTTTGCAGAGACCGAAAGCGCGGATTTTGCATCAGATCCCGGTACGGCATAAATGGGTTTCACAGCCCACATTATCGCCAGAAGCAGGCAAGCCGCACGGAAAAGAAAATAGGTAATTTTGTTTTTCATGACCGTCTCCGGATTAAAATAATCTACATAAATTATATTGATCCGGAGAACGCCTTATTCTTATTATTTATTCTTTGTCTTCGTCCTTGTCCTTAACGAAAACGGCTTTTATTTTGGAAATAATGTCGGGGGAACGCTCGATAACGTCGGCGACCTGCTCTATTGTTCCGCTCTGCGCCTCAACGCCGACATTTATCATCTCGACGCTTCCGTCTGCTCCCACGACAAGAAAGCCCACGGGGGCGATCGAAAGACCTGTTCCGCCGCCGCCGCCGAAGTTCTGCATTCTTGCGCGCGTTGCTTCTTCGTTTTTGCCGTTGAAGTCCAAGCCGCCCGATGCAAAGCCCATGGAGATTTTTGATATCGGTATGATGACGGTGCCGGAGGGAGTGTTTATCGGATTTCCGATAACGGTGTTTGCGTCGATCATGGAGCGGATGTTTTCAAGGGAGGACTGAATGATTTCCTGAAGTTTGTTTTCTGATGAAGCCATGACGGTTTCCTTTCGTATATAGTAAAAGTTTTTATTTTTTGGTTTCCTGTTTGATGAATGTGATCCCGGTGCGTATCAGAATATCGAAAAGCTGCCACACGCACAGTGAAAAGCCTATTTCAATGTCAGCCGCGGTCTTTTCGGAAAGGTAATCCGCGTGAATGTCCACATCGGATCTTGCCGGATACCGGAGTGTTCCGGTGCTGTCAAGCAGTGCGGCGATGTATGACGCGGACTGAGATATCATGCCGTAGGTTATTGCGGTCTTTGCCGCGTCACCCGTGGCGACGCTTATGTGAAGCCTTGCCACGCGAACGCGCAAGTGCTTTGCAAATCTGCTCACGGCGGTTTTTACAAGTGCGAGAATTAGCGAAATGATATCACCTATCGGCTTTTTTTGGAGCTTTCCCTGCTTTTTCAGCTCGGCTTTTTTGACTTTGTCCGCTTCCTTGCGGACTTTTTTCTCCTTTTTCTTTGCCGCCGCTTTTTCTGCCTTCTTTTTGGCTTTTGCCTCGCGCTTGGCTATTTTTTTCGGTGTGTAATCGCCCGGGCGGACTTTTTTCGGCTTGCGCGGCATGATCCTGATGGTAATGCCGCAAACGCGCACTGCAAGCCCGAATTCTTCGGCATATTTGATTATTACCTCGGCGCGCAGCATTAAAAAGCCAAAGATCAGCAGAAAAATGCCGCCGATAATGTAAAGCGCCGTCAAGCCATCACCTCCAGTGCGCGGAATCGTCGGGTCTTATTCCGGGTCGTCCTCGTTATTTTCGCCGTCTGCGTTATCTCCGTCGGTTTCTCCCTGATTTGCCAGTGCGTCAACTGCGGCAAGCACCGAGTCTGCCTCCGGCAGTTCGGAAAGGGAGGAAAGTCCGAAAACACGCAGGAATTTGTCGGTAGTGCCGTAAAGCATCGGTCTGCCGGGCGCGTCAAGTCTGCCGACGGGAGCCAACAGCTCCTTGTCCAGCAGCGAGCCGACCGCGTATGCGGAATCAACTCCGCGTACTGTGTCGATAAAGGCGCGGGTCACGGGCTGATTGTACGCCGCTATGGCAAGCACTTCAAGAGAGGACGCTGAAAGATTGCCTCCGCGCTTTATTCCGAGCGCCTCGCGGATATATGGCAGATAGCTCTCGCGTGTGCAGAGCTGGCAGGAATCGTCAAAGGTCAGCAGCATGATCCCGCGCGTAGTATCCGAATTCCAGCGTTCGGAAAGATGCCCGACAAGCTGCTTTGTGTCGCGCGGAGTCAGCCCCAGCGTTTCGCCGAGCTTTGAATATTCCATCGGGTGTCCGGCGGCAAAAAGTATTGCCTCAATAGCTCCTTCGAGCTGTTTTATATCGGTAAGCTGTTCGTTTTCCAATTGCGTTTACCAAATTACCTTCCGTAGATTTATGAGAATCGGGTTATCTGTTGTAGTCGGAAAGAGAGGCTTCAAGCTCACTGTCGACAGTGTCTGCTTCAGCGGCGATAAACCGTGTGCCGACTCCGTGCAGTGTTTCAAATTCCTCCTCGCCCTCCGTGATCATCAGCCGTCTCATCCTTATAAGCTCAAGCACACCAAGGAAGATCGCCACAAGGTCGGGGCGTGAGGTGGCGTCGTCAAGCAGCGTACCGAGACTGCACGATGAGCCTCCGGTGGGGAAGTGCTTCATGATGCCGATTATTTTAAGCTCCACCGGGATTATCGGACGCGCTATCGGGCGTACAAGCTCGCTTCTGGCTTCCTTGTGGGTGTGAGCATATGAAAGCACCCGACGCATTGCCTCGTAAAGACTTTGGGGATCCTGGTCTGCGACGTAGGTTTTGTCAACTGATATCTCATCGGTGTCCTTAGCCATGCGTCCGCCGTATATTTTGTATCTGTCGCCGAGCTTGGCGGCGGCTTTGCGCGCGGCTTCAAGCCTTGCTATTGCCTCGGCAAGACGCGCGCGCGGGTCTTCCTCCTCGGGCACTTCGCGAGGCAACAGCATACGGCTCTTTATCAGCATCAGCTCGCTTGCCATGTTGAGAAATTCAACGGCAAGCTCCATGTCCAGCGACTGCGCGCGTGCAATGTATTCCACATACTGGTCGCAGATAAGAGCAATGGGGATATCCTCTATCTGCACCTTGTTTTTGTGTATCAGGTTCAGCAGAAGGTCAAGAGGACCTTCGAATTTTTCAAGCTTGTAGGTGATCTCTTCCACGTTGCAGCTCCCAAATGTTTTTGTCGTCAGAATATCGGGAGAAGCTCCCAAAGACCGTACATTCCATTGAGTATCAGGGAGGACAGCCATGAAAGCGGGACGGTCAGTACGCCGAGCAACAGCAGCGCAAAGAGGGCTATCATGATATATTTTTCGTATTTCATAACACCGAAGTACCACTTTGCCGGCAAAAAGATATAAAAGAAGCGCGAGCCGTCAAGCGGCGGGACTGGCAGAAGGTTGAATACCGCAAGATAAACGTTGAGCTGTGCGCCCATCTGAAGGAATATGATCCAGACATATGCGAGCATGGGGATGCCGGCTGAGGATGCCGGAAGAATATTGGATATCAGCAGAGCGGAAAGCTCGTAAAGCGATACGAAAATAAAGCCGAGCAGCAGGTTTGAAAGCGGACCGGCAATTGCGGTAAGCGCCATGTCGCGGCGGGGCTTTTTGAAGTAACGTGAGTTTACGGGTACGGGATTTGCCCATCCGAAGCCGAATAACAGCATACAAAGGAAGCCAGGAAGATTCAGATGCTTCATGGGGTTGAGGGTCAGACGCCCGAGATTTTTTGCAGTCGGATCGCCGAGCTTGCTTGCCGCCCATGCATGAGCCATCTCGTGCATTGAAAGGGAAAGGAGGATTATAGGAAGTGAGAGCAGCAGGCTTATGAGGTATGACTTAATACCGTCGCTGCCGTTGGTTATCAGGTATCTGAACATATAAGACCTTTCTCCGCGCGGGCGGCAAGATGGATTTTTGTCGGGGTTATTTTCCGGCGGCGGAAAGAATTATCCGCCACAGCTCGTCCCGTCCTTCTCCTGTTACCGAGGAAAAGGGAATGACGGGTGTTCCCACCGGGACAGATGGGCAGGAAAGTATTTTTTCGGTCGCCTCGGCGCGCGCGCGCGCCGAGGACAGCTTATCCGCTTTTGTGGCGGCAATAGCAAAGGGGACGACGGCGGCATTCATCCAGTCGAGCATCATCACATCGTCTGCCGTGGGACCTATCCGCATATCTACAAGCTGAAGCACCAGCATGATACGGTCGCGGGAGGGATTTTTGGTGAAATATCCGTCGGTCAGCTCCGACCAGCGCGCCTTGTCCGTCTGCGGGCGTTTGGCGTAGCCGTATCCGGGAAGGTCAACAAGATAAAGGCTGCCGTCCACGTCATAGTAGTTGACGGTGATGGTCTTGCCGGGAGATGAGCTGACGCGAGCCAGCGAGCGGCGGCAGAGAATGGTGTTGATGAGCGAGCTTTTTCCGACGTTCGACCGTCCTGCAAGCGCTATCTGCGGTGTTGCGGAGCGGGGAAACTGACGTATATTTCCGGCTGTTATTTTAAGCGATACGTTATTGAGATTAAGCGCCATCGGCGTTGACTCCTTGCATCGGGTGTTCGTTTATCGTGGTAATGACCACAGCAGGCGTTGCAGAAGCGGGTATTGAGGCTCCGATAACGGGTTTTGCGGGTTCAACGGCAGGCATCGGGCGCACCAGCGCGTTGCCGAGTACCTCTTTGACGTTGGAGACGGGAATAAATTCAAGTGCGGCGCGGGCTTCCGGGTCGATCTCGTCAAGGTCGCCGACATTTGCCTTGGGGATAAGCACGGTGTGGACACCCGCCGAGTACGCCGCCATTGTTTTCTCGCGCAGGCCTCCTATCGGAAGCACTCTGCCGGTAAGCGTTACCTCCCCTGTCATGGCTATGTCGTGCGCTACCGGAGTTTTTGAGAGGGCGCTGACAAGAGCCGTCACCATTGTAACTCCCGCCGAAGGACCGTCCTTGGGTACCGCTCCCTCGGGGACGTGTATGTGTATATCCTTGGTCTTGTAAAAGTCGGTATTGATGCCGTATTCGGGTGCTACCTGACGGACAAAGCTCAGCGCCGCTTCGGCGGATTCCTTCATGACGTCTCCGAGCTTTCCGGTAAGCTCGAGCTTTCCGGTACCGTCAAGCACAGCGGCTTCGATCTTAAGCAGATCTCCGCCGTCCTCGGTGTAGGCAAGTCCGTTCACAACGCCGACAAGATCCTCGTCGTCAATTTTTTCGGGCGTCAGTTTGCGCGCTCCGAGATATGATGCAACATCGTTTTTGTCAATTGTTATGCTCTTGAGCTTGCCCTCGCTGTCGACCATCCGCTTTGCGGCTTTACGGCAAAGCTCGGCGACGGTGCGCTCGAGATTACGCACTCCCGCCTCGCGGGTATAGCAGTCAATGACCTCATATATCGCCTCATCGGTCAGCTTCAGCGCACGGCGGTTAAGTCCGTGGCGCTTGAGCTGCTTCGGGATAAGGTGATTCTTGGCGATCGCCAGCTTTTCGCGGCGGGTGTAGCTTGAAAGCTCAATGACCTCCATGCGGTCGATTAGAGGACGCGGCACTGTCTCAAGCGTGTTGGCTGTGGTTATGAAAAGACATTCCGAAAGGTCAAAGGGCAGCTCAACAAAGTGATCGCGGAAGGACTTGTTCTGCTCGGGGTCGAGCACCTCAAGCAGTGCAGAGGCAGGGTCGCCGTGCGCGTCGGCGGTCAGCTTGTCGACCTCGTCAAGCAGAATGAGCGGATTTTTGACCTTTGCCTTTATCAGCGCGTCGATGATACGTCCCGGCATGGCGGCGACGTATGTCTTGCGGTGACCGCGGATGTCAGCTTCGTCGCGCACACCGCCGAGCGATACGCGCACATACTTGCGGTTCATCGCATGGGCTATTGAGGCGGCAACCGACGTTTTTCCTGTTCCGGGAGGTCCTACAAGACATATTATTTGGTTCTTAAGATCGGGATTAAGCTGTTTTACGGCTAAAAATTCAAGTATTCTGGTTTTTACCTTGTCAAGTCCCTCGTGGTCGGCGTCAAGCACCTTCTGCGCGGTGGAAACGCTGACGCGGTCGCGGGTGCGCGAGTTCCACGGGATCTCAAGGCAGGTGTCAAGATAGCTGCGCAGCACCGTTGCTTCAGCTGAGCCGAAGGGAGTCCGCGAAAGACGCTCGTTTTCCTTGAGCAGCTTTTCTCTCACCTCATCGGGCAGCTTGGCTTTTTGTATGCGCTCCGCGTAATCGTCAGGGTCTTCGCCGCCGCCAAGCTCGTCCTCTATCACTTTCATCTGCTCGCGCAGATAGTAATCGCGCTGATTGCGTGCGATACCCTCGCGCACCTTGCGGTGGATATCCTGCTCGCATTCAAGAAGATCGCATTCGTCGTTCAGAATGCGTATCAGCTTGAAGATACGCGGCAGCGGTTCAAATTCTTCAAGCACTTCCTGCTTGTGAGTATATTTGACCAGTATTGACGAAGCTATGAAGTCGGCAAGCAGAGACGGGGATTTTATTCCATGTGCGGCGAGCTTGATGTCGGTGGTGACGCTCGGGATGTATCCTACAATTTTGTCAAAGATCTCGAGCGCCTCGCGCACATATGCCTCTCCACGCATTCCGCCGTCGTCAGCAAGCTCAACGGTGCGGGAGAGTGCGTCAGCCTCAATGAGCTTGCCGGTCTTGCGGTACTCGCTTACAGTGGCGCGCGAAAGTCCCTCGCAGATTATTCTTACTCCGCTACTTGACTTGGCGGTCTGGCGCAGACGCGCGACGGTACCGACGCGGTAAAGGTCGGAGGCTTTGACTTCGCTGTCTGAGGTATTTTTGGCGCACACGATGAGGCAGAGCCGGTCTGCGGAATTTGCCGCATCGACGGCTGCGCGACCGATGTCATCATTTATCTCAAAGCTTATCGGTATGCCGGGAAAGGCGACAGCCTCGCGCAAGGGTAGCACGGGCAGGGTCAGCTTTTCGGCTTTTTCTATGTATTCGGACATTTTGTTTTGGTTTTCCTTTCAGTTTGGCGCATATTGCGTCTGTGCGTTTTGTGATCTTTTCGCTTTACGGTATTCAGTCTTTTATCTCAATAAATCCGTCAAGCGTCAGTTTGTCAATGGCAACCCCGGCATATTCGCCGCGGAACTGCCACGAGGTCGATATTGCGGCGCTTCCGCAGCCGCCGACAAGAGGCATGGAAACGGTTTGCTCATGAATTACAAATTCAGTGCGGGTCTTGCCGTCGTAGTTAATGGCGGGTGCTTTGTAGGTGTATGTCTGACCGAGGAAGGTAAGGGGACACCCGTTGCGCTCGGAAACGAAAAGCGAGTAGCTGCTTATCTTTACAGTGACCTTTACCGTCGCCATGTCGCTACTTCTTGAAACCGTCTGCCAGTCGATGACAAGCGAGATGAGCGAGTCGGACTTGTCTTCTATCCTGCCGGAGCATTGGGGCAGCTCGGTCTGGGGGGCTTCGGTGATTTCTGCCGTGTACGGCTGTGTGGTTATCCCTTGGGGATCTGTGGCGGCAGAGGTGATCTCGGCGAAGTCGGGAGAGGCGGTGCGTGACGATTCGGCTGTTTCCGTGGTGATTTTTCGGTTCGTGATGTCGGGTGTGCTTTCCTCTCCGCCATTGCCGCCGAGTGCAAAGCCGCCGTATATCAGCAGAGCCAGCAGAAGCAGAGCTGTTATTGCCAGCAGGGCTATCATCAGTTTTTTTGAATCAATTTTCATTGTAAACTCCGTAAATAAGAGTGATCATCTGAATTTCGAGGCGGCTGCCACGGCAAGCGCGTCGCACCTCTCGTTGTACTCATGTCCTGCGTGACCGCGTATCCAGCAAAGGCTTACCTTGTGAGTCCCGCAAAGGTCAAGCAGACGTTCCCAAAGGTCGGGGTTGAGCGCCATCGAGCCGTCGCTCTTTTTCCAGCCGCGCCGACGCCATCCCTCAGCCCATTTTTTGTCAAGACCGTCGCACAGATACCGCGAATCGGTCGTGAGCGTTACCTCGCACGGCTCGCGGAGCGCTTCAAGCGCCCGTATTGCCGCGGTAAGCTCCATGCGGTTATTGGTGGTGTGCGCCTCTCCGCCGGAAAGCTCGCGCTCCTGACCTTTATACACAAGCACCGCGCCCCAGCCCCCCGGACCGGGGTTACCGGAGCAGGCGCCGTCGGTATATATATCAACGTGTTTCATGTGACCTCAAATCAGTAAATTTATACATTTTATATTATACACTAAATCACGTGAAAAATCAACAGCAATATTATGTACGCATTATAAATTGAAAAAGTCGCGCCGGAACAAGTGACGGTTTGAAGCGGGCGCATGGTTAAATATGATTTACAATACGGTATTTTTTCGGGTAGCTTCATTTGAAATATATTATTTTTTTCGTCATATATGTTTTTGCTTCAGTTTTTTCTTGATTTTATCCGAAATATATTGTATAATGATTTACCCGCTGCTGTGGGAGGCGGGAATTGAAAGGTGGTGACACAATGGAAAACGAAAAGGACGTCGCTTCCGAGGTGGCAACAGCCGCGTCCGTCAGCTCCTCCGGCGAAGAAATTCGAGGCAGCGAGGAGTCCGGAACGACTGAGGAGAATCCGCTTGTCTACCGCAAACGCAAGAGACGTCTCGGCGATCGTAGAGACGGACGCAAGCTCCATACAATTCAGCCTATGCACCGCGTCATGCCCTACATAATGCCGAAGCGCAGTGATGCGCTCAACACCTTTTATGATCGTTTGGAGGTCAGCCGCGTAGATGAGCTTTGCCGCCGCAAGATTAGAGAGGGCAAAATGCACTTTTCAGCGCTTCATGTCCTGCTTGCAGCGTATCTCCGCACAATATCGCAGCGCCCCGGCATCAACCGTTTTATAAGCGGACAAAAGGTTTTCGCACGCAATGAGATCGTCTTTGTTATGACGGTCAAAAAAGAGCTTTCGCTGAACGCGCCCGAAACGCTTATCAAGGTAAAATTCAATCCCGCAGATACGCTTGATGAGGTTTACGAGAAGTTCAACAAAACCGCTCAGGAAGCTATCGCATCAATGGATAAGCCCACTGATTTCGATAAGCTGAGCAAGGTACTTTCGATAATACCGGGGCAGCTTCTGCGCTTTGTGGTCTTTATTCTGCGCTGTCTCGACTATATCGGACGTCTGCCCAAAACCATTCTCAATCTGAGCCCCTTCCACGGCTCAATGATAATCACAAGCATGGGTTCTCTCGGTATCAACCCCATCTATCATCACATCTATGATTTCGGCAATCTCCCCGTTTTCATTTCATACGGAACGAAAAACGTGTGCTATGAGTACGACCGCAAGGGAGTGCTTTGCCGCCGCAAATACATGGATGTCAAGGTGGTGACCGATGAGCGTATCTGTGACGGTCATTATTTTGCCTCGGCGTTCAAGTATTTCAAAAAGCTGATCGAGCATCCCGACCTGCTTGAAAAACGACCCGACAAGGTAATTGAGGATATTGAATGAAACGGCTCAAAACCGTCTGCCCGAATTTGAGGGCAGACGGTTTTGAGCTTTTCTTATACGGAGGTCAGTCATTGCCGGATATATCCCGTATTATTTTTCCCGCCATTATATATCCCGCCACCGGTGGAACAAAGGAGACGCTGCCGGGCGGGATCCTGCCGCGTTCGCCCTCGGGCGCAGGTGTGAGGGCATACGGGTGCGCTTCTTCGCGTGAGTAGACCACGGGGAGCTTTTTTATTCCGCGCGCGCGCAGCTCTCGGCGCATGACCCGCGCCAGCGGGCATACCGACGTCGAATAGATGTCGGCAAGCTCGAAAAGCTCCGGGTGGAGCTTGTTTCCTGCGCCCATGGCGGATATTACCGGAACGCCTGCCGCGTCCGCACGAACGATTATATCAAGCTTTGCCGAAACCGTGTCGATGCAGTCGGCGACGTAGTCAAATTCCGAAAAGTCGATGCCGAGTTTTTCGGCGTCGCCGGGGAGATAAAAGGCGTTTACGGTGCGAACGCGACAGTCGGGATTTATGAGCTTTGCCCTTGCCGCCGCCGCTTCGGTCTTTGGTGTTCCTATGTTGTCTGCCAGCGCAATTATCTGACGGTTCAGATTTGACGGCGCTACCTCGTCGCCGTCAATAAGAGTCAGAGCTCCGACTCCGGCGCGCAGCAGTGCTTCAAGCACCGCGCCTCCCACGCCGCCGAGTCCGAACAGCGCAACGTGTGATCTGCCAAGCTTTGAGGTTGCCTCGCTGCCGAGCAGATATTCGGTCCTTGTTGTATCAAGCATAGCCGCCTCCGGAGAATCATGATCAATACATGATACCACAAAACGGCGTTTTTTTCAACCGTCAGAGGCAAAAGAATCGGCAAATATTCCTCACGGTGCGCTATTAAGATAATTTGTGCGATCCGGGCGGCAAAAATATGCAAAAATCTTTGACAAAACGTCGGGTTTGCGGTATACTTAAACATAGAATAAATTTGAGGGTATCTTTTCGGTTACGAAAGGGGGCTTTGAGCTTGAACGAAAATGAAATGACCGAGCTGCGGCTGTCCGGAGAGCGGATATTCAGCGGCAGGATAATCGGAGTTGAGCGCGACAGGGTACGCCTGCCGGACGGCGGAGAGTCGGTGCGAGAGGTGGTAAGACACCCCGGCGCGGTATGCGTTGTTCCACTCACCGACAGCGGAGAGGTTTTGCTTGTAAGGCAATACAGATACCCCGAGGGTAGGGTGTTTACCGAAATTCCCGCCGGCAAGCTGGAAAAGGATGAGCACGGCGCGGACTGTTTTGCCGATGCGGCGCGGCGCGAGCTGAAGGAGGAGACGGGCGCGGAGTGCGGCAGGCTTACCTTTATCGGAGACTTTTATTCGTCTCCTGCGGTTTTTGACGAAGTGATCCATATGTATCTTGCCGAGGAGCTGAATATGGGCGAGGCGTCACCCGACGAGGATGAGTTTTTGAATCTTTTAAGTATCCCGCTTGATGAGCTTTGCGACATGATTGCGCGCGGCGATATTGCCGACGGCAAAACTCAGGCTGCGGTACTCAAGGTAAAATACATTATTGATAAAAGGAGCAAATGCCAATGAAGCTGAATGTTAAACGTACCCTGTGCGTGGGTTTTGCCTTCTTTCTCATCTGTACCTTCTGGCAGGCGTATGACACGATCATTCCGAAGATACTTACCGACCGCTTCGGAATGTCACAGGCGGTGTCAGGATTTATTATGGCGCTGGATAACATTCTTGCGCTGTTCATGCTGCCGCTGTTCGGCGTGCTTTCCGACAAATGCCGTTCCCGGATGGGAAGGCGCACACCGTTTATTCTGTTCGGTACTCTGGCGGCAGTCGCCGCTCTTATAGGTCTGTCCTTTGTGTCCGGCATTCAGCTTGAAAGGCTCGGAGATGTTACCGACCTTGATTCACCTGATGCAAGATATCTTGTTTACGACAGCTGCGGCGAGCGCGAGCTTGTCTCGCCCGACGGAGAGACCTTTCGGCTGTCCGAACTGTATACCCGTGAGGAATTTGCGGAGATCCCCAGCGTTGACCCCGAAACCGGAAAGGCAACGGATGAGTACACCTCATATGTTGTTCCGGCGCGTCAGTCGTACATAAAAAGGGAGATAACCTCCGCAGGTCCGGGTGTGCTGGCGGCATTCATTGCTATACTTCTGTTGCTTCTCGTATCAATGGCGACCTTCCGGACGCCCGCCGTGGCGCTTATGCCGGACGTTACGCCTAAGCCGCTGCGCTCAAAGGGCAACGCGGTCATCAATCTGATGGGAACGATAGGCGGCAGTCTGGTGCTGGGGCTTGGAATGGTGCTCCATACAGGAAGCACAGCCAATACCTTTATGAGCTACACCGCGTATTTCTTCATTGTAGGCGGTATAATGCTTGTCTGCCTTGGTATCTTCATGCTTACGGTGAACGAGCCGCGTCTGGTGAAGAAGATGGAGGAGGAGAGCCGGCTGATGGACATCGACGAGAGCGACGGCACCGGGGAGGAGAAGTCCTCCGGCGGAGCGGGAAGGCTCTCGCGCGGGGAGATGACATCGCTGATACTCATACTTGCCTCGGTGGTCTTCTGGTTCTTCGGGTACAACGCTGTAACAAGCAAATATTCGGTGTATGCCGGAAATGTACTTAACCTTGACTACAACAGCACGCTTCTGATCGCAAATATTGCCGCTTTGATATCCTATATCCCCGTCGGCGCGATATCTTCAAAATTCGGGCGCAAAAAGACGATAATTGCGGGCGTTATCATGCTCGGCACTGCTTTCACCGTCGCGGCGTTTCTTGACAACGGGACACCGCTTCCTGTCATGATGGTCATCTTTGCGCTTGCAGGAATCGGTTGGGCTACGATAAACGTCAACAGCTTTCCGATGGTTGTCGAGCTTGCGCGCGGTGGGAACGTGGGTAAATACACCGGCTTTTACTACACAGCCAGTATGGCGGCTCAGACTCTGACCCCTGTGGTTTCGGGCTTTCTGATGGATAAGCTGGGAATGAAGGTGCTTTTCCCGTATGCCGCGGTATTTGTGGCGCTGGCGCTTGTGACCATGACATTTGTGCGTCACGGGGACTCAAAGCCTGAAAAAAAGAGCGCGATCGAAGCGCTCGGAGAATAATTGCGGGGTAAAATGGCAGTTTTATATATTTTGTTGGTGCTGATAGTCCTTGCGGGACTTTATATTCTGGCTGTAATGCCGCGGCGCGAGTCAAAAACCTCGCTTGAGCCGCTCAAGACCGATTACGCTCACCGCGGGTTGTTTGACGCGGATATTTCCGAAAACACCATGCCCGCCTTTATGGCGGCGTCCCGCGCCGGGTACGGCATCGAGCTTGATATTCAGCTTTCCGCCGACGGCGAGGTAGTGGTTTTTCATGACGATACCCTTGAGAGGCTTTGCGGTCGCCCGGAAAAGGTGAGCGATCTGACCGCCGCCGAGCTCAGCTGGGTCGGGATCACGGGAAGCTGTGACCGCATACCGCTTTTTGAGGATGTGCTTGCGCGCGTGGACAAAGACACTCCACTGCTTATTGAGCTTAAGGGGTACGATGTGTCGCTTTGCGAAAAGGCGGCGGCAATGCTTGACGACTATGACGGGTATTACTGCATTGAATCCTTCAATCCGCTGCTTCTTAACTGGTTCCGCAAAAACCGTCCGAGATGCGTTCGCGGTCAGCTTACCGCAAATCTGCTGCGTATCAATAAAAAAGGGAACTTCTTTGTCAACCTGATAGCGACTCCGATGCTGCTTAACTTCCTTTCGCGCCCTGATTTTATTGCCAGCGATATTGCGTGGCAGAACAGTCTTCCGGTGAAGATATGCACAAAAATGTTCGGCGCGCCGCTGTTCCTCTGGACGGTGGATACCCCGGAGAAATACTCCGCCGCCGTGGGCACTGCCGACGCGGTGATCTTTCAGGATATAAAGCCTGATCCGAGGCAGAAAAAGTCAAAGTAATACAGGCGTGTCACTGTTATCTGACTAATAAAAACGTGTGACTGGCGCACATCTGTGCGCCAGCCACGTTTGTATATAGTGTTGTTTTACTTTATCTGCATGATCCCCTTGTATTCAAGCAGTTTTATGAACAGTCCGCCCTGAACCGAGCGATGCTGGAACCCGCGCTGCATGGAGGTAATGGTATTGTACCAGTCGGTCATGGGTACGCGGGAGGGGGAGAGGTGATAGGCGAGCCAAAGCGGTTCAATGAAGCGCTCGAAGGTCGGGCGGTCGGGGGCAAGAGTTGCCGTCCAGACCAGCCAGTCGGATTTGGTGTAGGTCGCGCGGTTGTCAAGCGGCATGCCGTATGGGTTGAAGCGCTTGAAGTTTTCGGCGATCTCGCTTACCCAGACGCAGGGCGGGAATATCTGAGTGCCGAACAGCTTGTCCCAGACTGCATTGTATTTCATGCTGAAGGTTCCGGGGCGGTCGAAAGCGAGCCGGAAGCTGCCGTCGCTGTTTGCGGCGTTCTTTACCCACTGCGCGGCGATCTGACGGGCGTTTGCGTCGTATTTTTCCTCAAGCTCTCGGTTGCCGAGCATACGGTGGATTATGGATAACCCCTCAAGTCCGCTTATCGCCTTGAGAGAGAGGTTGCAGTTGTGTGCCAGATGTCCGGCAAAGTCGTCGGTGCAGAGCTGATTGGCGGGGTCTGCCCCGTATTTTATCAGATATTCCGCCCACATATTAAGCGTGTCGATATGCTTGGCTGCAAAATCCGCGTTGCCGAGTGTCAAAGACGCGGCAGCCGCCATAACCAGCATATTTCCGCATTCCTCAACCGGCATTTGTTTTTCTATGCGATTTCCGCCGTAGACCTGACCGTTTACCAGCGGGAACTGCCCCACGTCGTGGGGTGCAAAGTCGTACTGCCACTCCGCTGAGGCGGCATATCTGAAGATAGGGCGCATCATTCCGAGCACAAGCTCCGGATTGTAGATCAGGAAAGCGGGGATCGAGGGATAGCTTACGTCCACAGTTGCCGCGCAGCCGTTGGAGAAGCATTCCTTTGATATGAAAATTATATCGTCCTCCTCGGTCACGGCGGCTTTGTGCGCGGCTATTACCTGACGCCACGCGAGCGAGAGAAGATCGGCGTATTTTTCGCCTCCCGCCGCCTCTGCATCGGCGCGCAGACGGGCGGAAAAGTCCTTTGCCTTTTTGCACAGAGTTTCGTATTCGGCGGCGGCGTCGCGGAGAGCCGAAAGAATGCTTTCGCCGTGGCAGTTCCAGCATGATCTCAGATGCTTTCCGAAATATTCTATGCTTTCTATATCGTCATAAGCAAAAAGGATCAGTGCGCGCTCGCCGGAGCGTACCTCTTTTTCAAGCCGGGCGTATTTCATTCCGTCATCGCTGTCCTCATCAAAGGAGAGCTCGGCTTTTCCTGCCGACGCGAGATAAAAATATCCCCAGTCGATGCGGATGTTGTCGCCGCTGCGCCAGAGCGGCTTTTGCTCGGTGTTGCCCATCTTTACGGCGCATCCGCCGTCAAAGGCGACCACCTCACCGGCGGCGCAGCCCTCGCCCTTAAGGTTGAGGCACAGCTCCTCGGAGGCGGATATCTTTATCAGCGCGGGAGAGCCGTCAGATGTCGTGCATCTGATCTCAAGATAGGATACCGGGCGGGTCATTACCCTGAGGTCATCCGGAAGCAGTGGGGTCATAAATGTCGCTTCAAGCGTCAGCGCATTATTTTTGAAGGTATAGCGGCTGAAAAGCGCATCCACATCAAGGGCGGTCTGCGGTATTGTCTCTTTTCCTTTGGCTTCGCCCATAAAGACGTATTCGGTGCCGTTTACCGTAACACTGCCTTCTATCGTGTTCGGCGAGCCGGTCCAGTGGCGCAGTGAGGTGTCGTTAAGACGGTCGGATACCGACCAGACCGAAAAATAAGGGTCAACGGTTATAAGCGGCGTTGCCGGAGGTCTTAATCTCATTTTTTGTGCCTTTCTTTTATCTGTTCTTTTTTGAAATGCGGAATTTTGACCGTAAACAAAGCCGACGGCGGAAATTCCGCAGCAGGATGATAAAATTATACCAAACCCCCACTTAGCCGTCAATAGTTTTATCAGAATTAATTTTCTTTATTTTCACACCGCCGACACGTGCGGGTATTATTCTTGATATGCAATACTCAGAAAAAATCGGATGCCGGAGGATGCCAAATGAGCGTTGACAACAAGAAAAAAAGCAAAGCCGTGGGGATATATGCGGCAGTGTACGGCGCACTGCTTGCGCTTTTTACGCTTTATGTGATGCTTGATACCTTTGTGATAGAGCGGGAATATGAAGTGGTAGGTAAGCCGGAAATAAGCACCGTTTCCGTTGCAGGAAACGAAAATAATGAAAAAAACAATATTGAGGAAACCGCCGCGGACGCTGAGAATGTGACAGGTGCGGCATCCGTGACGCTCAGTACCTTCCGCGAAAAAACACAACGGTTTATGTGGCTGATATTGTTCTTGACGATGTCGGGCAGCTGATGAGTGCCTTTGCAAACGGAGTTTACGGCAGAAATATTACCGCGACTACCTCATCGATGGCGCGCAGTGTCGGCGCTCTGATCGCCATAAACGGGGATTACTACGGTGCTCAGACCTCCGGTTATGTCATACGCAACGGTGTGCTTTACCGCAGTCAGATGAGAAAAGCCACGCAGGAGGATCTTGTTATTTATTCGGACGGAACATTTGAAATAATAAAGGAAGGGGAGATCACTGCGGAGGCGCTGGTTGCAAACGGTGCGTGGCAGTTGTTTTGCTTCGGTCCTGCTCTTATCGACGGCGGAGAGATAACGGTAAGCGCCGGGGACGAGGTCGGAAAGGCGATGGCGGACAATCCGCGCACCGCCATAGGTATGATATCACCGCTTCATTATGTTATGGTGGTTTCCGACGGGCGCACGACCGAAAGTCCGGGGCTGACCCTTTATGAGCTTGCCTGCTTTATGAAGGAGCTTGGCGTTGTGACGGCATATAACCTTGACGGCGGAGGCTCCTCGACCATGTATTATGACGGCAGTGTGGTGAATAATCCAACGACCAACGGTAAAAAGATCAGCGAAAGAGAGGTGAGCGACATTGTATATATCGGAGGATAAGAAAAAAACGATGCGGTGCGGGTGGATATACCTTGGCGTTGCGGCTTTCGCACTGCTGTTCGGCACGGTGTACGAGCAGTTTTCACACGGCGTATTTTCGTGGCATATGGCGTTTTTGTTTGTCTTCCCGCTGATAGGCGGCGCGCTGCCGTATATGATCGCCGCCATCCTTCGCTGTGCACCTGCGCCGGGAAGTCTCAGCGCGTGTCTTTGGAATTCGGGAATTGCGGCGCTGACCGTCGGCAGCTGCGTTCAGGGCGTGCTTGAAATATACGGGACGACTTCTCCGTATCTGCCTCTGTTTTATGTTGCGGGCGGCGTGTTCTGTGCTTTGGGCGCGGCGGCATATATCAGGGATATCCGCACCTGCCGAAAGCGGATAAACGACGAAATATAATATGACCTGCGGTCGGCGCACTTAAGCTACGACCGCAGGTCATTTTTTTGAATTTTTATGCCAGAAAGCCTGCGACGATCTGCTCCTCGGCTTCCTTTTCGGAAAGCCCGAGCGTCATCAGCTTGATAAGCTGTTCGCCTGCGATCTTGCCTATCGCCGCCTCATGGATGAGCGAGGCGTCAATATTGTTTGCCGCCAGCTGAGGACTTGCCAGCACCCTGCCGTTGTCCATTATGATCGCGTCGCACTCGGTGTGACCGGTGCAGGCGGCATTTCCGTTTATAAGGCTTACAAATTCCTGACGGCTCTCATCCTTTGCCACACTGCGGGAAACCACGTCCGCCGAGCAGCCCGCGCCGTTCATATCGACCGAAAAGTCTGTCTTTGCGTTCTGCACCCCGGTCGTCATTATCTTTTCACGTATGACCAGTTTTGCGTCTGCCGCAAGGTCGGCTGTGGTGCGGCGCAAGGTGTCGTCAATGCCGGATATCTGCGTGGTCTCCATTTCCATGAAGCCGCCCTCGGCAATGTGAACGACAGTGGTGGGGTTCATTAGCCTCTTTCCGCTTCCGCTGCCCTCGCCGTAATGCTTTTCGACATATTTTACGTGCGCGCCGCGTGCAACATAGAAGGTATGGATACCGTCGTGCTGAGATGTTCCGCAGCCGCCGTTGTGGATGCCGCATCCGGCAATTATCACAACGTCGCAGTTCTCTCCGATATAAAAATCGTTGTACACCATATCGCGCAGACCCGACTGACTGAGTATTACCGGAATGTGTACGCTTTCGCCGACCGTGCCGGGCTTTATTATGATGTCGATCCCCGGCTTGTCGGATTTGGTCACGATGTCAATGTTTGCGGTCGTGCTGCGCCCGCCGAGCTTTCCGTTCTCTCGGATATTGTACGCTCCCACAGGGAGCGCGTCAAGGTCTGCTACCTCGTGCAGAAGTCTTTTTTCAATTGCATCCACGGTTTTTGCCTCCCTCCGTTTTGTCGCTGAGTACACGGCAGGGACCTCCTGCCGAGGCCGAACGCAATAATCCGGGCAGTATCTCCTCCCGCGGTCCGCAGGCGTCCACCGTTCCGTTCTTCATTACTATTATCGTGTCCGCAATGTTGAGTATGCGCTCCTGATGGCTGATTATCAGAATGTTCCCGCGGGTCGATTCGTACATTTTTTCAAACACGCGGATTAGGTTCTGGAAGCTCCACAGGTCAATGCCGGCTTCAGGTTCATCAAAGATAGACAGCTTTGTGCCGCGCGCCAGTATCATGGCAATTTCAATGCGCTTCAGCTCGCCTCCCGAAAGACTTGCGTTCAGCTCGCGGTCAATATAATCGCGGGCGCAAAGTCCTACCTCGGAAAGATACGCGCAGGATTCGTCAATGCTGTTTTTGCGCCCGGAGGCAAGGTCAAGTATATCCCGTACGCGCAGTCCCTTGAAGCGAACGGGCTGCTGAAAAGCATAGCTGATACCTGCCTTTGCACGCTCTGTTATCGACATTGAGGTGATGTCCACGCCGTCAAGCAGTACCTGCCCGGAGCTTGGGGTGTAAATTCCGGCAATTATTTTGGCGAGGGTGGATTTTCCGCCTCCGTTGGGACCTGTGACCGCCGCAAACCTGTCGTTTACGACAAGATTTATGTTGTGCAGTATTTCCTTTGGTCTGCCGTTTTTTTCGTTATCGACGGCTTCAAAGCAGACGTTTTTCAGTTCGATCATTTTTGATTTTGTATTCCTTTCAGACAAGCTGCGTATAAATGCTGATTATTGTTTGCTGTTTCCCGTCCAGCTTATGGTTTTGAGCAGCGGGACGAAGGCGTCGCGTTCGGTTTGCGTTTCCTTGACGGAAACGCCGCTTATGGGATCGTAAAAATACTGATAACAGAAATAAGCAACACCGCGGCAACGGGGAAGCGATTCTGTGTATTCAAGACAGCGCATAAGTATGTCCTTGTGCTCCGACCACTCGTTTTTGCCGGTACCGGCGTACTGGTCGGTGCCGGATTTGGCTTTTCCGAGCGTCATGCCGATGATAAGCTCTACCGCGTCGAGCTTGATTATGCTCTGGAAGGTGTTTGATACCTTTTTGAAGTCATAGGTCTGATGCTCAAGCCCGAAATAAACCTGTGGGCAGATGTAGTCGAGATATCCCGCCTCAGAGCACCAGCGGTAAACGTCGGCATACTGCTTTTCGTACACTGTGTTGATGTTGCCTGCCGGACTGATGCCGAACAGAATATCCGCGCCGGCAGCTTTTACGGTGTCGTAAAGCCCTGCAACCAGCCCCGAAAGGCAGTCGCGGCGGTAGTCGGCAAGCGACATCTTTCCGCCGTCTTTACGGTAGGCGGAGTATGCGGCGGAGTCGAACGAAGCTTCGGTGGTGGGGTAGAAGTAATCGTCCATGTGCAGACCGTCGACATTGTAGTTTGCAAGTATCTCGGCTGCGCCGTCGATTATAAGCTGCCTGACCTCCGGATATGCCGGATTGAGATAGAGGCGGTTTGACACGGTTACAACATATTTTCCGCGCGTCGTGGGGTCATCGTACCAGCTGCGTATGCGGTATTTCTGAGGTATTTTTGTTACCTCGCTGACAAGCATTGCGCGCATCGGATTTATCCATGCGTGTACTGACAAGCCGAGCGCGTGCGCCTCGTCAAGAATTATGCGGAAGACGTCATAATCCGCCTTGCCGCCGTATGCTCCCACGACATATGAGGACATTGGATAGACCTCAGAGGGGTACATACTGTCGGCATACGGACGCACCTGTACTATTATTGTGTTGATTCCGTTGTCCTTAACGTTTGAAAGTATCTTTTTTATGTAATTTGTAAACTGGCTCCTGCTTCTCTGAGATGAGCCGTTTGTATATACCTTGTTAAGGTCAAATTGCGAAAGCCACATACATTTTTTGTCGGCGTAGTTCAATACTGAGGTCGATATGGGCTGCTCCATTTCTTTAGTCTCCTCCGCTTGAGTCGTTTTTTCCTCCGTTACCGCCGGGCTTGTTTCTTCCTCCGTATCCGGATGGGCTGTTGTGAGCGGCGGCTCGGATCCCGTCACTTTATCGGGAACGGTTTCTGTTATGTCGTCTTTGACAGTGCTTTCTGTTGATGTGATATCCTCCGGGGAGGACACTGTATCGGAAATATCCGATCCTCCGGGCGGGTCTTGCGTTCCCACGCAGGATACTGCCGTAAGCAGCAGGAAAAATGCCACTGCCGCGCACACAAGTCTTGATACCGTATTCTTTCGGGACATTTTATCCTCCTTCTGTTGTTCGGTTCTTAAAAATGCATACAATAACATTTTAACTCTATTCATCTGTTTTGTCAAGATGTCATGGCTCTGTGCGGATATTCTATCCGGCAGGAGTGAATTCCAAAAGAAAATCACAGTTAAATTTTTGGGTCTGTAAAAATATTTTTTGAAAAGTCGGCAAAAGCTCTTGACACGACGCAAAAAGAATGGTATAATATCACCCGAAATAAAGAAGAACTCTCCGTTCTCACCCTGCCGCACCGCGAGCTTGGTAAATATTTTTCTTCTCCCGCAATGGGTGAAGTGTGAAGCACGGAGTTTTTCTTCGTGCATTTTATTTTGTCCGGCATTTTTTTCGGAGGTGAACTACAATAGCAACAAAAGATACTCTCGTCAATGAGGCGATTCGATTCAAGGAAGTCAGACTTCTCGACCAGGACGGCAAGCAGCTCGGGATCATGGGCTCGGATGCCGCTCTCAGGATAGCATACGACCGTGGGCTTGACCTTGTGCTTATGTCCGCTCAGTCGCAGCCTCCGGTCTGCCGTATACTTGACTACGGCAAGTTCCGGTTTGAGCGCGAAAAGAAGGAAAAAGAAGCAAAAAAGAAACAGACCACCATCGAGCTGAAGGAGGTTCAGCTCTCCTGTCGTATTGAGCAGCATGATTTTGATACCAAGGTAAAGCATGCGTTGCGCTTTCTCGGAGACGGAAACAAGGTCAAGGTAGTGCTTCGCTTCCGCGGACGTGAAATGAGCCATCAGCAGATAGGCCGCGACCTGCTCAAGCAGTTTGCCGATGCGTGCGCCGAGGTGGGCAGCGTTGACAAGCAGCCGGTGCTGGACGGAAAGCTCATGACTATGATAGTCGTTCCGCTGAAGAACGCCAAATAAGAGTCGTTTTGCGTTGGCGCTCCCGCCGGCAGACATTTGTTCATCAACGGCGTTTTCGCCTTAATGATACAACATCACGATAGGTTATCTATACAAAGGAGAACAAAACTATGGGAAAAATCAAGACACACAGAGCTTCCGCCAAGCGTTTCTCTGTTACGGGAACCGGCAAAGTTAAGATGAATCATTCTCATCACCGCCATAAGCTCGGTATAAAGGATCAGAAGCGCAAGAGACATCTTCGTTCCGGCGATTACGTTCAGGGCAAGATGGCTTCCAACATCCGCACCATGATCGGCAAATAAGCCGCAGATACCGTAATAACAATTATAAGTTTGGCTAAGGCTTAAGAAGGAGATTAAAAATGGCAAGAGTAAAAGGCGCGATGATGACGCGCAAGAGAAGAAATAAAGTCCTGAAGGCTGCCCGCGGTTACTGGGGCGCAAAGAGCAAGCATTTCCGTATGGCAAAGCAGGCGGTGATGAAGAGCGGTAACTACGCATTCATCGGCCGCAAGCAGAGAAAGAGAGATTTCAGACGTCTGTGGATCGCCCGTATCTCCGCTCAGGCGAAGGTCAACGGCATGAACTATTCAACCTTCATGCACGGACTCAAGCTCGCCGGAATCGATCTCAACCGCAAGATGCTGGCTGAGATCGCCGTTTCCGACAAGGAAGTTTTCGCGGCTCTCGCCGAGAAAGCAAAGGCTGCCCTTTAACTTGGATTGGAGTGGGCTGCTGCATAGCTGATATCAGATATCGGCGTTTGCAGCAGCCCCTCATTTCGGATAAATCCGTTCCGCTTTGCAAGGCGCGCGGTCCGATTTCCGTTTTGCGCCGGAGCTTTGAGAGGCAACTCTGTATTGCCAAAAATCCGATGGGATACCGGGGAGGCAGGATATGCTGTCCTATATATCGTCACGTCATAATCCCGCCGTTATGCTGGCGGCGTCTCTGTCCGAAAAAAAGAACCGGGAAAAGACCCGGCTTTTCCGCTTTGACGGCAAAAAGCTGTTTGCCGAGGCGTGCGCATGCGGCGTCGAGCTTGAGCATGTCTTTCTGCTTGAAAGCAAGAAGGATGAGCTTATTCAATTTGTAAATGAAAAGATCTCGATCCATAATATAAATAATATGGATTGTGTTTATATACTTTCGGATGCGGCTTTTGACAAAATCTGCGAAGAAAAATCGCCCGAGGGTATAATAACTGTGGCAAAATATATTGACAAACTCCGTAAAATTGCTACAATAGATAATATGGCGTCTGCCGCGGACGCAAATGAGCTTTTCGGAGAGGGCAGGATGATGGCTTTTGAGTCGCTGCGCGATCCGGGCAACCTCGGAACCGTCATACGCACTGCGGCGGCGCTGGGCGTGGACACGTTGCTTTTGTCCTCCGACTGTGCGGATATTTACAACCCGCGTACGGTCAGGGCGGCTATGGGAGCGCTGTTTACACGCCGTATAGTTATTGCTGACGATCTTCCGTGCGCGCTTGCCGCAGTCAGAAAGACCGGACGGCGCACCGTTGCGGCGGCGCTTTCCGACGGCGCGCGGGATGTAAGGGAGCTATCTCTCGGTTCAAGTGACTGTGTCGTTATCGGAAACGAGGGTCACGGACTGTCAGAGGCGGCTCTGGCGGCGTGCGAGCTGTCGGCGATCCTGCCGATGGAACGCGGACCGGGCATTGAGTCGCTCAATGCGTCGGTTGCGGCGGCGATATTCATGTGGCTCTGCCGTGGAGAGGATACTGCCGCTCGGAATTAAAAAATTTTCAGAGGTGTTCGTATGTCGTGCGGTCTTTATGATGTGTGGCTGTCCCTGCGAATGTACCCGGGAAGATCGGCTCACCGCCGGCTTTTTGAAATATTCGGTAATGCCTACAACGTATACAGAGCAGACCCCGCGGAAACTGAAGCCGCGGGTCTTCCGGACGGCTTGGCGTCGCGTCTTGCCGACAAAAGCCTTGAACGCGCCGTAGCCATAATGGATTACTGCACCCGCACGGGAATCACGCTTGTCACCGAAGGCTGCGAGGGATATCCGCACAGGCTTTCCGATATTGCCGACCCGCCTTATCTGCTTTACATCCGCGGAAATATGCCGGATATTGATTCGCTTGTCAGCATATCAGTGGTAGGAACACGCTCAATGAGCGAATACGGAATGCGCACGGCGTATAAAATATCCTATGAGCTGAGCGCGGCGGGAATCGTGCTTGTCAGCGGTATGGCGCTTGGGATCGACAGTGTTGCGGCATGCGCGGCGCTGGATTCCGGCGGCACGACCGTCGCCGTACTTGGCTGCGGGATAGACATGGCTTATCCCTCACAGCACAAAAGACTTATGGACTGTATTGCCGCCCACGGTGCGGTGATAAGCGAATTTCCTCCCGGCACACATCCCGATGGCAGGAATTTTCCCATTCGCAACCGTATAATCAGCGGCTTGGGACTCGGCACGCTTGTTGTTGAGGCAGACGCGCAGTCCGGTGCGCTTATAACCGCTCGCAGCGCACTGGTTCAGGGCAGGGATATTTTTGCCGTTCCCGGAAATGTAGGTGATGCGAACACCTCGGGGACAAACACTCTGATACGCGACGGCGCAAACGTGGCGCTGTCGGCGCGTGATATCATCAAGGTTTATGAATTTCCGTGGCGCGAGGCTATGGACTACACCGCTCTTGCGGCGGCGGAGCGCATCTCGGACTATACCGGAGGTCTTTATGACAGGTACGGAGTGTGCGCCGGTGAGACGAAGAGCAGTACTGCCGTCAAGCCGGAAAAGCCGGATGGAAAGAGCGCAAAGCTTCATCTGACATATGCACGCGACAGGCGCGTGTCTGATGCGGCGACTGAGGAACGTCGTGCAGTCGAGTCGAAAAGCGCGGATGAAGCAGGGCTTTCCGGAAATCTCGGCACTGTTTATAACGGTATGAAGCCGGGGGAGAAGCTGTCCATTGATCAGCTTATGCGGCTGGGGCTTTCAATGGGAGAGCTGATGTCTGCGCTGACCCAGCTTGAGATCCGCGGGTTTGTTGCCTCTGTTCCCGGAGGATTTTATACCAGAAAATAAAGTTGACCAGAGCCTCGACCGGCTCTGGGTCAGAAAGGTTCTTTATATAAATGTCTAATCTGATAATAATTGAGTCGCCCTTCAAGGCGACCGCAATCAAGAGCTACCTCGGCTCGGGATATAAGGTGGTTGCATCAAACGGGCATATCCGCGATCTGCCGAAAAGCACCTTCGGCATCGACATTGATAATAACTTTGAGCCGCACTATATCAACATACGCGGCAAGGCGGATATAATCAATGAGATAAAAAAGGATGCGCGCAACGCGACGAAGGTCTACTTTGCAACCGACCCTGACCGCGAGGGCGAGGCTATCTCGTGGCATCTTGCTACGGCTCTTGGGATCCCGATAGAGAAGACCCTGCGTGTGACCTTCAATTCCATCACCAAAACGGCGGTAAAGGAGGGCATCAAGCACCCGCGCTCAATTGACATGAATATTGTCAATGCCCAGCAGTCACGCCGCCTGCTTGACCGCATTGTGGGCTATAAGCTCAGCCCTTTCCTTTGGAAAAAGGTTCAGCACGGGCTGTCGGCGGGCAGAGTTCAGTCGGTGGCAACACGTATTATTGTCGAGCGTGAGGAGGAGATACGCGCGTTCGTGCCTGTCGAGTACTGGACGGTAAGCGCAATGCTTTCCGACGGGCAGGTCAGCTTCCCGGTGAAATTCTGGGGAGACGAGAGCGGAAACCGCGTGGAGCTACACAGCGAGGAAGAAGCGAAACGCGTCACCTCTGCGGTCGAGGGAAAGCCATTTACCGTGCGCAGCATCAGGCGAGGAACAAAGGTAAAGACCCCGGCGCCTCCATTTATCACCTCAACGCTTCAGCAGGAGGCGTCACGTAAGCTGGGCTTTCAGGCATCGCGCACGATGAAGACCGCGCAGGAGCTTTACGAGGGAATTAATCTCGGAGCCGAGCTTGGCGGAACACAGGGTCTTATCACATATATGCGTACCGATTCACAGCGCGTCGCCGAGGAGGCTCAGACCGCCGCAAGGGCGCTTATCGTTGAAAAGTACGGCAAGGAATATTGCCCGGCATCGCCGCGCACCTACAAGACCGGAAAGTCCGCGCAGGACGCGCACGAAGCTATACGTCCCGCAAGAGTCGAGCTTGAGCCGTCCGCCGTGCGTCAGCATCTGAGCGCCGACCAGTATAAGCTTTATAAGCTCATCTGGGAAAGATTTGTCTCAAGCCAGATGGAATCGGCGCGTCTTTCAACTCTTTCGGTCGACCTTGCAAACAGCGGATGGATATTCCGCACCGGAGGATATACCGTTTCTTTTGCCGGATATATGGCGGTCTATGAGGAATCGACCGATGATACACGGCGCAGTGACGACCACGACGCGGAGGGAGAAAATCCCGACCCGCGAATTCCGGAGCTGCGTGAGGGGCAGAGCCTCAGTACAAACGAGGTGACGGCTCAGAAGCACTTCACCGAAGCACCGCCGCGTTACAATGACGCAACACTTGTTAAATTCCTTGAGGAAAAGGGCATCGGCAGACCGAGTACCTTTGCCACGATAATTTCCACAATAATATCCCGCGGATACGTCACCCGCGAGGGTAAGGCGCTTGTGCCGACACAGCTCGGCGAGGTCACGACCGCGCTTATGAAGGAGAGCTTTGCGGATATAGTGGACTACCGCTTTACCGCAAACATCGAAAACGAGCTTGACGCGGTGGAGAACGGCGAGACCACAATGCAGGAGGTGCTTTCCGGCTTCTGGAACGGTTTTTCCCGCGAGCTGGAGTGCGCCGAGGCGCGCATGAAGGATGAAAAGGTCACTGTCGAGCCGGAGCTTACCGATATTATATGTGACAAATGCGGCGCAACTATGGTCGTAAGGAACGGAAAGTACGGGAAGTTTGCCGCCTGTCCGAACTATCCGAACTGCCGCAACACAAAGCCGCTTAATCCGGACGGAACGCCCAAAACCGAGACGGCTGCAAAAGCCGAGCCGGTTCCCGGAATGAAGTGCGAGCTCTGCGGAGGTCCTATGGTCCTGCGGCGCGGAAGATACGGCAGCTTTTATGCATGCGCCAATTATCCAAAGTGTAAATTCAACAAAAAGATAGAGCATGAGCTTGAGGGCGTCAGCTGTCCCAAATGCGGCGGAAGAATGCTTATCAAACACGGCAGGAACCGCTCTGTATTTTACAGCTGTGAGCATTATCCCGAATGCGATTTTTCCACATGGGATGTTCCGCTGCCGGAAAAATGCCCGAAGTGCGGAGGTATGCTTTTCCGCAAAAAGGGCAGAGGAGGCGGAATAGTCTGCCATAATGAGGCGTGCGGATACCGCCGTGCGGCTGAAACCGAAAGCGGTGACGATGGCGAAAAGCTATCCGCATCGCGCAAAGCCGCCGGAGTTGCTTTGGAGGATTTTCCGCCGGAGGACAAGATGCCGGAGCTGCCCGAGGGATTTGAGGACGACCGTCCCCCGATGCCCGGAGACGAAGACGTGCCGTTCTGAGCCACGCCGCAAAGGTTGATAACGTAAAATGGATCTTATAAATGTATACGGTGCAGGGCTTGCCGGCTGCGAGGCGGCATGGCAGGCGGCGCAGCGCGGAGTAAAGGTAAGACTTTACGAAATGAAGCCGGAAAAGTTTACTCCTGCGCACCATTCCGAAAAATTCTGCGAGCTTGTCTGCTCAAACTCCCTCCGCTCAGACAGCGCCTCAAACGCGGTCGGTCTGCTCAAGGAGGAAATGCGGCGTATGTCGTCGCTTATTATGGAGGCGGCGGACGCCTGCCGCGTTCCCGCCGGCTCGGCGCTTGCGGTAGACCGTGAGGCGTTTTCGGGTTATGTGACCGAAAAAATACGGTCTCATCCGCTAATTGAGTGTATTTCCGGTGAGGTCTCGTCAGTTCCCGAGGGAGAGATAACCGTAATTGCGACAGGTCCGCTGACTTCTGCTCCTATGGCGGAGTATATTTCCGGCGAGCTTGGCTGTTCCGGACTGCACTTTTTTGACGCTGCTGCGCCTATCGTTGACGGCGAGACCGTCAACCTTGACATTGCCTTTTTTGCATCGCGATACGGCAAGGGGGATGCGGATTACCTCAACTGCCCCATGACGCGCGAGCAGTACGACGCTTTTTACGATGCTCTTATCAGCGCGCGGGAAGCGGAGCTGCATGACTTTGACCGTGAGGAGCAGCAGGATCTGACTGTTTTTGAGGGATGTATGCCGGTAGAGGTCATGGCGCGGCGCGGACGGGACACGCTTCGCTTCGGTCCGCTTAAGCCGGTGGGACTGTCAGACCCGCGCCACCCGGATCGGCGCGATTATTACGCGGTGGTTCAGCTGCGCAAGGAGGACCGCGCGGGGACTATGTTCAACCTTGTCGGCTTTCAGACTCATCTTGCTTTCCCGGAGCAGAAAAGGGTATTTTCGATGATCCCGGGGCTTGAGAACGCCGAGTTTCTGCGATACGGCGTGATGCACCGCAACACATATCTTGACTCTCCCGGCAGGCTCGACGAAAGCTACGGGCTTATTTCCCGCCCCGGAGTATACTTTGCGGGGCAGATGACGGGAGTCGAGGGATATGTCGAGTCGGCAGCGTCCGGGCTTGTCGCGGGAATGTCTGCTGCGCGGCGCGCCCGCGGGCTTGCTCCTTTCGCGTTCCCGCGCGAGACAATGACGGGCGCTATGGCGTCATATGTTGCGCACGGCTCGGAGGGCGGCTCGTTTGTCCCCATGAATGCAAATTTCGGTATTATCGCTCCTCTTGCGTCCCGCGTGCGCGGAGGAAAGAAAGCGCGGGGCGAGGCGTATGCCGCGCGTGCGCTTGAGACCCTTGCGGGGATCCTTGAAGAAGTAAAAGCGTGATTGCCGTCAGATAACGGCGGATATTTGTTTTTTGCTTCTTTATCAGTAAAACAATACAAACGGATACAGTATTATATTATGATTATTATAGTTGATTGTATGGGCGGCGACAATGCGCCGCGTGAGGTCGTCCGTGGCGCTTATCTTGCGTCGCTCGAATATAATGCCAGCTTCATTCTTGTGGGTGATCGCGCGGCAATTGAAAATGTTGCAGCCGAGGACGGTATCGACCTTCGCCGGTTTGATATTGTAAACACCGAGTCCGTGATCGAAATGACCGACGACCCGGTGTCGGTAGTGCGCTCAAAAAGCAATTCTTCGATGAGCACGGCACTGCGCCTGCTTGCCGACGGAAGGGGAGACGCAGTGGTCTCTACCGGCAATACCGGCGCGCTCTTTACCGGAGCGACGCTTATCGTGCGCAAGATAAAGGGCGTGCGCCGCGCGGCTATCGCAAGTATTCTGCCGATGTCGCCCCCGGTGCTGTTGCTCGACTCGGGCGCAAATGTCGTTGTTACCGATGAATACATTGAGCAGTTTGCCATTATGGGCAGCATATTCATGCACAAGGTGTACGGGCTTCAGGCGCCGCGCGTTGGACTTCTGAATAACGGCGCCGAGGAGTGCAAGGGAACCGAGCTTCAGCTTAAGAGCTATCGCAGACTAAGCGAGCTTCCGGGAATTAATTTTGTCGGAAATGTTGAAGCGGATAAGCTCTCCAAAAACGCGTGCGATGTGCTTGTGACCGATGGCTTTACCGGAAATATCCTGCTTAAATGTGTCGAGGGTATGGGCAAGATGATGCTTTCCACCATGAAAGACATCTTCTACGCCGATGCTGTATCCAAAATATCCGGTCTTCTTATCAAGGGAAAGATCGCAGATGTGAAAAAGCGATTTGATCCCTCCGAGTACGGCGGCGCTCCGCTGCTTGGAATTTCAAAGCCCGTCATAAAGGCACACGGGTCGTCAAACGCCAACGCGGTAAAAAACGCCATAAGACAGGCGATAAACTACGCAAATACCGGCGTTATTATGAGTATTGTAAGAGAAATAAAGAGTTTTACTCCCGAACCTGCGCCGTCGCAGACTCAGGAGAGTGCGGAAGTATCCGAAAGGAGCCGTGAAAATGTCGGTGGAAAATAATATTCATTTTCCGGGAGAAAATCTTCTGCCGGAAAATGTAGGCGAGCTTGAAGAACGAATAGGTCACAGCTTCCGTAACCGTCAGCTTCTGCTTGAGGCGCTGACGCATTCCTCATACTCCAACGAGCACAGAGGGGAGCATCTGAACTGCAACGAAAGGCTGGAATTTCTCGGAGATTCGGTGCTTTCTGTGATAACGAGCGAGCATATTTTCCTTCGTTTTCCCGATAATCCGGAGGGTGAGCTGACGCGTATGCGCGCTGAGCTGGTGTGCGAAAAGGCGCTGTCGGTGTATGCGGGGGAAATCGGGCTTGGGAAGTATCTTCTGCTCGGAAACGGTGAAGAAAAAAATGGCGGCAGGGAGCGCAAATCCATACTTGCCGACGCTTTTGAGGCACTGCTGGCGGCGGTGTACCTTGACGGCGGAGACGACCCGGAGCCGGGAGCGGGAAAAGCTGCGGTCAAGAGGTATCTTCTGCCCCTTATCGACGATATGACCGGAGAGATCCTGCGTATGTGGCACGGGGCGGATTACAAGACCCTGCTTCAGCAGCTTGTGCAACGCTCGGAGGGTGAGATCCTTGAGTATGTCACGGTAGATTCGTCGGGTCCCGACCACGCCAAGACATTCCGCGTTGAGGCAAGGCTTAATTCCAACATAATCGGCACCGGCAGCGCGCACAGCAAGCGCGCGGCGGAGCAGGAGGCTGCGCGTGAGGCGCTGGAGCTTTTCGGGGAGCTTTGATCTGATCTTACATTTATGATCGGCGGGGTCGCCGCGTGTCG